>CAWCOI010000004.1:0-500098 GCA_963797125.1 uncultured Thermoleophilia bacterium | reverse complement strand
CCGAGCTTCTCGTAGAGGCGGAAGTAGTTCTGGAGGGTGATCGTCGCGAGGGTGACGTTCTCCTCCTGGATCTTGACGCCCTCCTTCGCCTCGATCGCCTGGTGCAGGCCCTCGCTCCAGCGGCGGCCCTCCATGATCCGGCCGGTGTACTCGTCGACGATCTTCACCTCGCCGTCCTCGATCACGTAGTCGACGTCGCGCTTGTAGAGCGACTCCGCCTTCAGCGCCTGACTCAGGTGGTTGACGAGCTGGACGTGGCGCGGGTCGTAGAGGTTCTCGATCCTGAGCGCACGCTCGACGGCATCGAGCGCCGTCTGCGCCGGCGACACCGTCTTGTGCTTCTCGTCGTAGATGTAGTCGGCGCCGGAGAGCTCGGTCTCGTCCTCGCCCTTCGCCGCCCTGCGCGTCGTCGGCTCGCCGCGCAGCTGCTTCGCGATCCGGGCGAAGTCGACGTACGTGCTCGCCGCCGTCTCCGGCTCGCCGGAGATGATCAGCGGCGTGCGCGCCTCGTCGATCAGGATCGAGTCGACCTCGTCCACGATCGCGTAGGCGTGGCTGCGCTGGACGATCCCGTCGAGCGTGACCGACATGTTGTCGCGGAGGTAGTCGAAGCCGAACTCCGAGTTGGTGCCGTAGGTGACGTCGCACTCGTAGGCCAGCTTGCGGACGTCGAACGGCATCATGTTCTGGATGAAGCCGACCGTCATGCCGAGGCGCTCGAAGACGCCGCGGTTCCACTCGGCGTCGCGCTTGGCGAGGTAGTCGTTCACCGTCACGAGGTGGACGCCGGTGTCGGCGAGCGCGTTCAGGTAGAGCGCCGTCGAGGCGACGAAGGTCTTGCCCTCACCGGTCTTCATCTCGGCGATGTCGCCCTCGTGGAGGACGATCCCGCCCATCATCTGCACGTCGAACATCCGCTGCTGCGACTCGCGCCAGCGCGCCTCGCGCACGGCTGCAAATGCCTCGAAGAGGAGCTCGTCGAGCGACTCGCCGTTGGCAAACCGCTCGCGGAACTCGGCCGTCTTCCCGCGCAACTCCTCGTCGGAGAGCGCCTGGAACTCCGGCTCGAGCGTCGCGATGTACTCGGCCTGCTGCTTGAGCCGCTTGACGCGGCGGCCTTCGCCGAAGCGTAGGACCTTCTCGAATTTTCCGAATTCGGTTGTGGACATCGTTGGTAAGAGCGTACCGTGAGGGCCCCGCGCCTTGATTGATTCTTCACACAGCCGGACTACCCTGCGGGAGGTGCGCCGTTCGCGTGCCCGCGCCGGGGTTCGAGACCCGCCCCGGCGGGCTTCGCGCTTATGGCAGGTTTACAACCGTGATCCACAAGCTTGACCATCGCCGCCACGGGCGGAGCAGATCGTGACGAACGGCGGCCTCGACACCGAACTGCGCGCCGCCCTCGCGGACATCGCGCGCGTTCCACAGCTCCTGATCGGGTGCGACTACGACGGAACGCTCGCTCCGCTCGTCGACGATCCGTCCGCCGCCGGGCCGTTGCCCGAGGCCGTGGCGGCCGTCCGCGCGCTGGCCGCGCTTCCCCAGACCGTCGTCGCCGTGATCTCCGGTCGCGCGTTGCGCGACCTGGCGACCCTCTCCCGCCTCCCGAGCGAGGTGCACCTGGTCGGGAGCCATGGCTCGGAGTTCGACCTCGGGTTCATCCAGCGGCTCGCGCCCGAGCAACACGATCTCCATGGCAAGCTGCTCGCGGCGTTGACGGCGATCGTGCGCGACTACCCCGGCGTCCGCCTCGAGACGAAGCCCGCGAGCGTCGCGGTGCACCTGCGCGGCGTCAGCCGGGAGGTGAGCGAGCACGCGCTCGATGCTGTCAGCAGCGGGCCGGCGACCTGGCCGGACATCTACGTCACACACGGCAAGGAGGTCGTCGAGCTCTCACTCCTCACGACCGACAAGGGTGCGGCCATCACCTCGCTGCGCATGCAGGCGTCGGCCAGCGCCGTCCTCTTCCTCGGGGACGACGTCACGGACGAGAACGCGTTCGCCCAGCTCCACGGGCCGGACCTCGGGATCAAGATCGGGTCGGGCGAGACGCTCGCGTCGTATCGCGTCGACGAGCCGATCGACGCGGTGCGGGTGCTCGGCCTCGTGCTCGAGCTGCGCAGGCACTGGCTCTACGGCGATCACGCCGTTCCGATCGAGCGGCACTCGATGCTCGCGAACGGATCGACGGTCGCCCTGGTCGCGCCGGATGCGAGGGTGACGTGGCTGTGCCATCCCCGTCCCGACTCGGCGGCGATCTTCGCCGACATCCTGGGCGGGTCGAGGGCCGGATACTTCTCGGTCGCGCCCGAGCGCCAGGGCCTCCCGCTTGGCCAGCGCTACCGTCCCGGGACGATGACCGTCGAGACCCGCTGGTCCGGCGTGACGGTCACCGATTGGCTCGAGCGGGCCGATCGGAAGTGCGATGTGCCCGGGTCCGAGTTCGGCCGGCAGGTGCTCGAGGACTGCTCGACGCTCGTGCGGGTGCTCTCCGGCAGCGGCGTCGCCCGGCTCGAGTTCGCTCCGCGGCCGGAGTTCGGCCAGGTCTCGATCAAGCTCCAGCCGCTCGGCGACGGCCTGCTCGTGCTCGGCTACAACGAGCCGATCACCCTCTACGCTCCCGGCGTCGAGTGGGACGTCTTCGAGGACGGCGGTCATGACACCGCCCGGGCCGTCGTCGACCTCTCCGCGGCAGGTGGGAGCGTGCCGCTCGAGCTGCGGTTCGATTCACACGATGTCAATCCCCATCACAACTCGATCGAGAACCGGCAGGCGAGCTCCGAGCAGCCGTCGCTCGACTGGGTCGCGAAGCTGCGGCTGCCGAACGTCGCCACGAAGGAGGTCGTGCGCAGCGCGCTCACGCTGCGCGGGCTCTGCCACGAGCCGACCGGCTCGATCCTGGCGGCAGCGACGATGTCGCTCCCCGAGGAGCTCGGAGGCGTGCGCAACTGGGACTACCGCTACTGCTGGCTCCGCGACGCCGCGATGTCCGCCCGCGTCCTCGTCGACCTCGGCTCGTTGGCCGAGGCGGAGGCGCTGCTCGGATGGGTCGACGGCTGCGTCGGGCGCACCGGCGGGCATCCGGAGCGCCTGCACCCGCTCTACACCGTCGAGGGCCTCGAGCTCGGCCCCGAGGCCGTGATCGAGACGCTGCCCGGCTACGCGGGCTCGAGGCCGGTGCGCGTCGGCAACGCCGCCAACCGGCAGATCCAGCTGGACGTGTTCGGCCCGATCGCCGACCTCGTAGCCGCCGTCGCGGAGGCGGGCGGGTCCGTGCGCGACGAGCACTGGGTGATCGTCGAGGCGATGGTGCAAGCGGTCGAGCGCCGCTGGCACGAGCCGGATCACGGCATCTGGGAAGCACGCCTGCCGCCCCGCCATCACGTCTACTCCAAGGTGATGGGCTGGCTCACCGTCGAGCGGGCGCTGCACGTCGCGGCGCTGCGCGGCGAGCCTCTGCCAGGCGAGTGGGTCGAGCTGCGCGACTGCATCGCGGCCAACGTGCTCGAGCACGGCTGGAACGAGGCAGCGGGCGCCTACTCGGTCGCCTACGGCTACGAGGAGATCGACGCCTCGTCGCTCTGGATCGGCCTCTCGGGCCTCGTCGCGGACGACGATCCGCGCTTCCTCGCGACGGTGCTGAAGGTCGAGGCCGAGCTTCGTAGCGGCGCCGTCGTCTACCGGTATCGCTGGGACGACGGCCTCCCGGGCACGGAGGGCGGCTTCCACATCTGCACCGCGTGGCTGATCGAGGCCTACCTGCGCACCGGACGGCGCGGCGACGCCGAGGAGCTCTTCCAGCAGATGCTCGAGACAGCAGGCCCGACCGGGCTCCTCCCCGAGCAGTACGACCCCTTCACCGAGCGCGGACTCGGGAACCATCCACAGGCCTACAGCCATCTCGGGCTGATCCGCTGCGCCACGGCGCTGTCGGCCGGCTAGACCTCAGGCCGGGTACTCCTCCAGCACGTCGTCGGGCTCCTCGGCGGGGGCCGGCGGCGGCGCGCCGTTCTGGGAGCGCCGCTTCTCGACTGTGCGCTTGTCGCGGTAGCGCTCCACCTGGCGCTCGAGCTTGTCCATGAGACGGTCGATCGCCGCCTCGTAGGTCGACGCCGACTCCTTGGCGACGAGGCTCGGGCCCTTCGCATGGACGACGGCCTCGACGGTGTGGTCGTTTGCGATCGACGGGTTGTGCGCGCGCGAGAACGTGACCTCGATCAGCGTCAAGTCGTGGAGACGGCGATCGAGCTTCGCCAGCTTCGTCTCCGCGTAGCGGCGCGTTGCATCGCTCGGGTTGTCGTGACGGGCGGTGAGCTTGAGTTGCATGGCGATTCTCCATCCCCCTCCGTCGTATGTCTGGGACCTATCCTACTACCGCACCGCCCGCGCCAAACACACGACGTCGACCCGGACGGCCCCGGCCCGGCGCAGCTCCGTCGCGCACGCCGTCGCAGTCGAGCCCGTCGTGTAGACGTCGTCGACGAGACACACGCGCCGCGGCGACGCCCTCGAGGCGAGAACGCGCGGGCGACGTTCCCGCGCCGCTCCGCCCGGGGCAGGTCGCGCTGGCGCTCGATCCCCGGCCGCCGCCGCAGGAGGGTTGCGACCGGGATCGACCAGGCCGTCCCGAGCTCGGCCGCGAGGGAGGCCGGCCGGCGCGTGGCCGCGCTTGAGTTGGCGATCGCGGTCGCCGGGGACGAACGTGACCGCGTCGGCGTCCGGCCGCGGGAGCCCGGCCACGACGAGCTCGGCGGCGACGACCGCGAGATCCCGCCGTCCCCGCTCCTTCCACGACGCCACGAACGCGCGCGCGCCGGCTGTCGTACACGATCGCTCCCCGGGCCGAGGCGAACGCGAGCCGCCGGCCGCTGCACTCGGCGCAACGTCGAACCGGCCACGGCCCGGGCGCCCCGCAGCGCTCACACCACGGTGGCGCGCAGCGGTGCAGCCGCGACAGGCACACGTCGCAGAGCGATGTCCCGACCAGGCCGCAGACGGCACATCTGCGCGGGAGGACGACGTCGAGGAGCGCCATCCTCCGACGGTACGGAACAACGCGAGACGGGTCCGAGCCGGGTTCGTGCCGGCTTCGTGCCCGATTCCATTCCTCGGGTCGGGCTGTAGGTCGTCCAACGCGCCTCGGGTTAGCTCTCCAGGGAGGTCGCCAACATCTCCCGCAACAGCGGCTGCACGGCGGCCAGATCGGCCTGCTCCTTGACCGGAAGAAAGCGCCCGCGCGGTCCATTCCGCGGCACGACGAGAAACGTCGTCGGCACGTGCGCCGAGAGCTCGTGGTAGAGCCGCTCGAACTGCACCACGGCCTCGTCGTCGACCGTCTTCTCGGCGACGAGCCAGGTGAGATCCACCGGCTCGCGTAGTGCGGCGGTCGTGATCAGCGAGGTGTTCGTGTTGAAGACCGGGATGCGGGACTGGTCGAAGTCCGGCGGAAAGCGCATCTCCTCGAGGAGCTGCGGCCGGCCGTCCACCCGCGCCGGCGCGCCGCCGGAGTCGTTGCCCTTCGCGACGACCTCGACCGTGAACGGTGTCTGCGCGAGGAGGTGCATGCCCGACGACGGCGGGATCGACCCGAGCGCCGAGGTTGTCGACGTTCGAGACGACGATGGACTCGACCCCGCGCCTCTCGAGCTCGGCGAGCGTTCCGGAGGAGCGGATGCACGAGAGCAGGTCGCCGTGCCCCGGCCCGTAGAGCGAGGCGCGGCCGTCGGCACCGACGAAGAGGCTGGCGTCCGGGCGCAGGCGCGGGGCTGCGGTCTGGGAGAAGAACAACGGCTGCCCGAGCCCGCGCTCCACGACGTGCTCGCGCACTGCGGCGTCGGTGGCGAAGCTCGTCATCAGGACGACGGGAATCTCCGCGTCGAGCGCGCGTGCGAGACGCTCCGTCTCGTCGAGCTTCACCTCGAGAAAGCTGCGGCCGTCGAACGCCTCGGCGACCGCCTTGACCCCACCGCCGAAGCGCGTCGCCATGCCACCGGCGAGGACGACCATCGCGATCCGGCCGCCTCTCAATGCCTCTTCGCCGGCCGCGGCCGCCTCGGCGAATCCGGGCTCCCCGGGGGCCGGCAGCTGCGTCAGGTCGGAATCGAGCGGCGGCTCGACGACCCCGTGCACCACGTTGCCGCGGCCGCGCAGCGTGCCGTCGGCGAGCTCGCGCCGTAGCCGCTCGAACATCTCGGCCTCGACGCTGTGTGCGTCGAAACCGTGGGCCTCGAGAATCGCCCGGGAGGCGGGATCGACCTCGTCCAGGATCAACGGGAGCGCACCGGAGCGGGAAGCGAGGCTTCGTACGGAGAGCGGTGGACGCCCTCCTCGGTCACGATCGCCGTGATCAGCGAGGCCGGCGTGACGTCGAACGCGGGATTGCGGGCGGCGAACCGGGTCGTGACCTCGGCCCCGTCCCGCTCCTCGATCGGGATCGCGGCGCCGTTCGGGCGCGGTCGGATCGATCGTCGAGCTCGGTGCGACGATCACGAACGGGATCTGGTGATGGTGGGCGAGCACCGCGAGGCCGTAGGTGCCGATCTTGTTGGCGGTGTCGCCGTTCGCGGCGATCCGGTCGGCGCCCGTGATCACGATGTCGACCTCGCCGGCGGCCATGCGGGAGGCCGCCGCGGAGTCGACGATGACGGCGTGCGGGATGCCGAGCGCCTCGAGCTCGAATGCGGTCAGACGCGCCCCCTGCAGCAACGGACGTGTCTCGTCGACCCAGACGTGCGCCACTCCTCCCCGCTCCGCCGCTGCCCGAATCGCCCCGACGGCCGAGCCATAGCCCCCGGTCGCGAGACCGCCGGCGTTGCAGTGAGTCAGGATCCTCGCAGCGGGAGGAACGATCGCGGCGGCATGGGCGCCCATGCGCGACGCAGCGAGCGACCTCGTCCACGTGGATGCGCCGGGCGCGCTCGGGCGTCGGATCCGCGCGCATCTCGTCGAGCGCCCAGCGGAGGTTGACGGCCGTCGGCCGGGAGGCCGCGAGCACCTCGTAGGCATCGTCGACGTCCTGGCCCTGCGTCGCGGCCAACGCGAGCCCGTACGCGGCCGCGACGCCGATCGCCGGCGCCCCCCGCACGGCCAGCGACCTGATTGCCTCCGCGAGCTCCGCCGCATCGGTGCAGCGGAGCTCGACCACCTGCTCGGGCAGGCGCCGCTGGTCGAGGACGACGACCGCGTCGTCCTCGAGCCGGACGATCCGCTCCGGTTCCAGGTCCTCCGGGGTTACGTGCCCTCGTCCCACGAGGCCAGGTACTTCGCCTGCTCCTCCGTCAGCTGGTCGATCGAGATGCCCATCGTCGCGAGCTTCAGTCGCGCGATCTCGTCGTCGATCGCCTTCGGCACGACGTAGACCTTGCGCTCGAGCTCGGCGGCGTTCTCGACGATGTACTCGGCCGAGAGAGCCTGGTTCGCGAACGACATGTCCATCACCTGGGCCGGATGACCCTCGGCGGCGGAGAGGTTGACAAGCCGGCCCTCGGCGAGCAGGTAGACCTTGCGGCCGTCGGCGAACGTGAACTCCTCGACGAACTCCCGCGCGATGCGGGTCTCGGTCGCCATCGCGCGCAGGGCGCCGATCTCGATCTCGACGTTGAAGTGACCCGTGTTGGCGATGATGGCGCCGTCCTTGATCACCTCGAAGTGCTGCTTCGCGACGACGGACTTGTCTCCCGTGGCAGTGACGATGATGTCGGCGACCTTGGCCGCCTCGAGCATCGGCATCACCTGGAAGCCGTCCATCACGGCCTCGATCGCCGGCATCGGATCGACCTCGGTGACGATCACGTGCGCGCCCATGCCCTTCGCGCGCATCGCGACGCCGCGGCCGCACCAGCCGTAGCCGGCGATCGACGAACACGCGGCCGGCGAGCAGGACGTTGGTCGCCCGGATGATCCCGTCGAGCGTCGACTGGCCGGTGCCGTAGCGGTTGTCGAACAGGTGCTTCGTGCGGGCCTCGTTGACGGCGACGACGGGGAAGCCGAGCTTGCCTTCGGCCTCGAGCGCACGGAGCCGGATCACGCCGGTCGTCGTCTCCTCGGTCCCTGCGATCACGTCGCCGAGCTGCTCGCGACGGAGCGAGTGGAGAATCCCGATCACGTCGGCGCCGTCGTCCATCGTGATGTGCGGCCGGTGGTCGATCGCCGCCTCGAGGTGCGAGTAGTAGGTGTCGTCGTCCTCGCCCTTGATCGCGAACGTGCCGATCCCGTACTCGTCGACGAGGGCGGCCGCGACGTCATCCTGCGTCGAAAGGGGGTTCGAGGCGCACAGGACGACATCCGCGCCGCCGGCCTTGAGGGTGCGCATCAGGTTCGCGGTCTCGGTCGTGACGTGCAGGCACGCGGAGACGCGGTAGCCCTCGAGCGGCTTCTCGCGCTCGAAGCGCTCGCGAATTGCCGCGAGAACGGGCATCTGCCGGTCGGCCCATTCGATCCTGCGGACGCCCTCTGCAGCCAGGGCAAGGTCTTTCACATCGTGTCGTTGAGTCGTAGCCATCGTCAGGTCTCGCTTTCGGTGTGGTGAACGGATCGAGTGTAGTCGAGGCCCGGAGGGGTTCTAGCTGTCGCGTTCGGGCCGCCCGTAGCGGTCGTCGAGCCGGACGACGTCGTCGAGGTGCGGCGTCGACACCTCGAGGATCGTCGTGTCCTCGATGGCTGTGACGCGATGGACCGTGCCCGGGCGATAGCGGAATGCGTCTCCGGCCGAGATCTCGATCGTCTCCAGGGCGCCGCCGACGAGGCCGAGCTCGAGCGACGCCCTCCCGGACTGGACGAGCCACGATTCGTCCTTCTGCTCGTGGTACTGGAGGCTGAGCGCCTGCCCGGCGCGAACGAACAGCACCTTGCCGACGTAGATCTCCGACTCGGCCCAGATCAGCTCGTAGCCCCAGGGCTTGTCGATGTGGCGGGGCGTGAATGCGTAGGGGCTGCTCACGAGAGCCACTCCGGATGCTGCGTCACGTGCTCGTCCGCGCGGCGAAGCTCCTTCGGCGTGTTCACCGTCAGCCAGAGGCCCTCGTGCCGGAACGCCCGCAACGCCCCCGCGGCTGCGAGCTCGGGGAAGATCGTCGTCTCGTGATCTCCCCGTTCCGGAAACCGCTGCCATGGCGGCCGGGGAGAGGGCATAGATGCCGCAGTTGACCCAGTACGGCACCTGCGAGACCTCGTGAAACCCGGTCACGACGTCGTCGTCCGTGACGTCGACCTGACCGAACTGCGACGGCGGCCGGGCCACCGTGACCGTCGCCGCGGCGCCGCTGGCGCGATGCCGCTCGAGCAGCGCCGTGAAGTCGACATCGACGAGCTCGTCACCGTTCATCGCCAGCACGTCGCCGTCCTCCTGCGCGGAACGAGGCGGCGAAGCGGATCGCCCCGCCGCGGCCGAGCCGCTCCGTCTCTCCTGCGCAGGCGATCTCGACGCCGAGACCCGCAAGGCCCTCGTCGAAGTCCGGCTCCTGCCCGGCCGAGCAGCTGACGATCACGCGGTCGACGCCGGCACGGTGGAGCCTCCCGATCTGCCATGCGAGCAACGGCTTGCCGCCGATCGGGACGAGCGACTTGGGACGACCCTCGGTGGCGTCGCCCATGCGCTCGGCCTTGCCGCCGGCGAGGACGATGGCTTCCATCAGGCGTCCCTCGACGTCGGCGGCGCGCCCGATGCCTTCGACCGTGAACCCCGCTGCGCGCAGCGGCTCCGGGTCGAGCATGTTTCGGCCGTCGATCAGTACGCGGGCTCGCATCGTCTCGCCCACCGCGGCCCAGTCGACGTCCGCCAGCTCGCGGCCACTCCGTCACGATCACGATCGCATCTGCGCCGGCGGCAGCCGCCTCGGGGGTGGCCGCGATCTCGACGCCGTGCAGGTCGCTGCCGTCGACGATCGGATCCCACGCGACGACATCCGCGCCCTCGGCCAGCAGTCGTCCCGCCAGCACGAGGCTCGGCGCCTCGCGCATGTCGTCGGTGTGCGGCTTGAACGCGAGCCCGAGCAGCGCGACCCGCTTGTTCCGGAGCGATCCGAGGTGGTTGTTCAGCTTGCCGATCACGCGGCGCTTCTGAAGCTCGTTCACCTCGATCACGGCGTTGAGCAGCTGGAAGTGATAGCCGGAGTTTGCTGCCAACTGCTTCAGGGCGAGCGAGTCCTTGGGGAAGCAGCTTCCGCCGTATCCCAGCCCAGCCCGCAGGAAGCTCGGCCCGATCCGGCGGTCGAGGCCGATGCCCTCGGCGACCCGCACGACGTCGGCGCCGGTCGCCTCGCAGACGTTCGCGATCTCGTTGATGAACGAGATGCGCGTCATCAGCGCCGCGTTTGCGGCGAGCTTGATCATCTCGGCCGAGGCGACGTCGCAGCGGACGACCGGGCCGTCGATTCCCGCGTGGAGCGCGGCGACGGCATCGCCGTCCTCGTCGCGGAAGGCGCCGACGACGATCCGGTCGGGATGCAAGAAGTCCTTCACTGCCGTGCCCTCGGCCGTGAACTCGGGGTTCGACGCGTAGCCGACCTGGCGCAGCGCCGCGCTCGTCGAGCCGGTGACGCACCCGGAGCCCGTGCCGACCGGGACGGTGCTCTTCATCACGACGACGCAGCGCCGGTCGATCGCGGGCAGCTCGTCGATCACGGTCCACACGGCCGAGAGGTCGGCGTCGCCCGAGTACGTCGGCGGCGTGCCGACGGCGATGTAGACGAACTCGGCCCCTTCGATCGCCTCGCAGACGTCGAGCGTGAAGCGTGAGCCGCTCGGCGTTGCGCGCGATCAGCTCCTCGAGCCCGGGCTCGTAGATCGGCACCTCACCGCGCTGCAGGGCGGCAACGCGCTCGGGGATGACGTCGCGGACGACGACCGGTGGCCGAGCTCGGCGAAGCAGGCGCCGGTGACGAGGCCGACGTAGCCGGCGCCGAAGACGGCGACACGAGAAGGGGAGGCGCTCACGACGCTCGGAGGGTACCGGGCTGCGTCCGTCCGGGCGCGAGGACGTGGGCGTGACAAGTCCCGCCGCTACTACGCCGAAGCCTTGGCGATCGGCCGCAGGCCCTTGGCGATCGAGATCATCGTCTCGTTCGAGAGTCGGTCGAGCAGGCTGTTGACGACCCAGTAGCTCGCGCCCTTGCGGTTCAGGACGACCATGTGCAGGTGCGGGCCGTTGTAGTACAGGTCGTACGTGCGGCCGCCGATGCTGCGGTGGAAGTTGCTGCTGGCGAGCACGGGCGCGTCCGTCCAGTTCGTCTCCTGCACGCCCCAGTAGTCGTTCGAGCCCATCTTGTACGTGAGCCGGATCGTCTTGTGCTTGTCCTTGTCGTCGAACCGGTAGAAGCGGATCGGTCGCTCGCGATCGATCCAGGACGACCGCTCGACGACGGTCGGCACGAGCAGCGGGAAGTCGACGCGCGACTGGCGCTCCTTGAGCAGGTCGATCGATGCAGAGGTGCCGGGTGCGATGTTCGGCGCCTCGCGCTTCGGCGTCTGGTCGACCGCCGAGGCGGCGAGCGTTCCGTGGAACGTCTGTCCGACGACCGCGGTCAGCATCGCGTCGTTCGCGAGAAGTGCGATCGCGGGCGTCGCCTTCTGGACGTCGGCGGAGCCGAAGAGGCCGGCCACCTTCTTCGCCGCCTCCTTCGACCCCTTCTGCTTCGGATCGAAGTAGACCTTCGTGCGGAAGTAGGTGAAGTTGTCGGCGTTGGCGGGAATGCCGTTCGGCGGCGTCAGGATCGGGTACCCGCGCTGACCGAGCAGGTAGCTGGCATTGGACGCCGAGCCGGTGACGCCGTTGCCGTTGAGGACGGTGATGCTCGTCGCCTTGACCGCCGGAATCTTCGTCTTCACCTTCTCGCCGAGCGCGACGGCCGTCGCCTTCTTCGGCGAGTCGACATCGGGATTCGCCCACTCGCGGATCGCGGCCGAGATGTTGTCCTGCGACGTCGTCAGGTCGGCATAGCCCTCGAGGCCCTCGATCCGCGACTGGAAAACGTGCCCCGGTGGCAAAGACAAGGCGAGGACGGCGTATGAGAGCACCGTCTTCACGGGCACGTCCTTCCCGCCACCCTGCGCGACCTCGATGTTGCTCGTCAGCGCCCTGATCACCTTCGGCAGCTTCCGCAGGCTGAGGTTCTTGCCCAGCTGATCCTTGAAGGCCCGGACGAAGCTCTGCTGGCGCGCGTTGCGGTAGAGGTCGCTGTCCGTGTGCCGGAACCGCACGAACGAGAGCGCCTGATAGCCGTTCAGCTTCTGGTAGCCGGGCTGGAGGTTGACCGCCGAGTAGAGGCCGTTGTTGTTGTAGTAGCGGCGGTCGACATCCATCCAGATCCCGCCGAGCTTGTCGACGACCTGGGTGAAGCCGCGGAAGTTGACCGTGATCAGGTAGTTGACCGGCACGCCCGTGAGATTGCGGACGGTGTCGAGCGTCCCGCGCGAGCCGCACTCGGCGTATGCCGCGTTGATCTTCGTCACGAACCGCGACCGGCCCGGGCAGACGATCTCGGCCTGAAGGTCTCGCGGGAAGGAGATCAGCGAGATCGTCTTGTTCTTGGGGTTCGCCCTGATCAGCATGATCGTGTCCGACCGTGACGGCGTGCCCTTCGCCTCGTCGGGGCGGCGGTCGTAGCCGATCACGAGCGCGTTCGCGGGCTCGCCGGCAATCGGCAGATTCGAGCTTCTTCGCCGTCGCCTTGACGTCGGGGCTGCGGGCCGCAACCTGCGCCGACCGTCTCGTGCGCGTAGAGATAGGCGCCGCCCGCGACGCCGACGACGCAGACGAGAATCGCCGTCAATCCCCAGCCAAGGACGGTCAGCGCCAGCCGGCCCTTGCTCCGGCGCGGCGGCTCGGGCTGCCGGTAGATCGTGACCGGGCACGATCTGGCCCGGCGGCAACTGCATCTTGCCGTTGCCGTTCCACTCGTTTGCCCGGCCTGCGCCTCTTTTGAGTGTCGTCCTCATACGAAAAGAGGCGCCGCCATGCGCCTTGGTGCCAGGATAGCGGAGGCCCCGGCGGCGACCCCTGGCGGATTATTCGGGTTAACCCGGGCTGAACCCTGCTCCACCGAGCCCTGCTGCGGCGAGCGCGGCGTCGAGCAGCGCGAGATCGGCAGGCGAGCCGGCGCCGATCCGTAGCGACGTCGGGGCTCCGAACGGCACTCCCGATTGCACGCTCACGCCCGCCCGTAGGAGCGCGGCCGTGGCCTCGTCTGCGTCGCCGCCAACGTCCACGAGCACGAAGTTCGTCGCGGTGCCGGGACGCGGCTCGAGGCCGTGTGCGCGCAGGAGGGCGGAAAGGGATCCGATTGCCGCCAGGTTCGCGGCGCGCCGTCGCTCGACCTCGTCCGTGTCGTCGAGGCTCGCGAGCGCGGCCACCTGCGCCAGCGTCCCGACGTCGTAGCCACGCTGCACCTTCCGCATCGCGGCGACGACCGCGGCCGGCCCGACGCCGAACCCGACCCGCAGGCCCGCGAGCCCGTAGAGCTTGGAGAACGTCCGCAACGCGAGCACGTCGTGCCCGGCGCGAACGAGGTCAGCGATCGCGTCGAGCCTGCTGCCGGGATCGAGGTAGTCGAAGTACGCCTCGTCGATGACGGGAAGAACGTGCTCCGGGAGCTCCTGCACGAACGCGATCAGCTCGTCACGCGGCACGACGCGCCCGGTCGGGTTGTTCGGGGTCGCGACGAACACGAGCCGGGTACGCGGCGTCACGGCAGCCCGCACCGCGGCGAGGTCGACGTGGTCGTCGTCGAGCGGAACGAGCACCGGCACGGCAGCCGCGCTTCTGCGGGTCGCGCACGAAGCTCGGGAACGACGGCCACGGCACGACGACCTCGTCACCGACCTCGAGGGTTGCCTGGCAGACGTAGCCGATCAGCGCGTCCGCTCCCGCCGCGACGGCGACCTGCTCCTCGGGCACGCCCTGACGCGCAGCGAGTGCGGCGACGAGCTCGGGCGAGCCCCGCCCGGGATAGCGGTTGAGCGTCGGCATCGCTGCCTCGATCGCGGCGAGAGCCGACGGGAACGGACCGCATCGAGGCCTTCGTTGAGGCCGAGCGACGCGACGCCGGCCGGAAGGCGCGGGATCGGGTCTGCAGGCGGGATCTGCTCGAGCGACGGCCGGACGAACCGGGAGCCGTCGCTCACGTCGCGACGGGCTCCGGCGCGCGGCTCCGGTGTAGGTGGAGCGGGCTCGGCGGTCGGCGGCAGGTCGGGCACGACCGGCGTCCCAGTCACCCCAATCGTCGCCACCACCGCCCTGTTGCCGGCGCCACCACCAGAAGCCGCCGCCGCGCAAGGATCCCGATCAGAACGAGCCAGCGCAGCAGATGCCGCTTGTGCGGCTCGCGCGAACGACAGCCCCTCGCCCGCCACGAAGCCTGCCACGGCGGCGGTGCCTCGCTTGCGGATCATCCTCCGCAGGTACCACCAGCCGATCGACATCGCGAGGGCGTTGCGGCGGGAGTTTTCCGAGCCCGAACATCAGCGGCGCTTGGGGGGTAGATGGATGGCCCGGCCGAGCGCGACGAGCCCGGCCTCCTTGATTGCCTCCGACGAGCGTCGGGTGCGGCGCGATCCCGTCGGCCACCGTCTCGACCGTCGACTCGGAGTCGATCGCGACGACGCCGGCCTCGATCAGATCGGTCGCGTGCGGGCCGACGATGACGAGTCCGAGCAGCTCGCCGTAGGTCGTCTCGTGGATCGACTTGACCCACCCGGAGGTCGTGCCCGACATCACGGCGCGCGCGTTCGCAACCCAGGGGAAGACGCCGACCGCGACCGCGTCTCCGTACTGCTCGCGCGCCTGCGCCTCGGTGAGACCGACACCGGCGATCTCGGGATCGGTGTAGATCGGGCGCGGCACCGCGGGGTTGCCGAGCGCCGCCTCGTGGCCCATGGCGTTCTCGGCCGCGATCTCGCCCTCGCGAAACCCGGTGTGTGCGAGCTGCCAGCGTCCGGCCACGTCACCGGCAGCGAAGATCGTCGGGATGGCCGTGCGCATGTGGTCGTCGGTCGCGATGCCCGAGCGCGGGTCGGTCGGGACGCCGATCTCGTCGAGACCGAGTCCCTGCACGAGCGGCGCCCGGCCGACGGAGACGAGCATCAGGTCGGCCTCGACCGACTCGCCGTCGCCGTAGCGCGACGACGAGATGGTCGCCCTTGTCCTCGACGCCCGTGCACTGCTTCTCGAGCAGTACGTCGATGCCGCGCTTCTTGAACGCCTTCCGCAGCTCCTTCGCCGCATCCTCGTCTTCCTGCGGGATCAGCGTCGGCAGCATCTCGATGATCGTCACCTCGCTGCCGAAGTGGGCGAAGATCGAGGCGAACTCGCAGCCGATGATGCCGCCGCCGAGGACGACGAGCCGGCGCGGGACCTCGGTCTGCGCCAGCAGGCCCGTCGAGTCGACGCAGCGCGGCGAGTCGAGACCCGGGATCGGAGGGCGCACCGGGTACGAGCCCGTGGCAACGACCGCGCTCTTGAAGGTGACGTCCTCCCGCGCCTTCGACCGCGATCGTGGTCGCGCTCGTGAACCGCCCCTTGCCCCTGCACCCACTCGACGCCGAAGGCCTTGAACAGGGAGGCGATGCCGCCGGTCATCTGCTTGACGACGCCGTCCTTCCAGGCAGCCGCCTGCGTGAAGTCGAGCTGTGGCTCGGAAACGCCGACGCCGAGCTTGGCGAAGGTCTCGCGCGCGTCGTGCAGCGCGTGTGCGGTCTGCACCCATGCCTTCGTGGGGATGCACCCGACGCGGAGGCAGGTGCCACCGAGCTCGGGCTCCTGCTCGATGCAGACGACCTTGCCACCGAGCTGAGCGGCGCGAATCGCAGCCGTGTATCCGGCCGGGCCTCCTCCGAGGACGGCGACGTCACACTCCATTTCGGCTCAACCCTTTCATCGGCTCCACGGATCGTACTCACGCGAGCCCGGCGCGGAGCGTCAGTGAGTCGGCGCGTCTCGTCCACCTGGCGGAACCCGTGCTGCTCGTAGAGGGCGATCGCTCCCTTGTTGTGGCGATCGACGCTGAGGCTGATGGCCTCGTAACCCTCGCGCCCGGGCACGCTCGAGCAGCGCGTCGAGCAGCGCCGTGCCGACGCCTTTGCCGCGCGCGTTCGGAACGACCGCGATGGCGAGCTCGGGCGTCTGCTGGATCGACGTATCCGTACCCGGGCGACGCTTGCTTGAAGAGGCGAAACCAGGCAGCCCCGACCGGGAAAGCCGTCGATCAGCGCGATCACGGCCGTGTCGCCCTCCCGCCCCCACGCCTTGACGTAGAGCTGAACCGGGCCCGGGCCGGCGTCGGGCTGGCGCTCCTTCCAGTAGTACGCGTGGTGAAGCATGTCGCGCAGGAAGCGGACGTCCTGCGCGCCGCCTCTGCGGACGACAATCGCCACTGCTAGAGCGCGAGCGCCGGCTGCTCGACGAGCGCCACGAGCGTTCGCAGGAACTCCGCGCCGTCCGCGCCGTCGATCGCGCGGTGGTCGCACGTGAGCGTGACGTGCATCATCGGCGCGACGTCGACCTCGCCCTCGACGACGACAGGGGTCGGCTTCACGGCACCGACGGCCAGGATCGCCACCTGTGGCGGGTTGAGCACGGCGACGAACTCGTCGACGCCGAACATGCCGAGGTTCGAGATCGTGAACGTGCCGTCGCTCATGTCCTCCCGCGTCAGCTTTCCGTCACGGGCGCGGCCGACGAGCTCTGCGCGCGAGCGCGCGATCTCCTGCACGCTGCGCCGGTCGGCGTCGCGAATCACGGGAACGACCAGCCCGCTCGGCGCCGCGACGGCAATGCCGACGTGGGCGCTCGCATGCCGGTGAACCTCGTCCCCGACGAGCGTCGCGTTCACAGCGCGGTTGCGGACGAGCGCGACGCCGACGAACCGCGTCAGCAGGTCGTTGACGGTGGGCTTCACGTCTCCCTCCTGGAGCCGGGCGACGAGCTGCTCACGGAGGTGGAGCGCTTCGGTCATGTCGATCGAGACGCCGAGCTGGAAGACCGGGGCTGCCCAGGCCTCTGTCAGCCGGCGCGCGATCGTCTTTCGGGTCGGGGTCATCGTCACGACCTCGACGTCGCCCGCCGTCTCGGACGCCACGGCAGGTCGCCGCCGCGCCTCGCCACCGGGGCCGACTCGACGTCCTCGGCCACGATCCGACCGTCCGGGCCGGTGCCGGCGAGCGCGGCCAGGTCGACGCCTCGCTCGCGGGCGATGCGGCGCGCGAGGGGCGAGGCCTTGATCCGACCACCGGTGGCCTTGGCGGCCGCGCGGTAGAGCTGCTGGATTCCGCCGTGGCAGCAGGTTCGGCTGCGGAAGCTCCGTCGCCGGCGGAGGCTGCGGAGACGGCCGGCTCTGCGCCTCGGCGACCGCGGGCTCCTCTGCCGTCGCGGCGCGGCCTCCGATCTGGCTCCGCTGCCTCGGCAGTCGGAGCCGTTCTCGATCATCGCGATCGTGGTGCCGACCTCGACCTCGCCCTCCTGCGACGACGATCTTGAGGAGCACGCCGTCGAGGTCCGACTCGACCTCCTGCGTCACCTTGTCGGTATCGAGCTCGTAGAGGGGCTCGCTCTTCTTGACGGTGTCGCCCTCGGCCTTCAGCCAGCGGACGATCGTCCCTGACTCCATGCCCTGCCCGAGGCGCGGCAGCTTCACCTCGGTCGGCATCAGCGCACCTCGGCCTGCGCGGGCGCGCAGCAGGGCGTGCGGCTCTCTCGCGGCCTCGGTCATGCACGCCATTATGCTGGACACGCGATGAAGCTCGTCGATCAGTGGCACGCAATCGAGGCGGAGCTCCCGGAGGGCTGGGACGAGGTTCGGCTGACGCTGACGACCGAGCAGGCGGGCGACCTGCCGCGGGCGGCGCAGGTGCTCGGGCCGATCAATGCAGGCAAGGTCGGCTCGACGCTCGTCTTCGACGTGCGCCGCGCGGCGGGGCCGCAGGGAGCGCAGACCGTGACGCGACTCTTCGGCCGCCTCGACGACGAACGGACGTGGTGCACGATCGCGCAATCCGAGGTTCGGGTGGCGACCGCTCCCGACGCGGCCGAGGCTCCCGCAGCGGCGCGCGAGAAGTCGTCCGTGGCCGCGAGCTGGGACACGGCGCTCGTCGCCGCTGCCATCCGACTGGACCGACCTTCTCTGCGAGCTCGAGATCGAGTCGAGCACGCTGCTCGACCGGACGGCCCTGCTCTGCGCGCCGCTCAATCCGGCGCGCTCGGGATCCCGCCTCGTCTTCACCTTCCGCTGCTCAGGCCGCTCCGGCTATGGCGCGCTCGCGCGCGATGGCGCGACGCTGCTTCGAGCGGCTCGACCACGACGGGATCGCCGGGCACGACCCGCGTTCTCCGGGTGCTCTCCGACACGGACAACGTCGACACCCAGGGGCCGGTCTGGCTCGTCGGCGGCAAGACTCTGTAGGGGCGGGACAGGCCCACCCCTACAGGACCCCGAACGTGCGGGCGGACCGGTTCCGCCCTATGACGCCGACGAGACCCTGACCTTGCCTCCTACCAGCGCGGGCGTGCCGGCGTAGACGAGCGTACCGGCCTTCAGCGTCACCTTCCAGGTGACGGTGCCGACGTACGCGGCTTTCGTCGAGCGGCTGACACCGGCGCCGCTGAGCTTCCCGCCATGCTTTGCCGAGCGGTCACGCACGGTGATCACCGCGGGACCTGCCTTCAGCGTCTTGGCCGACTTCCCGGCGGAGGTCGTGAGCTTGACCGAGCTGCCGGTGATCGTGAGGACGAGCTTCGTCGCCGCGGGCGTGGGCTTGGGCGTCGGATTTGGTGTCGGCGTCGGATCCGGCGGCGGCGTCCCGACGGTGAACGAGTCGGCCATCAGAGTCGGGTGCGCGTCGCAGATGAACGTGTACTTCCCGTCGACCAGGTTGAGCTGGAAGGTCTTCTGCCCGACCTCGTCAACGGTCGTCGACACGTCGACTCCCGGGCCCTGAAGGTGAAAGTTGTGCTCGTTCGACTTGTCGTCGACCGTGAGCGAGAAGGCTCCCGGGTCGAGATGGTTAACGGCGTTTCCGCCGGCGTCGTTCAGAGAGATCGAGAAGCCGGGACCGACGGAGCCGTGAAGCTCCGGCCCGGCGGCACCGGCAAGGCCGACGAGCACGAGGGCAGCCACGGAGGCTGCGAGAAGAAAGCGCGACAGTGTCATGACCCCTCCTACGCGCGGCATCTGGGATCGGTTTTATCGTCAGCCGCGGAGCTCGGCGCCGAAGCGCGTCGACGAGCGCCGCCACGATCCGGCTCCGGATGACCTCGGCGTCCTCGTCCGAGAGCGTCCGATCGGCGACCTGCAGCGAGAGGTGGATGGCGACCGACTTGCGGCCGTCGCCGACCTGATCGCCGCGGTAGACGTCGAAGACGCGCGCCTCGCGCAGCTCGGGTGCCCCCGCCTCGAGCGCCGCGTCGACGAGAGCAGCTGCCTCGACGTCCTCGGCGAACGACGACGGCAATGTCCTGGTTCAGCGGCGGGAAGGTGATCACGTCGTCGTAGAGGATCCGCTCTGGGATCGATGCCGTCAGCTCGACGAGATCGAGCTCGAACACCCCCCAGGTCCCCTCGAGAAGCGCCGGATGGAGCTCGCCGAGCCAGCCTGCCGCAATCGTGGCCGACTTGCCGGGATGGAGGAACGGCAGCGTCGCTCGCACCGGCCGGAGCTCGAGGTGCAGCGCGTCGTGGAGCACCTCGACGGCGCCCCGAGCGGCCTCGAAGCCCCCGGCCACGATCCCTCCGACGCGCCAGCGCTCCTCGGGCAGCTCTCCGGCACGCGGCAGGTAGACGCGCGCCAGCTCGAACAGCGCGATGTCGTCGTTGCCGGCGTCGACGTTCTCGGAGGCGGCGCTGATCAGGCCCTCGAGCAGGGTCGTGCGGAGAATCGCCTGGTCGCCGCTCATCGGATCCGGCAAGCGGATCGCCGCCGGATCCGGGTCGGTGGCGACGAGGCTCCACGTGTACGCCTCGCTGAAGCCGGCTCCCACGAGGACGTCCTCGACGAGACGTCGCAACCGCTGGTCGCGTGATCAGGTGCCCGACGACCGATCGGCGCAGCGGCATCGTGTGCGGGACCCGATCGAGCACGATCGCGCGCGACCTCCTCGACGAGGTCGATCTCGCGCGTGACGTCGCGGGCGCGCCACGTTGGGACCGTGACCTCCCAGTCGTCGGTCACCTCGAACTCGAGCCGCTCGAGGATTGCCCGCTGCTCGGCCGGCTCGACCTCGAGCCCGACGACCCGATCGGTGCGCTCGGGCCGAAGGTGGATCACCGGCCGCGCCGGCAGGCCGCTGTGCACGTCGGCGCTTCCGGACAGCTCGGCGCCGGCAAGATCGACGATGAGCCGGCTCGCGAGCACGGCGGCGGGCTCCGCGAGGTAGGGGTCGACGCCCTTCTCCCAGCGGTTCGAACCTTCGGTGCGAAGGCCCAGGCGCTCCGAGGTCTTGAGGACGCCGATCGGCTCGAAGTTGGCCGCCTCGAGCAGCACCTCCGTCGTCCCGTCCGTGACCTCGCTGTTGGCGCCACCCATGATCGCGGCCAACGCGACCGGCCGCTCGCCGTCCGTGATCAGGAGGTCGCGCTCGTCGACGCGACGCACCGTCCCGTCGAGCGTCTGCACCTCCTCCCCGGCTCGCGCGTGCCGGACGGCGATCCGCCCGCCGGCGAGCTTGGCCCGGTCGAATGCGTGCAGCGGGCTCCCGTACACGTGCATGACGTAGTTCGTGACGTCGACGACGTTGGAGATCGAGCGCATTCCCGCCGCGTGGAGCCGGGCGCGCAGCCACATCGGCGACGGGCCGACGGTGACGTTCGAGAGCACGCGGGCCAGGTAGCGAGGGCACGCCTCGGGGCTCTCGACCGTGACCTCGACCCACTGCGGATGGAGGATCGGCGGATCGACGGCGTCGACGGGGACCAGCTCGCCGTCGCAGAGCGTCGCCACCTCGCGGGCGAGGCCGACCATCGAGAGGAGGTCGACGCGATTCATCGTCGGCGTCACGTCGAGCACCTGATCGTGCACCGGCAGGACGTCCGCGAGCGGCGTGCCCGGCTCGATGCCGTCGGGCAGGAGCATGATCCCGGCGTGATCGGAGCCGAGACCGATCTCGTCCTCGGCGAGGATCATCCCGCGGGAGAGCTCCCCGCGGAGCGGCCGCTCGTCGAGCGGCGCCGGGAAGCCCGGTAGGAGAACGCCGGGCAACCCGACCGCGACCGTGGCGCCGACGCCGAAGTTCCACGCGCCGCAGACGATCTGGCGCGGCTCGCCCTCCCCCACGTCGACCTGGCAGAGCTGGAGCTTGTCGGCATTGGGGTGCTTGTCCGCGACGACGACCTTCCCGACCCGGAGGAACGAGAGGTTGTCGCCGGTATCGGCGACGCCGACGTCGATCAGCCGGTCGACCTCGAGCGACGACACGGTGAGGCGCCGCGCGATCTGCTCCGCGGTCGCGTCCGTGCGGACGTACTCCCGCAGCCAGGAGAGAGGTGCTCTCATCTCAGAACTGCCTCGAGAAGCGAAGGTCGTTGCGCCAGAGCTCGCGCAGGTCGGGGAACTCGTGGCGGAGCATCGCGATGCGCTCGAGGCCCCAACCGAAGGCGAAGCCGCTGTAGCGCTCGGGGTCGTAGCCCACGAACTCGAAGAGCTTCGGGTCGACCATGCCGGCGCCGCCGACCTCGATCCAGCCGGAATGGCGGCACACCGGGCAGCCCGCCCCGTCGCAGATGTGGCACGACACGTAGGCCTCGATCGACGGCTCGGTGAAGGGGAAGTAGTGCGTCCGGAACTCGGTGCGGCGCTCCTCGCCGAACAGCTTCTTGAGGAGGAAGTCGAGCGTGCCGGTCAGGTCGGCGAGCGTGATGCCCTCGTCCACGGCGAGCCCCTCGACCTGGTGGAAGATCGGCGAGTGCGTCGCGTCGGGCGTGTCCCGGCGGTACGTGCGGCCGAGCGAGACGATGTAGACGGGCGGCTGCTGCTCCTCCATCGTCCTGATCTGGGACGGCGAGGTCTCGGTGCGGAGCACCGTCTCGTCGTCGACGAACAGCGTCGCGAGCGGCGATCGCGCCGGGTGACCGGGCGGGAAGTTGAGCGCGTCGAAGTTGTAGTGGGTCAGCTCGACCTCGCGGCCGTCCACGACCCGGTAGCCGAGCCCGAGGAACACGTCTTCGACCTCGCGCCGGATCTGGGTGATCAGGTGCAGCCGGCCGCGGGAGTAGCCACCCGCCGGAAGCGTCACGTCGACCCGTTCGGTCGTCAGCCTCGCATCCAGCTCGGCGCGCGCCAGCTCGGCCTCGCGGGCGTCGATCGCCGCCTCGAGCCGCTCGCGCACGGCGTTCAACGCCATCCCGGTCTCCCGGTCCCGCACCTCGCGCAGGGCCTGCTTGATCGCGCTCTTGCGGCCGAGGTACTCGACGCGGACGACCTCGATCTCGGCCGTCGTCGAGGCAGCGGCGGCGGCTGCGAGTCCCTCGCGCTCGAGTGCGTCGGCATCCATGGAGCGCCGAGCGTACCAACGCGCTTGACCGGATAGGGCCGCCCTACACTTGCCCGACGTGGCCCTCTACGACTCCATCGCACGGATCTACGACCCGTGGAGCGCCTCGGTCGTCGAGGACATCGCGTTCTACGTCGAGGAGGCGCAGCGCTGCGAGGGGCCGGTCGTCGAGCTCGCGGTCGGATCGGGCCGGATCGCGGTTCCGATCGCGGAGGCGGGGCGGCCCGTGATCGGCGTCGACCTCTCGGAGGGAATGCTCGCGGTGGCGCGCGCCCTCGCCGAGGAGCGTGGCGTCGGCGACCTCGTCGACCTTCGGGTCGGCGACATGCGCGAGCCGCCGGTAGACGAGCGCGTGCAGCTCGTGATCTGCCCGTTCCGCTCGCTCCTGCACATGCAGGGCGAGGACGAGAAGCTGCGGGCCCTGCGAGCCGCGCGTGAGCTGCTCGAGCCCGGCGGGCACCTCGTCTTCGACGTCTTCGCTCCGAGCTCCGAGGACATCTCCGAGACGCACGGTCTGTGGCTCGAGCGCGAGCCGGGGATCTTCGAGCGCGCCGACTGGGACGAGACCGACGAGAACGCTGAGGCTGTCGGTGCGCTCCGGCGACTCGGCCGCCTCGATGGAGCTGCACTGGCTCTCGGCGATCGAATGGCGCCGCCTGATCGACGAGGCCGGGTTCGACGTCGCGGGCCTCTACGGGTGGTTCGACCGCCGCCCCTACCGCGGGGACGAGGACATGATCTGGAGCTGCCGCCGCCGCTGACACGTCGGCGCCTCCCACGGCGACAAGGTCGTCGGAGGCGCCAGCAGGCTCTCGCTATCCCTTGAAGGGCACGGTGAGCGTGCTCTTGCGGCCGTCAGGGGCCTTCGCCACGATCGTGACGGCGTAGCTCTTCCCCTTGACGAAGCCGGTCTTGCCGACGGTCGCCCTCACCGCGAACGCGCCCGCGGAACGCGCCGCGGTCAGGGACGTGGCGCTCTTCGTGCTCGTCTTCGAGCCGACCTTCGATCCGGCCCGGAGCACCATCGCCCGCGCGCCGCCCTTGACCTTGACCGTCATCGTCACCGCTGCCGCCCGATTCAGCTTGACGCCGAAGCCGACGGTGGTCGTCTTCGCGAGGTGCACCGGCTTCACCACCGTCGTGCCCGTGCGGGTGAGCTTCGGGGCCGGCAGCGTCGACTTCGGAGCCGGGGTGGGGACGGGCGGCGTCGCGTCATTCGCCGTGAGCAAGGCCGTGTTGTTCGCGGGCGTTGGGTCGATCTCCACGAAGGTCGCCGTCGCCGAGAGCGACACCTGGCCGAGGGCCGACACGTTCGTCCCGAGGATGATCAGGCCCTGCGCCGAGCTGCTGCCCGAGGGCCCGAGGAGGTCGAGGTTGCACGTGTAGTGCCCGGCGGCCGCGGCGGGCTTGCAGCCGCTGCCGCGGTTCACCTGGCTGAAGCCGTACACCAGGTTCGTCGACAGCGCCACGTCCACGTTGACGCCGAACGCGATGCCGCCGCCGACGTTCGAGACGGTGACCCGCCAGACGTACGAGCCTCCGACCGGCGTCGTGGTCCGGTCGACGGTCACGGCCGCGACGAGGTCGTTGCTCCCCCCGCCGCCTCCTCCGCCGCCACCGCCACCACCGCCGCCGGTGTCGGGCGAGGTGATGACCGCGGTCGCCGCGGATTCGGCCGTGGCTGCCGGCGCAATTCCGTTCGTGCCGGTCACCTTGACCCGGAGCGTCGAGCCGACGTCGGCCCCGACCAGAGCGTAGGTCGGCGAGGTCGCGGGGACGATGTTGGCGCAGGTTCCGCCGCCCGCGTTGCACCGCTCCCACTGGTAGGTGAACGTCGGAACCGGGCTTCCGAGCCACGAGCCGGGATTCGCCGTCAGCGTCGAGCCGGGCTGCGTCGTGCCGCTGACCGTCGGAGGCGTCACGTTCACCGGTGGGCCGGGAATCCCGACCGTGGCAGACGTCGCGACGCTCGATCCGAACGCGTTCGTACCCGTCACGGCAACGCGGAGCGTATGGCCCGTGTCGGCGGCGCCGACCACGTGGTTCGACGAGGTCTCGCCGCCGAGATCGACGCAGTTGGCGCCCGCCGAGTCGCAGGTGCGCCACTGTAACCGAACGTCGGCGGCGGGCTCCCGGACCAGGTCCCGACTGGAGGCCGTCAGCGTCGACCCCTGCGCCGCGGTACCCGTGATCGACGGCAGCATCGTGTTGGCAGGCAGCGTCGGGAGCAGGAGGCGTCCCGCGCCGAAGAGGTTGTCGGCTCCGGGGGCCCCCATGTCGACCGCAAACGAGGCGATCTTCGTCTGGAGGGCTGTGGGTGTGAGGCCCGGGTTCTGCTGCAGGAAGAGGGCGGCCGCACCCGCGATTCCGGGTGCGGCCTCCGACGTGCCGCCGAAGCCGCCGGCGCTGCCGCAGCCGCCGAACGCGCCGTAGGTCGACGACGAGACGCTGTCGAATCCGCTCAGGTCCGGCTTTGTGAGCCCGTTGATG
Source organism: uncultured Thermoleophilia bacterium (assembly GCA_963797125.1). GTDB lineage: Bacteria > Actinomycetota > Thermoleophilia > Gaiellales > Gaiellaceae > Gaiella. Next base: position 475,137 of record CAWCOI010000004.1, on the reverse strand, counting down.
TTCGGGCCTCGCGAGCTGTACGGCTCGAGCCCGAACCCCTTCCAGCAGATGGCCCCGACCGCGAGCGCGTTCGGCGACGAGGCCGGTTCGGTGACGCTGCCCGCCGCGGTCTGGTACTGGATCGGACCCGTTCCGATCACGAAGAGGTCGAACCGCGGCGCGTTCGATGCGTGGACGCGGACGATCTGGACGCCATAGGTCTGGGTCGCGTCTGGATTCGGATAGCACGCCTCCTCGACCGGTCGGCGAGCCGCCCGGATATTGCTCACCTTCGGACGTCGCGACGATGTGGAGGTCGCTCATCCGAACGATGTACATGTCGTAGTCCGTCGTCGTCGACGGCCAGCTGTCCCACTTCAAGGCAGCGCACGCCTTCGCCCCGTGCTCGATCGTGAAACGATTGAAGACATCGCTCCCGAGAAGACGTTGTCGTCCTTGCCGTCGTACGCGTCGTTGACGAAGTTGCCGCTCCAGTGATTCTGGGCCTCGTTGCCGGCCGCGTTGACCCACAGGATCCCGTTGGACTTCGCATCCGCCACGATCCCATCCGGGGTGCCGACAGGCCCACCGCCGTCACCCCGCCAGGTATCGAACCAGCTGACGGAGTGGTTGATGATCTTTATCCCTTGCGCCTTGGCGTACGCCTCGGCCGATGCCAGATCGACATCCGTGTCGAAGCAGATCAGGTAGAGCACGGCGCCCGGCGCGACCTCGTGCACGATCTCCGCCACCGCCGTCCCGTGGTCGGTGGCATCGGCCAGGTGCCCGCCGCAAAAGTCCTTCGTCGTCACCGACGCGGGCAGCTCGGTGCCGAGCCTGGATGCGTAGCCCGCGAAGCCGCCGTCGATGATCCCGATCTTGACGCCGGCGCCCGTGTACCCCGCGTTGGTGTAGCCCGGGGCGTTCATCGCGGCGATCTCCTCGCCCGTGACGTCGTCCAGGACGTGCAGATACGGCCGTCGCACGAGGGATACGGCGGGATCCGCTCCGAGGGCCTGGAGATCGGCGACCGGCACGAGCGCCTGCACGAGCCCGGCCGCACTGCGCTCGACGATCCCGCCGTGCGCGTCTACGGCGCTCTTCGTCGCCGCCACGTCGCCTGACTGCGGAACCACCACGACGCGCGCTCCGTCGGCCGTCAGCTCGACGCCCGAGTCCTGCGCGATCGTGACCGCCGCGCGCGCCCCCTCGAGGCGCGCCGTGCGAACAACTCCCTGCAACGACGCACCGACGCCCTCGACCGACGCTCGCGCGGCAGCAGCTCGAGGTCGGGCACTCCTACGGCAGAGCCTCCCGCGCTCGCCTGAACGACGACGAGCAACGCCGCGGCCACAACCGCACCCGTCGCGACCGTGCGCTTCCTCCCCTTCATCCCCTCTATGAGACTCCGAACCGGCATTGCGACGTCCCTCCGTCTGCACTCGTTGAAGACAGACCCGTTCGCTTGCTCCTCAGCAATCTTCTCGACTTCGGCGGGATTCCTCCCCTCGGCGTCTTAGACGTCATCACGGCTCAAATGTCCACCCGCGACGCTTCCCGGGCCTCGTCGACCTTCGTGCCGCGGTCGACGGTGGCTTCTGTTTCCCGAGCACCCGCCCAACCGATTACCGGCGGGGCTGTTCCCCGTACGACACAGCCGTTAGAGTGCCAATCGTGACCTGGGTTCTGATCGGCATCGTGGTTGTCGTTGTCCTGCTCGTGATCTACGTGATCGCGCTCTACAACGGCCTCGTCCAGAAGCGCAACCGCGTCGACAACTCGTGGGCCCAGATCGAGGTGCAGCTCAAGCGCCGGCGCGACCTGATCCCGAACCTGGTGGAGACGGTCAAGGGCTACGCGGCGCACGAGCGTGGCACCTTCGAGGCCGTGACGCAGGCCCGTGCCGCGGCAGCGGGAGCGCAGGGGCCGGCCCAGACGGCCGCTGCCGAGGGGATCCTGACCCAGGCTCTCGGACGCCTGTTCGCGGTCGCCGAGGCGTATCCGGATCTGAAGGCGAGCACGAACTTCCTCGATCTCCAGCAGCAGCTCCAGGACACGGAGAACAAGATCGCCGTCTCGCGCCAGGTCTACAACGACACCGTCCTTACGTTCAACAACGGCATCCAGGTCTTCCCGGCGGTGCTGATCGCGGGCATGTTCGGCTTCACCAAGCGCGAGTTCTTCGAGATCGAGGATGCCGCCGATCGCGAGGTCCCGGTCGTCAGCTTCGGGCCGGCAGCTCCGGAAGCACCGGTCGCCCCGGCGGCTCCCTCCGCCGGCGATGCGCCCGCGCCTCCGACGACCTAGCGTCGCTCCTCCTCGCAGCGGCGCTCGCCGCACTTGCGACTGCGGGGACGGCCGGCGCGAAGTCGTTCACCCTGCCCCAGGCCGCCGTCACGGTGCAGGTGGCGAAGAACGGCAGCCTCGTCGTCGACGAGCGCATCACGTACGACTTCAGCGGCCCGTTCAGCGGCGGCTTTCGCGAGATCCCGCTGCGCGAGGGCGAGTCGATCTCCGCCATCACCGTGAGCGAGAACGGGCGCCCGTACCGCTCCGGCGGCTGCACCGAGCTCGGCTGCATCGACGCACCCGGCACGTTCGGGGCGGTGAACCTCGGCCACAGCGTCCGCATCGTCTGGCACTACGGCGCCCTCGACGAACAGCGCACGTTCGACGTGCACTACCGCCTGAGCGGCGTCGCCGTTGCCTACGACGACGTCGTCGACATCAACCTCCAGGTGTGGGGCTCCGAGTGGGACGAGCCGCTGGGACGGCTGACGGCCGCGCGAGACGGCACCGGGCAAGATCCTGCGAGCCTGGGGCCATCCCGTATACGTCCGCGGCGACGTGCAGCTGAGCGGCAAGAACGGTGCTGCTGCGGGCGCTCAACGTGCCCGCCAAGCAGTTCGTCGAGCTCCGCACCATGATCCCACGCTCGGCGTTCAGCTCGACGACCGGGATGCGCGTCGTCGGCGGCAACGGCCGCGCGAAGATCGTCGCCGCGGAAACCGCAGACGCCGCCTCGTTCGCGAAGGACCACGCACGGATCGACCACGCGAAGGCGCACCCGTGGCGCTACGCCCTCTACCTTCTCCTGCTCGGCACGATCCCGGCGTTCGTCATCGTGGGTGCGGTCTTCTGGTTCTACGGGCGGGAGCGCCGGACCGGCTACGACCGCGAGTACGAGCAGGAGCCGCCCACCGACACGGCACCTGCGCTCGTGCCGACGCTGCTGCGGCAGGGAGGCGAGGCGGGGTCGTTCGAGTTCACCGCCACGCTCTTCGACCTGATCCGGCGCGGCGTCTTCACCTCGACCCCCGTCACGACCGAGCGGAAGACCTGGGGTGGGTTGCGGAGCGAGAACGTCTCCGATCTCGAGCTTGCGGAGGGCAAGGAGGACGCCAAGCTGACGCCGTGGGAGAACGCCGTCGCCCGTGTCGTCAAGGGCGTGATCGCGGACGGCCCGGAGCGGCTCTCGAACTTCCGCGAGCGGATCGAGGACGACCGGACGGCGATGAGCAAGCACTTCACCTCGTTCAAGGCGAACGTCAACACCGAGGTCGGCAACCGCAAGTGGTTCATCTCGCGCGGCGCCGTGCCTCTCGCTGTCGCCCTCGTCCTCTTCGTGGCTGTCGGCGCGCTGCTGATCTTCGTCGCCGCGGACGGCTGGCGCTCGGTCTACCCGCGCTGGAACGACGTCGTGCTCGTCGGTCTCGCGGTTGCCGCGTTCGTCAACGCCGCGATCGTGATCGGCGCGCTCACGCAGCGCAAGCTGTGGCGCCGCCGCTCGCAGAACGGCGAGGTCGAGGCGGAGCGTTGGGAGGCCTTCCGCCGCTACCTGACCGACTTCCCCCGTCTCCAGGAAGCGCCGCCGGCGACGCTCGCGCTCTGGGAGCGTTTCCTCGTCTACGGGATCGCGTTCGGGATCGCCGAGCGGGTGCTGCAGGCAGCACACATGGCGATGCCGGAGGAGCTGGCCCAGGCGTCGTCGATCTACTGGATCTCGAACGGCGGCGGCCTCGGCAGCGGCGCGACGTCGATGGGGATCGGCGACCTCGCCTCGGGCTTCGGCTCCGCGCTCGCACCGCCCTCGTCCGGCTCGGGCGGAGGCGGCGGCGGCTTCTCGGGTGGAGGCGGAGGGGGCGGCGGGGGTGGCGGCGGCGGCGCCTGGTAGCTAGGAGCGGCGCGAGAGCTCGTAGAGCGCGATCGCTCCCGCAGCGGCGACGTTGAGCGATTCGGCGTCGCCCGGCATCGGGATCGATGCGACGGCGTCGCACGATGCGAGCAGCTCGTCGCTCAATCCCGCCCGCTCGGCACCGAGGACGATCGTCACCGGCGGCTCGAGATCGACGTCCGTCAGAGCCAGCGAGCCGGTGGCGTCGAGCGCGACCTGCCGGCCGGGCCGCTCGGCCCAGGCAACGAGCGGAACGCGGAAGATTGCGCCGGCGCTCGCCCGCAGCGCCTTCTGGGAGAGCGGGTCGGCACACCCCTCCGAGAGCGAGACCGCGGCTGCGAAGGCGTCGGCCGAGCGGATGAGCGTGCCGACGTTGCCGGGGTCGGAGAGCTGCCAGAGGGCGAGGCAGGTGTCGCGCGTGCCCGCCGGGAGGTCGCTGCGCCGGAAGACGCCGATCGCGCGCGGCGGGTGAGGCAGCGTCGACACCGCCGCGAGAAGGTCGGCCTCGACCGTCTCGCCGGCGATCAGGAGCTCCACCGGCTCGATCCCGGCTTCGAGCGCGGCGTCACAGAGATCCTCGCCCTCGCAGGCGAAGAGGCCCGTTTCGTCCCGCTCCTTCTTCCGCTGCAGGGCGCGCACGAGCTTGAGCTTCGGGTTGTCCTTGGAGCTGATCACGCCGAGTCGTTCGGCGCGCCGCCGCCGCTGTGAGGAGCAGCATCTCACACGCTTTGGCGTCACGCCGCCAGCCAGTCGACCCAGTTGCCGTGGAAGTCGACGAGGCGGCGAGCCGCGGCGCATCGGGGAGGATGCACAGCTCGAGCTCCCAGCCGTCGATCCCCGGGACGTCTCGCTCTCGTCGCTGGCGGCGCGACGACGCCCACGCGAGCGGCCGGCCGTCGGCCGCGGCAACGTCGAGCGCGCGACGGAGCTCGTCGTAGCGCGCGCGCGTGAGGTATCCGGTCGACGCGGTCTGGTAGACGACCGTGAGCGCATCGGCCGGACGTTCGGCGAGGAGGCCGGGCAGGAGGTCGACGTAGTCGCCGCGGATCAGCTCGGGCTGCTGCGGAGCGGACAGGAACGTCTCGATCGCGGCGTCGAGGCGCCGTGGCGCGCTCGGTGAGGCCGGGCCAGAGGAAGCTGTGCAGCAGCGTCACGTCTTCCTCGAGCGTGACATCGATCGGCGAGAGGTCGATCCCGCGCCGTCGCCTGCACCGTCGAGCGGCGTCTCGAGCAGCGCAGCGGGAACGCGGCCGCGCTCGACGGCGTCGAACGAGAGCCGAGCGTCGGGATCGCCGAACGTGCCCTCGGCGTAGCGGTAGAAGTATCGGTCGAAGACGAGATTGAGCCCGGCGCTCGGCCCGAGCTCGATCAGCTCGAGCGGGAGGCCGGTCGCACGGGCGACGGAGAGGAATGCGGGCACGAGCGCCACGCAGCGCTGCGTCTCGTTCGTCTGCACGCCTCGGGTGCGGACGAACTCGGTGAGCGAGCCCCGCGTGCGTGTCGAGCGCCGAGGCGAAGTCGTCCCAGTCACCCGAGAGCGCAGACGGCGCCACGCCCGTGAGGACGTGGTGGTGGACAGCGCCGAAGAGGCGCAGCCCGAGATCCCACGATGCATCGTCGCCGAGGATCGCGCCGGCAGGGCGCGGATCCTCGGCGAGCCGCCCGGCCAGCCGGGCATAGACCGGCGAGCCGAGCTGCTCGAAATGCTGCGACTGGCGGCGGAACACCTCCGCCTGGGTTTCCGTGCTCAGGAGCCCTGTGACCTAGGCTGCCTCGGCGTCGGCCCCGGTGTCCGCGTCGAGCGCGGCCTTGGCCTGCTCGGCGACCGCGGCGAACGCCTGCGGGTCGGAGACCGCGATGTCGGCGAGCGACTTGCGGTCGAGCTCGATCCCGGCCTTGTGCACGCCCGAGATGAACTGGTTGTAGGAGAGGCCATGCTGGCGCGCAGCCGCGTTGATGCGGACGATCCAGAGACGCCGGAACGTGCGCTTCTTGTTCTTGCGATCGCGGTAGGCGTAGGTGAGCGAGTGCTCGACCTGCTCCTTGGCGTAGGTGTAGTGGGAGTTCTTGAGGCCCCAGTAGCCCTTCGCCTGCTCGAGAACCTTACGCCGCTTCTTGCGCGCGGCAACGGAACGCTTCACCCTTGGCATTGGTTACCTCAGCCCCAGAAGTCGCTTCACGGCCGGGACGTTCACGGCCGCGACCGGCTGATCCTTGCGGAAGCCGCGCTTACGCTTCGAGCTCTTGTGCTCGAGGTTGTGGCTCTTCATTGCGTGGCGACGGATCAACTTCCCCGTTCCGCTCACCTTGAACCGCTTCTTCGCTCCGCTTCCCGTTTTCACTTTCGGCATCTGGCTTCACTCCTGCGTTTTTCGTCGGCCCGAAGACCATGATCATGTTCCGGCCATCAATCAGCGGCGGCTGCTCGATCTGCCCCACGTCCTTGATGTCCTCCGCGAGCCGCATCAGGAGATCCCGACCGCGCTCGGGGTGCAGGTTCTCCCTGCCCCGGAACATGATCGTGACCTTGACCTTCGCCCGCCCGTTGAGGAAGCGAACGACGTGGCCCTTCTTCGTCTCGTAGTCGTGTATTCCGATCTTCGGTCTGAGCTTGATCTCCTTGACGTTGATCTGCGACTGGTGCTTGCGCGCGACCTTCGCCTTCTGTTCCTGCTCGTAGCGGTACTTCCCGTAATCCATCACCCGCGCGACGGGCGGATCTGCCTGAGCCGCGACCTCGACGAGGTCGAGATTCCGGCTGTAGGCGTACTCGCGCGCCTCATCGGTGGTCTTGATCCCGATCTGCTCGCCGTCCTCGCCCACGAGCCGGACGTTCGGCACGCGAATCTGGTCGTTGATCCGCTCCGTGTGGACGACGGGCCGGGTCCTGTCCTCAGGACGCCGCCGGGGTCTCAAAGGCTTCTCACCAAGCTGTATCTCTCTTCAAAACTGGGCTGTTCCCTTCCCTAAACGTCAAAAAACCGCTGGCAGGCAGCGGCACCGTTTCCCTCGTCGTTCGACTCGGTTGAACCCGCGGTAGCTCGTGGCTCCGGAGGTGAGGGTAACGGCCCCTACTTTGCAGGCGCAAAGCGTAGCAGGGCTCACGGCGCGCGTGTGAGTCCTGCGGATGTATCGCGAGGTCGCGCCCTCGCGCCGTCACCGTGCGTCGAGCTGCGCGAACTCCTCCAGCAGCGAGCTCAGCGACTTCGTCGTCTGGCCGTCCGCCCGCGTGCGGACGGCGAGCGCCTCGTCCGACTCGCGCTCGCCCCAGACGATCACGTACGGGATCTTCTCGAGCTCGCTGTCGCGGATGCGCTTGCCGAGCGTCTCGTCCCGGTCGTCGACCTCGACGCGGTAGCCCTCCGCCTCGATGCGGCCCGCCAGGCCGCGAGCCGCCTCGCGATGCTGCTCGCTGACCGCCAGCACGCGCACCTGCACGGGCGCGAGCCAGAAGGGGAACGCGCCCGCGTAGTGCTCGATCAGGATCCCGATGAAGCGCTCGAACGAGCCGAGGAATGCCCGGTGAACGACGAACACGGGGTGCTCCTGGTTGTCCGGGCCCATGTACGTGAGGCCGAAGCGCGCCGGCATCTGGGCGTCGAGCTGAATCGTCCCGAGCTGCCACGAGCGCCCGAGCACGTCGGTGACGTGGAGGTCGATCTTCGGCCCGTAGAACGAGCCCTCCCCCGCACCGACGAAGTACTCGATCTGATGGCGCTCGAGCGCCTCGACCAGCTTGCCCTCGGTGAAGTCCCACTCGTCGTCGGTGCCCGAGCTTGTTGTCGGGTCGTGTCGAGAGCTCGGCCCGCGGCTCGATCTCGAAGAGGCCATAGAGGTAGCGGAGGTACTCGAGGCAGCCGTCCAGCTCGGCGTCGACCTGGTCCTGCGAGCAGAAGATGTGCGCGTCGTCCTGCGTCACGTAGCGGACGCGCGTGAGCCCGTGCAGGGCACCCGCGAGCTCGTTGCGGTGGAGCGGCGCGGCCTCGGCGTAGCGCAGCGGCAGCTCCCGATAGCTCCGCAGCTGGCTGCCGAAGAGGAGCATGTGGCCGGGGCAGTTCATCGGCTTGACGGCGTAGGTGTGCTCGTCGTCGATCGGGATCTGGAACATGTTCTCGCGGAACTTCTCCCAGTGGCCCGAGGTGACCCAGAGCGCCTTGTCGTAGATCAGCGGCGTCTTGACCTCGGAGTAGCCGCGGCGAGCGTTCTCGCGCCGGCGCACGTCCTCGAGCGCGTTGAAGATCGCCATCCCCTTCGGGTGCCAGAACGGCGATCCCGGCGAGTGCTCGTCGAAGTGGAAGAGGTCGAGCTGCATCCCGAGGCGGCGATGGTCACGCTCTTTCGCCTCCTCGAGCAGTGCGAGGCTCGCGTCGAGGTCCTTCTGGCTGAAGAACGCGGTGCCGTAGATCCGCGTCAGCTGGGCGTTGTTCGAGTCGCCGCGCCAGTAGGCGCCCGCCAACGAGGTCAGCTTGAATGCCTTGATCGGAGCCGAGTTCTGCAGGTGCGGGCCACGGCAGAGATCGGTGAAGTCGCCTTGCGTGTAGAGCGAGATCTGCCCCTCGGCGGTGTCGACGAGCTCGACCTTGTACGGCTCGCCCTCCGCCTCGAACCGTGCGCGGGCCTCGTCTGCGGTGATCTCCTCACGCTCCCAGACGCGCCCTTCGGCGAGCTCGCGCTGCACCTCCGCCTCGATCGCGTCGAGGTCGGCGTCGTTGATCGCCGTCGGGAAGTCGAAGTCGTAGTAGAAGCCGCTGTCGATCGGCGGCCCGATCGCGACCTTCACGCCGGGGTAGAGCCGGCGCACCGCCTCCGCGAGGAGGTGGGCCGCCGAGTGGCGCAGGACGGCGAGCGCGTCGGGATCCTGCGTATCGCGGGTCGTCAGGATCTGGAGCTTCGCGCCGTCGGGCAGCGGCAGCCGGAGATCCTGCGGGACGCCGTCCGCCTTCACCAGCACCGCCTGCTCGGCGAGCTTCGGCCCGATCGCGCGCGCCGCGTCGAGGCCGCTGGCGCCGTCCGGGAGGTCGAGCTTGGTGCCGTCGGGGAGGATCACGTTCATCGTCGTCCCAGGATAGTCGGGGCGGTTCGGAGCCGCCGCCGGAGGTCACCCCGAGTGGCCCTTGACGGCAAACCTCAGCCGGAAGCTTCCGTCCGCGAAGCGGGGCCGCTTTCCAGCAAGCACCTCGCCGGGCTTGCTGCGACATCATTCGGTCTTACGTTGCAGCAAGCCCCGCGAGTATCGTTCTGAGATGAAAGCCGCCGTTCGGCCCTACGAGGCCCGTGACTTCCCCGCCGCACTGACGCTCGTCCAGCGCTCGGCCGACGGCGCCGCCACGATCGAGCGGCTGATGCCGTTGCTCGCGACGGAGGGCACGGTGGCGATCATCGCCGAGGACGGCGGCTCGCTCGTCGGGATCGCCGTGGGCGTCGCGGCGGGAGGAACCGGCTGGGTCGCGGGCGTCGTAGCGAGCGACGACGAGACGCTGACGCGCCTCATCGACGGCGTCGAGCTGGGTCTCGCGGAACGCGGCGTCAAGCGGGTGGTCGTCGTCGCGCACGAGGGAGCAGGGCTGGAACGGCGCGGGTACGCCTCCGGCGACGTCCGCGTCTACGAGCGCGCGCTCCCGGGCGGCAGCTCGCACGGCGCGATCGCGAAGCTCGGCGGCCGGATGATCGATCCGGGCCTGTGGGACGAGCTGCGCGGGATGGACGAGCCGAAGGAGATCATCGAGCGGCGCGTGATCCTGCCGCTCGCAGAGCCCGAGCTGGCGCGACGGCACGGCGTCGTGCAGCCGAAGGCGATCATCCTGTTCGGCCCGCCGGGCACCGGCAAGACCACGTTCGCGAAGGGGATCGCCTCGCGGCTCGGCTGGCCCTTCTTCGAGGTCTCCCCCTCCGAGATCGGCGCCGAGGGCGCCGAGCGGCAGGCGAAGCTCCTCGCCGAGACCTTCGACGAGCTGCTCGAGGTGCCCGCCGCGGTCGTGTTCGTCGACGAGGTCGAGGACCTCGCGTCGATCCGCAGCGACGAGCGGCGCGTCAGCCCCAGCGTGACCAACGAGTTCCTGAAGCAGATCCCCCGGATGCGCGAGGCGCCGCACCACCTGCTCGCCTGCGCGACGAACTGGGTCTCGCGGCTCGACCCCGCCTTCCTGCGGCCGGGGCGGTTCGACTACGTCCTCCCCGTCGGGCCTCCCGATGCCGAGGCGCGGGAGATGATCTGGCAGCGCTACATCGGCGAGATCACGGACGAGCCGGTCGACGTCGCCGAGCTCGTCTCGGCCAGCGACCTGTTCACGCCGGCCGATGTCGAGTGGTCGGCGCGCACGGCCGCGCAGCGCGCGTTCGAGCGGGAGCATTTCGACGGCGTCGGGCAGCGCGCCACGACCGAGGACTTCCTCGGCGCGATCCGAAGCGCCAAGCCGACGCTGACGCAAGAGATGATCGACGAGTTCCGCATCGAGACCGAGCGGTTCAAGCGCGCCTGACCGAGGCGGAGGGCTCGAGTGGTCATCGGGCGGCACGACTCACCCGATCGGGCGATAGACCCGAGCCCGCCCGAGAACCGACGATTGTCACATGCCGCTGCCTGTGTACACGGGTCAATTTGGACCTGCTCAAGCCGAACGGCTTCTCTGGCGTGCCGGATTCGGCCCCCGGCCCGGGGAGAAGCGATCACTCGCCGCACGCGGCCTCGACGGAGCCGTCGCGCACCTGCTCACGACCGGACCGGACAACCTGGTCGGGAAGCCGCCGAAGGTCAACGGCCACCGTCTGTTCCCGCTCGACAAGTTCGGGCACGACCACCTCTGGTGGCTCGATCGAATGGTGCGCACGAGCCGGCCGCTGACCGAGCGCATGACGCTCGTCTGGCACGACTGGTTCGCGACCTCCAACGAAACCGTCGGCTCTCAGCGTCTGATGATCCGCCAGAACAACATGTTCAGGCGGACCGGCCTCGGTTCATTCCCGGGTCTCGTGACGCGCGTCACCGAGAACCCCGCGATGCTGCTCTACCTGAACGGGCTCGAGAGCGAAAAGGGCGCGCCGAACGAGAACTACGCCCGCGAGCTGATGGAGCTGTTCACGCTCGGTCACGGCGCCGGCTACACGGAGCGAGACGTGCGCGAGCAGGCCCGTTCCTTGACCGGGTTCACCGCCACGTACAAGAACGGGTACGGGTGGATCAAGTTCCGCTTCGACCGGAACAAGCACGACGACGCCATGAAGGTGGTCTTCGACAAGCCCGGCCCCTATGGATGGAAGCAGGCCGTGATGCTGACCATCACGCACCCGGCCCACAAGACGTTCTTCACCCGCAAGCTCTGGAGCTACTTCATCCCCCAGCCTGCTGACGACGAGACTCAGGCCGCCCTCGAGGACCTCTACGTGCAGTCGGGTACTCGACGCGAGCCGTCCTCAGTGCGATCCTCAAGCACCCGACGCTCTACCAGGGGCCTCGCATGGTGAAGCCGCCGGCGGTCTACCTGGCCGGCATGCTCCGGATTCTCGGCGATCGGATCTCGACGGAGGACTACGTCTGGCTCTCGATCCAAGCAGGGCAGCTCCTCTTCTACCCACCGAACGTGTCGGGGTGGAACGACGATCGCTGGCTCGACACCTCGACCTTCCATGCCCGCTGGAACATCGCCGAGCGCGTCTTGCGCAAGCACGCCTACAACCCAGACCACACGAGACGAGGCACGGTTCCCTCCGACCCGGCGAAGCTCGTCGACCGCGCCGTCTCGTTCTGGGGCATCACCATCTCGGACGTGACCCGGCGAGCTCTCGTCGGCTACGCCACCAAGGTGATGGGTGCCGCCGTCGCCGACGACGACCGCCAAAGGAAGTTCCCCCCCATGACGCTGAACGCACTTCGGCACCTCGTTGCCGCCTCACCGGAGATGCAGACCTCATGAACTGCTGCAACGAGTTCTCCCGCTCGACGCTCCTTCGCCGAGCTGTCGCCGAGGCCGGAAACGGATTGCCGGAGATCGAGCCTGGCATGCCGGCCCCCGCCGGCACCGGGCTCGACCGGCGCACATTTCTCTCTCGGACGCTCGGGGCCGCGCTCACCGTCTACGGCGCCTCGGCCCTCGGGCCACGTCTTCTCGACGACGGGATCGCCCGGGCCGCGGCGACCGGAGGGGCGGGACGGAATGTGCTCGTCTCGATCTTCGCTCCTGGCGGCTGGGACGCGCTCTCGCTGCTGTACCCGATCGGTGACCCGCGGTATCGCAAGCTCCGCAGCTCGCTGGCGCTGAAGCCGGGTGACGGGCCGGTCTTCCGCTCGGACTCCACTCTCCACTGGCACCCGTCGCTCGAAGCCGCTCGCCCAGCTCCACGCGAAGGGACGGTTGACCGTCTTCCCGGCGATCGGCTACGCGCATCCCGACCAGTCCCACTTCACCTCGCGCCACTTCTGGGAGGTCGGCGCGCTCGATCCACAATCGGGAACCGGCTGGCTCGGGCCGCCTGCTCGACGTGATCGGCACCGAGGAGAACGCGATGCAGGGCCTGTCGCTCGACGGGGCCCTCCTTCCCTCGCTCGCGACCGCCCGCGTGCCGGTGGCGACGCTCTCGAGCCCATCCGACTACGGATTCGGCTCCCACAACGTCTGGGACGTCCCGGGCGAGCTGCTGAACGACGCGATCGGCTCGCTCGGAGGCGTCGCGGCCGACCCGGACCCGATCTTCGCCCAGGCAGGACGCACCGTGAAGCAGGCCGACGAATTGCGCCGGCAGCTCGGCCGATTCGTGGGCAAGGATGGCCAGGTGCACATCAACCCCAAGGCGAAGTACCCCGACACGGATTTCGGCCGGCGCCTCTCGGGTCTCGCCGCCCTTCTCGATGCGAACTTCCCGATTCGCACCGCCGCCTTGACCGGCCCCGGCTCGTACGACACGCACGCCGACCAGCAGGGCCCGCTCCAGGACGGGGCCACGCAGATTGCCGAGGGCCTGGCCGCGTTCCAACACGACATCGAGCGGCGCGGCATCGGCGGGCGCGTGCTGACGCTCGTGTGGAGCGAGTTCGGACGCCGCGCGCAGCAGAACGACTCCAACGGCACGGACCACGGTGCAGCGGGCGTTGCCTTCCTCATGGGCACGCGCGTCCGGCAGCACATGGTCGGCGAGTTCCCCGGCCTCTCGAAGGGCCTCGACAGCGACGGCAACCTCCGGGCGACGTCGGACTTCCGCAGCGTCTACTCCTCCCTTGTCGAGCAGTGGTTCGACGTCGATGCCGCCCGCATCATCCCCGACGCAGGCAAGATGCCGAGAATGAGGCTGGTCGCATGAGGCGCCTCGCGCTCATCGCTGTCGCGCTCGGCGCGATCGCGGGGCTCACGTGCCCTACCGAGCGACGCCGGCGCGGACAGGCTGTCGTTCGTCCAGGTCGTCGAGAAGGAGTTCACGCTCACCCCCTCGCGACCGAGCGTCCGCACCGGCAGCGTCAGCATCGAGCTCGTGAATTTCGGCATGGACAACCACAATCTCGTGATCAAGAGCAACAAGCCGGGGACGAAGCCGATCACGTTCAAGCAGCTTGCGCCACGCGGACGAGCTGAGCGGACGCTCAAGCTGTCCCCCGGCCGCTACTCGCTCTGGTGCTCCGTTTCCAACCACCGGGCACGTGGCATGCACTCGACGCTCGTCGTGACGAAGTAGCGGTCAAGGATTACCGTATCCGGGCGATAACAGAGGAGGTATCCCATGCCAGCGATTCCTCGTTACGCCGGCGACTTCCACGCGGCGCAAGCAGAGCGGCTCCTCTGGAGGGCCGGATTCGGTCCTCGCCGCGGCGAAGCCGCGAGCCTCGCGCGGCTCGGCCTCGACGGCGCTGTTCACTCGCTGACGCACCCACCGGGAGAGAACTGGGTCGGCCCGGCGCCGCACGACGACAAGGGCAGGCCGCTTGCCCCCGCGGATGCCTACGGCCACGACCATCTCTGGTGGCTCGACCGGATGGTGCGGACGCGCCGGCCGCTCGTCGAGCGAATGACGCTCGTCTGGCACGACTGGTTCGCCACCTCGAACGCCGGCGTCGGCTCGCAGAAGCTGATGCTCGCGCAGAACCGGCTCCTGCGCCGGAACGCGCTCGGGCGCTTCGACCGCCTCCTGGTCGAGATCACCGCGAACCCGGCGATGCTGATCTGGCTCTCCGGCACCGACAACCGCAAGGACGCGCCGAACGAGAACTACGGACGCGAGCTGATGGAGCTGTTCACGCTCGGCGAGGGCAACGGCTACACCGAGCACGACGTCCGCGAGCAGGCGCGGGCGCTGACCGGGTGGACGAGCACCTGGAAGCGCGGCAAGGGCGAGACCGACTTCCGCTTCGATCCGTCGCGACACGATCAGGGCACGAAGACCGTCTTCGGCAAGCACGGCACGTTCTCGTGGCGCGACTCGGTCTCGCTCTGCATCCACCACCCGAAGCACGCCCCGTTCTTCGTCCGCAAGCTCTGGAGCTACTTCATCCCGGTGCCGCCCGACGCGACGACGCAGGCGGCGCTCGAGGATCTCTACCGCGACGGCTTCGAGGTGCGCCCGGTGCTCGAGGCGATCCTCCGCCACCCGGCGCTCTACAACGGCCCGCGGATGGTGAAGCCGCCGGTCGTCTACATCGCCGGGCTGCTTCGCGCGCTCGGCCGCGGGATCGACACGACCGCCTGGGTCTGGCTCGCCGAGGGCGCCGGCCAGCGCCTCTTCTACCCGCCGAACGTGGCGGGCTGGGACGACGGCCGCTGGCTCGACACGAACGCCTTCCGCGGCCGCTGGGACATCGCGAACACCGCGCTCGAGAAGGTCTCGCTCGGCGCCCCGAAGAAGCACGGCCCGAAGGTGCCGAACGATCCCGAGGCGATCGTGGAGGGTGCGCTGGCCGTGCTCGCCAACCCGACGATCCGGCCGGCGACGCGCAGCGAGCTGCTCGCGTTCGCCCGTGGCTCGCTGAAGGGCGCCACCGGCTGGAAGGCGGACGCGTATCCCCCGCTCGTCGCGAACGCCGTGCGCCAGCTCCTTGCCGTCTCCCCCGACCTGCAGACCTGCTGATGGCCTGCTGCAACGAGCACTCGAGGTCGGAGCTCGTCCGGCGCGGTCTCGCCGAGGCCGGACGCGGCCTGCCCGCGATCGAGCCGGGGATGCCGACGCCGGCCGGCACCGGCCTCGACCGGCGGACGTTCGTCGCGCGCGGTGTCGGGCTCGCGCTCGCCGTCTACGGCGGCTCGGCGCTGCTGCCCGCGAGCCTATCGAGGAGGGCATCGCAGCCGCGGCCGCCGCGGCCGGCGCCCAGCAGAAGGTGCTCGTCTCGGTCTTCCTCGACGGCGGCGCCGATGCGCTCTCGCTCCTCGCGCCGACGGGCGACCCGCTCTACGGCAAGCTGCGGCCGCGCCTCGCGCTCCCGGTCGGGCGCCGGCCCCGCGTTCGCCGAGGACGACACGCTCAGCTGGCATCCCGTCGCTCGCGCCGCTGGCGCAGCTGCACGGCGAGGGCAAGGTCAGCGTCATGCCCGGGATCGGCTACGACCATCCGAACCAGTCGCACTTCACCTCCCGCCACTTCTGGGAGGTCGGCGCCGCCGACGAGCGGCTCGCGACGGGCTGGCTCGGTCGCTACCTCGATCGCGTCGGCAGCAAGGACAACCCGCTCCAGGGCCTCTCGCTCGACTGGAGCCTGCAGCCGTCGCTTGCGACCGCGAAGATGCCCGTCGCCGCCGTCGACGCGCCCGACCGCTACGACTTCTGGGCGCGCGGCGTCTGGGGCGAGGTCTCCGAGCGGATGGTCGCGACGATCGGGCAGCCTCGGCGCGATTCCGACGCATGGCGATCCCGGCCTCGAGGCGGCGAGCGATGCAGCGCGCCAGTCGGCCCGGCTCTACCAGCAGCTGACGCCGTTCCGGCCCAAGGACGACCGCAAGCCGCGATCCAGGGCCCCGTGCCCTACCCGCCGGGCGACGACGCATTCCCCCGCCGCCTCGCCGGGCTCGCGGCGATGCTCGCGGCCGGGATGCCGCTGCGCGTCGTCGCGCTCTCCGCCTCCGGCGGCTACGACACGCACGACAACCAGGCGGCCGAGCTCGCCGACGGGCTGAAGCTGACGGCCGACTCGCTGCTCGCCTTCCAGCGCGACCTCGAGGCGCGCGGCCTCGCCGACCGCGTGCTCGTCCACGTCTGGTCGGAGTTCGGCCGCCGGGCCAAGGAGAACGGCTCCGGCGGCACCGATCACGGCGCGGCCGGGACCGGGCTTCCTGATCGGCTCGCGGGTCGCCGGGACGATGATCGGCGAGTTCCCCGGTCTCGCCAAGCTCGATCGCGGACGGCAACCTGCGCGCGACGTCCGACTTCCGCGGGCTCTACGGCGCGATTCTCGAGGACTGGCTCGGGACGGACGCCGACGCGATCATCCCCGGCGCGCGAAAGTTCAGCCGGCCGAAGATCGTGAGATGAGACCCGTTGCCGCTCGTCGCTCGGCGCCGTCGTCGCTCTGGCGTCGCCGTGACCTGCGCCGCGGCCGCTCCGAGCCCGCCGGCCCGCGCGCAGGTGTCCGCCGACGAGTTCCGCCTGACGCTCTCGCGCTCGGCGATCCACCGCGGGCCGGCGATCATCGAGCTCGTCAACTTCGGCGAGGACGACCACGACCTGGCGCTGCGCCGGGTCGGCGGCACGCGCACCTATCGAATCGGCGTCGTGCATCCCGGCGCGACCGGCGAGCTCGATGCACGTCTGCCGCCCGGGCCGCTTACGCTCTGGTGCACGCTCGCCGACCACCGGAGCCGCGGCATGCGGGCGACGCTGCGGGTCACGCTGAGAGCCGGCTACCAGTTGCCAGGCGAGGGCGGCAGCTCGGTCCCCGGCCCTCTGATCACGTAGACGACGCCGCCGCGAGCCACCGAGCCAGGCCCGCTCGAACTGCGCCGCGGTCGTAGATGCGTCGGACGCGGCGTTCGACGGCGGCGGCCGGGTCGTTGACGATCGGGTCGCCGTCGCGGGTGAAGCCGCGCGATGACGACGAGGTGCCCGTCCGTACCCTCCGGCAGAAGGAAGCCCTCGAGCTCGCCCGGTCCGGCCGCGATCGAGGCGACGAGCGGGATGCCGGCGCGGAGGAACAGCTCGGCCTCGCGCAGCGAGTCGAGTCGCGTGACGAACGCGTCGAGCCCGAAGCGCGCCGCATAGGCGGTGTTGAAGGGCCAGTTGCCCGTGCCGTCGTAGGCGGCGTCGTAGGTGTAGCGCGCCGCGTGGTCGACACCAGGGATCGGGGAAGCGCCGGATCGACCCAGGCCAGATCCTCGGCCGTGGGGCCGATGCCCCAGTAGTCGATCACCATCGCCGTCGAGGCCGGGCTGCACCAGGCGGCGCCTCCGCCGCCGTACTGCGGGTACTCGCCGGCGTGGATGCTCTGCGCGTACGGCGGGCACCGAGAGCTCGAGGCCCGCCCCGGCGACCGGGAGGCTCGTCGGCGCGAGCGCCGTGCCGCGGCTCGAGGCGATCGCAGCGACCGTGCCGACGCAGGCGCACGTCCGCTCCGTCGGCGTGCCCGAGCATGATTCTGAGGCGATAGGCGACGAGCGCTGCCGCGGCGCGGAACGTGTCCGTCGCGACGCATGCCGAACGCATCCTCCTGGCCGGTCATCGACGTCCGCTCGGAACGGCACGTCGTCGTACGCCCAGCGGCCGAGCGCGTACCAGCCGGTTTCGAGGCCCGTCGGGCGTCCGCGCCTGGAGCTCAGACCTCGACAAGCGAGCCCGGCGGCGTGTCCGCGCGTTCCAGGACGGGATCACCTCGGAGAGCTCGAACCCCGGCTCGATCCACGGGCCGGTCCACGTGCCGCCGGGAGCGCCGCCGGCACGGCGAAGCGCTGAAACGCGAGCGAGCCGTGCCACCGGGGTCAGCGCACGCCTTCCGGCTAGTCCGGCGGAGCGTCAGTTGCGCCCGCCGCCGCCGAAGAGCGACAGCAGGAGCAGGAAGACGTTGAACACGTCGAGGAAGATCGAGGCCGCGAGCAGCGGCGCGGCCTGGATCTCGTCGGCGCGGCGCAGCCGCTGGAAGTCGTACATCGTGTAGCCGGCGAAGATCACGAGCCCGAGCACC
The DNA here is from genome assembly GCA_963797125.1 of uncultured Thermoleophilia bacterium. Lineage (GTDB taxonomy): Bacteria > Actinomycetota > Thermoleophilia > Gaiellales > Gaiellaceae > Gaiella. Next base: position 456,902 of record CAWCOI010000004.1, on the reverse strand, counting down.
GCGTAGATCACGTTGCCGCCGGGAATCGAGACGAACATCAGCACGATCCCGAACACGATCAGCCCGAGCAGCGCGAAGAATGCGACGCGCGCGATCTTCGAGAGGTCGTGCCGGGTGGCGTACCCGTACGCGCCGAAGCCGCCGATGAAGAGCGCGGTCGTGCCCGCCGCCTGCCAGAGCGCCTGCGGGCTGCACCGCGGCGTAGTAGGCGAGCGTCGGCGCCATGGCGACGCCGAGGAAGGCGCCGAGCCCGAAGAGCAGGCCGATCGCGAGCTGCTCCGACCGCTTGATCGCGACAGTTGAGGCCGAAGATGCACGCGAACGCGCCGATGAAGGCGACGATGCCCCACCCGCGCGAGATGTCGCGGCCGAGGTAGGCGCCGAGAGCGGCGACGGCGCACGTCAGCGCGACGAGGCCCATCGTCTGGCCGAAGATCGCGCGGGAGCGATCGCGGTTGACGGCGACCGAAGGCTGGGTGACCTGCTCGAGGCTGCTCATGCCGGAATCGTACTCGTCCCGGGCGGAGGTCAGGTGGGCGGCGCTTCGTGAGCGGGCCGTGCTCCTCGCCGAACGCGATCACGAGCCGCCGCAGGAGCTCGTTGAGCTGATCCTGCTCCGTTCGCGGTCAGCGCAGCCGCCACGATCGATTCCTTCTCGGCCTGGACGGCGATCGCTCTGCTCCCAGAGCTCCCGACCGCGCGGCAGTGAGCTCGATCACGACGCCGCGCCGGTCGTCCGGATCGGGGAGCCGCCGAATCAGGTCCGCCTCCTCCATCTTGTCGAGCCGCGCCGTCATCGCCCCACTCGAGAGGCCGAGCTGGCTGCCGAGCTTCCCGGGCGTGCTCCGGTACGGCGGCCCGCCGTAGCGGAGCGAGCTCAGCACCTTCACCTCGCCCCAGCTGAGGCCGAACTGCTCCAGCGTCTCGTCGTGGGTGCGGCGGAGGTAGCTTCTGGATCATCCCGATCCGGTCGACGATGCCCTCGGTGCGGACATCGAGATCCGGGATCTCGCGCAGCCCAGACCTCGATCTTCTCGTCGATCGTAGTCGCGCGGCCTCGACGGGCTGACGGGCCATCGTGGGATTCTCCGGTTCGAGTGTCTTGACGTCAAGCATCTTCATAGTGTATCTTGCCGTAAAGTTTCTCGATGTCAAGATACTCTTGTTCGAGAGTTGAGCGGCATCGGTGAGGAAGGAGGCACGATGTCCCCGCCCACCACGATCGAGTTTCAACGCCAAGCCCACGAGGACCGCACGGCGACGCTGCACACGTCGATGCACCGGGTCTCCTGGTTTAGCCCGCGCCACACCCTTGGCGCGTGGATGGTGTCCACCGGGCTCCGGCTGGCCCCCGAGGAGCGGATGCACCCCCGTCTCCGGGCCGGCGCGGAATCCACCGAGGCCCCCGCATGCGCGGGGGCCTCGCTCTTTCCAGTCTGAGCGTTCGCTAGCGCTCGGGCAGCGTCGCCAGCTCCGAGAGCAGGTGCTCGCGATCCTCGTCGTCGGCGATCGCCTCGCCCGTGTCGCGGGCCAGCTGCTCGTATCGCAGCGACTCTCCCGCGTCGCCGGCGAGCGCGGAGGCCCGGGCGAGCGCCTCGAATGCGAACGGGAGGTCCCAGTCCTCTACTCCCTCTCCTGCCTCCACGTAGGCCAGACAGCGGCGGGCGTGAAAGAGCGCCGGCTCCGAGCGGCCGAGCGTCGACGTACACGCGTGACACCTGCCACTCGCCGCGGCCGAGGTTCGCTTGCGTTCCGACCTGGCTCCAGTGGTAGCGCGACGCGTGCGCGGCGTGGATCATCTCGTCGTCCTGCTCCGCCGTGCGGTCGGCGAGCTCGAGCAGCGTCCACACGTGATTGAAGAGGTCGACGGCGAGCTGTCGCCGCTGCTCCTGCGACAGCGCCTCGGTACGTTCCTGTTTGCTCATGACCCCGGAAGCGTATGCCAAGTCCCTCGTTCGAGTTACGCCAGATGGGGGCTGGCTCGGCCGACCTGAAAACGCCGATATTTCGCCTGTGACGTCGTGTGACCGCAGCGGACGGAGGCTCACGTGAGCGTGCCTGCCGGAATCGAAGATGTGACGTCGCTCGACGACGCCGAGCTGAACGCCCTCCTGGCGCAGCTCGAGCGGGAAGAGCGGCTCGTGTCCAAGCGCCGGACGACCTTGCACGGCCGGATCGACTTCGTCCGCGCGGGCGGCTTTGCATCGACCGCCCCCGAGTACGAGCAGCTGTCGACCCTCCAGGCCTCCGAGGCGGAGCTCTCGAACCGCCGCCAGGAGCTCCACCGGCAAATCGCCACGCTCAACGCCGAGCGCGGCAACAGGAACCTGCGCGCGTAGCGACAGCCTGTCGAGACGAGCTCCACACGTGACAGCGCTCACGTCGCCGGCGCATCTCGCCGATACACGCAGTCGGAGGGCGTGATGGAGGAGTTCACAGAACCGGGTCTACTGTCCGACGACGAGCTCCTCGAGCTCCGGGATGAGGTCGCGGACGAGCTCAACTGGCTGTGCCTTCGGCGGTGGGTTCTGTTCGATCAGATCGATCTTCTGCGATCCGAGAAGGTACGTCGCCTGCGGGACAGTCTCGCGGCAGCCGGAGCGACGGAGACGCTGGTCGCCGAGCCGGACTACCGTTCGCTCGCGAGACGATCGGGAGACTTCTCCGGCTGCGGGGCTGCGGATCCCCTACCATGGGAGCGTGAACCACTGGCGGCGTTGCCGCCGGTCCCGTCACTCGGGATCGACAGGATCCGAGAGCTCCTCCGCTCGACGAAGGACGTCGAGAACGACGTGTCGATGCGCAGGCAGATCGCGTGGGCGCGGCTGAAAGCTTTCGAGGCGGAGATCAACCGCCGCTTCGACGACACTGACCTGTAAGCCCGGCACGTGCGATGCTGCGCCGATGCCTTTCACCGGGCCGATCGAGGACCGTCTCGCGATCCGTGAGTTGATCGACACCTACGCGGACGCCACCAATCTGCGCGACGCCGAGTTGTGGGGCTCGCTCTTCGCCGAGGACGCCCGTTGGGAGATGCCCGACTTCCCGGAGTACGGCGACACCGTGGGCCGGGCCGCGATGGTCGCCAAGTGGAAGGCGGCCGTTGCCGATCACGAGGGGCTCGTGTACATCGCCACGCCGGGCGCAATCGAGGTCGAGGGCGACCGCGCAACGGCGCGGCTCTACACGTCCGAGGTCTACACCGCGAAGGACGGCACGACCGTCCGCCGCCGCGGCCGCTACGACGAGGTGCTCGCCAAGTGCGACGGCCGGTGGTTGATTGCAGAGCACGTCTTCAGGACACTTCACCAGGAGTAACTCAGCCAGACGTCGACACGGATCCGAGCGTCCAGGCGAAGCGAGTCGGCGTCTCGCTCGGCGCGACACCCCGGGCCGGATGCCGCGCCGCACGAAGAGCTTTTCCACACCCTGACCCGAGAACTGTGCAGGGGTGTGCCCGGTCATGTTCCTACAAGGCGCTACCTTGCGAATCGCGGTCAGCCAACAATGCGAAGCGAAACATCCTCGGCTCCGCCCTGCTGTCCTGGAAATCGCCCCGCAGGATGCAGACAAGATGGGCGGCCAGCAGAAGGTCTAGAGCATCTTCGCGTCGACCGTCGATGAACGCCCGCCGCTCGGCCGTGGTGAATCTCTGCGCCAATACGTCTAGGTCGAAGTCCTCGATCCGGTTGCCCTCCATGAATCTACTATCGGCATCGCGGCGACCGACATTGAGGTGCTTCAAGCCGTGTTCACCGGAAGAGGCACATCCCTGAGGGTGTGCTCGATGTCCTGCGCCTATTGACCGGAGCGTCTGCGGAGCCGGGCCGACCAGACTGACCGCAGGCTGACGGCGAGTGCGGCGCTAGCTGATCGCTCCCGAACGCGCCATCGGGTCCGGGATCGCTAGAGCGGGGAGACTTGGTGTGAGTTCGGCTCTGTCTCAGCACGGCACGGAGGACATTGCCAGCCTCAATGCTCTACATCCGGTCGTGGCGGTCCATGCGAGCGCTCCGCGCACATCGGCGAGTGACTCGGCCGGGCCTGTCTGGGTGGGAAGTGCCGGTCTCGTTCATCTGAGAGATTGCTTGCGCGCCAGGGCATGCGCGACTGCTTTGTAGTTGGCATCGAGGCATGGCCCTCGATGACGGCGCTAAGGCAACCCGGATGGACGAGCGACAATGGTCTGCCGTTCTCGCACACGTGACGGTTGAGGGCCGGGAGGCGAGGGATTGCTTCTGTCGACACGAGGCAAATGGTGTTTTGTGCGAACCACCATTTCACGTTGGGCTCGTCCCAGATATGCGACCGGAATGGGTCGATCGCGACGTAGGAGTGTTCGGCGAACAGATCCGCCCAGTATCTTGGCCATTGTTCGTTGACGTGTCCGAGTCCGCCTTGCCCGGGGATGGCCGCTGAGAAGACAACGATGTCAGACAGCGCCGTCAGTGAGCGCACGAGTTGTCTGGCGAGGGCTGGGTCGAGGAGTTGAGCCACTTCGAGGCATAGCGCGAGCTCGAACCTCCTCCCGAGTGCGAGCGGCTCCCGGAGGTCAGCGACCTGGAAATCTGCCGCATCGATCTCGAGAGTGGCGGGGTCGATCCACGGCCCGTCGAGCCCGACGAAATCATGTACGCCGTGCTCGGAAAACACCGCAAGCCAGGCTCCTAGCCCGCACCCCACGTCGACGATGCTGCGTGGGGCTATCGCGTCGACTATGCGCGGAACGAGAACCGCTGCCGACTCTCTCGATCCGGCAAGCCAGTCAGGAAAGTCAACATCGTCGAATGGTGTTGCCACGAATCGCCGCCTAGATCGCGCAGCAGTCGGGGAACGGCACCCTCTGCGGGCAACCGCGAGGGAGCTCAGCGGAGCGCGGCAACCGAATCACCACTCTCCTCGGAGATCTCTTCGTGTGTTGTCTCGGCGACCAACGGCGTGTCGAGGCGAAGCGGAGGTTGTGTCGGTACTTCGTCGATCGGGTTGCTCAGGCGAGCCACCAGCCATCTGACGAGCTTGTCGCGGGCGCCGATGCCGTCGGGGACGGTTCCACCCGAGATCAGGACGGGAACGTTCATCGTGCGGGCGACGACCATCGTCGCCAAGAGCCGCGACCATTCGCGCCCGGGAGCTGCGTCGGCGGGCCAGTCGATGCCCGCGATGACGAGCTTTCGCGAATGCGCGAGAACATCGAGGAGCCCCATGAGCCGTACGTCGTGCGTGACCTTCGTTCGCCGGTACCGGCGGGCGCTTCGGATGACGCTGAACGAACGCCACGACAGCCGTACGCATCGCGACAGCCGTCCGGAGCTCTCAAGGCCGTCCAGGAGCGAGTGGCGTAGACCGGGAACCGATTGATAGTCGCCGTACGCAGGACGGTCGCTGTCGTTACCGAGCACGACGACAGGCTCGACCTCGGGCGGTAGCGCGAGGCCCACCAACGTCCGCGTGACGGCCCCAGCTAGGCCAATGACCGCGACGAGCTCGCGCTCGCGGACATCCAGAGCGACCTTCGCGGTGGACCCGAACACAACCAACGCCGACGTGGAGAAGACTTAGCTGAAGCTCGTACCGCCCGGGTTGCGATGGCGGAACGACATGCACCGGCACAAACAGGGCCTCGCCCGGACGAATGTCCGATGGAAGCGCCGTCTGCAGCGCCATCGGCTCATGAACCCAGCTGCCGTCGCGGCTCCACTGGTAGCCGAGGCGAATCTCAGGTCGGGCTTCCTTCCCCCAGCGCCAGGTCTCGGCGCTCTCGTTGGTGACGTAGAGCGTCGATCGTCTCCTGCACACCCGCTCTCATCGAAGCCGGCAATGCCGCGACTGCGATCCGTCCGTTGTGCAGCGTGTCGCCGTACGGTGGGCCTGGCCAGGCGCGGTCGATGTCGTCGGCACACGCGTAGGCAAGCGATGCACCGCTCAGCCTGGTAGCTGCCCGGTCGCATGCGAGCACCGCGTCGATTACGACCTTGTCAGCGCAGGGCACCACCGCCACCGCCACGTTCGGCCCCAACTCCGGAACGTAAGAGGGCTTGGTTGTGGGAGCGACCGCTGATCCTCATGCCAGGGCGTGCGAACTCATATGCGATCGCCTTGTGTCGCCGCCGTTCGACGGGGTTCACGGCTGTGTCGAGATGCCACAGCGGCGCGTCGATGAAAAGCCCCGGGCCGTGAGCGACGACCGGTCGGTGGAAGACGTCCGAGAACTGCAGGAATCGCTCGTCCGCGAGGAGCAGCCGCAGCTGAAACTCCGTGCTCCATGGCGGCTCCGCCAGGTACGTATCGGTGGTCGGATAGAGCCACCGCCGGGCGATCCAAGCGTGCGTTATGTCCCGCCGGGCGACCATCTCGGGAAGCATGTCGATCAGAGCAGGAGACGGCACCTCGTCATCGTCGATGTTCAGTATCCACTCCCCAGAGCACTGACCGAAAAGCCAGGGAATCGGCTGGTCGGGGGACGTCAGTGGGCGGAAACGACAGCACCCTGTCTGCCACCTGCCCGACCGCTTCATGAGTAGCGAGCGCCCGCGATTCCTCGACCGCAACCACGATCTCGTCCGCCACACTCCCGAACAGCCCCAGGATCGACGCCAACCGAGCAGGGTTATGCCCGCCACTCATGCAGCAGACCGACAGCCGCCCCATCGGCACACTCGCCATCCACCCACCCCTCCAACGCCTTGCCCCGACCACCCGACGAACCCACAGAGTGTGAACCCTCGAAGGCCATTTGGCAATGGCCGCGCGCATTGACCCCTGGCGACCCGAGGCCGCCGTTCGCGCTACTGAGGCACGGCCCGAGATCCTTGGAACCGCGGTGGCCTAGCGATTCGTTGATGTGCCGGGAGAATCGGGAAGAGTTACGGCGAGTCCGTCAACTCCAACCGCTTTCCACACAACGAGAAGAGGCCCCTTGCGAGGGCCTCTCTCACTTGTGGATATGGCTTGTTTCCTGGTCTTGCGGTGATGGGCGCTACTGGGCTCGAACCAGTGACCCCCAGCTTGTCGAGTGTTATTGGGAGCCTGCGACGTTCGTCTAACCCTTGCTTTCGTCAGGACTCCAGACGCCAGAGCGCGGATCGAACCACTACGTTCTACTAGCCCTTGCTGTCCTGTTCTGACACAAATCCTGACTCAGCGAGCGTGGCTAGACCACGCAGTGATTCCCTAGCGTCGAGCGGTGTCGTACGTTGGTAAACATCGCCTTCCCTTTTCGGGAGTCTCGGTCATACTTGGGATCTCTGCATCTCGTCAGGAGGTCTCGTGTCGAACTCGGAGCAACGACCGTTTGCTGTGATCGGGCGAGGGAGCATCTTCGACGGTGTCGCGTATTGGGCGACCTTGGTCGGCGTCTATCTGATGGTCGGCGGCCTGATGTTCTACTCGGGCAAGGAAAAGCTGTTCGATGACGACGGCCATCCGCCTCAGAGCATCATCGACCAGTTCAAAGGGACGTTCCTCGCGACGGTGCCTGGTACCCACGCGGCCTGGATCATCCTCGGCGTGCTCGAGTTCGGCGTCTTCGTGCTATTGGTGGCGAGCGTCCTCCGCCTTGAGTTCCTGCCGCATCGCGAGAAGGCGATTCTGCAGGTTGCTCTTGCCGTCGCACTGTTCACGTTCGCATGCCTAGCGTTCGGGCAGACAGCGACCAACCAGTTCTCTGGCACCGCATCTCTCTACGCCTACTTCGGCTCGACGGTCGTGATCCTGATCCTCGTAAGCATGCTTCCACCGAACAGACCCGACCGATGGCTCGGAGGGGCAGGGAATAACAGCTAGACGGTTGGCCGACAAGCTCTCCGGTGCGACGCAGCCCTGAGCGGGGCGTGTAGAACGAAAGAGCAGGCCTCGATCATGACCCGTCTGGGATCTGCTTCCTGGTGGAGGGGGTGTGCCGGGGTTGGGGTTGCTCTCCTCGCCCCGGGATGCCTCATAGAAGACGCGGTGGGTCCGCTATCTCAACCAGGAAGCAGGCAGTCGCGGCTGTCGTCTCGACGCTTACGTCGGAGTGCAAGCGGCGTAGTTGGCGGTGATCACTTTGATGAGGGCGTTAAGGCCGGCGTTGCTGATGGGCTTGGCCGAGTTGAGGCTGAGTTGGACGACACCTTCTGGGTAGGCGATGAAGAGATCCTTCGCGTAGCGGTGGGTGTTCGCGAACGAGAACGTTTCGAGCACTGCCTTGAGGGCATGCGGCGGGGTGCCGATCCGTTTCGTGATGTCGCCATTGGCATGCTTCCCGATGGGAACGAAGTCGAGGTACCCGGGTGGGTGGGTGTCGAAGATAGCCACACCCCTCCCGTCGTCGGCTGACCAGGTAATCGTCTTGCCATCAGTGCTGCACCCATCAATTCCGACGACTCGGTCCACTGCTCCATCAGTTTTCGGCTGACGCCCATGCTGCAGTGGTTTTGCATCGGCCTCTACTTGCTGAAATAGGTTCTCTCAGATCCCTTGCCGCAGGCCGTAGCCGCTGTCGCCGCCGACGCGACGAGAAGCAGCATGACTGCGCTGGCGACACCGAATCAACAGCACGTTTCACTGCGCCTCTCTCCCTGGTCAGACGGACGGATACCGGTACCCGATGAGGTCAAAGCGTCGTTCAGAAACCCCATTGCTGTCGCTAGCCCCCTCGGTGTAGTCAACGCAGCCGGTTATGAACTTCCCGGCTAGCTAGACCCACGCTCAACGAACGAGCACGCCGTAGCGGCGATGTCCGCATGGCCATGGACTCCTTTCGTGGGTTGTCGTTCCAGGGGAGCGGGAGGCCTTGTCTGTCTGTGCGGATGGCTAGCCTGATCTGGCCCAATGTCGTCACGTGCCGGCCGTACGATCCACGGCGGGGGCAGGGGAGCGGGATGGCTCGAGCAAGGGGACTCGGCGGTGCGGGGGCCGGGGATCCTGCTCGCCGTCCCGTTTGTTCCGGGTTGCGATTCGATTGCGGCGGCCTCGGTTTCCCCATGGACTCGGTGAGACATGAAACGCTTGGGGCGCACCGGCACGCGTCGCAGGCGCCGGGGCAGACGGCCAGAGAGTGTCCGCTCGCAGGCGATCCGCGAAGGCGGGTTCGCGAACGGGCACTCTTTGCAGTCTCGCGGCGTCCTGGACTTGGCCAACGGGCCGATGGTGGTAGCGTTTAGTAGGGCGGCGTGCCCTGATGGGTTTATCTCACCCTCACCCCCCAAGAGGCCTCACCCCCCGAGGCAGGACACGCCGCCCCACGTCTCCGGCCCTACAAACCATCCAGGCTTCGCGTCGTCCAACGCTGTTGACGGGCAGGCGGCGTGGTAGTCGCTTGGGGGGCGACTTGGGGTCACCGTCTGCCAATCACATCCTTTCCGCAGGAGTCGTTCCAAGCGCCGGGAACGTGCTGATTAGACGGGTGTGACCAAGGACTAAGACCAGCGTCTAACTGACACGCTCAGGCCACTGTTCAAGCGGGCTTGAGCACCGACGTCGCGCAGGTCTCGGACTTCTCTCCCATCCGGTTGAGCCGACTTAGCTGAAAGGACGCGGCGCAGGTGGGTGTTCGTTGCAGCGGCGCTACGTGTAGTCCGGCTCGGCGCGGAGCGTCAACGAGACGGATCACTTTGCGCGATGGGCGACGAAGCGTACGATTCCGACATGGCGACGAGTTACGAGCGTCAGGTTGAGATGGCTGATGCTCTGCACGCCGCGCTTCGGCGTCTAGACCAGGCTCGCGAACGCGACGAGATCGGCGCGGTCGAGTACCGGGCGCGATTCGACGTGATTGGCGAGTGGTTGCAGCGGCGGGGCGTGCGCTTCGGCAGGGAGCCCGACGCTGATCTACTCACCGCCTGGGAGACTCGCGGACGAACTTCGTAGGTGCTGTGCGGTGGCGAGGGCCGCGCGGCATCGCCGTCTCTTGAGACCCGCCTACAATCGCGACCGACGCCCGTATCCATGCCGTTCCAAAGACTGCCCGGCGTGCCGCGCGCCACGATGTGTGCCAGTCGGCAGGCAAATCGCGTCAGATCACGACTCAGGCGAGAGCACGCTCGCACAGGGCAGGGAATCTCGATTCTCTTCCCCTGACCGGCGCGGTGAGGACTCCAACTTGACTGTCAGTCTCCTTGACCATTACGATCAGGGTATGTCCTCCGACGAGATCCCCATCCCCGCCCTCCTGCGTGCGTCCCGCGGCGCCTACGGGCACGCCATCCGCCGACACCTAGCCGCCGAAGGCTTTGACGACCTGCCGCGCAACGGCCCCTTCGTCCTGGGAGGCCTCGCGAACCTCGGGGTCCCGGCCCGCGACCTGCTCAGCCAGCTTGGGGTGAGCAAACAGGCGGCGAGCCAACTGGTCGACACGCTCGTCCTGCGCGGCTACCTCATCCGGACCGAAGACGCAAGCGACCGACGCCGAAATGCGATCGAGGTGACGGAGCGAGGCCGTGCGGCGGCCACCGCCGTCCGCGCGGGGGTGACCGAAGTCGACCAGGAGCTCGCGGCACAGCTGACTGCTGACCAGCTCGCGGGCCTACGCGCCGGGCTCATCGCCCTATGCGACATCCGCGATCGTTACGAGGCCGCGGCGGACGGCATCTAATCGCTCAGCGGTCCCTGTCACGCCAACCCTGACAACCGCGGAGGACGGGCACCGAACTCCGTTCGCGGCCGTCCGTCAGGCGTTACTTCCCATCGCTGGCCCAGGCGAGCTAGGCGGCCTTTGGCAGGAGAGGGGATGGCCGTGCGCCTCATCCCCTCTCCAAGTTATGGCCTGGCGGGCTATTTGGTCGGTTGGAACGCGTGTTGTAGGTCGTATTTGCTGACTTTGTGGCCGATCTCGACGCCCGCGGTAGTGGAGAAGCGGTAGTGGAGGCCGGCCCAGACGCGGGCGTTGGCGACGTCGTCGAGTAGCGCGCCTGCGGTGTCGAAGTGGCGTGCCGTCGTCAGCGTGGTTCCACCATCGGTCGCCCCGGGGACGTCGATGTTGATGTTCGTCGTCTTGAGCGCGGCCGCGAGGACGTCCGCGACGGCCGCCGTCACGCACCCGTGAGCGCTCGGGTACTCGGGATGGTTCGGCGTCGTCAGTAGTGGAGACCACGTCGAACTGGGATCGGTCGCCGTGTTGCCGTCCTTGTCGGCGTTGCGGATCGCGGTCACCGGCCGCCAGAGAAGATAGTGGTACTTGGAGTCCATGCACGCCATGCCCGCATCGCTGGGAATGACGCTCCCCATCGCCAGCAGGCGCACGGTGTCGACCAGGTCGAAACCGTGGGCGGTCGCCACGTCACGGAACACCTGGTTGTACTGGTTGATCACGTTCGCGTTCCAGAACTGCCCGATCGCGGTCTGCGCGGCAGTGCGAGCCGTGCTTGTCACTCCTCCGACCGTCTTCACTTCGTTGAGTGCCGTCGCATACTCGGGGCTCGACAGGGCTGGTGGAGCGGGAGCCCGGAACTGCGACGCGCTCTCGAGGATGAACGGACGCATCGTTCCAATCCACGGTGTCTGGGCCGACTGACTGGACGGCAGCGGAGCAAACACCCACGTGCCCGGGGCCTGAGGAGCGACGCCGAACGGCGTTTCGACCGGTGCATCGCGGCCGTCGCCCCAGCGCGTCGCGATCAGATCGGCGGCCGCAGCGGCCCCAACCGCCACACCCGCCTGCTTGGCGGCTGCCGGAAGAGCTGCCAGCGTGATGTTGAGGTAGTCGGTGTAGGTGGTCGCCAACGACGCGGCCTGCGCCGGGAAGTAGTACGACAGCGTCGTGTACGCCGCCGCTGCGACCGCGGCACGCGGAGACGCACCCGGCGCCGATATCCCGATCACGTGGTACGGCACATAGCGGCCCTTGATCGTCGTGACGGCGTCGTACACGGCCGCCTGCACATACGACATGTACAGGTCGCCCTCGATCTGGAACTTCGCAGGAGTCGCAGCTCGCACCGTGTTCACCGCGATCACATTCCAGTCGAGCGCCGCCTGGGGTGAGATCGTCGTCGCGCTCGTACGCGACGTCGCGGCTCCGGTGACCCCGGTGCCGCCGACGAGCGCTACGACGACGACAGCTACGACCGCCACGGCGCCCCTGAGGTTACTCCCTATTGCTCTGCCCACCTTCACGGCCTCGAGTGCTGCGGTCACGCGGGCGATGCGCTTGTTCGAGCGGGAAACCACGCCCGTTGCATGTCCGTTGATCATCTGAGCTCCCTCCCTTTCGGGGCGCTGGCTGTCTCGACGCACTTCTGACGGCGTCGAGATGAAAGAACAGACCCGGCCGCGACCCGAGGCGGGTCATGCAGGGTCATGAGGCGTCCTCATGGCGTCGGTCTCTCAACCGCCACTGCCAGGTCTCTTCGTCCAGCTCCGCGCGGAACGCCAGTCGCAGAACCTCCTCGGGGGAGATCTGCATCCCGTGCTCCTTCAGCGCGTGTCGCCGCACCCGTGCGACGAACTCCGCTTCATCGTCGGCGTGGACCTCGAAACCGCAGTCACATGTGAGTACTCTCTCCATGCATCACCTCGAGGCTGAGGCTAGGAAGGGAACGCAAGATGCGGGAAAGCTCCCGGCAAGACGAGGGCTAGATCCCTTTGACTCTCAGGGTCTCGCTCGCGGGGCGTGTCTCGATCGGAAGCGAGGCGGTCGTAATCGACGAGCATCGCCTGCCCGGGCGGCAGGGTCGAATTGTCTTTGCCTATCTCGTGATCGAACACGGCCGCTCGGTTCCCCGCGACGAGCTGGCGGAAGTGCTCTGGGGGCAGACGCCGCCGGCGACCTGGGAGAAGGCTCTGGGGGTGATAGCGAGCAAGCTCCGGGCGGTACTCGGCGAATGCGGGGTCGACGGAGCGAAGGTCCTGACAGCTGCCTTCGGCTGCTACCGGCTCGAGCTGCCGGAAGGCAGCTGGGTCGATTTCGTGGCGGCCGCGCGAGAGGTGGACGAGGCAGAGGCAGCGCTTGCGGCAGACGAACCGGAAAGAGCCAAGGAGGCGGCGAAATTGGCCGCATCACTAGCCCGGCCACCGCTTCTGCCGGGAGAGGATGGAGCCTGGGTCGAGGGAAAGCGCCGCCAGCTTGCAGATGTGCTCGAGCGTTCGCTCTGCTGCCTCGCGGACGCTTGCCTGAGCTCGGGCGACCCTGCCGAGGCGGCAAAGTGGGCGCAGGAGGCAATCGTGCTCGAACCGTTCCGGGAGAGCGGCTACCGGCGTCTCATGCGAGCGCAGGCCGCCGCCGGCAACGGCGCGGAGGCGCTCCGAACATTCGAACGATGCCGACGGCTTCTCGACGAGGAACTGGGCGCCTACCCTTCGCCCGAGACCGAGTCGATCTACCGCGAGCTCCTGAAGATAGCCCCGGCCGATCTACGAGCCTCACCGTCCGGCATGCCGCTCGTGTCGACGGCCACGGCGAGCCCGGGGGGTGAGGTGCCCCTGGCGGGATCCGAGCCTCTCATCCGGGCCGAAGACACCGATCGGCCCGAGCGTATCTCCCAGTTGGGGACGGAGGGTTTGGGCGCGGACTTTCCACCCTCGCGTGACGCTGAGCGGGTAGTCCAGACGGAGGCTCTACCGCTCCGGACGGAGCAGGCAGTCGAGCGACGGTCGTGGAAGCGCCGCGCAGTCCTTCTTTCTGTGCTCGTCGGCGTGATCGCTGCCATTGTGGTGGTTCCGCTCGTGGTGTTCGGTCAAGGAAGCGGAGGCCGCGCGGCCGTCGCGGCCGCCGGCGACTCGCTGGCCGTCGTCGACGCGCGCTCGGGTCACCTTGTCGCGGCCACCGGCGTCGGCGCAACACCCACGGCCGTCGCGGCCGGCGAAGGTGCGTACTGGATCACCAACGCCGACCGCCACACGGTGTCACGGATCGACCCTAAAACGAACGCCGCTGTCGACACGATTCCGGTCGGCAACGGCCCGAGCGGGGTTACGACCGGCGCCGGCGCGGTCTGGGTGGTCAACAGCCTCGATGCCACGGTCTCGCGGATCGACCCGGGCACGAACACGGTCGTCCAGGAGATTCCCGTCGGGGACGGGCCGCGCGGGATCGTCTACGCGGCCGGGTCGGTCTGGGTCGCGAACACGGGCGAAGGAACGATCACGAGGATCGACCCGAAGAGCGGCACGCCGACCACACTCCAGGTGGCAGCGACCGAGCTCGCCTTTGGCGCAGGCACGCTGTGGGGGAGCGAGCGTGCCGCGGGCCAGGTCGTTCGCATCGATTCGACGACCGGGAAGCAGATCTTCGCCCCGATCCACGTCGGGAACGGCCCGACGGGGATCGCCTTCGGCCACGGCGCGGCGTGGGTGGCGAACAGCCTGGACGGGACGGTTTCCCGGATCGATCCCGAGACGAACTCCGTCACCGCGCTCGTGACCACCGGGAACGGGCCAGATGCGGTGGCCGCCGACGAACGCGGCATCTGGGTCAGCAACCAGTTCGACGGCAACGTCGTGCGGATCGATCCCGGCAGGAACCAGGTGGCGCAGCGAGTGAGCGTGGGGAGCCGGGTGTCGGGACTGGCGATCTCGGGCGACGCCGTGCTCGTCGCCGTCCCTCACTCGGGCGCCGGCCACCGCGGCGGGACGCTCGTGCTGCGGACGAACGGGCCAACGAAACAAGGGCACGACGACTCCATCGACTCGATCGACTACGCGCTTACGGGGTACACGTACGTCTTCCCACTCCTTCGGATGACCGGCGACGGCCTCACCGCGTTCAACCAGGTCAGCGGTCTGGCCGGTACGCAGCCCGTGCCCGACCTCGCGACGTCGCTGCCGGCGCCGACCGACGGCGGCCGCACGTACACGTTCCAGCTCCGGCCCGGCATCCACTACTCGAACGGCAGGCCGGTGCAGGCGACGGACTTCCGCTCCACCTTCGAACGCTTCTACGCGCTCCCATCACCCGTGACGGACTACGACGGGGTTGTCGGCGCCGTGCATTGCCGGAAGCATCCGCAGCGGTGCGACCTCTCGCGCGGGATCGTCGCCGACAACCGTGTCCACACCGTGACCTTCCACCTGACCCGGCCGGACCCCAACTTTTCCTACAAGCTCGCGTTCCCGGCCGCATACGTGCTGCCGGGCGGCACGCCGCGGCGGCCGGCCGGAACGCACCCGCTGCCCGCGACCGGCCCCTACATGATCGCGACCTATAGGCCAGGGAGACTGCTCAGGTTCATCCGCAATCCGTTCTTCCACGAATGGTCGCGGGCCGCACAGCCGGACGGGTACCCCGACAGGATCGACATCCGCATCGCCGGCACCGCGGACGAGGCGATTCGCGACGTCGTCGACGGCAAGGCCGACGTCGTGCGGTTGGCCCAGCCGTTTACCCCGTCGCAGCTGTCGAGGCTCAAGCTCCAGCACACGAGCCAGATCCACTCCGACCCGAGGCCGAACCTCCAGGCGCTCTTCCTCAACACCCGCGTCCCGCCCTTCAACCGGCTCGATGCCCGCAAGGCGATCAACCTCGCCGTCGACCGCCTCGCGGCGACGAACGCCTGGGGCGGGCCGAACGTTGCCGAGCCGACGTGCCAGCTCCTGCCGCCGAACTTCCCCGGCTACCGCCCCTACTGCCCCTACACGGCCGGCTCGACGAAGAGCGGCACGTGGAAGGCACCCGACCTGGCGAAGGCGAGGGCGCTCGTGGCACGCTCTGGGACGTACGGGATGAAGGTCACCGTCTGGGCATGGTCGCAGGCGAACGGCGACAAGCCTGGAACCACGGGGGGCTTCAACCTGGTGGCCGTGAAGGCGCTTCTCTCGCTCGGCTACCGCGTGGCCGTGAAGCCGGTCGTCGGAGACCGATACTGGGGTGCCGCCGGTGACTCGCGAAACCGGGCGCAGATCGGGTTCGACGGCTGGGCGTACCTCTACCCGGACCCGGCGTTGTTCCTGGTTCACTTCAGCTGTGCAGCGTTCTTGCCCGGGAACCCCGGCAACGAGAACGGGACCGAGTTCTGCGACCCGGGAATCGACCGCCAGATGCGGAGGGCGCAGGCAGAGCAGCTGAGCGACCCGACCGGGTCACGCGCACTCTGGCAACGGGTCGACCGCGAGATCACCGACGCGTCGCCGTGGGTGCCGCTCGTGGTCACGAAGGACGTGAACTTCCTCTCGAAGCGCGTCGGCAACTATCAATACAGCCCGGAGAACGGCATGCTGATCGACCAGCTCTGGGTACGCTAGGACAGCGCAGACAGCGAGGTCGTGACGGCGTCGGAGAGGGTCGGAGGCGGCGCCGGAATCGATTGCGCCGAAATGACCTAGCCACGGTCTAGGCGTGATCTTGCCTCGATCTAGGCGCGGTTCCCTAGCCTCGCCGCGATGCGTATGGAAAGGGTGCTCACGTGCGAGTGCGGGTTCGACGCCCGCGCAGCGGACGAGGAAGGGCTCGTCGCGGCGGTCAGGCGCCACGCCGCGGATGCCCACTGCATGCCGCTCTCGCCCGACGATGCGCTGCTGCTCGTCTTCCACGCCGAGCTGGCAGGAGCGACCGCGATCCCCGCGCGACTACAGACCGCAACGGAAACGGAGGAGCAATGAAGCGAGCAATGCTGGCAGCCATCGGGCTGCTCTCACTGAGTGTGTTCGTGCTTGCGGCGGCGGCCGCAGGCGGCACGACCAGGTACGTGTCACCGTCGGGCGTGGACAACCCGACCTGCAGCAGGAACAGCCCGTGCACGCACGTCCAGCATGCGGTCGACGTCGCCTCGGTCGGCGACACGATCTCGCTTGCCAAGGGCAACTACGTCGAGCAGGTGTCGATCGCCAAGGATCTGACCCTGATCGGGGCAGACTCCGAAGCGAGCACGATCTCGGCTCCTGCCACCGTGCTCCTGCCGGACAGCCACGGGTTCCTGAACATCGTCGAGATCAACAGCGGCGCGAACGTTCGGATGAGCCACTTGGGTGTTGCCGGCCCCGGCCCTGGACCCTGCAACAGCATCGACAGGGGGATCTCCGTCATCGACGGGGCGTCGCTCGCGATCACGCGGGCGGCGGTCAGCGACATCCGCGACAACGCGCCGAGCAACGACTGCAACAACGGCTTCGGCGTCGGTGCCGGCACCCAGATCCGCGGCTCTCAACTCCCGCCCGATCTCGAGGTCGGCCACCTCACCATCGACCACACCACCCTGACCGGCTACCAGAGAGCCGCGATCTTCGTCATCAACGCCGGCTCGACCGGGCAGATCGACCACAACACCGTCAAGGCCACGCCCTGCAGTCTCTGTGCCGGCCCCGGCGGAATCGGGGTGTTCTTTGGTGGTTCGGCGACCATCGATCACAACACGATCAGCGGCAACGAATGCAACGACGCGGACTATGGGTGCGGCTCGGACTGGTTCAACAACGCTCAGTCGTGGGGCGTTCTCACGATCCAGGCTGCCTCGTCGACTGTGATCTCACACAACAGCCTGAACGCGAACGACGGAGGCATCTACACCGACACCGGGGTCACGATCGACCACAACGACGTGGCCTCCCGCTACTTCGGCATCGCCACCGACCTCGGGAACTCGGCGCAGGTCGATCACAACTCGACGACCGGCGGCATCTACGGGATCTACGAGTTCGGCGGAACCGGCACCTTCAGCCACAACTCGGCGAGCGGCAGCTCGGGCGCCGACCTCTGGTGGGACGGCACCGACACGCCCAGCTTCAGCCACAACAACTGCGGTACGGCATCGCCCAGCAAAGCGAGCTGGCACTGCCACTAGCTGCCGCCGCACACCAACGCGACCACCGACCACGCCCAGCTGGAGCCCCGGAAGGGGGCTCCAGCGCCGCCGAACCGGAGGAACCCGCGTTCCAGGACACCACTCCCCCGCCTTCACTCTCTCGATCTACGTCACCTATTGGTGAATAGAACCATTGCTCGATGGGGGCTCACCGGGACCTTCTGAGCGTAGGTGAGCGTACGGGCCCTCTCCGCGGGGTGCAGTTAGCTGCAGTGCCGAAGCGCTCACTTGCAGGAGGTTCAGTCTGGCGCAGTTCGTTGCAGCCTACGAGGGTGGACTTCTAATCCCAAGGTTCGCTGGTTCGAGCCCAGCAGTGCGGCTATCAGAATCGGCATCGCCCATGCTTACTTCTTCTCCATCGGCAGCTATGCGCGGGCGAAACCGATGCTCCGCATGATCCAGGGCTCGAGGCGGCCTTGTAGGGGCACGCGCGCGCACTACCGCGCGCGATCGCTGTGGGGAAGGCATCGGTCGCAGTAGGTTCGTTTGCGGTGTGGGACTGGTTCTCCGCATGTCTCGCAGGGGCGCCGCTGCGAGGTCGAGCTCTGCCCGGAACTCGATAAAGCAGAGGTCGCAGTAGACGCGTTTGCGTGCGGAACCGGCGTCCGCAGGTTCAGGTTCTGCTGGAGCGCCTTAACTTTGTCAGGCCTTCTCGAAACCTTGCATCCATGCATTGTTTTGGTTCTGCACGCCTGCAGCATTACGGACGCCCTCAGCTCGTATACGTACACGCGTGCGCAAGGAACCGACAAGGCCTTGCAGGAGAGCAAGATGTCTTTGCCAGAACGCCCAACGTTCCATCCGCTTTCCACACAACGAGGAGAGGCCCTCGCGAGGGCCTCTCTCACTCGTGGATATGGCGTGTTTCCTGGTGTTGCGGTGATGGGCGCTACTGGGCTCGAACCAGTGACCCCCAGCTTGTCGAGCTGGTGCTCTCCCAACTGAGCTAAGCGCCCTTACTCTCCCGACGCGTTCGGGAGAACGCGGAGTCTAGCGGAGGCGTCGCCCGGCTGGGATCCAGCCGAACGCTCTACGCCTTGTCGGGGCGCTCGACCTCCGTCGCGATCGCGCCCTGGGCCGCGCCCGACCCGGCCTTGCCGCCGCCCGCTCCTCGCAGGACCCAGGCCACACCGACGGCGAGCACCGCCCCGGTCAACGGCCCGGCGACGTAGACCCAGTAGTCGCTGAAGTCCTTGCCGACGAGGTCGGGCCCGAAGGTGCGGGCGGGATTCATCGAGGCGCCGGAGATCGGGCTCCCCCAGAGCCCGGCGAGCGCGATGTAGGCGCCGACGCCGAACGCGCCGATGATGCCGATGTTCTGCGCGCCCGACGCGGTTCCGAGGATGACGCTGACGAGCCCGAGCGTCAGCACCGCCTCCATCAGGTACCCATCCCAACCGGAAAACCCGGACGCCGACGTAGTTCGATCCGTACGTTCCAGAGACGTCGATCACGGCGCGAAGGAACAGGACGGCGAGAGTCGCGCCGACGAGCTGAATCACGATGTAGCCCGGGACCCGCCGCCACGGGAAGTCGCCTCGTGAGCGAGAACGCAATGCTCGACGGCCGGGTTGAGATGGGCACCGGAGACCTTGCCCATGAAGAGGATGATCGCCATCACCATCAGGCCGGGGGCGACGACGGCGGCCGTGCGCGTGATCGTGCCCGGGAACGCCTGCCCCATCATCCCGCCGCCGGCGGCGACGAGGACGAGGAAGAACGTTCCGAGCAGCTCCGAGAAGAGCCGGCGCCACTCCTGGCTCGGGTCGTTGAAGTCCTCGAAGGCTGCGTCGAACTCCTTGAACTCCCTCTCGATGTAGCCCGACACAGGACCGCCTCCTTCAGCTCTCCGAGTGTGTGCGAATTGATCCGCTGGAGTATCCCAGGGTGAGAGGACGGGAGCAGGCACCATGTCGTAGGCTTGGGCCGATGAGCGACGCAGGCGGCACGAGCTCGGCCCTCTTCCCGGCGGCCTACCTGGAGCGGCGCTCGCAGTACCGCGCGTTCATGGCAGAGCACGTGCTCCCGAACGAGCGCCTGCTCGACCGGGAGGACGACGCCGCCCAGCAGCTGATCGAGACGCTGCGCGACGAGGCCCGTGCGGCGGGCCTGTGGGCGCCGCACATGCCGCCCGAGGCCGGTGGGACGGGCGACGGCTTCCTCTACTACGCGTGCATGAACGAGGAGATCGGCCGCTCGCACTGGGCCCAGCTGATCTTCGGCTGCCAGGCCCCCGACGCCGGCAATGCCGAGATCCTGCACCAGTTCGGGACACCGGATCAGCACGAGCGCTTCCTCGAGCCGCTCGTCGCGGGGCGCGCACGCTCGTTCTTCTCGATGACCGAGCCCGACGTTGCGGGCTCCGATCCGACGCTCCTGCGCACGCGAGCGGTGCTCGACGGCGACGAGTGGGTGATCGACGGTCGCAAGTGGTTCTCGAGCGGCGCGGAGGGCTCGAGCTTCGGGATCGTCTTCGCGATCACGGACCCGGATGCGGCGACGTACAAGCGCGGAACAATGATCCTCGTGCCGTCCGACGCCCCGGGCCTCGAGATCGCGCCGGGGACGTCGGTGATGGGCCACGGTGGCCGCGCCTGGAACACCCACTGCGAGGTGGAGTACTCGGGCGTGCGCGTCCCCGTGTCGAATGCCCTCGGCGAGCGCGGCGAGGCGTTCCGGCTGGCGCAGAAGCGCCTCGGCCCGGGGCGGATCCACCACGTCATGCGCTGGCTCGGGCAGATGCAGCGGGCGTTCGAGCTGATGTGCTCCTACGCGCTCGAGCGCGAGGCATTCGGCGGCCCGCTCGCCGAGAAGCAGACGGTGCAGAACTGGATCGCGGACTCGGCGGCCGAGATCCAGGCCTGCAGGCTGATGACGATGGACACGGCGCGCAAGATCGATGAAGGCTCAGAGGCACGCGTCGAGGTCTCGCTGCTCAAGTTCTACGCCGCCGGAATCCTCAACGAGGTGATCGATCGCGCGATCCAGGTGCACGGCGCACGCGGCCTGACCGACGCCACGCCTCTTGCCCAGATGGCGATGCACGCGCGGGCAGGGAGGATCTATGACGGGCCGGACGAGGTGCACCGGATGGTCGTCGCCCGGCGCATCCTCAAGAGCTACGCGGACGGCGACCCGTGGGAGTTCTCGTAGGGGCGGGCACGTGTCACGCCTACAGAGGCGAGTCGAGCGCGCGCAAGGCCCCTTCGGCCATCAGCGGCACGCCGTCGCGGAAGATCTCCGCGCTCTCGTCGCCGGCCTGGAGCTCACCGCGCAGGTAGCGGCCGTAGATTGCCTCGCAGAACACTGCCGCCTTCCACAGCGCAAACCCGACGAACCACTCGAGCTGCCCCTGCTCCCGCCCTGTGCGCTGGACGTACCGCTCCACGAGCTCCGGCTTCGAGGGGAAGCCGTCGACTGCGGTCGCGGACGAGCCGCCGATCAGGCTCGGGGAGCCGCCCGGCGCGGCGTAGGTCGCCAGCAGGTAGCCGACGTCGGCTCGGGGATCGCCGATCGCGCCCATCTCCCAGTCGAGCGCGGCGACGATGCGCGTCGGATCGTCCGGGGCAACGATCATGTTCCCGAGCCTGAAGTCACCGTGAACGACGGTCTCCGGCACCGGCGCCGGGAGCTGCGCTGCGAGCCGCTCGCCAACCTCGTCGACGGCAGGCAGCTCGCGGGTGGCATTGACCGGCCAGAGCTCGGTGAACCGTCGCACCTGCCGCTCGAGGTAGTTCCCCGGGCGCGCAAAGGCCGCGAGGGCGGGCTCGGCCACGTCGCACGCGTGGATCTCGGCCAGCACGTCGACGAGATCCTCCATCAGCCGGCGCCGCGACGGCACGTCCTGCTCGAGCTGCGGTGGAAGATGATCCGTGATCACTTCGCCGTCGATGAAGTCCATGACGTAGAACGGGACGCCGAGCACCGCGTCGTCCTCGCAGATCGCCCGCACCGCGGCCACGCGGATCCCGAGCGGCCGCAGGCCGATCTGAAGGCGTGCCTCGCGGGCGACATCGTGCGCGGATCTCGGGTACGGGGGCCGTGGCGGACGGCGGAGGACGAACCGCTCGGCGCCGCGCTCGATCAGGAAGGTGAAGTTCGAGCGCCCCTCACCCACGACCCGTGCACGGAGCTCACCCGACCCGAGACCGTGCTCGTCCATGAACGCGCGGACGTTGTCGAGCACGAGGAGCGGTGGCTGCTCCAGCGCACGCGCCTCCGCGCTCGTCTCGACGATGTCGGGTGATGCGCCGGCCGCCAAGGATTCATTCTCGCACCGCGTGTCGCACGCGGGCTGGGATCAGCGCGCGAGCTCGCCGCCGTCGACCGGAAGCGTGATCCCGGTGACGAAGTCTGATGCTGCCGAGGCGAGAAACGCAACGGCACCCTTGAGGTCGTGGTCGCCGCCATAGCGGCCGAGCGGAATGTGCTCCACGAGCCGGCCGCCGGACCGCTCGAGCACCACCTGCGACATCTCCGAAGGAAACCACCCGGGTGCGATCGCGTTGACGTTGATCCCGAACTTCGCCCACTTCACCGCGAGGTCGCGCGTGAATGCGACCAGACCGCCCTTGCTGGTGTTGTACCCGATCGCGTTCAGCGCCTCCGAGGGCGCCCCCTTGAAGGCCGCGACGGACGCGATGTTGATCACCTTGCCGCCGCCCTCGCGAATCATCACATTCCCGGCCGCCTGCGAGAAGAGGAACGGCCCGGTGAGGTTGACGTCGATGACCTTCTGCCAGGCCGCGAGCGGCATCTCCTCGGGCGAGGCGCCCCACGAGGTGCCGGCGTTGTTGACGAGGATGTCGACCGTGCCGAACTCGGCGACGGCGGCGTCGATCACGGCCTGGATCTGCGGCGGATCGCGCACGTCGCACGCGAGGGCGAGGGCCCGCACGCCGAGCGCTCTCAGCTCCTCCGCGACCTCCTCACATCGCTCGACCGTCCGCGCGCAGAGAACGACATTGGCGCCGCACTCCGCGAGCCCCTCGGCCATCTGACGCCCGAGGCCGCTACCGCCTCCCGTGACGACGGCGATCTTGCCCGAGAGATCGAAGAGCTGCTGCACCCGCACGCGGCGATCCTAGAAGATCTCGGGGCACCATGGCTTACGATCGACGCGATAGAGCGCGTCAGCCCGCGCGATGCCCCCGCGCGCAACCTCTTCCACCCTTCCCGCCCGTGCGAGCTCGGCGAACGTGAACCCACCGAGGTAGGCGCACGCAAGCGCCTGGACGTCGAGTCTGATGTCGGGGCGAAGCTTCGAACGACGGGCACGGGCATCGGTGACCGTCCAGACACCGACGTTGTCGGGGAAGATCGGATCGTTGGAGACGTCGAACGTGACCCGGCCGTCGCCCGACGTCGATCTCGCGGAGAGCGCGGCGCCGACGTCGACGAGGCGCAGCCAGAGGCCGTCGAAGACCTTCCACTTGAGGCTGTTCGGCCGCTGCACGAGGAGGAACAACGGGTGGTCGGCGGGCAAGGCGTCGCACTGGATCTCCGCGACCCAGTCGATCGCCAGGAGATAGCGCCAGATCTCGCGGACGGCGACGGGCGAGTCGCCGATCGCCTCGAGCACGTGTACCTCGCTCTTGTTCGTCGCCTCGTCCCACCTGACCTTGATCCGGTAGGTCGCATAGCCCACCGGCTTGCCGTCGATCTCGAGCAGGACGCGGCAGAGCTCACCGGCGCCACGCCGCCGCTCGGGGCGGTCGTCGAGCTTTCGGAGCTCCCACCAGGCCTTCGAGCGCGAGACAAACCCCGGCTGATCGCCGCGGACGCGGTCGTAGATGCGGGGAAAGATCCGGAGCGCCTCGTCATGCGTGACGAGGCGCGTCGTGCCGGTGCGCCCGGGCAGGTCCGGCTGCAGGGCGGCATTCACGCGCGACGCCCGGATCATCACGTCCTGGGCGGCAAGGCCGTAGCCGTAAGCGGCCGTAGATCGTCTCCTCGGAGGCCCAGAGCGCGGCGATCGGCTCGCCGCGCTCGCGGATGTCGGCGAGCTGCGCGCGCATCATGCGGCCGAGGATCCCCTGGCGGCGGTGGGTCGGCAGGACGCCGACGACGGTGACTCCTGCGCAGGGGAGCTGGGCGCCGGGCACGCTGAGCTCGAACGGGAACGCGCCCGCGCCGGCGATGATCGCCTTCCCGTCGAAGACGGCGTGGAGGCGATCGGGGGGCAGCTGCTGCTGGAAGCGCTCCGCGTCCTCGGGCGTCCAGCCGCCGCCGAAGTAGTGCCCGATCCCACCGAGGGCGGCCTTGTACTCGTCGGCGTTCTGGGTGGTTCGGATGCGGAGGGCCATCAGTCGATCCTCTCCAGCGGTGCGTACTCGAGCATCAGCTTGCGCTCGCTCTGGTCCTTCGCGAATCGCACGGTGACGAGGCCGCCGGCCTCGATCCGGGTCACGACGCCCTCGCCGAGCGAGCCGTGGCGGACGTTGTCGCCGGTCTGGAGCGAGGGAATCTCGCTCGGCGCACGGGTCTGGGCGGAGGGCTGGCCGGTCTGCCGCTCGGAGCCGTAGCTCGACCACGAGGCCGGACGCAGCCGCTCGCGCTCGACCCCGGCCGGGAGCTCGTCGATGAAGCGCGACGGCAGGTTGTAGTCGCGCCGGCCGTAGAGCGCGCGCGCCATCGCATGGGTCAGCGTCAGCTTCTCCATCGCGCGCGTCATCCCGACGTAGGCGAGCCGCCGCTCCTCCTCGATGTCGTTGTCCTCGATCGACCGCGAGTGCGGGAAGATGCCCTCTTCCATCCCGATCAGGAAGACGCCGCGGAACTCGAGCCCCTTGGCGTTGTGGATCGTCATCAGGGTCACGAGCGACTGCTCGGCGGCCAGGCCGTCCTGGTCGGAGACGAGCGAGATCTCCTGCAGGAAGGCCGAGAGCGTCGGCTCCTCGCGCTCGCCCCGGAACTCCCGCGCGACGCCGACGAGCTCCTCCAGGTTCTCGATCCGGCCCCGCGCCTCGATCGTCCGCTCCGCCTCGAGCGCCTCCAGGGTGCCGCTGCGCGCGAGCACCGCTTCGACGAGCTCGTCGACCTCGAGCTCCTGGGCCGATGCTTGCAAAGACTGCATTATGGTATGGAAACCGCGAACGGCCTTGACCGCGGCCGTGCCGAGCCCGGCTGCCTCGGGGTCGGCCATCGCCTCGAACAGCGTCAGCCCGAGCGCCTCCGCGTGCGTGACGAGGCGCCGCAACGAGGTGTCGCCGATCGCGCGTCGGGGCCGGTTGGCGATCCGCATCAGCGAGACCGCATCCGCCGGGTTGTCGAGCACGGAGAGGTAGGCGATCGCGTCCTTGATCTCGGCGCGCTCGTAGAAGCGCGGGCCGCCGATCACCTGATACGGGATCTGCTGGCGCACGAGGACGTCCTCGAGCACGCGGCTCTGCGCGTTCGTGCGGTAGAAGACCGCGAGCTCGGCCGCCGACCAGCCCTCGTCCACGAGCCGCGCGATCTCGGCCGCGACGAACCGCGCCTCGGTGTGCTCGTCCTCGACCTCGACGACCTGCACCGGCTCCCCCTCGCCGAGGTCGGAGAAGAGCCGCTTCGGCTTGCGGTCGCGGTTGTTCTCGATCACCGAGTTGGCGGCGCCGAGGATGGAGTTCGTCGAGCGGTAGTTCTGCTCGAGGGCGATCGAATGCGCGCCGGGGAAGTCGCGCTCGAAGTCGAGGATGTTGTTGATGTCGGCGCCGCGGAAGCCATAGACGCTCTGATCCGGGTCGCCCACCGCGAACACATTCCGGTGCTCGCCGCCGAGCAGCTGCAGCAACCGGTACTGCGCGTGGTTCGTGTCCTGGTACTCGTCGACGAGGATGTAGCGGAAGGTGTGCTGCCAGTGGGCGAGCGCGTCGGGGAAGCGCTCGAGCGCCTCGACGGTGAGCATCAGCATGTCGTCGAAGTCGACGGCATTCGAGCCGATCAGCCGTCGCTGGTAGCGCTCGTACACCTCGGCGACCGTCTTGTCGTAGAACGAGGCGACGCGGCTCATGTACTCGTCGGGGCCGATCAGCTGGTTCTTGGCGTTCGAGATCTGGCTGTGGATCCCCCGGGGCGTGAAGCGCTTCGGGTCGACGCCGAGATCCTCGAGGCACGCCCGAACGACGCGCACCTGGTCGGCCTGGTCGTAGATCGTGAAGCTGGACGTGTAGCCGAGGCGCTCGGCCTCGCGGCGCAGCATCCGGCCGCACGCGGCGTGGAAGGTGAGGATCCAGGCCGCCCGCGCCTGGCGGCCGAGCATCCGCTCCAGGCGCTCGCGCATCTCGCCCGCCGCCTTGTTCGTGAACGTGATCGCGAGGATCTCGTTCGGCTTTGCCCCGTGGGCGCGGATCAGGTGCGCGACCCTGTGTGTCAGCACGCGGGTCTTCCCCGAGCCCGCGCCCGCGACGACGAGCAGCGGGCCGTCGACGTGCAGGACGGCTTCGCGCTGGGCCGGGTTCAGGCCGGCGAGGAGATCATCGTGAGGTGCGACGGCCACGTCTCGATGCTAGCGGCCCTCCCCGATGCGGTCACGGTGGCCGAAGTGGACGGTGCCGCTGCCCTTCAGGCGTCGGATTCGAGCACGACGATGCCGTCGTCGTCGCTCGTCAGCATCGCTCCCGGGCGGAACGTGATCCCGCCGAACTCGACCGCGACATCGGTCTCCCCCGCTCCCGCCTTGCCGCTCGGACGCGGATTCGAGCCGAGCGCCTTGATCCCGATCGGGAGATGCCGGAGCACTGCGACATCGCGCACGCAGCCGTGGATCACGAGCCCGGCCCAGCCGCTCGCCGCCGCGAGACCCGCCACCATGTCGCCGAGAAGTGCGATCCGCAGCGACCCGCCGCCGTCGACGACGAGCACACGGCCTTCGCCCGGCTCGGCGACGCGCGCCTTCAGCACGACGTTGTCCTCGAAGCAGCGAATCGTCGCGACCTCGCCGCTGAACTCCGGGATGCCCCCGAACTGGCGGAACGCGAGCTGGCAGACGAGCGCGTCGTCCGGATGCTGGTCGAGGAGGTCGGCGGTCGAGATCATCCGGCGATCTACCAGCGCACGGTCAGCTCGATGTTCGCCGGCTGCGCCGTCGTGCCCGCGTAGACGACCCTGAACGTGTACGTCCCCGCGGGCAGCGCCTCGTAGCTGCCCTTGCAGTAGAACGACCCAGCCGCGCCGTCACACGCATACGTCTTCGTATCGATCAGCGCGCCGCCCTTTGGGGCGTGCTTCCCGAGCAGGAAGAGCTTCGTGCGGCCCTGGGTCGAGGTGCGCAACAGGACCTTGAACGCGGCAGCCTTGCGCACCGTGATCGTGACCTGCGTCGACCCGGTCTTCGGAAGCTTGTCCTCGAGGTAGACCTTGCCCGCCTGGGCTAGAGCGGGAAAGACGACGGCGACGGTGACGACGAGAATGATGGCGCGTAGCTTCACGAGGAGCTCCTTGCTCGGCGGCGAGCCTCCATCCTCTCACACCGTCGAACCCGAATCAGCGCAACGGAAACGGCTTGCCCGCGAGCGCCGGCAGCACCTGCGAGGTCACCCACACCGGGCGTCGTCGCGTACCGCAGCGAGTAGCGGTAGCTGCCGTCCGCGCGGCGGAGCCGCGACAGGTACCGGAACGGCGGCTTCCCCGGCCGCTGCCCGGCACTGATCAGCGCCTGGATCGCCCACGCCGTGGACTGGGCATCCGACTCGCGGCCCTTCGTCAGCGCGTAGCCGCCGTCCTTGTTCCGAAACGAGGCGAGCGCAGCGAGCGCCCGGCGGACGGCGGCCGGTGCGGCACCGGCGGCCTTCAGGGCCTCGATCGCCGCGGCGGTGTCGTTCGAGTCGGGAAGGCCGTTGCGGGACCACGAGAAGCCGCCGCCCTTCGCCTGCGCCGCGAGGAGCCCTTGCACGAGCGTCTGCGGAGGCTGTTCCCCCGCCGCGCGCAGCGCGATGATCGACCAGATGGTCTCGTTGACGAGCGTGCCGGGCCTGTGCGCACGAAGCCGTGCGAGGGCCTCCTCGTCGACCTTCGTCGCCGAGTGCGCTCAGCGCGACGACCTGCAGGGCGACGTCCGCGTCGGTGCCCGCGGTGGCGGGGTGAGCCTGAAGGAAGTCGAGGGCGCGGGCGCGCTCGGCCGGAGAGCCACCGGCGGCGACGAGGCCGAGCGCCGCCCAGGCGGTCAGCGTTGCGTCGGGGGCGCGCCCTTGCTCGGCAAAGCCACCACCTGGGCTCTGACGGCTCGAGAGGAACGCGGCAGAGCCGGCCGCCGGGCCGGTTGCGGCCGCGGCGGAGCCGGCCACGACGGCTGCCGCGAGCAGCATTGCAAGCCATCTCACGCCCACACCACCTCCGTGTGGACGGTGCGGCCGTGCCGGTCGAGCACACGTCTCAACTCCGGGCCGGCCACGAGCGCGAGCACGAGATTCCCGAGGGCGTGCGCGATGTTGAAGGCGACGCCGGCCGCGAGGACGGTCACGAGCGCCGCCCAGGTGTGGGGATAGAACGCGAACCAGAGCCAGAGGTCCATCAGCGTCCCGAACGCCATCCCGAGCACGGCGCAGAAGAGCGCGAACGGCCAGCGGCGGCGCAAGGCGAACCCGAACACGCCCGCGAGCACGCCGCAACCGCCCCACGCGAGCATCTGCCAGGGAGTGTGCGGGCCCTGCCCGAGGAACATGTTGGAGGCGATCGCTGCGAGCGCGCCGACCGCGAAGCCGCGCCGCGGGCCGAGAGCGACGCCCGAGGCCGCGACGATCACCGTCACGGGCTGCACGCTCGGGATCGGGACGAAGAGAACGCGGCCCGCGGCGGCGATCCCGCCGAGCGTCGCCACGAGCGTGAGGTCGCGGGCGGTGTCGCCGCCCTGCTCGAGCCAGGCGAACCCTCCGGCGACGAGCGCGAACGCGGCGAGCAGCGTCGCCAGCCCGCCGTCCGCCGGATCGAGAGCGGCCCACGCGACCCCGGCAAGGCCGAGTGCGACGAACGCGACGAGTGCGAGCCTAGACCGCAACGGGAACCTCGATCGGCACGTCCAGCCGCACACGCCGGTGCGCGGGCAGGAGCGGATCGTGCGTGGCGACGAGAACACCGCGCCCAGTCTCCGCCTGCGTCAGCAGCCAGGCGGCGAGCGCCGCCTTCCGATCCGGATCGATCCCGCGCGTCGGCTCGTCGAGCACGAGCAGATCCGGCTCCGAGACCGCTACCGCGGCGATCCCGAGCCGCTCTCGCTCACCGCTCGAGAGATCCCTTGGGTGACGGCAGGTCGCAAAGGCGAGGCCGAACTCCTCGAGCGCCGCAGCGGCACGTCGCTCGTCTCCACCGACGCCGAGGGCAACCTCCTCGATCGCGGTCTCGCGAATGAGGTAGCGGCCGGGATCCTGGGAGAGATACGTGGCGCGACCGAGGCGCGTCACGAGACCGTCGTCGGGCTCGAGCAGGCCGGCCGCGATCTTCGCCAGCGTCGACTTGCCGCTGCCGTTCGGCCCCTCGAGCGCGACGATCTCGCCGCGATGAACCGAGAGCGACCGTCCACCGAGCACGTCAGGGCCTGCGCCGTAGGCGTAGCGAACGGCGTCCAGACGAACGAGGGGGGCGCCGGCCCGATTCGGCGGAGAAGGATCGTGCGGCTCGAGCCCGCCGGCATAGCGCGGCCGCTCCGCACTCAGCCAGGCCCGGGCCTCATTCACAGACGCATCCAGGACGATCCGCCCTTCCTCCATCATGATCACGCGGTCGGCGATCGCGAGCGCCCTGTCGACCCTTTGCTCCGAGAGCACGACGGCGCACCGCGCCTGCTCGACGGAAGCGAGAAACGCCTCGGCGCCGGCGAGATCGAGCTGCGAGGTCGGCTCGTCGAGCAGGAGAAGCCGCGGCTCGAGCGCGAGCGCCGAGGCGAGGCAGACGCGCTGCAGCTCGCCGCCCGAGAGCTCGACGGTTCGCCTCGATGCCAGGTGCGCGGCGCCGACCTCGCGGAGCGCTGCCTCGACGCGCGGCCAGATCGACTCCGGCGCCACTCCGAGGTTCTCGAGCCCGAACGCGACCTCGTTCTCGACCCGCATCATCACGATCTGGTTCTCGGGATCCTGGAAGACGGACGCCACCGTCCCTGCGAGCTCGGCGGGGCCGGTCGAGCGGGTGTCCCGGCCGTCCACTTCGACCTGACCCGAGAACCGGCCGCCATGGAAGTGCGGCACGAGCCCGGCGAGCGCCCGCAGCAGCGTCGACTTGCCGCTGCCGGAAGGCCCGAGCAGCGCCACCACCTCACCCTCGTGGAGCTCGAGCGAGACGTCACGTACGGCCGGAGCACCGCCCGGATACGCGAACGAGAGGCCGGAGACGGTCGCTAGAGCCATGCCGCCACCGCGACGAGAACGACCGCCGCGACGAGCGCAACGTAATCGATCCACGTCCACGCGGGTCGCGGCGCACGTGTGGCGCCGCTCCTGCCGAAGCCCCGAGCCTCCATTGCCTCAGCCAGCCCCGTCGCTCGCTCGAGGGACCCCGCGACGAGCGGCGAGAGCAAGGTGGCGTATCCGCGCACGCCGTGGATCTCGACGCCGCGCCCGCGAACCGACTCGGCAAATCCGGCCGCATCGCGCTCGAGGCTCGGTACGAGGCGCGTTGCGAGGGCGACGGCGAGCGCCGAGCGGCGCGCGAACCCAGCCGCCGAGACGAGCCTGTCGTGGTCGACGAGCAGCGTGTAGGCGCTGAACGCAAGCCCGACGACGGCGAGCCTGAAGCCCGTTAACGACCGCGATCTGGATCTCGTCCGTCGAGATGTCGAGCGGGCCGATCACGGGCAGCGTCGGCCCCTCCCAGAGGAGCGTGCCACCGCCCGACGACCACGTCAACGGCGAGATCACGATCACCGTGAAGGCGCTGATCAGGGAGCCGCCGATGTAGAGCCAGCGGCGCTGGACCGGGGCTCGCAGGCAGATCACGAGAAGCACGAGCGTCATCGCCGCGAGCGCCCAGATGCGGTCGATCAGGAACGCCGCCGTGGCCGCAGCTGCGAGCAGCGCCGTTGCGGGGCCAGGGCTCACGGGCTCGAGAACCTCTTTGCGTACGTTCCCGCGAGGAGCGCTTCGACCGGGCCGGCGAACGAGAAGACGCACGGCGCCTGACGGGCCGCTCCCGGGCTTGCGCATGCCGGCGCTCAGACGGGGAGCGCCGCCGACGAGCTCGAAGACGTTCGCGGCGCTCGCCGCCGACGCTCCCAGCGGGGCAATGTCGTTCGTGCCGATGACCTTCGCGACGCGCTCGGCCCCCGCGCGGAGGCCCGGCGCGAACCGCACCGCGGCCGGCCGCACCTTGCCGTCGTAGCCGTGGACGAACGGCTCGGGAAATGCGCCGGGGACGACTTCGAGCGTGTCGGCGTCACCCGACCAGTCGCGGTAGTCCCACCAGGCGACGTCGCCCTCGTGCAGGCGGTACGAGGTCGCGGACCGGTCGCCGGCGAGCCCGTTCACGAACCAGAACCAGTCCTCGTGGTGCCGCGCGCTTCCGTCGACACCGTCGATCGACTGCACGAAGCCGCCGCCGTAGCGGGTCGACACCTTCGCCTCAGACCGGAGTGCCCGCAGGAGCGTCTGCCCGGCGGGAACCTTCTTGTCGACGAGAACCTGGCTGCCGCGATCGCGCGTGACCCAGAGCTGCGCGGTGCCGTCGGCCGCCGTCGGCCCCACCCCGCCGCAGCCCGCGAGCGAGAGCGCGAGTGCGGCGAGGAGGGGCGCGATGAAGCACGCACGGATCACTTCACGGCGTTCGACCGGACGGCGCCGACGGCGTAGGCACGCACGAGCCCGACGTGCCTGCCGACGCAGGCCCGACCGTTGGCGCCGGCCTTCGCCCGCCGGCCGTCGACGAGAAGCTGCGCCCCGGCGGCCGGCGCCGACTTGCCCGCGTCGTCGAAGGCGGTGACCGTGTAGCAGTTCGCCGTCGCAGCCTTGAGCGACAGCGTCTTCGGGCCGCCGGTGTCGCCGAAGGTGGCGTAGTACCAGAGCACCTGTCGCCGTCCTTGAGCACGACCTGGTCGGCGCCGACCGGCGGCGAGATGCCGTTGACCTTGAACACCCACCCTGCGGAGCCGGCGCCGGGATACTTGCCGATCTGGCTGACGTAGGTGCCGAACGAGCTCGCCGTGAGCCCGTAGTAGAACTCACCGAGCGTGCTCGCCATGTCGAGTGCAGCGAGCGCATTGGGCGCGTCGACCTTGACGGGCACCGATCCGAAGATCGGCTGGGTCTTTCCTTCGACGCGCACCGTCACGGCTGCGCCGAGAGTCGTAGCGGCGAGCACGAGAGCAAGACCGACAACGGCCACGAGAACAAACGAACGTCGTGCCACGAATCCTCCTTCCACGAGGGGTTCGGTATGGAGGAGGCGGCAGGTCTTCTGACTCGGGGCTCCCTCTCCCACCACCTTCCCGGCTGCCGGACTCCCGGTCGGCCAGTGGCGTACTTCGGTGGGCGAGCAACTCCCCTTACAGCGGCGGGACCGTCCCGGATTTGCACCGGGTTCCCTCACCGCGCTCCCTTGTGAGCGGCGAAGCCTATCATCGGATCGGTGTCGGGAACAGCCTTCCGGACCTGGGCCCCCGTCGTGCTCTGGGCGGCCGTGATCTTCGCGTTCTCGTCGATCCCGAGCCTCGGCACCGGGCTCGGCACCTGGGATCTCGTGCTTCGCAAGCTCGCGCACCTGACGGAGTACGCGGTGCTCGGGGCGCTTCTCGTCCGTGCTCTCGAGCGTCCCGCCGCCGCGATCCTGGCTGGGAGCCCTCTACGCGACCTCCGACGAGATCCACCAGCACTTCGTCCGCGGTCGCCACGCGGCCTGGTACGACGTCGTGATCGACACCGTCGGGGTCACGATCGGCGTCCTCGCGTGGCGACGTCTGGGTGGGCGGCAGGTCGCGCCCTACGATCGAGGCGAGACGGTAGATCGTGCCCGCCCCGGAGACGGCATAGAGCTCCCCCGCCGCGTCCTGCCCGAACGACGTCAGGCTTGCAACCTTGAAGGGCTCCTCTCGGATCTGGCGAGCCCGGCCGCCGACGAGCTTCAACGACCAGACGGTGCCGCTGCAGTAGTCGCCATAGAAGTAGCGCCCGGCGGCGGCCGGTACGGCCGTTCCCCGGTAGACGTAGCCGCCGGTGATCGAGCAGCCGTGCGCATGGCTGTACTGGGCCACCGGCTTGACGAGCCGTCCCGGGCCGAGCGCGCCCGACTTGAAGGTCGACGTGCCCTCGTAGACGTTCCAGCCGAAGTTCAGGAGCCCGCCCAAGGGCCATGCGACGTGGTCGACCTCTTCGATCGAGCCCTGGCCGACGTCGCCGATCCAGAGATCGCCGCTCGTGCGGTCGAACGAGAAGCGCCACGGGTTCCTCACGCCGTCGGCGACGATGACGGGCTTTGCGGTCGGGTGTGCGGGGTTGAGGCGAAGGATCTTCCCGAGCAGGGAATCGGGGTTCTGGGCCCGATTCTCGGGATCGCCGCCCGAGCCGCCGTCGCCCATGCCGACGTAGACGAGGCCGTCCTTGCCGTAGGCGACCATGCCGCCGTTGTGGTTCGCGTAGGGCTGGTCGACGAACAACAATTGCGTGGCGCTGGCCGGCAGCGCCCTCGTGCCGTTCGAGCGGTAGCGGACGACCCGCGTGTCGCCGTTCCTGTCGGTGTAGTCGACGACGAACTGCCGGCTCGTCGCGTAGTCGGGTGCGAACGCGAGCCCGAGCAGGCCCTGCTCGCCTCCCGAGACGATCAGGGAGCGCACGTCGAGGAACGGCTGTGGCTGCACCTTGCCACCCTTGACGATCCGAACGAGCCCGCCCTGTTGTACGACGTAGAGCACGCCGCGGGAGCCGGGAGGCGCCGTCACGTACACCGGCGACTCGAGACCGCTCACGACGGGAACGAGGCGCAGCGCCGTGCCGCGCTTCCCGGTCGCAGAGGCACAGGCCGCGACTGCAAGCGCAAGCTGCGAGGACGGCGGCGACGGCAGCGAGGCGGCGCATCACTCGGGACGGTACCGACATCGGCCGCCAAGCATCCTCCCCGGGGTGTACCCTGCGCCCGCCGTGAAGATCTTCGTCATCGGCGCAGGCCAGGTAGGAACGACCGATCGTCGCGGCACTCCACGGCGAGCACGACGTGACCGTTCTCGACCTCGACCCTGCCCGTCTCGCCACGATCAGCCAGCGCTTCGACGTCGCGACGCTCGAGGCGAATGGCGCCAGCCGGCGCGCCCTCGCGGACGCCGGCGTGCGCGACGCCGACCTCGTGCTCGCCTGCACGTCGCGCGATGAGGCCAATCTCGTCGCCGGGACGTTTGCCCGGCTCGAGGCACCCAAGGCGACGACCGTGATCCGCGCGTCCAATGTCGAGTACATCGAGCTCTGGCGCCAGGGCCAGCTCGATGTCGATTTTGTCGTCTCGTCGGAGATCGAGACTGCCCACGCGATCGCGCGCGTGATCGGCGTCAGCGCGGCCGTGCAGACCGATGTGTTCGCCGACGGCCAGGTGCAGCTCGTCGAGTACGACGTCACCGAGGGAGCGAGCGCCGAGATCCTCGGCAAGCCGCTCCGTGACGCGGTCGTGCCCGCCGGAC
The DNA here is from genome assembly GCA_963797125.1 of uncultured Thermoleophilia bacterium. Taxonomy (GTDB): domain Bacteria; phylum Actinomycetota; class Thermoleophilia; order Gaiellales; family Gaiellaceae; genus Gaiella. Next base: position 422,633 of record CAWCOI010000004.1, on the reverse strand, counting down.
TCGCGCATCGCCGCGATCATCCGGGGCGAGGAGATGATGCTCCCGCGGGGCAGCGACGTGATCCTCGCCGGCGACCGTATCGTCGTGATCGGCTCGCCGCAGGCCGCGACCGCCTGGGGCGAGGTTCTCGCCCCGTGGGAGGACGAGGTCAAGGACGTCGTCATCTTCGGGGCGGGCCGCGTCGGAACGGCGATCACACGCGAGCTGCTCGAGCAGGGCATCGGCGTCAGGCTGATCGAGGAGAACCGCGACCGCGCGCGGTCCGTCGCCGAGCAGTTCCCGAAGGCGCGCGTCTACAACGTCTCCGGGCTCGACCCGGACTTCCTGGCGCGCGAGCAGATCGGCTACGCACAGGCGGCCGTGTTCGCGATGCGCGAGGACGCCAAGAACCACTACGCCGCGACCCTCGCCCGCATCCACGGCGTCACGTTCACGATCGCGATCGTCCACGACGCCGTCTCGCGTCAGGTCTACGAGCACGCGGGCATCGACGTGCAGGTCGATCCACGTCAGGTGACGGCCGAGGAGATCGTCCGCTTCGCCCACGACCCACGCACACAGCAGGTGGCGATGCTCGAGAACGACCGCTTCGAGGTGCTCGACATCACCACGCAACCGACGAGCGAGTACGTCGGGCTCACCTTCCGCGAGATGCCGATCCGCGGCGCCCTGATCGGCGCCATCGTGCGCGACGGCCAGGCCGTCTTCCCGCGCAGCGACGACACGCTCGAGGCCGGCGACCGCGTCATCGTCTTCACCGAGTCGGAGCGCGTCGCGGACGTCGAGAAGGTCCTGTGACCCCGCAGGGTCCCGGGACGACCCACCTTCGCCGGCGCCGTCCGGCGACTCGTGTGCCCCGCCTCGCCGTCGATCTCCGAGCTGCGCTCGCCCTCACGGGCACGCTTCTGAAGTACATCGGCCTCTCGGCCGTCGTGCCCGCGGCGGTCGCGCTCTGGTACAGCGAGCCGCCGTGGCCGTTCCTCGCGGCCGGGGCGATCGCCTGCGCGGGCGGCCTCGGGCTCGAGCGCCTCGGCCAACGCTCGGCAGGGATCGGGTTCCGCGAGGGATATCTCGTCGTCGTTCTGACCTGGCTCTTCGCCGCAGTCTTCGGAGCGATCCCCTACCTCCTCTCCGGCGACCCGCAGCTCGACGGCCCGGTCGACGCGTTCTTCGAGTCGATGTCGGGATTCTCGACGACGGGCGCGACGATTCTGTCCAACGTCGACTCCGTCGATCATTCGCTGCTCCTCTGGCGCCAGTTCACCCAGTGGCTCGGAGGCATGGGGATCATCGTGCTCGCCCTCGCCGTGCTGCCGCGCCTGCGGGTCGGCGGCCGTCAGCTCCTCGACTCGGAGATGGCCGGGCCGGAGATGGACCCGTTGGTCGATCGGATCAGGGCCACCGCCCGCCGTCTCTGGCTCCTCTACATCGCACTCACGGCCGTGCTCGCGAGCGTGCTCGTGCTGTTCGGGGTCGTCGGGGTCGATCATCGGATGGGGCTCTTCGAGGGCATCTCGGTTTCGTTCGCGACGATGCCGACCGGCGGCTTCATGCCCACCTCGACCTCCCTCGCCGGCTTCGCGGCGGCGTCGCAGTGGGTCGTGATCGTGTTCATGGTGCTGGCGGGAATCAACTTCGCGCTGCTCTACCGGGCGCTCGTCCGCAGGCGCTGGCGCAGTGCCGGGAGAGACGAGGAGCTCCGGCTCTACCTCGGCATCCTCATCGCCGCGTCCATTGCGCTCGTGATCGAGATCTGGGCGGATGGGTTGGCGCAGGGCGAGGCGGCCGTGCGCAACGGCGTCTTCCAGGTCGTCTCGATCACGACGACGACCGGCTTCGCGAGCACCAACTTCGCCTCATGGGCGACGTTCGCGCTGATGCTCTTGCTGGGGCTGATGTTCGTCGGCGGCTCCGCCGGCTCGACGGGGAGCTCGGTGAAGGTCGTCCGCCACCTCCTCGTGGCCCGGTCGCTACGGCGCGACCTGCGCCAGACGCTGCATCCGGAGGAGGTGATGCCCGTGCGACTCAACGGCCTCGTCGTGCAGGAGAAGACGCTCCGCGGCGTCGTCGCCTTCGTCTTGCTCTACATCGGACTGTTCGTGATCGGCGCCGCGGTGGTCGCGGTGGACACGGCCATCCAGGGACCGTCGATCTCGACGATCGACGCGCTCGCCGCCGCGGCGACCTCGCTCGGCAACGTCGGCCCCGGTCTCGGCGTGGCCGGGCCGTTCGGCTCGTTCGCGAGCTACCCCGACATCTCGAAGCTGACGCTGTCCGGCCTGATGCTGTTCGGCCGGCTCGAGATCATCCCGATCGTCGTGCTCGCTGACGCGGCACTACTGGAAGGTGCGGTGAGCCCTACCCGACGAGTGCGCGGCGGAGCTTGTCCTCGGCACCGGGCTTGAGGATCGCGACGACCTGGTCGCCAGGACGGATCACCGTCTCGCCGCCCGCGATCTCCGCGACGCCGTTCCGCATCACCGAGACGAGACGGGAGCCGTCCGGCAGCGCCAGGCCCGCGACGCGCTTCCCGGCGGCGGGCGAGTCTGCGTCGACCTGGACCTCGACGACCTCGAGGCCCTCGCGCCGCAGCTCGAGCAACCGCACGAGCCCGTGCTCCGGGACCTCGTGCTCGACGAGCGCCAGCAGGCCTGACGTCGCACACACGGTCTCGGTGATTCCGAGCAGGTCGAAATGCTGCTGGTTGCGAGGATCGTTGACGCGGGCGATCGCCTTCGAGACGCCGTAGCCCTCCTTGGCGATCTGGGAGATGATCAGGTTGTCCTCGTCGTCGCCGGTGACGGCGAGCACGAGGTCGGGTGGGCGTGCGATTCCAGCCCGCTCGAGAACGGCGATCTCGGTCGCGTCGCCGAGCATTGCGGAGTGGCCGAACTCCGCCTCGAGCTGCGCGAACCGGTCGCGTCGCTGCTCGATGATCGTGATCTCACGTTGCCTCTCGGCGAGCGAGCGAGCGATGTTGGCGCCGACCTTGCCGCCGCCGGCGATGATCACGTACATCAGCCGGCCACCTGGGGCACGGGCGCTTCACAGGCTCGCACGAAGTCGGTGAGCGTCGAGATCGCGGTCTGCGTCGGGCAGACGGTGCGCAGCCCGAGCTTCGCGTAGAACTCGGCGCGCGCCGGGTCGAGCACGCGCACGACGACGCAGTTGATGCCGTAGCGGCGCTGCAAGATCTGGCCGATCACGATGTTCGAGTTGTCGCCGTCGGTCGCGACGACGGCCGCCTCGGCTCCGATCGCACCCGCCTCTTCGAGAATGTCCTTGTCCATCCCATGGCCGACGACGAAGCCGCCCTTCCAGGCGCCGAGGCGCGCGAGGGCGTTCTCGTCCTCGTCGACGCACGTGACGTCCCACCCCTCCTCCGCGAGCTTCTTCGCTACCGCAGAGCCGACGCGCCCACAACCGATGATCACCGCATGCAAGACGGGACGTAGCGTAGCGTTACTCGAACGTTCCCTCGGGGAACGCGACGACGAGCACCTCGCACGGGTGCATAGCGCAGGACGTGATCGACGGTCGGCGAGAAGAACCGTGACTGCCGGCGCCAGCGCGGTGAGGAGCCGAGCACGATCAGATCGGCCCCGTGATCGCGGGCCTCGTCGACGATTGCGTGGCCGATCGAGCGGGCGAGGATCGTGTGGGTGACGACCTCGACGCCGTTCTCCTCCCCGAGCGCCTGAGCCTCGGCGAGAGACGCCTCCGCATGCTCGCGCACGTCGTCGGGAAGCGCGCCCTGGAGCGGATACTTGCGTGGCACGCGAACGACGAAGACCGCCTCGACCGTCGCGCCTCGCTCCTTCGCGAGGGCGACGGCGGTCGCGACCATCTCCTCGCCGATGTCGCCCAGCTTCATCGGCACGAGGACCTTCTTGAAGTCGGCGCCCGGCGGCAGCGCCGCCACGGGATCGATGTCGTCCAGAACCCCCACCTCGCGACGGCGGCGAACGACGATGTAGACCCCGAGCCCGAGCGAGCAGCCACGCCGGGCCGGCGTAGCGGGCGCCGGGATGGGTGATCAGCGCCAGCACCCAGATGATGAACGTCAGCGGCGCGCCGATCAGGGCGGGGACCGGAACGAGGACGCCCCGGATCCTCACCTCGGGCTTCGCCCTGAACGGCCGCTCGAGATCGGGCTCCGTGCGGCGGAGCCGGATCACCGCGAGCTGCGCCGCGGTGAAGGCGAAGAGGACGCCGAACGAATAGGCGCTCGCGAGAAAGGCCGGGTTGTCCTTGCCGAAGATCCCCGTCACGACCACGATCGCGATCGCCACAGCGCCGGTCGCGAGCAAGCGCCTCCCGTGAGACGAGCGTGCGCCGCTCGAGGCGCCCGAACTCGCGTGGGAGCATCCCGTGCTCGGCCATCGACCGCCCGAGCCGGGTGCACCCGGTGATCGCCGTCGTCGCAGCCGCGAACAGGATCAACGCGCCGGACAGCCCGACGACGATGCGCAGCATGTCGACGATCATGGCCGGCAGGTGCCCGTCGAACGCGGTCACGATGCCGACGATCGGCGCCTGGAGCCAGTCGTCGGCGAGGTCGGTCGAGCCGTCCTCGGCCGGGAAGGCGGACAGCGCCGACGATCGCGATCAGCACGGTCATGATCACGACGAGGCCGATCGAGGAGAAGAGCGAGCGCGGCAGCACGCGGCCCGGCTCGCGCGTCTCCTCGGCGAGGTTGGCGACGGTCTCGAGCCCGGTGTAGGCGAGCATCGCGAGCGGCAGCGCGAAGAAGAGGTCGTGCCAGCTCTGGCCGGTCGCGAAATCGAACCCGTTGACGAGCACCCCGGGCGAGAAGACGCATGCCAGCCCGGTGACGACGACGAGCATCTGCACGGCGATGTCGAGGCCTGCGAGGACGAGCGCGGTCGATGTGGATCTGCGTCCGGCGGACGAGCCGGACGCCGACGATGAGGACGATCGCGAGCGACCGCGATCATCACGTCCCACGGGCTCTCGGTCAGCGACGGCGCCGAGAGCGATGCGGCGAGGTAGTGCGGGAGGAACAGCGTCGAGAGGGCGATCACGATCAGGTAGTCGAGGAAGAGCACCCAGCCCGTCGTGAAGCCGACGAGGTCGTTGTAGGCGCGGCGGGTGAACGTCGCGGCGCCGCCCGTCTCCGGGATCGCCGCCGTGCCCTCGGCGTACGAGAGCGAGACGACGAGGAACAGGAGCCCCGTCGCAAGCAGGACGAGCGGCGTCAGGCCGAGCGCCTGCGCCGCGACGATCCCGAGCGCGAAGTAGATCGACGAGCCGATCTCGTCGTAGGCGACGGCGAAGAGCGCCGGCGCGTCGAGAACGCGCTCGAAGCCGCGGACCTTACGTGCCACGCTTGCGCTCCAGCTGGATGCGGCCGATCCCGAGCGCGACGAACAGCGCGCCGAGGACGAACCCGACGAGGCCGCCGCCGTTGACAGCCGTGACGACGAGCAGCGCGAGCGCCGATCAGGACGAAGCATGCCGGAGAAGACGAAGATCGCGCGGCGGTACCAGATCATGCAGCGTCCTCATCCCGCGTGGCCGTGACCATCACGCGGCACGGCGCGTTGCGGAGGACGTAGTCGACCGTGCGGCCGAACAGCGCCCGCTGGCTCGACGTCAGCGTCTTCCGCGGCGTGCCGATGACGATGATCTCGGTGCCGCGCTGCTCCGCCTCCTCGACGATCGCCTGCCCGGCGCTGCGGGCGCGCACGAGGCGGTCGAGCACCCGGATCGCCGTACGAGTCGCCGATCGCGATCGCCTCGTCGAGCTCGTCGTTCGCCGCGTCCTCGAGCTCGGCGAGCTCGTCGTCGAGCGGCCGGCCGAGCGGTACCTCGAGCACGTTCAACGCCACGATTCGGGCGCCGCGCTCGGCTGCGAGGCTGCACGCCACGTCGAGCGCGTCGTCGGACGGCTGCCCGGCGACGACCGGGACGAGCAGCCGCCGGTACTCGAGCGCCAGGGCGGGCCCGAAGGCCGGCGGCGCCTTGACGGTGTTGGTGAGCGACGCCTTGACGAAGCGGCGCCGGTAGACGACGTAGAAGACGAGCCCGCCGGCGATCCAGCCGAGGCCGACCCAGCGCGTGGTCGGAGTTCTCGTAGACGATGACGAGGAACGACAGCCCGGTCGCGATGCCGCCGAGGATGGCGAAGACGGGCCAGAGCGTCACCGCCGATCATCAGGTTCGGCCGGCCGCGGTAGAAGACGTCGGTCGAGTCCTTCTGCTTCATCCGCAGCCGCACGAGCGACGCGTGGGCGACCGTGAACGAGAGCGTCGCACCGAACGAGTAGAGCGTGCCGACGAAGTTGACGTCGCCCGGGAAGGATGATCAGGATCGGCAGGATCCCGGCGAAGATGACGAGCGAGAGCACCGGCGTCTTGAAGCGTCGGATGGAGCCGCCGGAAGATCTCCGGGATCTGCCGGTAGCTCGCCATCGAGTAGGTGATGCGCGAGGCCCCGATCACGCCCGCATTCGTGGCGATGAAGAGGATCGTGGCCGCGAGGACGCCGACGTAGATCTCGAGCACGCGGAGCACGCCTCCCGTGAGGCCGAGGTTCTGGACGAGCCCGAGGATCGGGTCGTTCGCGTAGCCGCCCTGCTCGGGCGGCAGCGCCAGCAGCGTCGTCAGCTGGCCGTCGATCATCTTCACGGGCAGCGCCGACAGCGCGACGAGCGGCAGCGTCAGGTAGATCGCGAAGACGGCGCCGGCCACGAGCTTGTAGGCGTCGGGCACGCTCCGCGCCGGCTCGCGCGCCTCCTCGGCCAGGTTGGAGACGGTCTCCACCCCCGTGTAGGCGAGCATCGCCACCGGGACCGCGAGCGCGAGGTTCGACCAGGTCGGAGCGACGCCCCAGTGGATGTTGTCGACGAGGATCGTGGGGCTGAAGACGAGGAACATGCCGAGCAGGACGAGCAGCACCTGCGTCGCGAAGTCGAGCACCGCGAGCACGATCGAGAGCTTCGCCGCCTCCTGGACGCCGACGATGTTGAGCGTGACGAGGATCACGATCACGACTGCGCCGCCGATGATGTCCCACGGGTTCGTCTTCAGCGGCTCCCAGAAGATCGAGAGGTAGTGCGGCACGAAGAACGCCGACGTGGCGACGGTGACGATGTAGACGAGCATCTGGGCCCACGCGGCGCCGAAGCTGATCACCTCGTTGAACGCGTGCCGGGCGAAGCTCGACGACCCACCCGCCTCCGGGTAGAGAACGGTGCCCTCCGCGTAGGTCGCGGCCGTCATCGCGAACACGATTCCGGCGATCAGGAAGACGAGCGGCGTCAGCCCGAGGGCGTAGACCGCGGTGAGGCCGAGCGCGTAGTAGATCGACGAGCCGACGTTGCCGTACGCGGTCGCGAAGAGCGCCGGTGTCCCGAGTACCCGCTCGAGCTCGACCTCGCGTCTCCGCCGACTTGGCACCGGACGAGTGTAGGGGACGGTCACGCGGAGCCCGCGCGGGACCTGCGGCGATGAGGAAACGCTGAGGGCCGGCTCGCGCCGGCCCTCAGCCACAACTCTGGATTCGTCGCGACTGGCTAACTCGTGGATCGAGGCGATCAGCGGGATGATCAGGATCGCGACGATGTTCGTGATCTTGATCATCGGGTTGATCGCGGGGCCGGCCGTGTCCTTGTAGGGATCGCCGACCGTGTCGCCCGTGATCGAGGCTGCGTGCGCCTCCGAGCCCTTGCCGCCGTAGGCGCCGTCCTCGATCAGCTTCTTCGCGTTGTCCCAGGCGCCGCCGCCCGAGGTCATCGAGATCGCGAGGAAGAGACCGGTCACGATCGTGCCGATCAGCAGCCCGCCGAGCATCTTCGGGCTGATGATGCCGACGATGATCGGGAACGCGATCGGGATCGCTGCCGGGAGCATCATCCCCCTGATCGCCGAGGTGGTGACGATGCCGACCGCCTGCGAGTAGTCGGGCCGCGAGGTGCCCTCCATGATGCCCGGATCCTCCCGGAACTGGCGGCGGACCTCCTCGACGACCTCGCCGCCGACGCGGCCGACGGCCGTCATCGCGAACGCGGCGAAGAGGAACGGCATCATGCCGCCGATGAAGAGGCCGGCGACGACGTACGGGTTGTCGAGCGAGAACACCGTGTTGATCCCGGCCTCGACGAGCCCACGGGTGTACTCGTCGAACAGGATCAGCGCTGCGAGACCGGCCGAGCCGATCGCGTAGCCCTTGGTGACGGCCTTCGTCGTGTTGCCGACCGCGTCGAGCCGGTCGGTGATGCCGCGCACCGACTCCGGCATGTCCGCCATCTCGGCGATCCCGCCGGCGTTGTCCGTCACGGGGCCGAAGGCGTCGAGCGCGACGATCAGGCCGCACATGCGAGAGCTGTGCCATCACGGCGACGCCGATGCCGAAGATGTTGCCGCCCGCGATCTCGTAGGCGGCGATCACGCCGCCGGCGATCACGATCACCGGCAGGGCGGTCGCCTCCATGCCCTTGGCGAGGCCGGCGATGATGTTCGTCGCGTGCCCTGTCGTGGAAGCCTCGGCGATCTTCTTCACCGGGCTCCAGCGGCTCCCGGTGTAGTACTCGGTGATCGCGACGAGCAGGAACGTGATCGCGAGACCGACGAGCGCCGAGCCGTAGAGCTGCCAGAACGAGAACTGCGGCGCCTTCGAACGCCTTCGTGACCGGGATGAACCCGATCGCCGAGAGGATCGGTGGCGACGAGAACGCTCATGTAGAGAGCGTTGATGATCGCGTTCTCGCCCTTGCCGACGCGCGCGAAGAAGGTGCCGATGATCGACGCCAGGATCGAGATGCCGCCGAGCGCGAGCGGATAGAGCCAGAGGCTGCTGTTCTCGTACGAGATCCCGAGCAGCATCACGGCGACGGCCGTGACCGCGTACGTCTCGAAGAGGTCGGCCGCCATGCCGGCGCAGTCGCCGACGTTGTCACCGACGTTGTCGGCGATCACGGCCGGGTTGCGCGGATCGTCCTCCGGGATGCCTGCCTCGATCTTGCCGACGAGGTCGGCGCCGACGTCGGCGGCCTTCGTGAAGATGCCGCCGCCGAGCCGGGCGAAGACGGAGATCAGCGAGCCGCCGAAGGCGAGGCCGAGAAGGTCGTCGACGGCCGACTTGGCGGAGTTGTCGAGCGCACCCGTCAGGAACCAGTAGTAGCCCGGCGACGCCGAAGAGCGCCGAGACCGACGACGAGGAGCCCCGTTACCGAGCCGGCCCGGAAGGCGACCTTGAATGCCGGGGCGACGCCCTCGCGGGCCGCCTCGGCGGTGCGGGCGTTCGACCGAACGGCGACGTTCATGCCGATGAAGCCGGCTGCGGCCGAGAGCACCGCGCCGATCACGAAGCCGAACGCCGCCCCCCAGCCGAGCTTGTTGTAGAACCCGATCACGAGGATCGGCGACGACCGCGACGACCGCGATCGCCGTGTACTGCTTCTTCAGATACGCGGCGGCACCCTCCTGCACGGCGCCCGAGATCTCCCGCATCCGCTCGTTCCCCGCCGGCTGGCTGAGCAGCCAGTAGGTCAGGTAGAGCCCGTACAACACGGCAGCGGCGGCGCAGACGAGTGCGAACGCGACTGCATGATCACTGAAAAAATCCATCAACCCTCCGGAGGCACATCAACAAAATGACATGTCACAAAGAAAGCGCCGAAACGGATCGGCGCGCCCGATTATGTAGCACAAGCTCCGGCCGTCGCTCGCCGACATACGGGGCGCATTTGCGCCGTCCGGAGCCTCGAGCGCGTGCCTCAGCCGACGCGGAAGGGCGGATCACGAGGTCGCCGTAGATCTCCGCCAGGTCGGCGTCTTCGGCGTAGCGCGCGATCTGACGCTCGGCCGCGTTCTGCTCCGGAACGCCGCAGCCATTCGGCGGCGCCGATCTCGCTCGCGACCGGCAGCACCCATTCGATCAGGCGCTCGATACGGGCGCGGGCGGGCAGCACATCGCCGCGCTCGAGGTCGATCAGCTCGCCCGAGAGCCCGTACCGGATCGCCCGCCACATGTTCTCCTCGATCAGCCGGTGCGGCTGGTCGGCGATCGGCTCGCCCTCGTCGATCGCCCGGGCGATACGGGCCGTCAGCGCGACGCAGAGCGCCGCGAGCGACTGCGACTCGCCGAGGTCGGGCTGGCCGTCGCAGATGCGGATCTCGACGGTCGGGAACGCGAGATGCGGCCGCACGCTCCACCACAGCTGCGTGTGCTCGGTGATCGAGCCCGTGTCGTAGAGGAACCGGACGTAGCTCTCGTAGTCCGCCCAGGAGTGGAACGCGTCCGGGACCCCGCAGCGCGGGAAGAAGCGCGTGAAGATCTGCGTCCGGGCCGAGTGGAGGCCTGTGTCGACGCCCTCGGCGAACGGCGAGCTCGCAGACAGGGCCAGCAGCTCGGGCAGCCAGTTGCGGAGCGCGCGTCGTCACCTGAAGCGCGCGGTCGGCGCCCCTGATCCCGACGTGGACGTGGAACCCGAAGGTGTTGTTCTTCCAGCACGACGTAGCGGAGGAGCTCGTCGTTGCGCCGGTAGTGCGGCGTGTCGATGATCCGCTGGTCCTTCCAGTTCGCCCACGGGATGCGAGCCCGTGGCGCCGAGCGCGAGGCCGAGCGGCTCGACGAGCGTCGACGAGCTGGTCGCGGCGCTCGGCGATCGATCCGCGGGACGTCGGCGAAGCTGTCCACCTTGCCGGTCTTGATCTCGACCTCGGACGCGATCAGCTCGCCGGCGAGAAAGGGCTCCGCTGTCGTTGCCGACAGCCGCCGCCTGCACGTCCTCGAATCGGTTGACGAGGTCGAGCGAGACGGGGTCGAGCAGCGCGAACTCCTCCTCGACGGCCACGGTGAAGTCGGTGGCTTCCTCGAAGCGCTCGCGGGCGTCTCGGAGGAGTTGATCTGTTGGAACGCGCTGCTCGTCGCCCATGGAGCGGGAAAGAGTAGTCGATGCTGCACTTTCGATAGCAGCCGATCGGGCGACGCCGTTTCGCGTTCAGGCGAACGGCTCGAGCAGGCGGCGGGAGACGCCCGCCCAGCTCCAGCGCTCGACCACGGCAGCGCGAGCGGCAGTCCTGACCGCAGCGCGGTCGGTCGGCGGCAGCGCGAGCAGCTCGCCCAGCCGGGAGGCGAGATCCTGGACGTCGCCCGTGTCGAACGCGGTCAGGTGGCCGAGCTCGCTCGGGATACGCCTCCTCCAGCCCTGCTGCGACCTCGGCGAGGCCCGAGTGCCGGGCGACGAGCGGCGGACAGCCGGCGGCGGCCGCCTCGGCTGCGACCATGCCGAACGCCTCGGGGAAGATCGACGGCACGACGCAGGCGTCGGCGAGCGCGAGCAGGTGCCTGAGGTGGCGATGCTCGAGCGGCCCCGTGAACAACGCCTCGACGCCACGGTCAGCGGCGAGGGCCTCGAACGGCGGCGCGCTCCGGGCCGAAGCCGACGACGACGAGTCGGGCGTCGAGTCCCGGCAAGCGCCTCGATCAGGACGTGGACACCTTTCTGCTCGATCAGCTTGCCGAAGTAGACGACGACGGGCTCGCCCGGCGAGAGGAACCGCTCGAGCCGATCGGCGTTTCCCTCGTCGGGCAGGCGCTCCTCGGCGTTGCCCGGGTTCGGCGGGTCACGGCGCGCTTCCTCGAGCAGCGCCGCAAGGGCGACGTCGCGTGGCTCCGGCGCCCACTCGTCGATGTCGACGCCGGGCGGGACCTCGAACACGTTGTCGGTGTGCCCGCACACCTCGCGCAGGACGGTGCGAATGTGGTCGGAGCCGACGAACGTCGCGCGAGCGGCGGCGAGGACCTCGGCGCCCCAGGCCGAGAGCTCGGCGTTGCCTCGCATCGAGTACTCGAGCTCCGAGCCGTGTGCCTTGACGGCAAACGGCGCGCCCGTCGCGGCGCCGACCGGGCCGCCGAGCAGAACGTGATTCGTGAAGACGACATCCGCAGGCAGGAGCGTCGCGGACGGCCGCAGCGTTGGCCTCGACCCAGGTGGCGAGCTCCGCGCGGCTGCAGTCCTGGACGCGTCGCACGTCATAGCCCTCGTAGCGGTCGATGACGAAGATCGGGCAGCAGCCCGCCGACGTCCGGTCGCACGGACGTTGCACGGCCGATGTCGAAGCGCTCCGGGTGGGGCTCCTGGGAGAGGACGGTGACGTCGTGGCCCGCGTTGCTCCACTCGCGTGCCAGCATGCGCGTGTAGACGTTCGAGCCGGTGCCGCCGAGGAGATAGCCGTGCCAGAGGAGGATCCGCATGGTGGCATCCTGCCTGGCGGTCAGGCCGGGACACGCGGGTGAGGCAGGCGCGCGAGGTACGCGCGCGAGGCACGCCCAGCGTGTGCGTCCGCCTACGTCAGGTGGAAGTAGAGCGCGTAGAGCAGCTCGACCGCGGGGTTCGACGTGTGCACCTGGACGTCGGCCGGGGTCGTGAGGAGCGCCTGCGAGTAGTTGAAGATGATCTTCACGCCGGCAGCGACGAGCGCGTCGGCCGTGCTCTGGGCGGCATCGGCCGGCACCGCGAGAACGCCGACGATGATGTTCCGCTCGCGGACGAGCTCGTCGAGCGTGTCGAGCGCCGTCACCGAGACGCCTCCGACGACACGTCCGACCTTGGCGGGGTCGCTGTCGAAGACCGCCGCGATGTTGATCCCGTGCTCGGCGAAGATCGGCGAGCTCGCGATTGCGGCTCCGAGACGGCCTGCGCCGACGAGCGCGATGTTGTGCTGCCCCTGCGTGCGGAGGATCTTGCGGATCTCCCCGAGCAGCGAATCGATGTTGTAGCCGACCCCCCGCTTGCCGAAGCGGCCGAAGCCCGAGAGGTCACGCCGGATCTGGGTGGCGTTGATGTTCGTGTACTCCGAGATCTCCTGCGAGGAGATCCTGCTCCTTCCCCATCTTCTTGGCCTGCGTGAGCACCTGGAGATAGCGGCTCAGCCGCGCCGCCACACCAACTGTCAGTCGTTCTGCCAACCCTGTCCCCCTCGAGAAATCGCGCTTGCTTGTGACAAGTTGTCACATATTGCCTGCCTTGTCCGCGCCACGGTCAGGAGAACCGTCGCCCGAGCCTGGCGAGCAGAGCGTCGACCGACACGAAGTACGTGAACGCCCGCACGCCGTCGATCTCGATCACAGGCAGGAGCTCGCGGTACGCCGCCTCCAGGGCGTCGTCACCGCCGATATCGACGAGCTCGAGGTCGAACGCAGCGCGATCTCGAGCCTCGTTGACGACGTCGATCGCCCGGTCACAGAGGTGGCAGCCCTGGGCGTGGTAGAGCGTGACTCGTCGGTCAGCGTCGGCGTACGGGTAGAGGCCGCGGATCGTGGTCGCCTCGGCGACGCGCTGGACGGCGAGCCCATACGCCGCCATCCGCATGCTGGTGGAGTGCCGCTCGCGCGCCGACCACGTCTCCTCGAACGCGCGCACGACGATGTCGTTCAGCTTCGCGTTGACCTCGTACTCCTTCCAGAAGTACTCCTGCAGGCCCTGAACCCACTCGAAGTAGGAGACGACGACCCCGCCTGCGTTCGCGAGCACGTCGGGCAGGACGAGGATCCCGCGGTCCTCCAGGATCTCGTCCGCTGCGGGCGTCGTCGGCCCGTTCGCTCCCTCACAGATCATCTTCGCCTGCACGCGGCCGGCGTTCTCCGCCGTGATCACCTGCTCGAGCGCACACGGCGCCAGCACGTCGCAGTCGATCTCGATCAGCTCCTCGTTCGTCATCGGCGTCGGCGCCGGGGAAGCCCTCGAGGACGCCGTGCTCCGCCTTGTAGGCGATCGCTGCCGGCACGTCGATCCCGTACGGGTTGTGGATGCCGCTGCGGGAGTCGGAGACGCGCGATCACGCGGACGCCCTCCTCGCCGAGCAGCCGCGCCAGGTTGGAGCCGACATTCCCGAAGCCCTGAATCGCAACGCGCGTGTCGTGCAGCCTCCCGCCCTGCTTCTGCAAGCGCAGTGCGAATGCAGTAGAGCGAGCCGCGGGCGGTTGCGCCGTCGCGTCCGACCGACCCGCCGACAGCCAGCGGCTTGCCGGTGACGACGCCCAGCACCGAGTGACCGACATTCATCGAGTACGTGTCGAAGATCCACGCCATCACCTGCGAGTCGGTGCCGACGTCGGGGGCCGGTATGTCCTTCTCAGGCCCGATCTCGTTGATGATCTCGCTCGTATAGCGACGCGTGAGGCGCTCCTTCTCGCCGAGCGAGAGGAGCTTCGGATCGCAGATGACCCCGCCCTTGGCGCCCCCGAACGGCAGCCCCATCAGAGCGCACTTCCACGTCATCCACATCGCGAGTGCCTTGACCTCGTCCTGCGTGACGGCGGGGTGGTAGCGAATGCCGCCCTTCGCCGGGCCACGCGTCATGTTGTGGATGACCCGATACCCCTGGAAGGCCTGCACCGACCCGTCGTCCATCCGCACGGGCACCGAGACCTCGACCCCCTTCTTGCAGTAGGAGAGGATCTGAATCAGGTCAGGATCGACCGCAAACGTCTCGCCGACGCGCCGCAGTTGGGCCTGGGCGAGCTCGAACGGGTTCTCGCGGAGATGCGTCGGAGCAGGGGCAGCGGCACTCATGCGTGGACACCATCGCTCACGACGAGCCGACTATACCCTTGCCGTCCTCGGCGGGTGGCCGCGCCGCCGGGGCTAGCGGAGGCTCCTCACGGCGACGTGATCGTGAAGGGGACGACCTGCTCGTCGGTCGCGCCGCCGTCGACCGGCGTGGCCGTGAGGCGCAGCTCGTAGGCGCCGGGAGGCAGTCGCTTCCCTCCCGGCCCACGCCCCGTGATCCCGAACGAATAGCGCCCCGGAAGCAGGTCGCGGACGAGCGCGAGCCGCCCGACATAGCGGTCGCCGCGGTAGAGCTCGATCGCGAGCGACTCCAGCGGCAGGAGCTGCGGGCGCTCGATGCTCCCGTCGACCCGGCCGGCGACGACCGTCAACACTGCGGGGTCGACGTCCGACGGAACGAATGCGCGCGACGAGAGACGCGCACTCGGGATCAGGTCCCGCTTCGCGGCCGGGACCGCGATCGTCCAGGGGATCTGGAGCGTGGTGCCTCCCTTCACCTTGACGCGCAACGCGCCCCCGAGCGCAGCCGGAGCGCGCGGCAGCAGGGGCACCGTCGCGGCGACCAGGACCTGAAGCGACGTGCCGGGCCGGAGCTTCGCGACCTGCGGGATCGTCTCGACGACGATGTCGGCCGCATCGGCCGTTCCCGGCTCGATCGTCAGCTCGAGCGTCCGGCGGCTCACGTTCCGCAGCGTCACTCGCCGCCGTACCGTGGCGTTCTCTGCCAGCGCCGCCCCGAGCCCGACTGCAGGAGGATCGGCGACGAGCTCGACCGCGACCGCCGCGGACGGGTCGAGGAGCCCTGCGGCGCCGACCCCGCGTCTCGGGTGGCAACGAGAGCCTGCTTCAGGCCGGCTGCGTCGAGGTCGGGACGCGCCTGAGCGAGCAGCGCGGCCGCGCCCGCGGTGAGTGCCGCGGCAGCGCTCGAGCCGCTGAGCGTCCCGTAGCGCGCGGCGCCGTCCTCGTCGCGCCCCGGGTCGGAGGTCGCGAGACCGATTCCGGCAGCGCTCACCTCCGGCTTCGGTCCACCGTCGAACGCCAGTCCTTCGGATGAGAACGGCGCCGCGGCGCCGAGCCCCTCGTTCTCGTCGAACGCAGCTGCGCCGACGGCGAGCGTGACTGGAATCGAGCCGCGGAGAGAGAGGCGCACGGCATCCGCGTCGGCCGCAGAGAGCCCGAGGATCGGCACCTCGACCGGCCCGTCGGTGCCGAGCGATCCTGCCGGCAGCGGCCCGTCGACGAGCACCGCGCGCGCACCTGCGGCAACGACCTCGCGCACGGCCTCCGGCGAGGACGTGCCCCGCGGCAGGAGGACAGCGGCGCCGCCGACGCGGCTGTAGCCGTCGCCGTCGAACAGGCGCGTGAAGCCCCCTGCCGCACCGACGACGGCCTGCGTCGCGCGCGGCAGCGCCACGACGGGCGCTGAAACCGACAGCGAAGGCGCTACGGCGCCACCGAGTGGCTGGACTCCCGAAACGAGCGAGCGAAGACCGGCGAGCAGGAGCACGTGACCCGTTGGGCTTCGGCGCCGGGTATCGATAGCGCCCGCGGTGAGGGCAGCAGGGGCTCCGCCGGGGCCGCCGATTGAGCCGTAGGCCGGCCCGGCAGGGCCGTCGTTGCCGGCTGGAGCGACGACGAGCGAGTCGAGCGCCGTCGCACCGGCCGCGGCGGCGGCAAGCGGGCCGTCGGTGAAGGCTGCGAACGGCTCCACGACGCCCACCAGCTGGACCCGGGCCGCATCGTGCGCGTCACCGTCCTCGTTCGGATCGACCGCGAGCTCCATCCCGGCGAGCAGCTGGTCGGTGCGGCCGTAGACCGAGACGCCGCCGGTCGTGTCGGGCTGCCAGCCGGCGATGCGGATCGGCAGCAGCGCGACCCCAGGGGCAACTCCTTCGAGGCCGTCCGGCCCTCCCTCTCCCGCCACGAGGCCCGCCATCTCGGTGCCGTGGCGCTCCGGCCGGCCGGGAGAGGTGGGGTTCTGGTGCGCGCTCGCGTTACCGCTCGGGTCGAGCACGTCGAAGCCGCGCAGGAGAGCAGAGCGAATGAAGGGATGTACGAGGTCGACGCCGGTGTCGAGCAGCGCAACGGTGACTCCGGCGCCGTTGAAGCCGGGGATCGCGACGTCCTGCCGCCTCCCGCCGGCAAGCCCGAACGGGTCGTCGTCACCGCCGGGTGCTGCCTCTGCCGGGATCGCAGCCCGCACCGGGAAGACCCCCCGGACGTCGGGGTCGCGGACGACGATCGCAAGGGCGCGCGCGTCGAGAGGCGTCGCGAAGCCGTTGAACACCCGGTAGTAGGCGTGCTCGGGCTCGATCGGGACGCCGCGGAACGCGAGGCGCGTCGAGAACGTCGCGCTGATCGGTCTTGGCGGCGAGTGTCCAGGCGCGCTCCTGATCCTCGGTGGCGATGCCGCCCGCCGCCGCGACCCGCGTCGCGAGCGACGGCTTTGCGAGGACGACGATCCAACGCCCCCCGAGCTGCGCGGACGGCCGGTCGCCGAGCAGGCTCTCCCAGCCCGCCGGGCTCCCGACCGGTTGGTCGGCCCCGCTCGCCCCGCCCACGAGGAGAAGCGCAACGGTTGCGAGCAACGCCGCACCGGCGAGCCGTCGGCGATGTCGGCCGGCCAGCGTGCCCAGGGTCGTTCTAGGCAGCCGACGCATACGCATCCAACGCGAGAACCTCACGCCTGGGAAGAGGGTCGGCGAACCGGGCCGCCGACGCGATCATGGCGGCGTTGTCGGTGCAGAGTGAAAGCGGTGCCAGCGACGCCTCCGGCAAGGCAGCACGAAGCTCCGCGTTCGCGGCGACGCCTCCGACGACCGCAAGCTGCTCGATCCCGAGGCTTCGCGACGCCTCGCGCAGCCGCTGCGTGAGAGCGACAACGATCGCCCGTTGATAGGACGCAGCCAGGTCGGCGCGCCTCTCGGCAAGGCCCGCCTCACCGAGGTCTCGCACGGTGTAGAGGAGTGCTGTCTTGACGCCGGAGAAGGAGAAGTCCAGGCCCGGGACGCGAGCCACCGGGAACCGGAATGCCTCGGGGTCGCCGTGCCGGGCGAGGGCGTCGATCTCGGCGCCGCCGGGATACGGCAACCCGAGGAGGCGCGCTCCCTTGTCGAACGCCTCGCCGGCGGCGTCGTCGAGCGTCGTGCCGACCCGTTCGAACGACCCGTGCCGCCGCACCGCGAGAAGCAGCGTGTGGCCGCCGCTCGCGAGCAGGCAGACGAAGGGCGGCTCGAGAGGCTCCGGCGCCAGGTAGAGCGACGCGACATGCCCCTGGAGATGGTCGACCGGGACGAGCGGAATACCGCGCGACCATGCGATCGCCTTCGCCGCCGACACGCCGACGAGCAGCGCTCCGATCAGGCCCGGACGGGAGGTGACGCCGATGCGCGTCACCGCCGAGAGGTCGGTGCCGGCCGCGTCGAGCGCTTCCCGGATGACGGGGCCGATCAGCTCCAGATGGCGACGCGAGGCGACCTCGGGGACGACCCCGCCGTAGCGCGCGTGGAGCTCGGCCTGGGATGCCACGATCGAGGAGAGGATCTGCCCGTCGGCGGTGACGACCGCCGCCGCAGTCTCGTCGCACGAGGTCTCGATGCCGAGGATCACCGGGCCTGCCGCCGCTCGCTCTCGGGGCCTGGCTGGCCGTCCGACTTCATGTCGTCCTGCGTCTCGTTCATCTCTGACTCGGCTTTCGGTTTTTCGTCGCTGTCGGCGCTGGCGTCGGGGTCTCTCCACATGATCACTGCATCTTCTCTGTTGTCAGTGTAGTAACCACGTCGGACGCCACGGGAGACGAAGCCGAAGCTCTCGTAGAGCTTGATCGCGGCGAGGTTCGAGACGCGCACCTCGAGCGTGTAGCCGCGCTCGGCGTCGTCACGCGTCACCTCGAAGAGGCGCTGCAGCATCGCCGAGGCGATTCCGAGCCGGCGGTGCTCGGGGTCGACCGCGACGTTCATCACGTGCCAGGCGTCGACGTAGCGCGAGAGAACGAGGTAGCCGACGAGCTGCTCCTCGCGGCTCACCGCCGCAATCGAGAGCGAGCTCTGCTTCGCGAGCTCCCCGGCGAACATCGAGCGCGACCACGGGGTCGGGTAGGAGGCGCGCTCGATCCGCTCGATCGCGTCCAGGTCGGCCAGCTCGAGCCGGCGCAGCGAGAAGCTCACGCGACCCACCGCTTCGCATCGGGCTCGCGCACGTAGACCGGCTCGACCTCGTCGGCAGGGCCGAACGACGAGGCGAGGGAGGCGTGAAGCGACGCACGCGGCAGGTGCAGCTCGGAGTCGTCCGGCGGCACCTCCGCGCCTCTCTCGACCAGCACGTCGCGGTAACGAGCGGCGCCGTCGCCGATGCAGATGCTTCCCGGCGGGATCACGACATCCTCGGGGCGAACGGCTCGAGGACCGAGGACGAAGACCTCTCCACGCCGTGCATCGATGACCGGAAAGGCATTCGGAGCAGCCGCGGCGAGGGCAGCGAGCGTCGAGATGCCGGCGACCGGAACGTCGAGCGAGAGTGCGAGCCCCCGCGCGACCGAGAGGCCGATTCGGGTGCCCGTGAAGCTGCCCGGGCCGGTGCCGACGACGATCCCCGTCAGGTCGGCAGGCACGACGCCTGCCTCCGCGAGAAGCGCGTCCACGTCGGCAAGGAGCGACTGCGGCCGCGTCACGCGCTCGCCGAGGGTCACGCCGTCGGCGACGAGGGCGCTCGTCGCGAGGTCAGTTGCGGTGTCGAACGCGAGGATCAGCACGCGCAAGATCTTCTAGCAGCGTTCTGTCGGGGCTGTCGACCGAGATGCGGCGCTCCTCCGGCGCAACGTGCCCGAGCTCGAGGGAGGCCCGGGCGGGCGGGAGCGCGCTCAGCCCCGCCTCGGGCCATTCGACAAAGGCGATCGTGCCGTCGAAGTAGGGCTCGAGATCGCCCCATTCCGCGGCGCTGAAGCCGACGAAGCGGTAGAGATCGAGGTGCGCCACGGTCGCCGTCCCCCGGTAGAGGTGCCCAATCGTGAAGGTCGGGCTCGTCACCGGCTCCTCGATCCCGAGCGCCCTGCACGCGCCACGCACGAGCGTCGTCTTGCCTGCGCCGAGATCGCCGTGGAGGAGGACGATGTCGCCCGGCCGGAGCAGCGCGGCAAGGACGGCGCCGAATGCCTCCGTCTCGGCGGCAGACGCGGTGATCAGCTCGAGCACGGTTCAGAATCGAGCACGGCTCAGAAGAGGCCGAGCTGAACGGCAGCGCCGGCGGCGACGGGCTCGTCGTCGCGATCGGCCCGGCCCGCGTCGGGGACACGCAGGCTCTCGAAGGCTGCAACGGAAACCACGGCCGGGGTGTCCTGCGGCCGGCCGAGCAGCCCCGGCAGGCGGGCGAAGTCGTCCTCGAGCGCCTTCAGCATCGAAGGCGTGTAGAGCGCCGCCGCCGGGTGGTAGACCGGATAGAGGATGACGGTCGTCGAGGCGAGCGTCACCTCGTGCTCCTGGCCGTGCACGCGCGTGATGCCGAACGAGCGGCCCGAGAGGAGCTTCGTCGCGAAGTTCCCGAGCGTGGCGACGACCCGGGGCCGGACGAGCTCGATCTGCCGGAAGAGATGCGGCTCACACGCCGCGATCTCCGCTTCGAGCGGATCCCGGTTCTGCGGCGGCCGGCACTTGAGCACGTTCGCGAGATACACCTCGTCGCGGCCGAAGCCGATTCCCGCAAGCAGGCGCTCGAGCAGCTCACCGGCCTGCCCGGCGAACGGCAGCCCACCCTGGTCTTCGTGGTAGCCGGGAGCCTCGCCGACGATCATCAGCTCCGCGTTCGGGTTCCCGGAGCCGAAGACGACCTGGGTTCGGGTCTCGGCGAGCTGACACCGGACACAGCCGGCGGTATCGGCGGCGTAGGCGGCGAGCGCCTCGGCACGAGCAGTGGCTTCCATCGACAGGTCAGTCTAGGCAGCGGAGCGGATGCGCCGGCCGAAGCGGCATAGGTCCCGCCCGCCCCTACGGTCGGCAGCGGTGATCAGCTGCAGCCGCAGGAGCCGCCGCAGCAGCCACCCGCACCGCCGCCGAACGACGGCTTCGGACTCGCACCGTGTACGGCGAAGGCGGAGATCTGCTTCAGGACGTCGGTCGCGTTGCACGACGGGCAGGTGACCACCTGCTCGTCGCTGCGGACGAGCTCGTCGAAGTGATCCTCGCACTCCATGCACGCGTACTCGTAGATCGGCATGGCGCGAGTGTACTGTCTCGACCCCATGCAGCAACCGCCCACACCGACGCTGGAGGGCCGCATCGTGCGGCTCGAGCCGCTGGCGCAACGCCACGCAGACGACCTCTGGGAGGCGTCGCGCGATCCACGCATCTGGCGCTGGCTGCCGATCGTGCAGCCACAGACGCGCGAGGCGTGGCAGGGCTGGATGGACGACGCCGCCGCCCGGGTCGACGCGGGGCTCGACGTGGCGTTCGCCACGGTGCTCGTCGCGAGCGGGAAGGCCGTCGGCTCGACGCGGCTGCTCGCGCTCCGGCCCGAGCACCGGAGCCTCGAGATCGGCTGGACGTGGCTCACGCCGTCGGCCTGGGGAACGGGCGCCAACACCGAGGCGAAGCTCCTGCAGCTCGAGTACGCCTTCGACACCCTCGGCTGCCGCCGCGTCGAGTTCAAGACCGATGCGCTCAACGAGCGGGCGCGACCGGCACTGGCCGGCCTCCCCTCGCAGTTCGAGGGGATCCACCGCAAGCACATGCTCGTCCGTGACGGCGAGAACCGCGATTCCGCCTGGTACAGCGTCGTCGACGACGAATGGCCCACCGTCCGCGCCGCGCTGCGCGCGCGCCTCCAGAGACTGAAACAGCCGCTCGATCGACAGCTCGGGGTTGTATCGTCTGGCCATGGCGACCCGGGTGGCGTTCAGGACGTGCCCGCTCTGCGAGGCGACCTGCGGGTTGCGGCTCGAGATCGAGGACGGCCACGTGAGGCGCATCCGCGGTGATGACGACGACCCGTTCTCGCGCGGGTTCATCTGCCCCAAGGGCTCGACCCTGGGAACGCTGCACGATGATCCCGATCGCCTGCGGCGACCGCTCGTGCGCCGCGACGGCGTGCTGACCGAGGTGAGCTGGGAGGAGGCGTTCGTCGAGGTCGAGCGCCGACTCACTGCCGTCATCAGCGAGCGGGGTCGCGACGCCGTCGCTGTGTACATCGGGAACCCGAACGCTCACAACTTCGCCAACACGCTTGCGATCCGGCCGCTCGTCAAGGCACTCGGGACGAAGAACGTCTACTCGGCCTCCACCGTCGACCAGATGCCGAAGCACGTCGCGTGCGGCCTCGTCTTCGGCCACCCGCTCGTGATTCCGGTGCCGGACATCGACCGCACCGATCTCCTGCTGCTCCTCGGCGCCAACCCGCTCGAGTCGAACGGCAGCCTCGCGACCGCACCGGACTGGCCGGGCCGCCTCGAGGCGATCCGGCAACGCGGAGGGCGTGTCATCGTGGTCGATCCCCGGCGGACGAGGACGGCCGAGCACGCCGATCTGCACGTGCCCATCCGTCCCGGAACCGACGCCGCGCTGCTCGCGGGAATCGCGCAGGTCCTGTTCGCCGAAGGTCTCGCGGATCCGGGCCGCCTCGCCGACACGGTCTCCGGGATCGACCTCGTTGCGGTTGCGGTGGCCGGCTTCACGCCGGAGCGTGTGGCGTCACTCACCGGCGTACCGGCGGAGACCGTTGTCGCACTGGCCCGCGACCTCGCCGCGGCCCCGACAGCGGTCGTCTACGGGCGGATCGGAACCCACACGACCGCCTACGGCACCCTCGCGGCGTGGCTCGTGGACGTCGTCAACGTCCTGACCGGGAACCTCGACAGCCCGGGTGGCGCGATGTTCCCCCACGCCGCACACGAGCAGCCGCAGCGCCCCCCGAGGGCATTCCGCACCGGCCGCTGGACGAGCCGCGTACGCGACCTGCCCGAAGTTCTGGGCGAGCTGCCCGTGGCAACGCTTGCGGACGAGATGGAGACACCGGGCGAGGGCCAGGTTCGTGCTCTCCTGACGATCGCGGGCAACCCCGCCCTCACGACGCCCGACGCGGGACGGCTCGAGGATCTCCTCGCGTCGCTCGACCTGATGATCTGCGTCGACCCCTACCTGAACGCCACCACGCGGCACGCAGACGTGATCCTGCCACCGCCCTCGGTGCTCGAGAAGTCGCACTACGACCTCGCCTTCACGGCGCTCGCCGTCCGCAATGTCGCCAACTTCTCGCCGCCGGTTTTCGAACGCGCGCCCGGAACGCCGTCGGAGTTCGAGATCATGGCTCGCCTCGCGGCGATCGCTGCCGGGCTCGGCGCCGATTGCGATGTCCGCATGCTGGCGCACGCGGCTGTCGCCGGGCGTGTGAACGAGGCGGTCGCCGATCCGGCATCGTCGATTCACGGCCGCGATCCCGACGAGATCATGGCGGCGCTCGGCGATCGGCCGGCCGAGGAGAAGATCCTCGATCTCCTCCTCCGCACCGGTCATCGCGGCGACGGGTTCGGTGCGAGCCCCGGAGGCCTCTCGCTCCAGGCGCTCGAGGACGAGCCGCACGGGATCGACTTCGGCCCGCTCGAGCCGCGCCTCCCGGCGGCGCTCGCGACCGAATCCGCCATGGTCGAGCTCGCACCTGCCGCACTGCTCGCCGACCTCGGCCGGCTCGAGCGGGCTCTTGCCGCCGCCGCCTCCGGCGGCATGGTGCTCGTCGGTCGCCGCCAGCTCCGGACGGCCAACTCCTGGACGCAGAACGTGCCCGTCCTCGTGCGGGGCAAAGACACCTGCGTCGCCCAGATCCACCCGGACGATGCGGCACGGCTCGGGCTCGTCGATGGCGCCGCCGCGACTGTCCGCTCGGCAGCCGGCGCGATCGAGATCCCCGTCGAGCTGACCGACAGCATCATGCCCGGCGTCGTCTGCATTCCGTACGGCTGGGGACACGGCCTGCCCGGAACGCGCCAGGCCGTCGCGACGGATCATGCCGGGGTCAACGTCAACGTTCTCACCGACGCCTCGGCGATCGACCCGCTGTCGGGCAACGCCGTCCTGAACGGCATCCCGGTCGCCGTCGCTCCTGTCGTTTGAGCCTTCGGGAATGAAAACGCTGAGGTCGTTCGTTATGCTCCTGCGAAGCCCGGTATCCCGCGAGGAACTGGAGCACCAACAGCATGATCGAACGTGTCAATGTGATCGGCACGCGGCCGAGTGGGATCGGCAGTCTCTGCGCGCCTGCGGGAGCGAGGCCTCCAGCTCGACGACGCTGACCCCGGGCTCGTCCTGCTCTGCGTGCCCGACCGCTCGATCGGCGAGGCAGCGGCGTATGTCGATGACGGGCCCCTGGGTCGCACACGTCAGCGGCGCCACCCCACTCGCCGCACTCGCCCCTCACGTTCGCCGCTTCAGCGTGCATCCGCTGCAGACCTTCACGCTGCGCCGCGGCCCGGAGCAGCTCGACGGCGCCTGGGGAGCGGTCACCGCCGAGAGCGACGAGGCGCGTACGGTTGCCACCTGGCTGGCCGAGACGCTCGGCCTGCGTCCGTTCATGCTCGCCGACGAGGATCGCGCTACCTACCACGCCGGAGCCGCGATCGCGGCCAACTACCTCGTCACCCTGCGTCAGGCCGCGGGCTCGCTGCTCGAGGCGGCCGGCGCTCCGCCGGAGGCGCTCGACCCTCTGATGCGGCGCACGATCGAGAACGGCTTCGAGCTGACCGGCCCGATCCAGCGCGGCGACTGGGAGACGGTCGAGCGGCATCTCGAGGCGATCCAGGCCAATCGTCCCGAGCTCGAGGCGATGTACCGCGTCCTCGCCGACGCCACGGTGGCTGTCGCATGAGAGCCTGCCGGACGATTGCCGAGATCCGGACGGCGCTCGAGCCGTGCCGCGACGGCACGATCGGTCTCGTCCCGACGATGGGCGCGCTGCACGCCGGCCACATCTCGCTCCTCGAGGCCGCCCGCGCCGAGTGCTCGACGGTGGTGATGAGCCTCTTCGTCAACCCGGCGCAGTTCGGCGAGGGCGGCGATCTCGCGTCGTACCCACGCGACGAGGCGAACGACCTGGCAGCGGCTGCCGAGGCCGGCGTCGATCTCGTCTTCGCGCCGACGGCGGAGGAGATGTACCCGCCGGGCTTCCAGACCTGGGTCGACGTGACCGAGCTCGGCTCCGTTCTCGAAGGCGCACACCGGCCAGGGCACTTCCGTGGCGTCGCAACCGTCTGCCTGAAACTGTTCACGATCGTCCGGCCCGACACCGTCTACTTCGGCCAGAAGGACGCCCAGCAGGTCGCGGTCCTGCGCCGCTTGATCGCCGATCTCGCACTCGAGGTCGAGCTGCGCGACCTCCCCACCGTCCGCGACACGGACGGCCTCGCGCTCTCGTCGCGCAACCTGCTGCTCTCGCCGTCTGAGCGCGAGCGGGCCCTCGTCCTGCCGCAGGCGCTCGCGACCCGCGATCCCGAGCGTGCGCGAGAGCTGCTGAACGGGCTCGAGGTCGACTATGTCGAGATAGCCCCCTTCGACCCCCCTGTCCTCGCCGCCGCCGTCCGCGTCGGCTCCACCCGCCTGATCGACAACGTCCCCCTCGAGGAGGTCACCGCCACATGAGCACCCGCCCCCGCACCCCGGCCCCCGGCGCACCCGCCCCCGGCAAACTCCCGATCACGGAGCTGCTCGGGATGAAGGAGAGCGGCTCGCCGATCGCGATGATCACCGCCTACGATGCCCCGTCGGGCCGGCTCGCCGACGCAGCCGGCGCAGACATGATCCTCGTCGGCGACTCGGCGGCGATGACGATGCTGGGGCACGACTCCACGGTCCCGGCGACGATGGAGGAGATGCTCGTGCTGACCCGCGCCGTCACGCGCGGCGCCCGCCGGCCGCTCGTCGTCGCCGACATGCCGTTCGGCTCCTTCCAGGTCTCCGACGAGCTCGCTGTGATCAACGCGATTCGCTTCGTCAAGGACTCGGGCGCCGACGCCGTCAAGCTCGAGGGCGCGGGCACGATGCTCTCCCGCGTGCGCGCAATCGTCGGAGCCGGGATCCCGGTGATGGGGCACATCGGCCTGACCCCGCAGTCGGCAACCGCGCTCGGCGGCTTCAAGGCACAGGGCCGCACGGCCGCGAAGGCAGCACAGCTCGTACACGACGCGCTCGCGCTCGAGGCAGCCGGGTGCTTCTCACTCGTCCTCGAGGCGGTTCCCTCGCCCGTGGCCGCGAAGATCACGCAGCTGCTCTCGATCCCGACGATCGGCATCGGAGCCGGTGGAGAGGTCGATGGCCAGGTGCTCGTCTGGCACGACCTCCTTGGCCTCTACGACGGCCATGCACCCAGGTTCGTGAAGCAGTACGCGCACATCGCGGCCGAGATCCAGCGAGCCGTCGAGACGTACGTCGGAGACGTCCGCGGGCGACGCTTCCCCGAGGAAGTGCACACCTACGGGATGCCGGCCGAGGAGCTCGAGGCCTTCGAGGCCGAGCTCGACGGTCTGCACATCCAGGAGGGCTATCCGGTCTCGGGCACGGCCTGAAGCCGTCTTACAGAGTCGTCGGCACCACGACGACCGCGGCCACGATCACCGCGGAGAGTGCGAGAGCGCCGGCCACTCCCCGCCAGGGGAGCTCGAAGGTCGTCCGCAGCCCGAGGGCGAGGAGACCGAGCGACCAGAGGGCCAGCGCGAGGCCGAGCGAGACGACGACGACGCGACCGGCGCCGTCGTCCGATCCCCCCGTCCTGAACCAGTCCGTGCCGAAGGCGAGCAGGATCGTGGGCACCGTGACGAAGATGGAGAGCGCGAACGGAAGGACCGCGAAGCCCACCAGCTGCCGGGCCTTGCGGGCGCGCGTCTCGAGGCCGACGGCACGGGCGCCGAGCCAGACGACGACTCCGAGCAGGAAGTAGCCGGCCGTGCCGTAGAAGATCCCGCCGATGAAGGTGATGACCGCCAGCACCATCCAGTCGAGCGACTCGTCGTCGAGCAGCGTCCCCCACGTCGGCGTGAGGAGGATGCCCGCCATCCCGGCCACGAGAACGATGGCGAGGATCGGCTCGGAGCGGGCGTCGACGTCGACCTCGTCATCGTCCTGAAGCGCAATGAACACCGCCTGCGGGCTCGTCAGCAAGCGAGGCACGCGCCGCCACCACTGCCGCACGTGCGCCTGTGCCTCGTCGGAGCCGCTGCGCGCCGCGGCATCGGCGATCTCGCCCTGCTTGGGCGCCTTTTCGCTCACCGTCCGAGCCTAGCGCGCTTCGCTTCCGTGGGCCTTCGCCGACGTGCGAGACTGGGATCGTGACGACCATCGTCTGTCCCGCATGCACCGCCGAGAACGACGAGGGCCGGAAGTTCTGCGGCGAATGTGGCACCGCACTTGCGCGCGCGTGCCCGTCGTGCGGGACGCTCAACGCGCCGGCGATGAAGTTCTGCGGCGAATGCGGCTCGGCTCTCGACGCCCAGCGCCAAGCTTCCACCGCGACGAGCCCGGCCACCGCGGAGCGCCGGCTCGTCTCCGTCCTCTTCGCCGACCTCGTCGGCTTCACGACCGCCTCGGAGGGGAGGGACGCCGAGGAGACGCGGGAGCTCTTGACGCGGTATTTCGACGCAGCGCGAACGGTCGTGCAGCGCTACGGCGGCACCGTCGAGAAGTTCATCGGGGACGCGGTAATGGCCGTCTGGGGAGCGCCTGCGGCGAACGAGGACGATGCCGAGAGGGCGGTACGCGCCGCGCTCGATCTCGTCGGATCGGTAACCGCGCTCGACCCTACGCTTCGGGCACGCGCGGGAGTGCTCACCGGAGAGGCCGCCGTCACGCTCGGCGCGACCGACCAGGGGATCGTCGCGGGCGATCTCGTCAACACCGCGAGCCGGATTCAGTCGGCGGCCGAGCCCGGCACGGTTCTCGTCGGCGAGAGCACGAAGCGAGCCACCGAGGCGGCGGTCGTCTACACCGACGCTGGCCCCCACGAGGTCAAGGGGAAGACGGTGCCTCTGCAGCTATGGCGCGCAACCCGGATCGTCGCGGCCCGGAAGGGCGAGGGCCGCACGAACGGCCTCGAGGCGCCGTTCGTCGGCCGCGAGCGGGAGTTCCGCCTCGTCAAGGAGCTGTTCCACGCAAGCGCCGACGACGAGCGCGCCGGTCTCGTCAACGTGATCGGCGTCGCGGGGATCGGGAAGTCCCGCATCGCGTGGGAGTTCGAGAAGTACCTCGACGGCCTGGCGGGGGACGCCTGGTGGCACCGCGGCCGTTGCCTCTCCTACGGCGAAGGCGTGGCGTACTGGGCGCTCGCGGAGATGGTGCGCGGGCGGGCGGGGATCTTCGAGGACGAGGACGAGTCGAGCGCTCTGATGAAGCTGCGAGAGACCGTCGCGACGTTCCTCTTCGATCCCGCCGAGCGCACGTGGATCGAGCCGCGGCTGCAGCAGCTGCTCGGGCTCGTCGAGCGCACCGGCTCCGACCGCGACGATCTGTTCTCTGCCTGGCGCATCTTCTTCGAGCGGATCGTGGACCAGGCTCCCGTGGTGCTCGTGTTCGAGGACCTGCACTGGGCCGACTCGGGCCTGATCGAGTTCGTCGACCATCTCCTCGAGTGGTCGAAAGCACGCCCCATCTTCGTTCTCGCGCTCTCGCGGCCGGAGCTGCACGACCGCCACCCGGGCTTCGGCGCCCGCAGCCGCAGTTCGACCTCGCTGGCCCTCGACCCGCTCACGGACAACGCCATGGACGCCCTCCTGACGGGTCTCGTTCCGGGGCTCCCCGACGACGTCCGCGCCGCCATCCGCGGTCGCGCCGACGGGATCCCTCTCTACGCCGTCGAGACGGTGCGCATGCTGCTCGACCGCGGCTTGCTGGCCCGCGAAGGAGACACGTACATCGTCAACGGCGACCTCGACGCGCTTGCCGTCCCGGAAACCCTCCACGCGTTGATCGCGGCCCGCCTGGACGGCCTCGAGTCCGATGAACGGGCGCTGCTCGAGCGGGCCGCGGTCCTCGGCAAGACGTTCACGGCGCGTGGCCTGGCCCGGGTGGGCGGCGCGAATGTCGAAGACGTCGAGCGCGTCCTCGGCGCGCTCGTGCGCAAGGAGATGCTCTCCCTGGACTCCGACCCGCGGTCGCCCGAACGCGGGCAGTACGGATTCCTTCAGGCGCTCGTGCAACGAGTCGCCTACGACACGCTCTCACGCCATGACCGGCGTGCCCTCCACCTCGTCGCAGCCGACCATCTGGCCGAGGATGCCGGCATCGACCCCGACGAGATCGCCGAGGTGATCGCCGCCCACCTCCGGGACGCCGATGCCGCCGATCCGGGAGCGCCCGACGCAGCGGACGTGCGCTCCCGCGCTCGTCTCTGGCTGGTCCGGGCCGGTGAGCGCGCAGCTTCGCTTGCGGCTCCGACCGACGCCCGCCGCGCCTTCGACGAGGCCGTCTCACTCGCCGACGACGAGCTCGAGCGTGCCTCGCTGCTCGAGCGCGCAGGAGAGCTCGCGTTCGACGCCAACGAGATGGAGCTCGCCGTCGGCCGGCTCCAGGAGGCGAGTGCCGCATTCGAGCACGCAGGGCGAACCCACGACGCGGCCCGCGCTTCGGCAAGGACGAGCCTCTCACTGTGGAACCTCGGCCGCAGCGACGAGGCCGCTGAGCTGATCGAGAAGGCGTTCGCGGTGCTCGCGGAGGAGGATCCCGACGCGGACATCGCCTGGGTCGCCGCCGAGGCGGCTCGGATCGCCTGGTTCCGCGGCGATCGAGACGCGGCGCTCGCCCGGGTCGATCTCGCACTCGACGTCGCGGAAGCCCAGGGCCTCCCTCGTCTCATCTCCGAGGCGCTCAACACGAAGGCGCTCGCGATGTCGAATCACCCGCACGAGTGGCGGGCGCTGCTTCGCGAGGCACTCGAGGTCGCACTCGAGCACGACCTGATCGTGCCAGCCTTGCGGGCGTACAACAACCTCATGATCGCGCTCTGGGGCAGCGGCCGCGAAGACGAGGCCGACGCTATGACCCTCGAGGCGTTCGATCTCGCGCGGAGCCGCGGCAACGTCAACTACACGACCTGGTTTGCCGGCACTCGGATCTCGGTGCTCTACCACGACGGGGCATGGGACGACGCGTTCGCGCTGGCGGACGAATACCTACCCGACACTCCTGCGAGCCAGGGCAACCCAGCGCTCTGCCGCTGCGTCCTCGCTGAGATGGCGCTCGACCGCAATGACCCGGACACGGCGCGTGGGCTGCTGGCCCTCGTCGCGCCCGGACTGTCCACGTCGACCGACCTGCAACAACAGTCGATTCTCAGCTACCGGGCCTTCCTGGAGGAACGACTCGCAGAACGGGTCGACGGCATGCTCGCGACGGTGCAGGCCTGGATCGGGCTCCTGCTCGATCTCGGCTACGACGAGACCGCGGCGCATGTCCTCTCGAGCGCGCTCGACGCGCTACCGGCCTCGGACGCGACGAACGCCGCGCTCGCTCAGCTCTCCAAGCTCCTCGACACGCGCTCGACCTCACGAAGGACCCGCGGCCTCGAGGCCGAGCTCGCGCGCGTGAGAGGCGTGCTCGCCTCGCGGGCCGACGACCACGACGCAGCGTTCGATGCGTTCGCGCGGGCACTGGCACACGCGCGCGAGCGCAACAGGGCACGCCTGGTCGCCTCCGTCCTCGCGGAATACGGGGCGGCGCTCGCCCGGGGAGGGCGGGCGGACGAGGCCGAGCCGCTGATCGACGAGGCGCGCACGCTCTATCGCATGATGGGCGCGACGGTGCCCCTCGAGCGACTGGACGCCCTCGCAACGCGGCAACCTGTCTGAGTCGGGCCCCGTCTCCGTCAAGCAGCCGAAGCCACGACGGCGGCCTCTTGGCCGGCGAGCACCCCGCGCAGGAACTGCCCCGTGTACGACGCCTCGACCGCCGCGATCTCCTCGGGCGTCCCGGTCGCGATCAGCTCGCCGCCGGCCTCCCCGCCCTCGGGCCCGAGGTCGACGACCCAGTCGGCCTGCTTGATCACGTCGAGGTTGTGCTCGATCACGAGCACGGTGTTGCCGGTGTCGACGAGGCGCTGCAGCACCTCGAGCAGCTTCTCGATGTCCGCGAAGTGCAAGCCCGTCGTCGGCTCGTCGAGGATGTAGAGCGTCCGCCCGGTCGCGACCTTGGAGAGCTCCGAGGCCAGCTTGACGCGCTGCGCCTCCCCTCCCGACAGCGTCGTCGCCGGCTGCCCGAGCCGGATGTAGTCGAGCCCGACGTCGTGCAGGGTCTGCAGGCGCCGCTGGATCTTCGGGATCCTCGCGAAGAACTCGAGCGCCTCCTCGACCGACATCTCGAGCACGTCCGAGATCGACTTGCCCTTGAAGCGAACCTCGAGCGTCTCCTTGTTGTAGCGCTTGCCGTGGCAGGTCTCGCACGGGACGTAGACGTCGGGCAGGAAGTGCATCTCGATCTTGATCTGCCCGTCGCCCTTGCACGTCTCGCAGCGGCCGCCGCGCACGTTGAAGGAGAAGCGGCCCGGCTTGTAGCCGCGCACCTTCGCCTCGGGCGTCAGCGAGTAGAGCTCGCGGACGTGCGTGAAGAGATCGGTGTAGGTGGCGGGATTGGATCGCGGCGTGCGGCCGATCGGCGTCTGGTCGATGTCGATCACCTTGTCGAACACCTCGATCCCCTCGACCCCCGCGTGCTCGCCGGGCTTGATCCGCACCTTGTTGAGCTGGTTCGCGAGCGCCTTGTAGACGATCTCGTTCACGAGCGTCGACTTGCCGGAGCCGGACACGCCCGTGACGCAGATGAACTTGCCGACCGGGAACTCGACGTCGATCCCCTTCAGGTTGTGCTGCGCCGCCCCGCGCACCGTGAAGACGCCGCGGTCGTCCTCGCGCCGGGGTGGAATCGCGATCGCCCGCCGCCCCGAGAGGAAGTCGCCCGTGACGGAGCCCTTCGTGCGCATGATCTGCTTCGCGGTGCCCTCGCCGACGACCTGGCCGCCGTGCTCCCCGGCGCCCGGCCCCATGTCGACGACCCAGTCGGCGACCCGCATCATCTGCTCGTCGTGCTCGACGACGAGGACCGTGTTGCCGAGCGCCTTCAGCCGCTGCAGGGTCGCGATCAGGCGGTCGTTGTCGCGCTGGTGGAGTCCGATCGACGGCTCATCCAGGATGTAGAGGACGCCGACGAGCTGCGAGCCGATCTGCGTCGCGAGCCGCAGCCGCTGCGCCTCGCCACCGGAGAGCGTCTTCGCAGCCCGGTCGAGCTGGAGGTAGCCGACGCCAACGTCGGAGAGGAACGTGAGACGCTCGCGGATCTCCTTCACGATCCGGTGGCCGATCAGCTCCTCGGTCGGCGTCAGCCCGAGATCGTCGAGGAACCGCAGCGCGCCCGCGACCGAGAGGCGCGTGAACTCGTGGATCGAGCGCTCACCCACCGTGACGGCAAGGACTGCCGGCTTGAGCCGCGCCCCGTTGCACTCCGGGCAGGGCCGGAAGCTCATGTACTCCTCGATCCGCTCCCGCTGCTGGCTCGAGTCCGTCTCGCGGTAGCGCCGCTCGAGGTTGCGCAGGATGCCCTCGAACGCCATTGCGTACTGGCGCTTGCGGCCCATCCGGTTCTTGTACTGGACGAGGATCCGGTCGCCGTTCGTGCCGTAGAGGAACCAGCCCTGCTGCTCCTCGGTCAGCTCCCGCCAAGGCAGGTCGGTGTCGATCTCGTAGCGGTCGGCGATCGCCTGGATGACGCCCTCGTAGAAGCTCGAGCTCCCCACCGACCACGGCACGAGCGCGCCCTCGGCGACCGAGACCGACGTGTCCGGGACGAGCATGTCCGGATCGATCTCGAGCTGGGCGCCGAGGCCCGTGCAGCGCGGGCAGGCGCCGTGGGGCGCGTTGAAGGAGAAGATGCGCGGCTCGAGCTCGGGCAGCGAGACGCCGTGCTCGGGGCAGGCGAAGTTCTCGGAGTAGAGGAAGCTCTCGCCGTCGACGACGTCGATGCCGACGAGCCCCTCGGCGAGCGAGGTTGCAGTCTCGACCGACTGCGTCAGGCGCTGACGCAGGTCGTGCTTGAGCACGAGCCGGTCGACCACGACCTCGATCGTGTGCTTGAACTTCTTGTCGAGGACGATCTCGTCCTCGAGCAGGCGCTGCTCGCCGTCGACCTTGACGCGCGTGAAGCCGTCGCGCCGGAGCTCCTCGAGCACGTCGCGGAACTCGCCCTTGCGGTCACGCACGATCGGCGCGTTGACGGTGAAGCGTGTTCCCTCGGGGAGCGCCAGGATCTGCTCCACGATCTGATCGAGGCTCTGACCGGCGATCGGCCGCCCGCAGACCGGGCAGTGCGGCCGGCCCACCCGCGCATAGAGAAGACGCAGGTAGTCGTAGATCTCGGTCACCGTGCCGACCGTCGAGCGCGGGTTGCGCGAGGTCGTCTTCTGGTCGATCGAGATCGCCGGCGAGAGCCCGTCGATCGAGTCGACGTCGGGCTTCTCCATCATCTGCAGGAACTGGCGCGCGTAGGCCGAGAGCGACTCGACGTAGCGGCGCTGCCCCTCGGCGTAGATCGTGTCGAAGGCAAGTGACGACTTGCCGGAGCCCGACAGGCCGGTGATGCAGATGAGCGAATTGCGCGGAAGCCGTACCGTGACGTCCTTGAGATTGTGCTCCCGGGCGCCGTGGACGACGAGCTCTTCGATGGGCATACACCTACATTACCGCGCCTGTCCACGTCGAACAAGTGTTCGTGTCGAAGTCGCTTTCGCCAAAACCCCAGACGCCTCAACAGAAGGGCGCGCTACGGCGAACCGTAGGTTCCCGGCTTCAGGATCGCGCGCAGCGCGCGAGCAAGCAAGGACGCGGTGAAAGCCGCGATATGCTCTTCCATCGCGGCTTTCACCGCGTTGCCCTGCGGCGGCCGAAGATCAGGCCGCCGAGGGTGAAGCCGAGCCCGAACGTCCCGAAGGCGAACGCGCCGATCGCGACGCCCTTGCGCCAGACCGAAAGCCGCTGCCAGCGGCTGAGCGCCGCCGCCTCCTGCTCGGTCAGCTCCTCGCCGCGCCGCTTCTTGCGCAGCGCACCGCCGGCCTGGAGGCCGAGGTAGAGGTCATCGAAGATCTCGGGGCCCTGTTCCGACATGCATCGAGTGTATAGCCTCATTCGGCCGTGACCGCGTGCGCGATCCACATCTCCGACCTCCATCGCGGCACGCGCGAGGAGCCCGCGCTCGACGAGGCGCTCGTAGCACTTTGTCACGAGCTCCGGCCCGAGCTCGTGATCGCGAGCGGCGATCTCTCGAATCGCGGCCGGAAGGCCGAGCTCGAGGAGGCGAAGGCACTGCTCGACCGGCTGCCGGCGCCGGTCCTCGCCGTCCCGGGCAACCACGACATCCCCTACACGCTGCCGGCGCGGGTCACGCGCCCCTGGGAATTGTTCGAGGCGGTCTTCGGCACCACCGAGCCAGTGGTCCAGACCGAGAACGCCGTCGCCTGCGGACTGAACTCCGCCCGCCCCTGGCGCCACCAGGGCGGCAAGCTCGAGACGGTGCGCATCGACGGCGTGGCGCCGTCCTTCGCAGGCGCTCCCTCCCACGCCCTCCGCATCGTCGCCTGCCACCACCATCTCGCGGGAGCCCCATGGCGCGCCTCGCGCAAGTTCCCGCTCAAGCACCGCGACGTGGCGCTCCACGCACTCGCCGCCGCGCGGACGGAGCTCGTCCTCGGGGGCCACATCCACCAGAGCACGGCCGTCGAGCGACACGCATTCGATGCCAGCGACGACAGCCGCGCGTCGCTCGTCCTCTCCACGGCGCCGGGCTTCGGCCGACCCCGTCCTCACCGGCTCGGCGAGGCAAATGGGCTTCACGTGATTCGCTGGACACCCGATGAGATCGAGGTCGAGACGCGGATCTGGCGCGCGGGCGTTTTCGGCCGCACCGCGACCACGCGCACCCCTCGCTATTAGGGGTTGTTATCGCCGCGACACCGTGTCACCATACGACGGCCGTTGGATCAGTAGTGGAAGGGAGAAGGGGAATTCGATCATCGCGCGGTAGCGATGGCGGCGTTTGCCGCCATGGTGAGCCTCGTTGCGCTGGCACTCGCCAGCAGCATCGCAGGTGCGGCTTCGTCGCGGCCGGTGATCGCCTACGGCAGCGAGCGCGGCGGCCCCGTCCTCATCGCGATCCTCGGGCTCAATCCCGGGAAGCAGCGCGTTCTCCGGGCCTCGAATACCGGCATGGACGTCGAGCCGAGCTGGTCGCCCGACGGGAACCGCATCGCGTTCGCGACGTCTGACTCCAGCGGCCAGGACTTCGACATCGCGACGATGTCGCCCAATGGTACGAACCGTAAGCGGATCACGAGCGGGGCTGCCTGGGACGAGAAGCCCGCGTGGTCGCCGAACGGCAAGTGGATCGCCTTCTCCAGCGACCGGGACGGTAACTTCGACATCTACCTCGTCCACCCGAACGGAACGGGCCTGCACTCGCTGACGTCGAGCACGTGCGAGGACACCGACCCTTCGTGGTCGCCCGACGGCTCGCAGATCGCCTTTACGAGCCGCCGCGGAGGATTCCCGCACGTCTGGGTGATGAAAGCGGACGGGACGGGTAAGCACAAGCTGCTCGCCGCCCGGGGTGGTCGCCGGCCTGGTCACCCGACGGCAAGACGATCGCCTTCGTCGGAGACGACGACGGCGACAACGAGATCTACACGGTCGACGCCACGGGCAAGAACGTCTACCCAGTTGACCGCGAACACCGGGATCGCGGATGACAACCCGACCTGGTCGCCCGACTCGTCGATGGTCGCCTTCTCGAGCAACCGCATGAGCGACGGCGACATCTTCGAGATGCGTGACGACGGCAGCGACGTCCACGTTCTCGTCAGCGGCGTGTGGACAGACGACGCGCCTGCCTGGCGTCGTTAGTCTGCACCGAGTGCCGAGCGAAGCTCCGTTGAACGAATCTCCTGGCAGAGCTGCGGCAACGGCTCGGCGAGGTCTCCGATCTCCGCTCGACGCTCGCCCTGCTCGAGTGGGATCAGATGGTGATGATGCCGCCCGCGGGCGCCGCGGTCCGTGCCGAGCGGCTTGCCACCATCGAGCGGATCGCCCATGAGCGATTCATCGATGACCGGATCGGCACCCTCGTCGAGGAGCTCCGCGAGCTGGAGGAGTCGCTTCCCTACGACTCCGACGACGCGTGCCTGATTCGCGTCACGCGTCGCGACTGGGACAAGGCGCGCCGCGTTCCCTCCGATCTCGCCGCCGAGCTGACGAAGACCGCCTCGGAGGGCATGGAGGCATGGGTTGTGGCGCGGGCCGACAACGACTACGCCGCGTTCCGCCCGTGGCTCGACCGGCAGCTCGAGCTGAAGCGCCAGTACATCGCCTGCTTCGACGCGCCTGGCGACCCGTACGACGTCCTCCTCGACGACTTCGAGCCCGGGACGACGACGGAGGAAGTCCGCGCCGTCTTCGCCCGCCTCAAGGAAGAGCTCGTACCCCTGATCGCCGCAACCGCCGACGCAGGCATCGAACTCGGTGAAGGCCCGTTCCCGGAGGACGGGCAGCGGGCGATCGGAGTTGCCGTCATGACCGCCTTCGGGTTCGACGAGCTCTCGTTCCGCCTCGACAGCACCGTGCATCCGTTCTGCTCCTCCTTCGCGACGACCGATGTCCGGGTGACGACGCGGTACGACGACCACGACCTCGAGTCGCTCTTCAGCTGCATGCACGAGATCGGCCACGGGCTCTACGAGCGCGGCGTCAGCCCGTCGCTCGAGCGCACCACCGCTCGCGGCGGGCTGCTCGTCCGGCCTGCACGAGAGCCAGAGCCGTCTCTGGGAGAACGTGGTCGGCCGCTCGTTGCCGTTCTGCCGCTGGCTGCACCCGCAGCTCGTCGCGACGCTTCCCGGCCGCGTTCGGAGGCTTCACGCCCGAGCGGCTCCATGCGGCCGTGAACCGCGTCCGTCCCTCCTACATCAGCGTGGATGCCGACGAGGTGACCTACGGCATGCACATCATCCTCCGCTTCGAGCTCGAGCAGGAGCTGATCGCCGGGACGCTCTCGACCGCCGACCTGCCGGAGGCCTGGAATGCGCGGTTCGAGGAGTACCTCGGCATCCCCGTGCCGGACGACCGGCTCGGCGTGCTGCAGGACGTGCACTGGTCGTCCGGCCTCTTCGGCTACTTCCCGACCTACCAGCTCGGCAACGTGATGAGCGTTCAGATCTGGGAGGCCGCGAAGGCCGCCCTTCCCGGCGTCGAGGACGGCTTCGAGCAGGGTGACTTCGGCGAGCTCGGCGACCTGGCTGCGCGAGAACCTCTACGCGCTCGGCCGCAAGCTGACGCCGAAGGAGACGCTGGAGCGCGTCGTCGGAGGCCCGCTCGACCCCGAGCCGTACCTCGCGTATCTGCGCGCGAAGCACGCCGGCGCCTGACGCCGCCTCGAGCGAGAGCGGCGCAGCCTGAGAGTGCGCTAGCGGCGGACGTCAGGCAGCAGCGGTGCCGAAGCGCTTCTCGGCACGTGCCCGTGCGCGCATCGCCTCGACCTCACGATCGCGCGGCGGCGCCGCCGTCACGAGATCGTCGAGCAGGTGACGCGAGATGTGGGCGATCTCCCGCACGGCCCGCTCGAAGACGGCCTCGTTCGCCTTCGACGGCTTCGTCGCGCCGCTGATCTTGCGAACGAACTGCAGCGCGGCGGCATGCACCTCGTCGTCGGTCGCGGGCGGGTCGAAGTTGTGGAGCTGCTTGATGTTGCGGCACATGTCTATCCCTTCCCGGGTGAGGCTTCAGCTTCACCCGCTCTGTTCGTGCGGGTGAGGCTGGAGCCTCACCCCTTTCACCTCACGCCTCGGCAAGTGCCTGGAGCTCACGCCGCAGGTCCTTGATCTCGTCGCGCAGCTTGGCTGCATACTCGAAGCGGAGCTCCTCGGCGGCGGCGAACATCTCCTCCTCGAGCGTGATCGCGAGCTTCTCCAGCTCCGCCTGGTCGAGCCCCTCCACCTTCGCCTTTCCGCGCCGGCGACGCCCGGGCACGGTGGGCGACTCGAGCGAGAGGAACTCCGCGATGTCGGAGACGCCCTTCGTGATGTTCTCGGGCGTGATCCCGTGCTCCTCGTTGTAGGCGAGCTGCGTCGCACGGCGGCGGTCGGTCTCGTCGACCGCGAACTGGATCGCCTCGGTCACCTTGTCGGCGTAGAGCAGGACCTTCCCGTTGACGTTCCGGGCCGCGCGGCCGATCGTCTGCACGAGCGCCGTCTTGCCGCGCAGGAAGCCCTCCTTGTCGGCATCGAGCACAGCCACGAGCGATACCTCCGGCAGGTCGAGGCCCTCGCGCAGGAGGTTGACGCCGACGAGGACGTCGTACTCGCCGAGCCGGAGCTCACGGATGATCTGGATCCGCTCCAGCGTGTCGATCTCCGAGTGGAGGTACCGGGCCTTCACGCCCGCCTCGAGCAGGTAGTCGGTCAGATCCTCGGACATCTTCTTCGTCAGCGTCGTCACGAGCACCCGCTCGCCGACGTCGGAGCGGCGGCGGATCTCACCGAGAAGGTCGTCGATCTGGTTCTTCGTCGCGCGCATCTCGACGACGGGGTCGACGATCCCGGTCGGGCGGATCAGCTGCTCGCTGACGACGGCGGAGTTGCGCAGCTCGTACGAGCCGGGCGTGGCCGAGACGAAGATCGTCTGGCCGATCCGCTGCAGGAACTCGTCGAAGCGCAGGGGCCGGTTGTCGAGGGCGGACGGGAGCCGGAAGCCGAAGTCGACGAGGGTCTGCTTGCGCGAGCGGTCGCCCTCGTACATGCCGCCGATCTGCGGCACGGTCTGGTGCGACTCGTCGATGAAGCAGAGGAAGTCCGACGGGAAGTAGTCGAGCAGCGTGTGCGGGGGCGAGCCCGCGGGCCGGCCCTCGAGCGGGCGCGAGTAGTTCTCGATCCCGTTGCAGAAGCCGAGCTCCTTCATCATCTCCATGTCGTACTCGGTGCGCTGCCGGATCCGGTGCGCCTCGAGCATCTTCCCCTCGGACTCGAACAGCCTCACCTGGCCCTCGAGCTCGGCACGGAGCCCGGCCATCGCCGCCTCGATCGTGGGCTTCGAGGTGACGTACTGCGTGGCAGGGAAGATGGTCAGGTTGTCGAGCTTGGCGTAGACCTCGCCCGTGAGCGGGTCGAAGTGGGTGATCTGCTCGACCTCGTCGCCGAACAGCGAGATCCGGTAGGCGGTCTCGGATGATGCGGGCTGCACCTCGATCACGTCGCCCTTGACCCGGAAGCGCCCGCGGCCGAGGAGGGTGTCGTTGCGGACGTACTGGGTGTCGACCAGCTTCCGCAGCAGCTCGTCGCGGTCGTGCTCCTCCCCCACCGCCAGGTTGACGAGCCGCGCCTCGTACTCCTCCGGCGAGCCGAGCCCGTAGATGCACGAGACCGAGGCGACGATCACGGTGTCGCGCCGCGAGAGGATCGACGCCGTCGCGGCATGGCGGAGGCGGTCGATGTCGTCGTTGCGTGAGGAGTCCTTCTCGATGTAGAGGTCGGCCTGGGGGACGTACGCCTCGGGCTGGTAGTAGTCGTAGTAGGAGACGAAGTACTCGACCGCATTCGCGGGGAAGAACTCCCGGAACTCGTTGCAGAGCTGAGCGGCGAGCGTCTTGTTGTGCGCGATCACGAGCGCCGGACGCTGGAGCTTCTCGATCAGCCAGGCCATCGTCGCTGTCTTGCCCGTGCCCGTGGCGCCGAGCAGAGTCTGGAACCGGTTCCCCGCCTCGAGCGAGGCGGAGATCTCGGAGATCGCCTTCGGCTGGTCGCCGGTCGGCGTATAGGCGGCGGTCACGCGGAGGTCGGGCACCTTCACAGACTAGCGGAGGCACCGGAACACTTGTTCGTGTCGGTAACCGTGCCGTGGCCACGCCGAGCGCTCACAAGTCGATCATCCCCGTCGTTTACCGTGTGCTCGTGGCAGACCGCCTCAAACGCTCCCGCTTCGTGCAGCTGGCGGGAGGCGCGTTGATTTCGCTTGCTCTCGCACCGCGCACGGCGCTGGCGGCCGGGCGGCGCACGTCGCGTGGCGCTCGGGCTGGCCGCGAGGAACAACGGCCGCCGCTACGCCGGCGATCGCGCGCTCTTCACGACGGTCTCGCCCGGCGTTCCGGGACGGGATACGGCAGTCATCGCCTTCAGGCTCAGCCGCGCCGCGACGATCACCGCTCGAGGCCGTGCACACGGCCCGCTACGCGTCGACGATTCCCTGGAAGACCCGCGTCAGGCTCGGAGCCGGCAAGCACGAGCTGACCTGGACGCCTGACACTGCGAGTCCGGTCGGGTCGTACGTGATGCGCCTGACGATCGCTCGCGGAGCGCAGAAGACCGTGCTCGGCGGCAAGCGTCCCCCCTCGATCGCCCGTCAGCAGGCCGCCGTCGTCCGCGTCCTCGGGGTCGAGGCATCCTTCCTGAAGCGCTCGTACGCGCCCGGCGAGCCGATGGAGCTCTCCATTCTCGCGGACGCCCCGTCGCTCACCCTGCAGTTCCTCCACTGCGGACCCGAGACGACGGGGAGCGAGCGGAACGACGAGATGTCCGGCGTCCCGATGGGCGACCCGGTGCCGCTCGACTGGTCCGGCAAGCGCTCCGCCCCGGTCACGATCACGGTGCAGACGGGGAGCTGGCCGACCGGGATGTACACGGCCCGGCTGACGACCGACGACGGGCGCGTCGGCTATCGCCCCCTTCGTCCTGCGGCCGCCGACCCTCGGCGCGGCGCGGCAGCTCGTCGTCCTCCCGACGAATACGTGGCAGGCGTACAACATGTACGACCGCGACGGCGACGGCTGGGGGGACACCTGGTACGCGGGCGGCAGAGCCGCCCGTCGAGCTGACCGCCCCTATCGCGATCGCGGCGTGCCGCCGCGCTTCAAGGCGTATGACCGGGCGTTCCTGCGCTGGCTGGCGCGCACGGGCAGGCTCCCGGACATGGTCGCCGAGGACGACCTCGAGGCGTTCGCCTCGGGTGACGACCTCCGAGGGCTCTACGACCTCGTCGTCTTCTCCGGGCACAGCGAGTACATGACAGCGCACACCTACGACGTCGTCGAGCGCTTCCGCGACCTCGGCGGCCGGTTGATCTTCCTCTCCGCGGACAACTTCTTCTGGCGGGTCGAGAAGCAGGGCGACGTGATGCTCGCGGATCAGGCCGTTCCGCAGCGAGGGGCGTCCCGAGGCGCGGTTCATCGGCGCCCAGTACCGCGCCAACGACGACGGACGGCGTCAGGGCGCGTACACGGTCGTCGCGGCCGAGGCGGCGCCGTGGCTCTTCGACAAGACCGGCCTCGTGACCGGCTCCACCTTCGGCGAGACGGTGGGCGGCTACGGGATCGAGATCGACGCTGCCACGCCTGACTCGCCGCCGGGCACGGTCGTGCTGGCCCGCGTCACCGATCTGTTCGGCCCCGGCCTCAGCGGCGAGATGACGTACTACGAAACGCCGGCCGGGGCGCGCGTCTTCGCCGCCGGCACGCTCGACTTCGGCGGCTCGGCGACGTTCTGGCCGATGACGCGGATGCTCGAGAACCTCTGGCAGCACATGCTGCAGGACATCCCGCCGCCGCTGCCTGCGCCGGCTCCTGCGCCTGCGCCGGCCGTGCCTCCACCCGCTTAGTCAGACGAGCCAGGCGCCGTCCTGCTGCACGACGGCGCCGTCGAGCTCGAGCCGCGATCCCTGCAGGCGCAGGTCCTTGACGAGGTCCCAGTGGATCGCGGACTGGTTGACGCCGCCGAGGTCGGTGTAGCTGTTCCCGAGCGCGAGGTGCACGGTGCCGTTCATCTTCTCGTCGAAGAGCGTGTTCTTCATGTAGCGGGTGATGCCGGGATTGCAGCCGATCCCGAGCTCGCCGAGCCGGCGCGCTCCCTCGTCGATGTCGAGCGTCTCGAGCAGGTAGTCCTCGTTCGACTCGGCCGACGCGTCGACGACGACGCCGCCTTCGAACCGCAGCCTGATGCCCGTGATCTCGCGGCCGCGATAGACGGCGGGAAAGTCGCCGAACGAGATCGCACCCTCGGCCGAGTCCTCGACCGGGCAGCCGAAGAACTCGCCGCCGGGAAGGTTGGCCCCGAGTGCGTCGACCCTCATCCTCCGGCCCTCGAGCGAGAGACGCAGATCGGTCGCCTCCCCGACGATGCGGATCTCCGAGGCGGCGTCGAAGTGCGCCGCGATCGCGCCGCATCCGCTCGCCCTCGGCTTCCCAGTCGAGCAGCACCGCGCCGTAGAGGAGATCCGCGAACTCCGTCGCTGCCGAGGCCCGCCTCCTGCGCCAGCGCGTCGGTCGGGTACTGGCAGGCCATCCAGGGGACGTCGTGATTCATCAGCCGGGACGTCGCGGGCCGGTATGCAGCCTGCACCGCTGCCCATTCGCTCGCTCTCGATTCCGGCCGCCGAGCGCGTGTTGTCGGGAGCCGCGACGAAGACGAGCGCGTCGACATTCTCGATCTCGTGCACGATCAGCGGCGCGGGCGCGGCGAGCAGCTCCAGCGGATGCCTTCGAGACCCAGCTCAGCGACGGACATGACGAATCTCTCGAAGGAGACCCGGAGGAGCGCGTAGGCACCACGCCGCGCGACGGCCCCACAGATCTCCTCCAGCAGCGGCCGGGCCTGCGGGTTGCCTCCGACGTACACCTGCCAGCCGGGCTGAACGCGCAGGCAGCTGTCGACGATCAGCTCGGCGTAGCGTCGGTCGCGGGAGTCGGCCATCGGCGGCAGGCTAACGCAGACCCGAGCTCGCTCGCGTACGCCTTGGCGTAGATCGCTTTCGCGTGCTCGACGTTCTCGACGTAGCTCCGCGTCTCCGGGAACTGGATCCCGACGCCGTCCTGCCGCCAGCT
Source organism: uncultured Thermoleophilia bacterium (assembly GCA_963797125.1). Lineage (GTDB taxonomy): Bacteria > Actinomycetota > Thermoleophilia > Gaiellales > Gaiellaceae > Gaiella. The sequence goes on along the minus strand of CAWCOI010000004.1, from coordinate 380,244 downwards.
GTCGACGTTGCCCGGGCCGGCGTGGTAGGCCGCGAGGGCGGTGCGCTCGTCGCCGTAGCGGTTGAGGAGGTTGCGGAGGTACCACGCGCCGTAGCGGACGTTGATCTCGGGCAGTAGAGGTCGTCGACGACGAACCCGTTTCCGCCTGTTCGCGTCGCGATGCCCGCGCGCCGTGTCGGGCAGCAGCTGCATCAGGCCGATCGCGCCTGCCTGCGAGTGGGCTCGCGCATTGAAGCGGCTCTCCGTGTAGATCACCGCCGCCAGCAACGACGGGTCGAGATCGTAGTTCTGCGCATGGCCGCGGACGATCGCCTCGTAGCGGAGCGGGTAGCGGATGCGCTGGACGAACTCCGGCTGGTGCTGCGCAGACCGCGAAGGCGGCCACGCCGAGCATGGCGACGCCCGTCGAGAGCGATGAGGAGGCGCCTCACGAGGAGTCGTTCTGCGAGCTCCGCCATCACGCCGGCCACCCAGGCGTCGAGATCCTCGAAGGTGCCGGTGTTGACGTAGTGGAAGTCAGCCTTCGCGATCTTCTCCTTCTCGTCGAGCAGCCTGTGCCTCGCGGTTGCCGAGTGGCCATGTCGCGCCGTTGCTCGCGGAGCTTGCTCGGCGCTGTGATCACGACGACGCGGTCGAAGCGGTCCTCACTCGCCCGCCTCGAAGAGAAGCGGGATCTCGGTCACCGAAACCGCGCGGCGGATCGTCGAGCGTTGCGAGCTGCTCTCGCCAGATCAGGTACTCGCGCGAGACGAGCGGGTGCAGGAGCTGCTCCAGGAACGCCAGCGACTCGGCATCCTCGAACACGATCGCCGCGATCCGGGCCCGGTCGGGGGCGCCGTCCTCGCCGAGGATCTCGTCGCCGAACCGCGCCACCAGCGCGTCTCGCACGTCGAGGTCCGTGCGAAGGAGGTGATGGACGATCTCGTCGCTCGACACGGTCGCGGCCCCGTGGGACCGGAAGGCCGCGAGAGCGGTGCTCTTTCCCGCGGCGATCCCACCCGTGATCGCGACCGCGATCGGGCGCGGCAATGGTCTAGGTGGTCGGCTCTTCGTCGGAGCCGGCCGCGACTGCCTCTTCGGCGAGCTCTTCCGCGACGGCCTCTTCGAGCACTGCCTCGTCGAGGAGCTCCCCGGCGACCTCGTCGGCTGACGACGGCCTCCTCGGCCAGCTCGACCGCGATCGCTTCGGCGACAACTGCCTCTTCGGCGAGCTCGACTGCCAGGTCGTCGGCGGCGATCGCCTCGCTCGCGAGCTCGGCAGCGGCCTCGCTGTCGCCCGCCTCGTCGGCGTCGACGGCCTCCTCGGCCAGCTCCTCCGCGAACGCCTCGGCGACGACGGCTTCGGCCGCCAGCTCGCCGGCGAGCTCGTCGGCGATCGATGGCCTCCTCGGCCAGCTCGACCGCGACCTCTTCCATCTCGACGGCCTCGGTGGCCAGCTCGACCGCGTCCTCGTCGAGCGCACGCGCCACATCGGCGAGCTCGTCGGACGAGGCAGGGAGCTCGTCAGACGACGCAGCGAGCATCGGACGACGCAGGGATCGTCGGACGAATCGTCGGACGACGCAGGGAACGCCTCCTCGGACAGCCGCAGGTTCGGCGTCAGGTGCACGGACTCGCCACCGTCGGCACGCGGGAGCGGCTCGGCGCCTTCCTCGACGCGCTTCAGCGACAGCGACAGACGCCGCCGGTCGCCGTCGATCTCGAGGATCAGGACGTTGACCGGGTCACCCTGCGAGACGACCTCGCGCGGGTTCTCGACGTGATGCTGCGCGAGCTCGGAGATGTGAACGAGGCCCTCGACGCCCGGCAGGATCTCGACGAAGGCGCCGAACGTGACGACCTTCGTGACGCGACCCTCGACGACGTCCTCCTCGTGGTAGTGCTCGAGCACCTGCTGCCACGGGTCGGACTGCGTCTGCTTGAGGCCGAGCGAGATCCGCTGGCGCTCACGGTCGATGTCGAGCACCTTGACCTTGACGGTCTGGCCGATCTCGAGCACCTCGGACGGGTGGTTGACGTGGCTCCACGAGAGCTCCGAGATGTGAATGAGCCCGTCCATGCCGTCGAGGTCGACGAACGCGCCGAAGTCGACGATGTTGGAGATCTGCCCGTCGACGACGTCGCCCGGGTTGAGCCGGTCGAGGATCGCCTGGCGCATCTCCTTGCGCTCGTCCTCGAGGACGGCGCGACGGGAGAGCACGACGTTGTTGCGGGAGCGGTTGAGCTCGATCACCTTGCAGCGGAGCTCCTTGCCCGTGAACTCCTCCAGATCCTGGACGCGGCGGATGTCGACGAGCGACGCCGGCAGGAAGCCGCGGACGCCGAGGTCGAGGATGAGACCGCCCTTGACGACCTCGATCACGCGGCCGTTGACGGCCTCGCCGCTCTCTGCTGCCGCCTCGATCGCCTTCCAGGCGAGCTCGAAGCGGGCGCGCTTCTTGGAGAGGATGAGACGCCCTTCGGCGTCCTCCTTCTGCATCACGAGCGCGTCGATCTCCTCGCCCACGGAGACCTCGTCCGCCGGGTTGACCGAGCGCCGGATCGACAGCTCGGAAACCGGGATCACGCCCTCCGACTTGTAGCCGATGTCGACGAGCACCTCGTCCTTGTCGACGCGCACGACGGTGCCGTGCACGACCTCTCCCTCGTTGATCGTGGGGAAGGTTGCGTCGTAGTCCGGGATCAGCTCCCCATCGGGGCCGGTGATCCAGACGCCGTCCTCGAGGACGGGAATTTCCATAGTGGACATAGGGGTGCTTTCAGTCGGTTGGTTGGCCATGGGCGAGCCGCGGAGTATAGCGACCAAAAACACGGATGAGAAACACCGCCGCCGCACCGGGCGGCGTTCGGCGACGACGACCGGACCTGGCAGATCAGCCGCCGGCAGCCGCGGCGGAGTGCGCCTGCAGCTCCGCGGTCGAGAGCTCCTCGAGGTTCCCATCGGCCCCGAGTAGCCGCTCGAGCTGGCGGGCCGGAAGCGGCGCCGAGAAGTAGAACCCCTGCCCCTGCTCACAGCCCATCTCGACCAGTGCCTGCGCTTGCGACTCCGTCTGGATGCCCTCGGCGACCGTCCGCATGTTCAGCGTTCGTCCGAGCTGGATGATCGTGGTCACGAGCGCCCGGTCGCCCGGGCTGTCGCCGAGGGCGTCGACGAAGGAGCGGTCGATCTTGAGCACGTCGACGGGGAACCGGTGGAGGTAGCTCAGCGACGAGAAGCCGGTGCCGAAGTCGTCGATCGCCATCCGGACGCCCATCTCCTTGAAGGCCGTGAAGTACGCGAGGTTTTCCTCCGTGTGGTCCATGAGAACCGATTCGGTCATCTCGAGTACGAGGCATTCCGGCGGGAGCCGCGTCTCCTCGAGGAGCGCCGCGACTTGTTCCGCAAGGCCGGCCCTGAGCTGGCCCGCCGAGAGGTTGACGTTGATCGTTAGCCCGGGCAACGAATGCCTCGTGCGCCAGGCGCTCACCTGGTAGCACGCTTCCCGCATCACCCAGCGCCCGAGCAAGACGATCAGGCCGCTGTCCTCGGCTATCTGGATGAACGACTGCGGCGGCATCAGGCCTCGCGTCGGATGACGCCAACGAACGAGCGCCTCGACGCCGGCGATCCTCCCGGTCGCGATCTCGACGATCGGTTGGTAATCGAGGACGAGCTCGTTTCCCGCAATCGCGCGGCGAAGATCGACCTCGAGCTGAAGGCGCTCGACGAGGTCGACGCGCATCTCGGGGTCGTAGCGCGCGAAGCCTCCCTCGCCGGCGGCCTTCGCACGGTACATCGCGAGGTCGGCGTTGCGGAGCAGCTTCTCGGCGTTTTGCGACATCGGAGCTCGCAATCGCGAGCCCCAGACTGCCTCGGACGAGCATCTCCTGCCCGTCGACGACGAACGGCATCCGCAAGGAGTTCGTGATCCTCCTGGCGACGTCGACGGCAGTCGCTTCGTCTGCGCCCTCGAGCAGGACCGCGAACTCGTCGCCGCCCAGGCGAGCGACGGTATCGGCAGGCCTGACCGACTGGCGCAGGCGCTCGGCGACCTGGACCAGCAGGAGGTCGCCGGACGCATGGCCGAGCAGGTCGTTGACCTGCTTGAAGCTGTCGAGGTCGAGGAAAAGGACTGCGATGCCGTCTCGTCCGACGGTGTTGAGGGTGTCCTCGATGCGGTCCCGGAAGAGCGCTCGATTCGCAAGCGTCGTCAGCGAGTCATGGAAGGCCGAGTAGACGAGCTGGTCCTCGAGCATCTTGCGCTCGCTGACGTCACGTGTGTTGAGCACGATCCCGCGCACGCTCGGGTTCTCGAGCAGGTTTGTGACCGTCATCTCGGCCTGGCAGATGTGACCCGATGCATTGCAGACGCGCAGGTCGAGAACGCGGGTCCCGTAGGGCTCGGCGGCGATCTCTCGCACGACGCGATCGAGCTGCCGGGCGCTCTCCTCGTCGAGCAGCATCTTGACCGAATTCCCGAAGACGGCGTCGACCGGGAAGCCGAAGACGCGCTCGATCGACTCGGACTGGTAGAGGACGCTGCCGCTCAGGTCGATCACGGTGACGACGTCCGAGGAATGCTGCACGAGCGACTCGAACCGCTGCTCACTCGCGTGGAGCTCGACCAGCCTCTCCTCGAGATGGCGCGTCAACGATCGGTTCTCGGACAGCGTCAGGACCTGCCGCACCACGATCGCCGCGATGATGAAGGTGCGGCACCAGTAGACGATGCCGTCCGTTTGCCCGGTTCGGACGATCTCGATCGAGCTCGTGGCCAGTGCGAGACCGACGGCCACGTACGGGAGCAGGAGCCCGAGCGCCCTCGTGTCCTTCGGCTCGAACTTGCGTTCCGAGATGTCGGTCGACGGTCGCAGGCCGGCCAGCATGATCGCCACGAAGCAGACGAACCAGCCGATGTCGATGACGCTCCCGGAGCCGTAGTGGCCGGTGGCGCCCAGGTAGGCGAAGCCGCTGTCCGCCACGGCGAACGCGCTGAGGCCGAACACGATCGTCCACATCGGGAAGACCTGCCGTCGGCCCTCGCCGCCGCGGAGGAGCACGTAGAGCGCGATCGTGATCAGCACCACGTCGCCGAGCGGATAGGCGAGGCTGATCATCGTCGGGGCGATCCCGTTGCCGCCGGCGGCGTAGACCTTGTCGAGCACGAGGACCCAGCTGCAGAGGAGCACCGCGCCGGCGATCATCATCCCGTCGATGACGGTTCGGATGCGTCCGGCATGGCTTTGCGTTGCGCCTGGAAGCGAAAGAAGACCGATAGCGGCGAGAAGCGGCAGCCCGAGGTAGCCGACGTCAGCGTACGACGGAAACGGCACCTCTCGGCCGGAGGACTCGTACCACGTCCAGATCACGTGCCCGAAGCCCCACGAGATCGATGCGCACGCGAGGAAGATCCAGGTGCGCCGGTGCGCGCCTCCTCGGCAAGCGGCCACGAGGCAACCCGCGGCCGCGGCGAAGGCAGCGATGACGCACCCGACGTCCGAGACCGTGCGCGAGGTGGATTCTCCGCCGACGTGAAGCACGAGCAGGGCAGCCCAGGCCGCGGTTATCGCGGCAGCAGCCCCACATGCGAGGAGATACCGGTTGTTGTTGGCCCTAGGACCACGCCGCATACACCCAGATATCGACCAAATTCCTCAAAGCGGGTTACCCCCTATAGGGGCATTCCTAGGAAGGGGTAGGGAGGGCGGAAACCGCATATTTCCTACGCGTCGCCGCCGCGGCGGCAACCCCGGCAGGCCAGCGCGAACCGAAGGTTCCCACCTTCAGGATCCGCGTGCAGCGCGGCAGAAAGCAGAGGACGCGAAGGACTGAGGCGAGGCGCGATACGCTCTTCCATCGCGGCTCGCCTCAGTCCTTCGCGTCCGCCCAGTTGTCGCCTGCGCCGACATCCACGGCGAGCGGGGGGTCGAGCGGGTAGGCGCCGACCATCTCGGCCCGCACGAGCTCCCTGACGCCCGTGATCTCGGTGTCCGGTACCTCGAGCAGGAGCTCGTCGTGCACCTGCAGCACCAGGCGCGCGCTTCGGCCTTCGGCGCGGAGGCGGTCGTGGGCACGGATCATGGCGACCTTGATCACGTCCGCGGCTGTCCCCTGCATGACCGTGTTGACGGCGAGCCGCTCGCCGAGCGAACGTGTCTGGCGGTTCGAGGCCCGGAGCTCCGGGATCGGACGCCGCCGGCCGAGCAGCGTCGTCACGTAGCCGTCATCCGCAGCCTCCGCGATCGTCCGCGCGATGAACTCCTGCACGCGCGGGAACCGCGCCAGGTAGGTGTCGATGTACGCCTGCGCCTCCTCGCGGGGAATCTCGAGGTTCTCGGAGAGCCCGAACGACGAGATCCCGTAGATGATCCCGAAGTTGACCATCTTCGCGACGTCGCGCTCCGAGCGCGTCAGCGTCGCCGGATCCTTGCCGAGCACCTCCGCCGCGGTGCGGGTGTGAATGTCCTCACCACGCTCGAACGCCTCGCGCAGAACCGGCTCGCCCGAGACGTGGGCGAGAATGCGCAGCTCGACCTGGCTGTAGTCGGCCGAGAGGAGGCGATGCCCCTCCTCCGCGATGAAGGCCGAGCGAATTTGACGGCCGAGCGTCGTGCGGACAGGGATCGACTGCAGGTTCGGGTTCGTCGTCGAGAGCCGTCCCGTCGCGGCCACGGCCTGGTTGAAGGTCGTGTGGAGGCGACCGTCCCGCTCGGAGATGAGCGACGGCAGCGGCAGCAGATAGGTGTTGAGCAGCTTCGAGTACTCGCGCCACTCCTCGATCACCGGCACGATCTCGTGCGCCTCGCGGAGGCCGCGGAGGACGCGGCTGTCGGTCGAGTACCCCGTCTTCCCCTTCCGGCCTGGCGCCAGCTCGAGCTTCTCGAACAGGATCCGCGCCACCTGCTGGGTCGATCCGATCATGAACTCCTCGCCAGCCAGGCTCGTCGCAAGCGCCTCGAGCTCCTCGACCCGGTCCTTGAGCCGCGCCGTGATCTCACCCATCCGGTAGGTGTCGATCTTCACTCCCGCGTCCTCCATCGCGGCAAGGACGGCCGTCAGCGGCAGCTCGATCTGCTCGTAGAGCTCCAGCGAGCCGCGTTCGACGAGACGCTCGCGCATGAGGCCGGCGAGGCGGCGCGGCGCCTCGGCATGCCGAACGAGCGCTGCCGTCGACTCCTCGGCGGCCGGCTCGGGCTCCAGCTCGAGGCCGTACTCGGCCGCGAGCTCGTCGAGGAGATACGCCGAGCGGCCGGGCTCGATCAGGTAGGCCGCGATCATCGTGTCGTCGACCGGAGCGAACGGCAGATGCAGCGCCTTCGCGTCGTGGGCGACGACCTCGGCGTCGCGGAGAAGTGCGGCCTGCGACGGATCCCAGCCGGAGACGTCGACGCCGTCGTCCGAGGCGACCGCGATCCGGCCGTCCTCGATCGCCACCCCGACACGGCCCCGAGTGGCGCCGAAGAGCGTCTCGCGCCAGGCGACCGCCTGGCCTTCCAGCTTCGGGCGCTCCTGCGCAGGCAACGCGGTGTCGAGCTCGTCGACGCGGTTGAGGAGGCCGCGGAACTCGAAGCGCCGGAACATCTCCTTCAGCTGCGAGCGGTCGGGCGAGCCGGAGACGAGCGTCGTCGGGTCGACGTCGAGCGGCAGGTCGCGGCGCATCGTCGCGAGCTCCTTCGAGGCCCGGGCCTGGTCGGCGTGCTCGCGCACCGCCTTCCCTCGAGCAGGGGACAGGTCGTCGGCGTGCGCGATCACCTCCTCCAGCGAGCCGTACTGGGCGATCAGCTGGCCGGCCGTCTTGTCGCCGATCCCGGGAATGCCGGGGATGTTGTCGGAGGTGTCGCCCTTGAGGCCGATGAAGTCCGGCACCTGGTCGGGACGGACGCCGTAGCGCAGCTCGACCCGCTCGGGCGTGTAGACGTTGACGTCGGAGACGCCGCGTGGCGTCATCATCAGCGTCACGTTCGCGGAGCAGAGCTGGAAGGCGTCGCGGTCGGTCGAGACGACGCATGTCTTCACTCCGGCCTCGTCGGCCAGGGTCGCGATCGTCGCGATCACGTCGTCCGCTTCCCAGCCCTCGAACTCGAGGTTCCGGTAGCCGAACGCCTCCACGATCGGGCGGAAGTGCGGGAACTGCTCGCGGAGGAGATCGGGCATCGGCTTGCGGCCCTGCTTGTAGACGACGTCGACCGCCTCGGCGACCGCGGCGCGGTGCACCGGGCGCGTGTCCCACGCCACCGCCACGCCGCGCGGCTTGTAGTCGGCGAGCAGCTTGAAGAGCATGTTCCCGAAGCCGAGAAGCGCGTTGGTCGGCATCCCGTCGCTCGTCGCGAGCTCCTCGGGGAGCGCGTAGTAGGCGCGGTAGGCGAGGTTGTTGCCGTCGACGAGGAACAGCTCGGCGTCGCGCGCGGGGCCGTCGTCGAGCTCGAGCTCCTCGCCCGTGATCGTCTTCGGGGCCATGCAGCGAGTCTATGCAGGATCGTCCTCGCGGATGAGGCCGTGGGCGGTAGCTTGCCGCCCGATGCCACGCCTCGAGATCCATCCGTTCGACCCCGGCTCACCTCGACGACGCGGCCCGGCTGCTCGTGGCGCGCCACGCCGCGCAGCGGCGTGGCGAGCCGAGCCTGCCTGCCGCCTACGAGGAGCCGGATGTCGCGCGCGCCGCGATCGAGGAGCTGCTCACGGAGGACGCCTCGGGCGCCGTCGCTACCCGCGGCGGCGACGTCGTCGGCTACCTGATCGGGACGCCGCGCGAGGATCAGAGCTGGGGCCCGAACGTCTGGGTCGAGGGCGCCGGGCATGCCGTCGAGCACGCAGAGGACGTTCGCGACCTCTACGCACCGGCCGCGGCGCGCTGGGTCGAGGAGGGCCGCACGTCGCACTACGCGATCGTGCCCGCGTGCGACGCCGCGCTCGTCGACGCATGGTTCCGCCTCGGCTTCGGGCAGCAGCACGTCCACGCGGTCCGCGAGGCTCCCGCGACGCCGCTGACCGAGGTACCGGACGGCGTCGAGATCCGCCGCCCCACGCGCGACGACATCGACGCGCTCTCGCCGAGCTCGAGCTCGCGCTCCCCGCGCATCAGCAGCTCTCCCCCGTGTTCTCGCCGCTGGCTCCGCCAGACGTTCGAGGAGGTGACGGGCGAGTGGGAGGAGGACTTCGACGACCCGGTCTACGCCACCTTCGTCGCCGTCGTCGACGGCCGCGTCGTCGGCTCCGCGGTCGGCTGCTCGATCGACCGTGTCCGGCAGCAACAAGGGAATCCTGCGCCCGGACGACGCGGGCTTCCTCGGCTTCGCCGCCGTCCTGCCCGAGGCTCGCGGCGCCGGCGATCGGCCAAGCGCTCGGCACGACCGTGCTCGACTGGGCGGCGGCAGAGGGCTATGGCGCCGTCGTCACCGACTGGCGCGCGACGAACCTCCTCTCGTCGCGCACCTGGCCGCAGCTCGGCTGGCGGCCGACGTTCTACCGCCTGCATCGCGCGATCGCCTGACGGCCCTCCGCGAGGTGTTGATTGGATGAGCGCGTGACGCGCATTCCTCTCCTCTCGGGCTCCCGCATGCCGCTCGTCGCGGTCGACGACGACGCGCTGCTCCTGCTCCCGCCGGAGCCGCTCGATCCGCTACGAGACATCGCGGCGGCGGTCGGCGAGGCGCTTCGCTACCCGCTCTCGGGCCCGCGGCTCGCCGATCTCGCGACGCGCGGCGGGCGTGCCGCGATCGTCGTCGAGCCTCGCTCGCTGCCGCTCCCGGGCGCCCCGATCGACCCGCGCCAGCAGGCGGTCGCCGCCGTGATCGACCAGCTCGAGCGGCTCGGGATGCCGCGCCGAGCAAGCACACGATCCTCTTCGCGGGCGGCCTCGAGCGCCGCGCCGGGCAGGAGCGCCGTCGAGGGAGTCCTCCGCCCCAGTGGAGGCGCGCGACTTTCACGGCTCGGTCGAGATCCACGACGCGACGAGCGCCGAGCTCCGACCGCTCGAGCTCAGCGGAGCGACAACCGGTGCGCGTGCACGGGGCGCTGCTCGACGCCGACCTCGTCGTCTGCGTCACCGCCGCCGAGACGTCGGAGCGCGGCGGCGCCTGCGCGCTCCTCGGGGCCTGCGCGGCCGAGACGATCGCATCCGCCGGCCCGGCGCCGTCGCTGCTGGCGCCGTCGCTCTCCCCCACGGGCGGCTCGCCGGGCAGATCGAGGCCGCGCTCGCCCGCCACACCGCCGTCATGGGCGTGTCGATCGTGCTCGACCATCCCCGCCTCACCGGACGCTACCGCGGCTACCCGTCCTCGCTGCGCGCGCGTGACCGCCGTCGCGCACTCGCCGCTGCGGCGCGCGCTCAACGTGCTCCCCGGCAGGGCGCGCGAGGAGACGCTCCAGGCGCTGGCGCGGGAGCTGCGGCCGGTGGCGGTGCTCGCCGGGCCTCCTGCCGTCTGCCCACGCCGAGGCGCTCCTGCGCGGCGTCTCGCTGCGCGGGATCCCGCTCGCCGGCAGCCTCGACACGATCGTCGTGCCGCTGCCGTGGAAGTCGCTCCACGAGCCGCGCGAGCCGCTGAACCCGATCACCGCGGCCGCGATCGGCCTCGGTCACGCGATGCGGCTCTGGCGCGACGCCTCACCGCTCGCAGAGGGAGGGACGGTCGTGCTGCTCCACGATCTCCGCCGCACGTTCGGCCACGGCCCACAGGCGCCCTACCGCAACCTCTTCCACGTGCTGCGCGAGGGTGCGACGGAGGACGACCTCGCCGCCGCGCGCGCCTCGGCCGCGGCCGATCCGACGGCGATCGGCGCCTACCGCCAGGGCCACGCGCCGCACCCACTGCTCCCCTACGTCGACTGGGCGTCGTGCGCTCCGGCCCTCGCGCGCGCCGGCCGCGTGCTCGTCGCCGGCTGCCGCGATGCCGGCGCCGCACGCGCGCTCGGGCTCGTGCCGACCCACAACATCCCGACCGCGCTTCGAGATGGCCCGCGGCGTCGCAGGCGGCACGCACCGCGTCGGCGTCCTGCTCGCGCCACCGTACGCGCCTCTGGTCGTGTCGTAGTACGGGCCGGTGACCTGTCCCGCGCAGGCCTAGCCCTCGCCGAGATACGTCTTGCGGACCTGCTCGTTCACCTTCAGCTCCTGCGGCCGGGCCCTCGAGCGCGACGCGCCCGGTCTCGAGCACATAGCCGCGGCTCGCGATGTCGAGCGCCATGAGGGCGTTCTGCTCGACGAGCAGCACCGGCGTTCCCTGCTGGTTGATCTCGATCACGATCTCGAAGATCTTCTCGACGAAGATCGGCGCGAGCCCCATCGAGGGCTCGTCGAGGAGCAGCAGCTTCGGCCGCGCCATCAGCGCGCGGCCCATCGCGCACATCTGCTGCTCGCCGCCGGACATCGTCCCCGCCTTCTGGGTGCGACGCTCGAAGAGGCGCGGGAAGAACTCGAAGACGCGATCCATGTCCTCCTTGAAGTTCTCCTTGTCAGTGCGCTGGAAGGCCCCCATCTCGAGGTTCTCGGTCACCGACATGCGCGGGAAGAGCCGCCGCCCCTCGGGGCTCTGGGCGATCCCGTCCGCGACGATCGCGTGCGGAGACGCGTTCGTGATGTCCTGCCCCTTGAACGTGATCGTGCCCTGGCGCGGATGGTTGAGGCCGTTGATCGACCGCAGCGTCGTCGACTTGCCGGCACCGTTGGCGCCGATCAGGGTCACGATCTCGCTCGCGCCGACCCGCAGCGAGACACCCTTCAGCGCGTGGATGGCGCCGTAGTAGGTGTGGATGTCGTTGATCGTGAGGATGTCGCCGTTGGCGCTCACGCGGTCGCCCCCTTGCCGAGGTACGCCTCGATCACGCGCTCGTCGGCCTGCACCTCGGCCGGGGTTCCCTCGGCGATCTTCGCGCCGTACTCGAGCACGGTGCAGCGCTCCGAGACGCCCATCACGACCTTCATGTCGTGCTCGATCAGCAGCACCGTCAGCCCCTTGTCGTCGCGCACGCTTGCGGACGAACGCCGTGAAGTTGGCCGTCTCCTGCGGGTTCATGCCGGCGGTGGGCTCGTCGAGCAGGAGCAGCTTCGGGTCGGTCGCAAGCGCGCGTGCGACCTCGAGGCGGCGCTGGTCGCCGTAGGGCAGCGACCCGGCCTGCTCCTCGTGGCGGCGGGGCAGGCCGCTGTAGACGAGCAGCTCCCGCGCCTTGTCGCGGGCGTCCGCCTCCTCGCTGCCGCACCTTCCTGGTGCGCACGATCGAGCCGAGGATGCCGCTCCGTGAGGCGGCAGTGCATGCCGACGAGCACGTTCTCGAGCGCGGTCATCTGCATGAAGAGCCGGATGTTCTGGAAGGTGCGGCCGATGCCGAGCTCGCGTGATCGCGTGCGGCGGCTTGTCGGAGACGTCGACGCCGTCGAAGACGATCGAGCCGGAGGTGGGCTTGTAGACGCCCGTGAGCTGGTTGAAGAAGGTCGTCTTGCCGGCGCCGTTCGGGCCGATCAGCGAGACGATCGAGCCGCGCGGGATCGTGAAGTCGACGTCGTTCGTGGCCACGAGACCGCCGAACTCCTTCCGCAGCTTGACGACCTCGATCAGGTTGTCAGTCATCCGAGCTGTCCCGGTCCGTGAGCGTGCCCTCGTGCTGCACGTCGTAGAACGGCGTGTCGTGGACGCCTTCCTCCATCTCGATCTTGTGCCGGCGTTCGGGAATCAGTCCTGTCGGCCGGAAGAGCATCATCAGCACGATGATGATCCCGTAGATCCCGAACTGGTACTTCGTCGGGTCGAAGTTCGTCGAGCTTCGGGATCCCCGACTGCTGGATCTTCGAGCCGATCGTGGCGAGCCCCTCGACGTTGAGGTAGCCGAGGATCATGCCTCCGAGGAGCACGCCCCAGACGCTGCCCATGCCGCCGAGGATGACCATGCAGAGCAGGAAGACCGAGATGTTGAAGTAGAAGTCCGCCGGGAAGGCGCCCGACCTTGAAGCTCGCGTAGAACGCGCCTGCGACGCCGCCGAAGAAGGCGCCGAGCGCGTACGCCCAGGTCTTCGTCCGCATCAGCGGGATGCCCATCGCGGCGGCCGCCGTCTCGTCCTCGCGGATCGCGACCCAGGCGCGGCCGAGCCGCGAGTCGCGCAGCCGGACGCTGCAGAAGACCGTGATCAGCAGGATCACGACCGCGGTCCAGAAGTACCACTGCGACCGCTCGGATCGACTGACGGAAGCTCTCGGGCAGGCCGAGCGCTGGCCCCGATGGCGCCGAACCCGAGCGAGTCGATCGGGGTGATCCCGAACGTGCCGTGCGTGAGGTCGAAGCCGAACGACGTTGTCGGCGTTGCGGACGAACTGCGGCACGATCTCGCCGAAGCCGAGCGTGACGATCGCGAGGTAGTCGCCGCGCAGGCGCAGGGTCGGCAGGCCGATCGCGATGCCGGAGAGCATCGTCAGCAGCCCGGCGATCGGGAGGATCGAGCCACATCGAGATGTGGATGCCCGGCAGCCCGTCCGGGAATCGCCGACGGCGCCGACGTTGATCGAGACCTGGTCGAACTGCTGCGAGGCGAACCAGCCCGCCGTGTAGGCGCCGACGGCGTAGAACGCGACGTAGCCGAGGTCGAGCAGGCCGGCATAGCCGACGACCATGTTGAGGCCGATCGCCATCGTCGTGAAGACGACCATCACGACCATCGAGTCCGTCTTCGGGACGAAGTCGCCGATCACCGGCAGCGAGACTGGAGCGAGTCGACGATCAGCGGGTAGATCAGGGCGAGCGACGAGAAGGATCGCGACCGCGACGTGGCTGCGGTTGTCGGTCGGCCGAGCGCGCACGTGTCCCCAGGTCGGTCATGCGCCCTCGGGTGTCTGCTCGCCGAGGATGCCCTCGGGCCGGAAGACGAGAACCAGAATGAGGATCCCGAACACCATCGAGCGGGTCCAGTCGCTGCCCGGGCGCATGCCAGCCGAGACCCTCGTTGAAGGCCTGGATGAACCCGATCATCAGCGCGCCGAGCGACGGCGCCCGTGAGGTTGCCGATGCCGCCGAGCACCGCGGCCGTGAACGCGATCAGGCCGAGCTCGAAGCCGGTGTCGTAGCGCATGTTGAACTGCAGCAGGTAGACGATGCCGGCGGCGCCGGCGAGCGCGCCTGCGAGCAGGAACGTGACGGAGATCGTCCGGTTGACGTCGATGCCCATCATCGCCGAGGCCTCGGTGTCCTGGGCGACGGCCCGCATCGCCTTGCCCTGCTTCGTCGAGCGGACGAACCAGGAGAGGACGATCGAGGAGCGGGATCACGATGATCAAGACGGACGCCTTGTGCCACGAGTACGTGATGCTGCCGATGTGGATCAGCGTTCGGTGCGACGGGATGAAGTTCGGCACCGTCCGGTAGTTCACGCCGTAGAGGGCGAGCGAGATGTTCTCGACGACGAACGACATGCCGACGGCGGTGATCAGCGGCGCCAGGCGCGGCGCGTTCCGTAGCGGCGGTAGGCGACACGCTCGATCGAAGCGTTGAAGAGCGAGAAGCGCGACCATGATCACGGCGAGCGTGATGGCGAGGCCGCCGATGATCGACGAGCACGCTCGAGTCCACGTCGAGGCCGAGGACGCTGACGATGACCGTGCTCGCGACGAGGCCCGAGAGCGCGAACACGTCGCCGTGCGCGAAGTTGATCAGCTGCAGGATGCCGTAGACGAGCGTGTAGCCGAGGGCGACGACGCCGTAGATCGTGCCGTTCGTGAGCCCGATCAGGCGCGATGTTGATGAACTCGGTCGGCGCCTTGATGAAGTTGACGACGAGCCAGAAGATCGACGAGCGCGACGAGCGCAGAGCCCGATCAGGTCGGTGACGCTCGCGCCGCGAAGCTTCGCCAGGATGCCGCCCATCGCCGCGGACGACTTAAACAGAAATGAGACGGGAGGGCAATGCCCTCCCGTCTCGCACCACCCGTGCCGGGGTCGGGCCGAAGCCTGGCCCCGACGCGTTGCGTGCTTACTTTCCGAGTGCTGCGTCGACCGTCGACTGCTTCGGCGAGATCACCTTGTCGGTCATGAGCTTGTCCGTCGCCTTGTAGATCGTGATGGCGACGACTGCGTCCGCTGCCGCCTTCCGGATCACCGTTCGCGCTGAAGTTGAACGAGCCGAGGAGGCCCGTTGTTGACCTTCGTGGCGAACATCTTGGTGATCACGTCGCTGCTGAGCCGTCCGAGGCACCGATCGCGTCGAGCATGACCGTGGCCGCCTGGCCGCCGTAGATCGCGTACGGGTCGATCGTCTTCCCGTTCAGGTACTCCTTCGAGAAGTTCGTCGCGAACGTCCGGGCCGCGCCCTGGAACTTGTCGATCGGCTGACCGGCGACCGACATGAACATGCCGGCCGAGGCCGAGCCCGAGTCGTCGATCGTCTGCTGCGTCGTGAACCCGTCCGGCGTGAGCAGCTTGACGGCGCCGTCGTTCGGCCCGAGCACCGCGACCTTGTCCTTGATCAACTGGGCGCCGTTCTCGCAGATCAGGCCGCCGATGAAGACGGCGTCGGCGCCGGTTGCCTGGATCTTCTTGAAGAGCGCCTCGTACGACGAGGCCTTCGGGTCGTACGCACTCGAAGCCCGCGATCTTGATGCCGAGCGACTTCGCAGCGTTCTCGAAGTTCGTCGCGACGCCGAGGCCGTAGGCCTCCTTGTCGTTCAGGACGTAGACCTTCTTGATGCCCTGCGGCCTGCGCGAACTCTGCGTCCGCGCCACCCTGGTAGGCGTCGTTCGCGACCACGCGCGCGTAGTTGCGCGTGCCCGACGGGTAGTACTTGTCCGGCTCGGTCTTGTCGCAGCCCGGGCCGCCCTGCGTCAGGCAGACGTACGTGTTGGCCGGCGAGAGCATCGCGATGCCCCCGTCCGGCGCCTGGTTGACGACCGGGATGATGATCCCGGCGCAGCCCGAGTTGAAGGTGCCGATGATGCCGAGCACCTTGTCGTTCGCCGCGTAGGCGTTCGCGTTCTGGCTGCACTTACCGGAGTCCCACTTGCCGGCCTGGGCGGTCGCGTCGTCGCACGCCTGGAACCCGATCTTGTAGTCGCCGGCCTTGTAGTCCGCCGCCTTCAGCTGATAGCGGATGGCGTCGTTGATCTGCAGCGTCTGGGTGCGCGAGGCGCCCTGGAGCGGCAGGTCGGAGACGAGCAGGTAGTCCGGGTTCCCGTCTCCCTCGTACTCGATCGCCGTGCACGAAGATGACGGCAACGCCTCCGGTGCGCTGCCCCCGCCGCTCCCGCCGCACCCGGCCGCGACGAGCGCGACCAAAGCAATCAGCAGGCCGACGAGGAACAGGCTGGTCTTCTTGAGCGACAAGCTTTCCTCCTCCATTTGTTTGACCGACCGCACCGACCCGCCGCAGAGGCGCGGGTCGATCCCTCCGTCTGAGTGGCGCAAGTCTAAGCCAATCGGCGGTCAGATCAAGCCCCAAGCGCTTGTCTGCCTCGTGTCGACGGCTCGAGCAGGCACGCGGGCGGTGTGCGAGAAGCCGATACCGAAGGGGGAATCACTCCCTCCAAAGCGCCGGATCATTCAGTCCTACGTGGTACACGCCGTACGCACGGACGGCACCGATTGCCGGCCACGGCCCTACGTCGGCACGGCCGACCCGCAGCGAGCGCACTGGTATCGCCCCTCGCTGCCTGCGGAGATGATCGATCGCGCGTGAGCACAATCTGGGCAGGGCACTCCGTAACGATCGGCGATGATCGCCGGGTCGTATGACGCCGTCGGATCGAACGTCAGGACGCACAGCGCGCAGACGTCAGCGATGGGCAGGGTGTCAGTCGGCTGCTGAGTCCATCCTTCTTCGATGTCGAACTCGTCGCGGCCGCAGGAGACGCAGCTCCTCAAGATGTTGTCGTCGATGTTCATCGCGCCGGTCTTACGACGGCCTCCCGCCGAAGAAGTTGGAGCGCGACCCGCAGGACGCCCTCAGCCTGGCTCCGCCCGTACACCCCGGAGGTGACGTCGAGCGACGAGTGGCCGAGGTGCCTTGGAGAGCTCACTCGAGGCCAACTGGGTGATGCCGAAGGGGGGAATCGAACCCCCACGCCCTTTCAGGCGCCGGATTTTGAGTCCGGTGCGTCTACCAGTTCCGCCACTTCGGCCCGGTTCGGATCCTAGCCGCCTCGTCGGGGACCGTCAGCTGCCGGGAGCTCGGAGAGCGGGAACGCGCGGTGCGCGCGCGGCGGCACGAGGAAGTTCTGCCGCCGGGTCGTGCGGAGGATGCTGTTGAAGCCCTGGCCCTCGGCCCGCGGCTCGAAGGCGAGCGTCGTCCCGTCGGGCAGGGCGCCGTCCATCGCCCGGCGCACGCGATGGAAATCGTCGCTCGTCGGGTTGAAGACGACGAAGTGGACGCCGGCCGCCGGATCGGCCGAGCCCGCTGCCGTCGGCGCTCCAGGCGAACGGGTTGTCGAGCGTGTTGAAGTCGGCGCGCTGCGGGATCGCGACGCCGGCGGCGTAGACCGTCCCGTCCGGCCCGACGGTGTCGCCGCGCGAGCCTGCGAGGCCGTCTGCAGCGCGCCGCTGTGCCCGATCGCTCCGTGCACCCGATAGCTTCGGCGCACCTCGGCGGCGGTCGACACCTGGGCACGGCCCTTGCGGCACGGTGAGCGTCCCTATCGGGGACGTGCGAGCCCGGGGCGGAACGTCGTCTGCACGCGGTCGGCGTGGGAGCTGTTGACGTACCACGCCTCGAGGTTCTCGTGGATGTGGGAGAGGTGCATGTGCGTCCCGTGCGTGAAGTAGCCCTGCGGGATGCGGGCGAGGCCGAGCGTCTCGAGGTTCGCGATCCGCGACGGGCCGAGGTTCTGGCGCAGCGTCGAGGTGAAGCCGAGGAAGAGCTCGGCCTCGGGCGGGATCAGGTCGGCGCCGGGGACGCCCGCGGCGACGGCGAGCTTGCTCGGCAGCCCCCCGCCCGCGAACCCGCGCCGCACGGTTGTCTTCTCGAATGCCGTCGAGGTCGTCGAAGAGCGCCTTCTCGGCCGTCGCGATCGCCTGCTCGCTGTCGCTGCGCAGGAGGATGGCGACGTCGTTCTGCTCGAGCTCGGTCTCCTCTGGGTCGCTCGAGAAGCGCACCGCGTCGAGCAGGGCGGGCGACTGCGCGCGGATGTCGATCGGCTGCAGGCGCTCCCACTGGGCGGGAACATGTGCGCCGGAAGTACGGCAGGCCCCAGGCGACGGTGATCCCGAGCCCCGCCGGCGTCGCGGGATACTGCGACTCGAGGTCCGCGAGCGCCTCCTCGAGATCCTTCGCGCGCCGCGCCGAGATCGTCGGCCGCGATGGTCGCCGTCACGACCGCGTGGTGCAGCGGCGGCACGAGCACCTCGACGCCGTTGTCCGTGATGACCTGGACGCCGTCGAGCAGGTGCTGCTCCGGCGGGAGCGTCGAGGGCGCGGGCGGCCGGGCCGGCGCGCTCGTGTGCTCGTCGACGAGGGCGTAGATCCCGGCCGCGCCGGCGATCGCGCCCGCTGTGCCGGCGAGCGCCTGGCGGCGGGTGAGGCGCATCAGGTCGTCGGGCGGACGAGCACGAGCCCGTCGAGCATCTTCTTCAGGTTCACGACCACCTTCGAGAAGGTGAGCGGCAGCGCGACGTGCTCGCTGAGCGTGTAGAGCGAGCCCCCGCGGTGCCAGGCGAAGAGGACGTGCCAGGAGTCGGCGCCGTGGTTGACCGTGTACATCGTGGCCGTGATCCCGCTCGTCGAGCTTCCAGGTTCCGCGGCGGATCCTGGAAGCAGGCGATCTTCTTGCGGAACGTCTTCCCGTTGACCGTCGTCACGTCCTCGCAGGTCTTCGGGATCGCGGTCTGCCCCGGGTAGCCGCGCAGGTTGACGTGGATCTCCTGCGTGTTGAGGCCCGCCGCCTCCTGCCAGGCCCAGCTCTCGAGGTAGCTGCGGTCGGCGTCGACGGCGTTGATGTTGTTCCAGCGATTGCCGATCTGCGGCACGAGCGGATCGGGCAGCCAGCTCGGGCAGTAGACGGGCGCGTTGATCTTGTCGGCGAGTCGCTGCCAGCCACCGAGCTGGGCGCAGCGCGGAGCGGCGAGCGGGCGCTGCGCCGGCGACCGACCCACCGCGCGTGACGCCGAGAGCGCCGACGGCCAGCGCTGCCACGACGGCGCCCACGAGGACGATTCGCATGCGGCCGAGTGTAGCGGCGCGGCCCACGGCAAACTGAATTAGTATTGCCGTCGAACAATTCCTAGCGCGACGAGAGGCGGGCGATAGCGGTGCGAATCGGGATTCTCACGGGTGGCGGCGATTGCCCCGGCCTGAACGCGGTGATCCGGGCGGTCGGCCGGAGGTCGTTCGACCGCGGCCACGAGATGGTCGCCGTCCGTGAAGGGTGGCGCGGCCTCGTCGAGGGGATCTTCGCCCCGCTCGAGCGCAAGGACATCTCCGGCCTCCTGCCGCGCGGCGGGACGATCCTCGGAACCACGAGGACGAACCCGACGAAGGTCGACGGAGGCGTGGAGGCGGTGCTCGCCAACTTCGAGAAGCGAGCGGCTCGACGCGCTCGTCGCGATCGGCGGCGAGGACACGCTCGGCGTCGCCGCGCTCCTCTACCGCGACCACGGGTTTCCGGTCGTCGGCGTGCCGAAGACGATCGACAACGATCTCTCGGGCACCGACTACACCTTCGGCTTCGACACCGCCGTGACGATCGCCACGGAGGCGATCGACCGGCTCCACACGACGGCCGAGTCGCACAACCGCGTCATGGTCGTCGAGGTGATGGGCCGGCACACCGGCTGGATCGCGGTCATGAGCGGCATCGCGGGCGGCGCCGACGCGGTCCTCATCCCCGAGCAGCCGATCACGGTCGAGGACTGCCTGCCGCCAGCTCGTGAAGCGCCACGAGGCGGGCAAGGACTTCTCGATCGTCGTCGTCAGCGAAGGGTACGAGCTCACCTACGAATCGGGCGAGCGCAAGCTCGTCGCGGGCGAGGCGCGCGACACCGATCAGTTCGGTCACGTCGTGCTCGGCGGCGTCGGCGACGCGCTCTCCCGCGAGATCGAGGCGCGCACCGGGTTCGAGACGCGGGTCACCGTGCTCGGGCACGTCCAGCGCGGCGGCGTCCCGACGCCCCGCGACCGCGTGCTCGCGACCCGCTTCGGCCTCAAGGCGGCCGACCTCGTCGAGGAGGGACGGTTCGGCCAGATGGCGGCGCTCCACGGCGACACGATCGTCGACGTGTCGCTCGCAGAGGGAACGGCCGAGCTGAAGACCGTGCCGCCGGAGTGGTACGAGGTGGCGCGGGCGTTCTTCGGCTAAGGCGCGCCCGGCGAGCTAGTCGACGAGCAGTGCGTCCGTCGGGGCGTAGTCGTCGGTGAGCACCGGGACGTCGTCGAAGCGCATCGGGCGATTCCAGCGGTCGGCGATCGCGCCGTCGAGGTTCGGGACGGTCGGCGTCTGTCTCCCGAATCGCCACGCCAGCGCTGGCGGAGGAAGGCCGTGGTCGGCGCCGCCCCGTCGGTCGCGACGAGGATCACGTTGCGGGTGTAGGTCGGGTTGCGATCGGTGACGCGGTCGTAGACCGGATAGAGGAGCACCGTCGGGAACGACGAGCGATAGGTCTTCGTCAGCGAGCGCAGGAGCTTCGAGTCGCTCCCGGTCAAGGATCCGATCACGTTGACGACGACGACGCCACCCGGCGCGAGACGCTCGCGAACGAGGTCCAGGAACTCGTGCGTTGCGAGGTGGAACGGGATCGAGTCGGCGTAGAAGGCGTCGATCACGATCATGTCCCAGCGCTGCGGGTGACGCGTCAGCCACTGTCGGCCGTCGTCAACCGCCACGGCGAGCCGAGGGCTGTGCGGGAGCGCGAACCACTTGTACGCGGCAGCGACCACCTCGGGGTCGAGCTCGACGACCTGGAGCTCGAGCGCCGGGAAGTCGCGGTAGATCCGCTTCGGCGCCGAGCCCCCACCGAGGCCGATGAAGAGCACGTTCCGCGCGCTCGGCTTGTGTGCGATGCCGAGGTCGAGGTAGTCGGTGTACTGGAAACGCGTGCGATAGGGGTCCGAGAGCCACATGCCGCTCTGGAAGGAGCTGTCGAAGCGGAGGTAGCGCGAGTCGTTGTCGTCGGCCACGACCAGCCGGTGATAGCGCGTCTCCCGCGCCTCGCGCACGGTGAACTGCTCGCCGAGCGCCCCGATCGAGGCGGGATCGAGCGGGCCTGGCGTGCGGTTCTCGCGCAGGCGATAGAGCGGAGACCAGTTCTGGGCCGCGACGCCCTTCAGCTCTTGCTGCTGTTCCGGTGCGAGCGAGACCGCCAGGACGACCGCCCCCGCCAGGGCCGCCGTCAGCGCGACGCGACGCCGGCACGAGGCGCACCGCGAGCGCCACGATCAGCGCCGCGGCAACGAGCGTGACGGCGCCGATCGCCAGCACCTGATCGGTGCCCAGCTCGGGAACGAGCCAGAACGCCGTCACGAAGGTGCCGAAGATGCTGCCCGCGGTGGAGATCGAGAAGAGCCGGCCGGCGGTGCGCCCGAGGCGCTCCAGCGAGCTCGCCGCCAGCCTGACCGCGATCGGCGAGGCCGAGGCGAGCACGACGCTGGCGGGGCCGAAGAGGATCGCGGCGGCGAGCAGCGGATCGAGGCGCGGGCCCGGATCCCAGTCGACGATCCAGGTCAGGACGGTGTCGTCGACCACGGGCACGAGCGCGACGAGCACGGCGCCGAGCGTGAGCACGGAGACGAGCAGATAGGGGCTCGGCAGCCGGTCGGCGACGATCCCGCCGGCCCAGTACCCGATCGCGAGCCCCGTGAGCACGATCCCGATCAGCGAGCCCCAGACGTAGAGCGAGCTGCCGAAGGTCGGCGCCAGCACCCGGCTGGCCGCGATCTCGAGCCCGAGCAGCACGGCGCCCGAGAGGAAGACTGCGACGGCGATTGCGAGGCCGGTACGGCGCTCTCGGCTCATCCCGGCACGTTAGTCGAGGCGATAGACGCGAACCCACGGCCCGGCGAGGCCGGGCTCGCTCGGGAAGACGGCGAAGGCCGGCTTCGGGCCGTGACCGAGCTGCTCGTAGAAGCGCGTCTCCTGCGGGTAGTCGTCGGGGGCGGCGAGAACGCGATCGGTCACGGCACCCGACACGATCACCCACTTCACGCCCTCTCGCCGGAGCCGGGCGAGATCGCGCTCTGGATCGGTCGGCCGCCCCGGCCCCGGCAACTCGAGTCGAACGACCCGCCGGCCGGTCAGGGGAAGCGTGGAGGGATCCGCTGCCACGAGATCGGCGCGCGGCACGTTGGTGGCGACCCAGGCGTCGGCGCGCACGCCGCGTGTCGACGTTGGTGAGCTCGCGGGCATCGGAGATGCTCCAGGCGAGCGGGACGACGAGCGCGGCGAGAGCGAACGGCACGGCGAGGCGGAGGCTGCCCGCAAGAACCGCGAGCACCGGGATCAGCGGCAGCACGTAGCGGTCGAAATGCGCCTCCTGTGGCATCAACGTGAGCCAGTAGGCGACCGCGAAGGAGAGGAGGACGAGATCGGTTCGGGTGCGTCGGAGGAGCGCGGCCACGAGGCCGACCGCGGCGACGAGGAGGAACGGGCCGAGCGCGTCCCAGAGGCGGTCGATGTACGCGAACGGGGTCGCGGGATCGTTCTCGAATCCGAGCCAGCCGGCGCGCGCGAGCCTTTGCACGCGCGAGATGTCGTCCCAGGCGGCGCCCGCGTGGATCAGCACGAACGGGCTCGTCAGCGCGAACCCGCGCCACCGCGAGCGCCGCGGCGCGGCCGAGCGCGCGCCACCTCCCCCACCCGGCGACGACCACCGGCACGGCGGCGATCGCACCCGGATACTTCGCCGATGCGGCGAGCCCGACCGCGAGCCCCGCCCATTCGAGGCGCCCCTCGACCGCGAGCGCGAGCACGCAGGTGACGGCCAGAGTCAGCAGGACGTCGGTGACGGCCATCCGCGAGTACGCGACGTGGGTCGTCGCGACGGCGACCGCCGCGGCGCCGACGATCGCGGCTCCGGTGCCATAGGCGCGGCGCCCGAGCCACCAGGTCGCCCCCACGCCGCCGACCCCGAGCGTCACGGCAACGAACCGAGCGGCGCCGAGGGCGGGTGCGCCGAAGAAGGCCTGCACCGGCGCGAGCAAGGCCATCAGCAGCGAGGGGTAGTCGTACCAACCGGGATCGAGATGGCCCTGGCCGATCCGCCAGGCGCGGGGGACGATGCTCGACTCGTCCGGATTCAGAACCGAGAGCGGCAGCCCGTAGCGGATGCCGACGAGGCGGAGGGCTGCGGCGAGGACGAGGATCGCCACGAGGGCGATCCGAGTGTTAGATGGTCGGCCGGGCATGGGGGCACGCGCGGATGGGGGCCTGCACGCTGCGCATCGTGTCCGTCTCGATCAACACCAAGGCAACCAGCCTTACTGCAGATCGAGCCGAACACGCTGCTTGGTGCATGCCCTCCCCGACACGCACCCCCATACCCGGCCGACCATCACACCTCCGGAACCGTGTCACCGACGAGCGACTCCACGTCGCTGCCGGAGACGATCACCGCGTCGACCCCGGCTCGCTCGAGCTCGAGGACGTCCGCGCGGCTCGCCCCCGCGAGCTCGGCGATCGCGAGCTTGCCGGCGGGGATGTCGGGCAGCAGCTCGAGGAGTCGCTCCAGGTGATCCTGGCCGTCCTCTGCCTCCTCGGCGGAGAGGAGCAGGATCTCCGGGTCGACGAGCTCCAGCACCTCTTCGAGCTCGTCCTCGTCGCGCACGCGGAGCACGCATTCGAGGCCACGTGCATGCGCTGCGTCGATCACGTCGCCGATCGTGTCCCCGTGCTCGGCAACGTCGACGACGAGGGCGTCGACATCGCCGACCTCGTGGTGACGGCCGAAAGCGAGGAGCGGCAGGTGGCTGCTCTCCCGCACGCCGTCGGTGCGCCTTCGCACCACGAGACCCTCGGCACCCTGCTCCTGTGCCGTGCCGGCGCCTGCGCCGTCTCTGATCTCGACGAGCACGGAGATTCCATCGCCTTCAGCAATTGCCTGGCTCAGCCTTCGCGCGCCCGTCACGGATCGTGACTCTACTCGGACCGGCCACGGAGCCGGTGGACGGTCGGCCCGGCAGCCCGCTCGTCTACCCTGTGGCGCGTGCTCCGGGGGACGCCGGAACGCATCGCACTCCCGGGTCCCGGGGCGCCCTGCGCGTCACGGTCCCGAGATCCTGAAATCCAAATAGGCTGGAGCGGTGGCCGGCGACGTCAAGCGGATCCGCCTGCTCGGGGCGGAGTCGACCGGGAAGACGACCCTCGCGCGCCTTCTGGCCGAAGCGTACGGCACCGTCTGGAATCCCGAGTACGGGCGCCCGTACACGGAGCTCGCCCGCGACCCCGCCGCGCCCTGGACGAGCGAGGAGTTCACCCACATCGCGCGGATCCAGTGCTGGTACGAGGACTGCCTTGCCGGGTCCGCACGGGCCGTGCTCTTCTGCGACACCGATGCGTTCACGACGGCGCTCTTTCACGAGGTCTACCTCGGCGCTCCGACGCACGCCTTCGACGATCTCGTCGACCGGCGGTATGACCTGACGCTCGTGTGCGACCTCGACGTCCCCTGGCGCCACGACGGGATCCGCGAGTTCGAGGATCAGCGCCACTGGATGCACGAGCGCTACCTCGAGCGGGCGCAGGCGAGCGGCGCGCCGTGGCTGCTCGTGGAGGGGTCGGTGGAGGAGCGGGTACGCGAGAGCTGCGTCGCGGTCGATCGGCTGCTCACCCCGGCGTCCGGCTGAAGCCGGACACCGCGCCAACTGCCTACCTACGTGCCGACCGGGTGCCAGACGGTCTTGAGCTCGAGCAAGGCCGATATCTCCCACGGGCTCTGCTCGCTGCCGGCGCGGACGACCCGCTTGACGTTGTCGGCGGCGAGCACCTCGAGCTCGGTCGTCTCGTCCCCCGCTCCGGTGACGTCGATCGCGTTCACGTCCATGTGCGCCGCCAGGACCGCGGCGAGCTCGGAGCGGAAGCCCGTCAGCAGGTTGACGACGCCGCCGGGCAGGTCCGACGTGGCGATCGCCTCGGCGAGCTCGAGCGCCGCGAGGGGCGCCGTCTCGGACGCGACGACGACGGTCGTGTTCCCGCTCACGATCGCAGGCGCGATGCGCGAGACGAGGCCCTCGAGCGCGGGCAGCTCCGGCGCGAGGATCGCGACGACCCCGGTCGGCTCCGGCACCGTGAAGTTGAAGTAGGGACCGGCCACGGGATTCGAGCCGCCGAGCACCTGCGGGAGCTTGTCGGCCCAGCCCGCGTACCAGACGACGCGGTCGATCGCGCGCTCCACCTCGCGCCGGCCGGAGCAGGCGCGCGCGAGATCGGCGGCACGCGTCTCCATCATCTCGGCGAGGCGGTAGAGCACCTGCCCGCGGTTGTACGGTGTGGCACCGGCCCACTTTGCGAAGGCACCGCGGGCGGCCTTGACGGCGTCGCGGGCGTCCTTGCGCGAGGCGCGGGCGACGTTCTGCCCCTCGGCCTCGTACGTCCGCCCCGATTCGGAGCGCGGGAAGGCACCGCCGATGTAGAGCTTGTACGTCTTGCGCACGGCGATCCTGCTCATCGCTCGAACCTCAGGTACGGCTCGAGCCCGTGGAGCCCGCCCTCGCGGCCGAAGCCCGACTCCTTGTAGCCGCCGAACGGCGAGGTCGGGTCGAAGCGGTTGAACGTGTTCGCCCAGACGACGCCGGCGCGGAGGCGCTCGGCCATCCAGAGGATGCGCGAGCCCTTCTCCGTCCAGACGCCCGCGGAGAGGCCGTATGGCGTGTTGTTCGCCTTCTCGACGGCCTCCTCGGGGGTGCGGAACGTGAGCACCGAGAGCACCGGCCCGAAGATCTCCTCCTGCGCGATCCGCGAGCTCTGCGCCACGTTCGTGAACACGGTCGGCGCGAACCAGTAGCCCTTCTCGGGCAGGCGGCAGGGCGGCTGGTAGATCTCGGCGCCCTCCTCCGTTCCCGCAGCGACGAGCTCCTTGATCCGGTCGAGCTGCATCCGCGAGTTGATCGCGCCGAGATCGGTGTTCTTGTCGAGCGGGTCGCCGACGCGAATCGTGCGCAGGCGCCGCTTCAGCTTCGCGACGAGCGGCTCGTAGATCGACTCCTGCACGAGCAGCCGTGAGCCGGCGCAGCAGACATGGCCCTGGTTGAAGTAGATCCCGTTGACGATCCCCTCGACGGCCTGGTCGAGCGCACAGTCGTCGAAGACGATGTTCGCCGCCTTGCCGCCGAGCTCGAGCGTGAGCTTGACGCCGGTGCCTGCCAGCTCGCGGCGGATCGCCTTGCCGACCTCGGTCGAGCCCGTGAACGCGACCTTGTCGAGGCCGGGGTGCTTGACGAGATGCGCGCCCGTGGAGCCGTCGCCCGTGATGATGTTGACGACGCCCGCCGGCAGCTCCGCCTGACGGCAGATGTCGGTGAAGATGAGCGCTGTCAGCGGCGTCGTCTCCGCCGGCTTGAGCACGACCGTATTGCCGCACGCGAGTGCCGGGGCGATCTTCCAGGCCAGCATCAGGAGCGGGAAGTTCCACGGGATGATCTGCCCGGCCACGCCGAGCGGGCGCGGCTTCCGGTTCGGGAAGGCGTACTCGAGCTTGTCGGCCCAGCCCGCGTAGTAGAAGAAGTGCGCCGCCGCGAGCGGCAGGTCGACGTCGCGCGACTCCTTGATCGGCTTGCCGCCGTCGAGCGACTCCGCGACCGCGAGCTCGCGCGAGCGCTCCTGGATCAGCCGGGCGATCCGGAACAGGTACTTGGCGCGCTCGGCGGGGCGAATCGACGACCAGCCGTCCTCGAACGCGCCGCGCGCCGCCTGGACGGCGAGGTCGACGTCGCGGGGACCGGCCAGAGCCACCTCGGCGAGATGCTCCTCGGTCGCCGGTGAGGTCGTCGCGAACCACGTGCGGGAGCGCGGCGCGACCTGCTCGCCGCCGATGTAGAGGCCGTACCGATCCTCGAGCGAGACGATGTCGCGCGCCTCCGGAGCGGGGGCGTACTCCCACTCGAGCGGCGACGGGACCAGGCGCGTTGCGGGGGACTTGGCAGCCATCAGTCGATCGTGAAGTAGTCGCCGGACTGGTATGCCCCGGTCCGCTGCTTGCGGATCTGCATCAGCACGTCGTTGAGCAGCGAGGAGGCGCCGAAGCGGAAGAGGTCGGGCGTCAGCCACGCCTGCCCGAGGGTCTCGTTCAGCACGCAGAGGTACTGGATCGCCTGCTTCGCGGTGCGGATCCCGCCCGCGGGCTTCATGCCGATGATGCGTCCCGTCTCGTCGTGGACGTCGCGGATCACCTCGAGCATGCACAGGGTGACGGGCAACGTCGCGGCGGGGCTCACCTTGCCGGTCGACGTCTTGATGAAGTCGGCCCCCGCGGCGATCGCGAGCAGCGACGCGCGACGCACGTTGTCGTAGGTTCCGAGCTCGCCGGTCTCGAGGATCACCTTCAGGTGGGCCGCTCCGCAGGCTTCCTTGACGCGGACGATCTCGTCCACGACCTTGAGGTAGCGGCCCGAGAGGAAGGCGCCGCGGTCGATCACCATGTCGATCTCGTCCGCGCCGAGTGCGACGGCCTCACGAACGTCGGCGAGCTTGACGTCGAGCGGTGACTGACCCGACGGGAACGCGGTCGCAACCGATGCGACCTTGACGGTCGATCCCGCCAGCCTCGCCTTTGCGACAGCGACGAGGTTCGGGTAGACGCAGACCGCGGCCACGGACGGGATCGTGGGATCGGAGGGATCCGGATGCATCGCCTTCGCGCACAGGGCCGCGACCTTTCCAGGCGTGTCGGCACCCTCGAGTGTCGTCAGGTCCATCATCCTGATCGCGAGGTCGAGCGCGGCCAGCTTCGATTCCTTCTTGATCGACCGCTTGGCGAGCTCGCCCGCACGAGCTTCGAGCGCCACCGCATCGACGGAGCCGATCCGTGGCAGCCGGAGATCGAGCGGAAGCTCGAGGTCGCGCGGAAGAAGCTGTGCCTGCGCCATCGAGACTCCAAGTCTAGAGGCTTGGTGTTTCCGGGCTGCTTGCGCGGACCCTGCCCACCCGTTATAGAGTCCCCCCATGGCCCTCGGGACGGATGCGAAGTTCGAGCTGATCAAGGCCGCGCCGCTGTTCGAGAACCTGTCGAAGCGGGAGCTGCAGCAGGTCGCCCGGATCGCCGACGAGCTGGACATTCGCGCCGGCAAGGTGCTGATCCGCGAGGGCGAGCGTGGCCGCGAGTTCTTCGTCATCATCAGCGGCGAGGTCGAGGTGCGTCGCAAGGGCCGCAAGATGGCAACGCTCGGCCCGGGCAGCTTCGTCGGTGAGATGGCGCTTCTCTCGAAGATCCCGCGGGTGGCGACCGTGACCGCCCTCACGCCGCTCGACACGCTCGTGATCACCGATCGCGCCTTCGTGGAGCTGCTCGAGAAGACGCCGGCGCTCAGCGTGAAGGTTGCGCGGACGCTCGCGGAGCGCGTGGGCGCGAACGAGCTCAGCGACCTCAAGTACGGCAGTTGAGCGCCTAGTGGGAGCGGTCGACCCGCGCGTGCGCGAGCTCGCGCAGCAGGCGAACTTCGCCGCGTTCACGGTGCTCCTCGGCTCGGGTACGCCGATGACGCACGTGATGTGGGTCGACGCGGACGACGACCACGTTCTCATCAACACCGAGGTGCACCGCGCGAAGTTCAAGGCGGTCGAGCGGGATCCACGCGTGACGGTGATGATCTGGGAGCGGGACGATCCCTACAGCTACGTCGAGGTGCGCGGACGCGTCGTCGAGACAGTGCGTGGGCCGGAGGCTCGCGAGCACATCGACGCGCTCTCGCGGAAGTACCGCGGGCGTGACTACGACCCGGCGATCATCAAGTCGGAGCGCGTGATCCTGCGCATCGCGCCCGACGTGCAGCACAGCCGCTGAGCTCCCTCCTCCGCGGCTACATCCCGAGGCGCTCGACCATCTTCGGGTCGCGGCGCCACTTCGCGCGCACCTTGACGACGAGCTCGAGGAAGACCGGATGCCCGACCAGGCGCTCGACCTCGGGCCTCGCGCGCGAGCCGATCTCGCGCACCATCGCGCCCTTCTTCCCGACGAGGATGCCCTTCTGCGACTCGGTCTCGACGAGCAGGACGGCGCGCACGACCTTCTCCCCGATCTCCTCGACCACGACCATGATCGCGTGCGGCACCTCGTCGCGAGTGAGGTGAAGCGCCTTCTCGCGGATGACCTCGGCGACCCTGTCCTCGAGCGTCATGTCCGTCGACATGTCGAGCGGGAAGTAGAGCGGGCCTTCGGGCAGGAGGTGGACGAGATCGTCGCGGAGCTCCCCCACTCCGTCCTTCGTCACGGCGCTGACCGGGTGGAGGGCGTGGAAGTCGCCGAGCGTCGCGGCCACTTTCATCTGGGTCGCGACGTGACCGTGCTTGAGCCGGTCGATCTTGTTGACGGCGATGATCACCGGAATCCCGAGCGAGAAGACGCGACGCGCGACGTAGCGGTCGCCGGCGCCGATCCGATCGCGGGCCGAGACCACGAGGAGGACGACGTCGATCTCCTCGAACGACGAGTCGACCGTGTTCTGCATGCTCGTCGTCAGCGCGTCCATCGGCCGCTGGAAGCCGGGCAGGTCGGCGAGCACGAGCTGCCAGTCGGGCCCGTTCGCGACGCCGAAGATCCTGCGGCGCGTCGTGTTGGGGACGTTCGAGGTGATCGCGACCTTGTCGCCGCAAAGGGCGTTGACGAGCGTCGACTTGCCGACGTTCGGCCTGCCGGCGACGGCGACGATGCCCGACTTCATGCGAGGTCTCCGGCGTCGAACTGCTCCGGGAGCAGCTCGTCGACGGTCATGTGGACGAGCCGGCCGCCGTTGCGGAAGACGACGCGCTCGACCTTCATCTCGGCGAGCCACTGGCGGCAGCCGCCGCACGGCGAGGCGGTGATCGCGGCCACGGCGAAGTCGCCCGGCTTGTAGCCCTGCACGATGGCGTTCGAGAACGTCGTTCGCTCGGCGCAGACGCCCAGCGGGTAGGCCGCGTTCTCGACGTTGACGCCTTCGATCACGGAACCGTCGCGTGTGAGCACGGCGCAGCCGACGTTGAAGCCGGAGTACGGCGCGTACGCACGAGCGGCGATCGCGTCGGCCCGGGCGAGCAGCTCCTCGTCGGTCATGCGGAGAACACCTGGAAGATGACGAGCGCCACGATGGCGCCGAGAGTACCGCCCGTGATCACCTCGAGGGTGGAATGGATGCCCGCCTCGACCCGCGTCTGCGCCACGAGCAACGCCATGATGAACGCGAGCGAGGAGACGAGAAAGCGGTGCTCCGAGCCGTCGAGCGCGAGCGTGATCGCCATCCAGCCGGCGAACGCGACGGCCGCGTGACCGGAGGGCCAGCCACCGCGCAAGGGCGTGCCGCGGCCCGACAGCGCCTTCAGCGAGATCACGAGCACGACGACGATGACGAGCGCGACGAGGGTCAGCTCCGAGGGCGCCTTCGAGAGGCGGTCGAGGAAGTGGTTCGAGCGGTCGGCGACCTGGCCGGAGAAGACGAGGTAGCCGACGGCGACCGCGTTGACGGCGGCGATCAGGACGGCGCCGGCCGCGATGTCCTTGGCGAGCTTGGCCATCGGGTCGAACGAGGTCGAGGCGATGTCGACCGCCGCCTCGACCGCGGTGTTGATCATCTCCGCGATCAGGACGAAGGCGATCGACAGCAGCAGCACGATCAGCTCGATCTTGGAGACGTCGGCCGCCAGCGCAGCGACCAGCACGGCGACGGCGATGAGGAAGTGGATCCGCATGTTCCGCTGCGTGCGGAGCACGTGGATGATCCCCTCGAAGGCGACGTTGAAGCTCTCGATGATCGAGGGCGGGCGACGACCTGGAGCGGGGCTCATCGTTGCCCCTCGAGGATCGCGCGCTCGCGTTCGTCCATCGCGTCGCCGTGCTCGAGCCCGAGCAGGTGCAGGATCCCGTGGACGAGGGGCCAGCGCCACTCCTCGCCGACGACCTGGGGGCAGATCACGACGTCCCCGAGCGCGCGCGGGACGCCGTCCGGCAGCTCGTCGAGGCCGTCGATCGGGAACGAGAGCACGTCGGTCGCCTCGTCGATCCCGAGGTGCTCGGCCTTGAGCGCGCGGATCTCCTCCGGCGCGACGAACGCGATCCCGAGCTCGGCTGCCTCGACGCCCTCCTCCGCGAGTGCGTGGCGCGCGAGGTCCACCGCTCCCGCGGCGTCGACCGCGACGCCGCTGCGGTTCTCGACCTCGACCTCGATCACTTCTTGCGGGCGGTGCCGGTCTCTTCGGCGTGGCGCTTGTACGCCTCGACGATCCGCTGCACGAGCTTGTGCCGGACGACGTCCTCGTGGCCGAACTCGACGACGCCGATCCCGTCGACCTCGCGCAGGATGTCGCGCACCTGGATCAGGCCGGATGCCTGCTCGCGGGGAAGGTCGATCTGCGTGATGTCGCCGGTCACCACCATCTTCGAGCCGAAGCCGAGCCGCGTCAGGAACATCTGCATCTGCTCGGGGGTCGTGTTCTGCGCCTCGTCGAGGATGATGAACGAGTCGTTCAGGGTGCGGCCGCGCATGAAAGCGAGCGGCGCCACCTCGATCGTGCCGCGCTCCATGTACGCGGTCAGGCGATCGGGGTCCATCGTGTCGTAGAGAGCGTCGAAGAGTGGGCGCATGTACGGATCCACCTTGGCGAGCATGTCGCCGGGCAGGAACCCGAGCCGCTCGCCGGCCTCGACGGCCGGCCGCGTCAGGATGAGCCGCCCGACCTGCTTCTCGCTCAGCGCCGCCACTGCCAGCGCGATCGCGAGGTAGGTCTTCCCCGTTCCGGCCGGGCCGATCCCGAAGGTGACCGTGCTCGAGCGGATTGCGTCGACGTAGCGCTTCTGGACAACCGTCTTGGGGGCGATCTTCTTGCCGCGATGGCGCCAGACGACGTCCTCGAAGATGTCGCGGATGTCGGCGGCCTGGTCGAGCGCGGCGGCGACGGCGCCGACCGTATCGGGCCCGATCGCATGGCCGCCTTCGACGAGCTCGACGAGCTCGTCGACGACGGCGCGCGCCTCGGCCACGCGCTCGCCCTCTCCCTCGAGCGTGAGCTTGTTGCCGCGGAGCGAGATCGAGCAGCCGAGCCGGTCGCGCAGCGAGTCGAGCACGCCGTCGGTGACACCGGCGAGCTCGGCTGCAACCTCGTTGGGTACGACGATCACGTCCTGCATGCCGCCCAGTGTAGGGGTCGGGCATTACGGTGAAGCCATGGGGAGCTGACGGTGCTCTACGACGAAGGCTGCGGCGTCTGCACGCGCCTCGGCGCCCGCGCGGCGCGTCGACCGGGAATCGCGGCCGAGCCGATCGGCTCGGCCGCCGGCTCCGTGCTTCCTCCGCGACCTGGCGCCGGAGGAGCGGTATGCGGCGTTCCATGTCGTCGACGCGCTCGGACGCCGTTGGAGTGCCGGCGCTGCCTTGCCGCCGCTGCTGGACGAGCTGCCCGGCGGCGCCTTCTTCGCCGCAGTGTGCCGCGCGCTTCCCGCGTTGACGGAGCGCGTCTACCAGCTTGTCGCGCGCAACCGATCGCGCCTCGCGAGTGATCGTTCGGGTCTAGCGCGCCGCGGCGAGGGTGGCTGCAACGCGATCGGCCAGGAGGCGATGGCGCGCAGCCGCGTTACCGAGCATCAGCGGCTCGCGCGCGTCTGGCGGGCCGAGCTGCTCGCCGCCGCGGAACTGGTCACGCGTCAGATCGAGCGCTGAGCCCCGACGGGAGGCGGTTCCAGGCGTGACTCTCGAGCCGCTGCCCGTCCCGCACCACATCGGCGACGAGGATCTCACCACCGAGGTACGAGCGAAGCAGCGCCGCCGTGGCGTCGCACTGACCGCGTGAGGGGTTCTCGGCCGTCCACTCGTCCGGGTCGGCGGACGTCTCCGCGCCCCAGGCCGCCCGGATCGCCGCCTCGAGATCGGCGAGCGTGAGAGCGGCGACATCGCCCGGCGCCGCCGCAACGGCGGCAACCGACCGGACGAGTGTGCCGTCCCCGGCGGCCGCGAACCCGAGCCGCTCGAAGAACCCGCGCCTCGCCGTTCTCGCAGCGCGCGACGAATCGCTCGACGGGCGCCCCGGCAACGAGTGCCTCGACGAGGGCGCGGCCGATGCCTTGCAGGCGGTGCTCCTCGAGCACGAAGAGGTTCTTCAGCTCGAGCTCGCGTCCGTCGCTGCGCTCGACGCCGAGACAGCCGACCAGCTCGCCGTCGACGCTCCAGCCGAGCAGGAGTCGCGGGGTCGCGGCATCCGCGCCGGCCTCGGCCCGCTGCGGGAGCTGGGCGACGAGCGCGCTGACGGCCGCGTCGTCGGCGCGGCCGCGAAGATCGACGAGTCCCATCTTCTCGTTCTACCAGCGCCCATGAAGACACGCCTTCGCGATACTCGGGGGACGTGGTCAGCCATCCGCCCGCCCGACATCTGCTGCGCGCCAAGGACCTCATCGACGCGCGCTATCGCGACCCGCTCGACGTGCCCCAGCTCGCGCGCGCCGCGCATCTCTCGCCCGCGCACTTCAGCCGCGAGTTCCGCAAGGCGTTCGGGGAAACGCCTCATCAGTACCTGCTCACACGCCGCCTCGAGCGCGCGGCGGCGCTGCTCCGGAACACCGACTACACGGTGTCGGAGGTCTGCTTCACGGTCGGCCTGCAGAGCGTCGGGTCGTTCACGTCGAGCTTCGGGCGTGCCTACGGCTGTTCGCCCACCGCCTACCGCGCCGCCTATCCCGCCGGCAGCAGACCGCGTCCGAATCCCGACCTGCATGTTGCTCGCCTACGGTCGGCCGAGTCGAGCAGTTTTGGAGAAGACAGCTGTCTGAGCCATCACTAGCGTCCCCTCCGACACACTCAGACGAGCCAAGGAGGCTGACTCGATGAAGATGCAACTCACCACTGTCAACCAGTGGGTGCACGACCAGGACGAGGCGCTCGAGTTCTACACGGAGAAGCTCGGGATGGAGCTTCGGATGGACGTGACCATGCCCGAGATGGGCGACTTTCGGTGGCTCACGGTCGGCCCGGTCGGCCAGCCGGACATCGCCGTCGTCCTGATGACGGTTCCCGGACCACCCGTGTTCGAGCCCGAGACGACGGCGCAGCTCCAGGACATCGTGGCGAAGGGCGCCGCCGGCGGACTGTTCTTCGAGACCGACGACATCCAGGCGACCTACGAGGAGCTCAAGGGCAAGGGCGTCGAGTTCACGCAGGAACCGATGCAACAGCCGTATGGCGTCGACGCCGGATTCCGCGACCCATCGGGGAACCACATCCG
The DNA here is from genome assembly GCA_963797125.1 of uncultured Thermoleophilia bacterium. Taxonomy (GTDB): domain Bacteria; phylum Actinomycetota; class Thermoleophilia; order Gaiellales; family Gaiellaceae; genus Gaiella. Next base: position 345,976 of record CAWCOI010000004.1, on the reverse strand, counting down.
CGTCATGCAGGCGGCGTAGAGCCGTTCCATCCTCAGGGAGGGCTCCGCTTCGCAGAGGCGGGGCTCTCCCGGCGCGTCAGTCGACCGAGAGCAGGTCGACGACGAACACGAGCGGCTCGTGCGGCGCGATCACGCCACCGGCGCCGCGGGCGCCGTACGCCATCGCGGACGGGATCGTCAGTTGCCGCCGGCCGCCGACCTTCATGCCCTGCACGCCGGCGTCCCACCCCGGGATCACCTGGCCCTTGCCGAGCTTGAACGTGAACGGCTCTCCGCGATTCCACGAGGCGTCGAACTCCTCGCCTGTCCTGAACGCAACGCCTGCGTAGTGCACCGTCACGGTGTGGCCGCTCGTCGCTTCGTCGCCGTCCCCGACGACGATGTCGTCGATCACGAGCTCGAACGGGATGTCGCCTTCCGGCTTGTCGATCTGCGGGCGCTCTGTTCCATCTGAAAGAGGTACTCCGATGCGCCGAGGAACGGCGCGTCGATCTCAGTAGGGAGGCGAGACGGTAGGTTCCCGGCTTCACGATCGCGCAGCGCGCGGCAAGCAGATGCGTGAGGGAACTGCGAACGCTCTTCCATCGCAGCTTTCCTCACGCCAGGAACATCCGAAGCCTGAGGCTCGTGCTCTCGTCCGACGGCTGCGAGAGACGGCTGTTCAGCGCGCGACAGAGCCAGCCGAGCCGGCGGGCGGTCTGCGCGAGGGCGACGAGATCACCGGCGTCGTAGCCCGCCGAAGGGCTCGAGGTACGCATCGCGGTACGGCTCGGTCGGCTCCGATCGCTCGATGTCGTCGACCCCCCAGGCGATCACCCCGTCGAGCGTCACGGCGAGACTGAAGAAGGGATGCGAGATGCAGGAGTCACCCCAGTCGAGCAGCAGGTAGCGGCCGTCGCGAACGAAGACCTGAGAGTCGTGGAGATCGTCGTGCTGAATCGTCTCCGGGATCCCCGCGCCGGCGAGCTCCTCGCAGGCAGCCCGAACCCAGGGCAAGGACGCTTCGAGCCGTCGGCGCTCCTCGACCGGCTGCTCCACGATCTCGTCGATCAACGCCTCGACCCCGGCCGCCAGCGACGCGAGCCGGAAGTCGGGCACGCCGAGCGCAGCATCTCGGCCACGTCGTCCACGAGGTCGATCTGGACGCTCGCGTAGAGCGGCAGCACGTCGCGCCAGCGGCCGAGGTCGCGCTCGACCTCGACCAGCTCGCTGAGCTTCTGCCCGCCATCCTCCATCAGCATCCACCCCTGGTCGCTGTCGACCGCGAGCGGCGGTGGGATGCAGTCGGGTCGGCGCGATCCGAGTAGCTCGGTCAGCGCAGCCTCGTGACGGAGCGGCGGCGAGACAGCCTTGAAGAACACGTTGCCGTCGGCCGTGGGAACCCGGATCACCGTCGACCAGGGGCGGTCGTGCACCTGGTCGAAGGGCCCCGTGGGCTCCCGTGCGAGCCGTTCCAACTGCTCACCGATCCAGGCGTCGGCTCCCGCCCGCCACGCGGGGTCAGTCCAGTCGGACAGGTGTGACCGTCCTCAGGCGAGCTTCTCGCGCACGATCTGGCTGACCGCGGAGCCGTCGGCCTTCCCTGAGACGCGCGGCATCACGTCAGCCATGACGCGGCCGATGTCCCGCAACGACGTGGCGCCGACCTCGGCAATCACGTCGTCGACGATCTCGTCGAGCTCGTCGTCGGAGAGCGGCTCCGGCATGAACTCCTCCAGCACCTCGAGCTCGAAGTCCTCCTTGTCGGCCTGCTCCTCGCGGCCGGCAGCCTCGAAGGCCTCGAACGCCTCGACGCGCTTCTTGCGCTCGCGCTGGAGGACCTGCAGCTCCTCGTCCTCCGAGAGCGGCCGCTGGAGCTCCTTCTCGGCCGAGCGCAGGCTCGAGAGGATGAGCGTCAACGCATCGCGACGGTCGTCCTCACGCGCGAGACGCGCCTGCTTGAGCTCGCTTTCGATTGTCGCGATCAGTTCCACGGGCACAGTTTGCCGCAATTCGAGTGCAGCGGCTCCAAAAGGCTTCTAGTGGAACCCCGGTAGCGCGCTTCCGGCAAGGACGTGCCAGTGAAGATGGAAGACGGTTTGCCCCGCGCCCGGGCCGACGTTGACGATCACGCGGTAGTCCTCGAGACCCTCCGCCGCGGCGACCTCGGCCACGAACCGCAGCATGCGCCCTGCCTCTTCGTCGGTGAAGGCATCGATATCGCGGAACGTGTCGACGTGCCGCTCCGGCAGGACGAGCAGGTGCGTCTCGGCCATAGGGGCGATGTCCCGTATCGCGACGAAGCCATCGGTGGCATAGACGTGGTCGTCCGTCCGCGACGAGGCGGCAGAAGAGGCAGTCAGGCTGCGACAACGGCCAGCACCCCTTCGTCTCCTGCGGCCACGGCGCGCGCCCGCACCATCTCGCCGACCGGCGCCTCGACGTGCCACGGCGTGTAGTCGTCGGCGTATCCGAGTCCCGGCCGGTCGACGAGGACGACGATCCTCGCTCCCGACGCGACTCGACCACCGCTCGCGGCACGCCGCGTCCGATGCGGCCCGCAGGCGTGCGCTGCGGTCCTTCTTGACGCGCTGGGGCACGGGATCGTCGCCCGCCGTCCGCGTACCGGGCCGCGGCGAGTACGGGAAGACGTGCACCTTCGTGATCCCTGCTGCCTCCACGGCAATCATCGTATTCGCGAATGCGCGCTCGTCCTCGGTCGGAAAGCCGACGATGACGTCGGTCGTGAGGTTGAAGTCCTCGAGGCGGCTCGAGCTTCGCCGCGATACTGCCCTATCGTGTACCTGCGCCCCATCGCACGGAGGACATCGTCGTCGCCTGACTGCAGCGGGACGTGGAGGTGGCGCGAGGCGATCGGTGTCTCGCGGATCGCCTCGATCAGGTCTGGGCGTGACGTGGTTGATCTCGATCGACGAGAGGCGGAGGCGCTCGAGGCCGTCGATCGCGCCGGCGGCGCGGACGAGCCCCGGCAAGGACATCCCGGCGGCGCGATCGCGGAAGCAGCCGAGGTTGACGCCGGTGAGCACGACCTCGCGGTGGCCCTGCGCCGCCCGCCGCCGGATCTCGGCGAGCACCGCTGTCGGCAGAGCGGCTGCGGGTGGCGCCGCGCACGAGCGGGATGACGCAGAACGCGCAGGAGAAGGAGCAGCCGTCCTGGATCCTGACGAAGGCGCGCACCCGCTCGAGTCGGTGGTCAGCCTGCACGCAGCCGATCGCCCCCACGTCGGTAGCGACGGCTTCGGCGATCTCCTCGCTGCGCCGGGCGACGACGCGGACGTTGTCGGGCATCCCCGCGAATGCGTTCTCGGAGAGGTTGGCGGCGCACCCCGTCACGTAGACGTGCGCGTGCGTGCGGGCGGCCTGCGCCGCCGCCTGGCGCGACTTCGCGACGGCCTCGTTGGTGACGCAGCACGTGTTGATCACGGCGACGTCTCGCGGCGCCTGTCGCCTGGGTGTGGCCGTCGTCGAGCAGCCGCTCGCGGATCGCCTGCTCGTCGGCGAACGAGACCTTGCATCCGAGAAACCGCGTCGTGAAGGTGGCCACGATGTGGGAGCGTAACGCTCGCGGTCGGGCCGGGGCGCACCGGCATGACCCGAGGCGCGTACGCTTCTCCCATGATCGGCTCCGAACCGGGATTCCCTCGCTGCCTCGCCGTTGCGCTCGATCTCGAGGTCGCCGAGCTTCCGACGCCGGACGGCGATCCGGACGTCTTCTGGCGCCAGTGGCTCGCCGGCCGCAATCTCGGCCTCGTCCCGATCGACGACCCGGCGTCGTTCTCCTGGCCCGGATACTGGATCGCCGCCGCCGACGGCATCGGCGGTCAGCGCGACGCGGTGCTCATGTTCGGCGTCCCTTCCGGGCCGGTGCTCGACCCGGCGGGGCTGCTCGCGGGTGGCGGCTCGATCGAGGAGGGCTCGTGGTTGCGCCGTTCCAGCTCGGTCTCGATCCGGCGGTGCCGTACGGCGAGCCCGCTGGTGAGGGCGTCGTCGCGGGACTCCTGGTCGCGCCGGCTGCCGAAGGACCGCTCGGCAGGTGCCGAAGTGGAGGCGGTCGCGGGACACGGCTTGAGGGCGACCGCTACTTCAGCGGCGCAGGGCACGTTCTCGGGGACCGGCCGCGGCTACGAGCTGACGCTGATCGAGGCGGAGGCGCTCGAGGCGCTCGCGGCCGACGGGTCGAGGTCTCGTGGGAAGAGGCGCGCCGCAACGTCGTCACCCGCGGGATCGGGCTGAACGCTCTCGTCGGCCGCCGCTTCCGGATCGGCGACGGTCGAGTGCGTCGGCCGCCGTCTCGCCGAGCCGTGCTCGCACCTGCAGCGGCTGGCGCCTCCCGGGACGCTCCGCGGGCTCGTGCACCGGGGCGGGCTGCGGGCCGACATCCTCGGGAGCGGGATGGTGCGGGTGGGTGATCCGGTGGTGCGCGATCAGCGACTCGTAGCCGGCCGAGTCAGGCAGCGGGACGACGATAGTCCTCTGCCGCGGCGACCGGCTGCAGCCGGTCTCAGCCGCCGACCGTCGGCGACCTACGTGCACGCTCGAACCGGTCCGCCGCCCAGCCGTCGAGCTCGACACGGTCGAGGTGCTGCCAGCCGGGCGCCGCCGGTGGTCGCTCGTCAGGTAGCCCGACGTGATCGCGAAGGCGCGTCGAGGCGAGCGAGGATCCTCTCCACCGGCGCGAGCAGCACGTTCGCGACGGCGACGTCGGCACGGAGGCAGCGCGTCGGTCTCGCCGTCGAGCACGTCGCCTGGAGACGACGCCGTTGACCTCGGCGTTCGCGATCGTCGTCTCGACCGCGATCGGATCGTTGTCGACGGCCTGGATCGGACCGATAGCCGAGGCGGGCCGCGGCGATCGAGAGCACGCCGGAGCCGCAGCCGACGTCGAGCAGCGAGCCGCGCTCGCAGCGCGCGAGGAGCTCGACGCAGAGCTGCGTCGTGGATGGGCGCCGTCCCGAACGCGCGGCCGGGATCGATCACGACGGCGGGCTCGCCCGGCGTTGGGCTGCTCCCACGGCGGCCCGATCCAGAGCCCGCCCGCCCGCACCGGGCGGTGAAACGCCCGCCAGCCGTCCTCCCAGCCCGGCTGCACCGGCGCCACTTCGGCAGTCGGGGAACGCGACGATAGCCGCTCGACCGCGTCCTCCTCGACGTAGAGCGAGACCGTCAGCGCGTCGGTCGGTCTCCGACTCCTCGAAGCCGCCGGGCGCGAGCCCGAGCGCGGCGGCGCGCGCCTCCTCCGCCCGCATCGAGCGGTACGCCGTGCGGAGACGCGGACGACGACGTCATCGCGAGCTCGAATCGGTGGACCTCGTTGCCAGTGCCGCGGACGAACTCTCGAACAGGCCGACGTCGGTCGCACGGTGAATCCAAACGGCAGGCTGAGCCGCGATCTTCTCCTGCGCATGCGCAAGGCCGCGCGCTTCGTGTCGCCCTTCCCGATCTCGGCGATCGTCAGGTGCGGCACCGGCTCGCGGTCGGCGTCGCCGTAGGCGGGAATCTCGGGGAAGCGGTTGTGCGTTCCCGCGATCAGCGCGACGAAGCCTCGTCCGGCTCCGGCGCGAGCCAGACGTGGTGTCGGAAGGACGAGACGCCGACAGCTCGGCCTCGAACGGCGCGAACGCGCCGAAGTGCTCGGCGAGCGTAGCGACAGAGATCGTCATCGTCGACGTCTCGCCGAGAACGGCGGCAGAACAGTGATGTGAGGCGGCAGGAGCCGCGCCACGGCGCGAGGCTGATACCGGAGGCGAAAGGCGCCGACCGAGCTCGTCAACGGGGACCTCACGAGCAGGGCGGCTCGCCGCTTCACCCGACTCCACCTCGGCCATCGTCAGTGGAACGCGTTCTTGATGCCGCTTGAAGAGGCCGCCGTCGTCCTCGCCGTCGTCGCCGGTACGGCTCGGCGCCGAGCTTCTCGTCGAGCTGCTCGAGCAGCGCGCGCTGCTCGTCGTCGATGCGACGCGGGACGTGGACGCGGGCGTGCACGTGGAAGTTGCCCGTCGCCGCCCCTCGAGCGACGGCATCCCCTGGCCGCGCAGCACCTGGACATCTCCTGGCTGGACGCCGGCCGGGATCTCGACCTGGATCTCGCCGGCCGGGCCGGGACACTGACAGCGTGGCGCCGAGCGCCGACTGCGTCATCGTCAGCTCGACGATCGGTGTGCAGGTCGGCGCCGTCGCGCTCGATGCCTGGCCTGCGGTGTCACGCCGACCTGGACGAACAGGTCGCCGGCCGGTCCGCGAGCTCGCCCGCATGACCCTCGCCGCGGACGCGGATGCGCTGCCCGTCGGCGATGCCGGCGGGGATGTCGATCTCGACCTGAGCGGTCGTGCAGCGTGCGGCCGATCCCGTCGCACGTGTCGCACGGCGTCTCGACGACGCGGCCGAGGCCGTCGCAGCGCGGGCAGGCGCCGGTGCGCACGAACTGGCCGAAGACGCTCTGCGAGACCTGCTGCACGCGGCCGGCGCCGCTGCACACGTCGCACGTGACGGGCGCGGTGCCGGGCGCGGCACCGTTGCCGCCGCAGGTGTCGCACGTCCGCGCAACGCGCGTGGGCACGCTGACCGAGATGCCGTGTACGCCTCTGCGAGCGTGATCTCGGCGCTCGCGACGACGTCGCCGCCGCGGGTCGGGCCGCCGCGGCGGGCCTGCTGACCGAACAGCGACTCGCCGAAGAAGGCGCCGAAGATGTCGGAGAGGTTGCCGAGGTCGAAGTCGGCCGGCGTAAAGCCGCCGCCGCGGAGCCCCTCCCGCCCGTAGCGGTCGTAGGTTGCGCGACGCTCCGGGTCGGAGAGCACCTCGTACGCCTCGGCCGCCTCGCGGAACCGCTCCTCGGCGTCGGGCTCCTGCGAGACGTCGGGATGGAGCTCACGCGCGAGCTTGCGGAACGCGCGCTTGATGTCGGCATCCGGCGGCGCCGCGGTCGACGCCGAGAATCTCGTAGTAGTCGCGTTCGGCCGTCGCCATCAGGCTTGTCGAGGGTACCGGCACAGGCGGTCGCGACTGCGCGGCTACTCGTCCTCGTAGACGTCTTCGACGAGCCGCGAGAGCTCGAACGCAGCGGCGCGAACGGCCCGAATCGCCTTGTCGTAGTCCATGCGCAGCGGGCCGAGAAGAGCCACGGAGCCGAGCGAGCGGCTCGCGATCCCGTAGGTGGCGCCGACGTACGAGACGTCGTGGAGCTGGCCGCCGTCGACCTCCGGGCCGACCCGGACGACCGTCCGGCGCGGATCGAGCGCGTCCGAGAGGAGCTCGAGCACCGCGGCGCGACGCTCGAGCACGTCGAGCAGGTGCTGGCACGCCTCGAGCTCGGCTCCGCGCGCGTCGCCGAGCAGGCCGGCGGCGCCGCCGACGAAGAGCTGTGGCCCGTCGTCTGCGACGGCGTCGACGAACGCTGTCCGCAGGCGCCCGAGGAATGCCCGCTCGCTCGCCGGCAGCATCGGGTCCTCGAGCCGGCGGCGGAGCGTCGCCGATCCGAGCCGCTGGCCGACGGCCTGCTCCTCGAGGTAGGTGCGCGCCCAGTCGACGAGCCCGGGGTCGACGGGCTGCTCGAGCTCGAGCACGCGCTTCGTCACCCCTCCCGTCGAGGTGATCACGACCACGATCACCGCACGGGGCTGGAGCTGGAGGACGTCGACGTGCCGTACCGACGCGGCGCCGAGGGCCGGCGCCGAGACGAGCGCGAGCAGCCGGGTCGCCTGCGAGAGCGCCTCGGTCGTCGACCGCAGGGTCTGCTCGAGCTCGCTCCGCACCGTGGCGACGTCGAAGCGCGACCGGATCGGGCCGGCCGTCGATCGCATCGACGAGCTGCTCGGCGTAGACGCGATAGCCCTGCTCGGTGGGGACGCGCCCTGCGGAGGTGTGGGGATGCGTAGCAGCCCGAGCGTCTCGAGCTCGGCGAGCTCGCTCCGCACGGTGGACGACGACACGTCCATGCCCGCCCGCTCGACGAGCGACTTCGACCCGACGGGCTGGCCGGTCGCGACGTGCTCTTCGACCACCCGCCGCAGGATCTCTCGCCTGCGGGAGGAGAGCTGTTCCATGGTCTACCGATCGTACCGGGGCGCGGCGCACGCCGACCGGCGTCGCCGCCACGGCCGCGGCGGTCAGGCGCGGGCGCGTACGCGATGCGCTCGAACGGCCAGTCCGCCTCGAGCCAGGCGCTGACCGCCTGCCAGAGCGGCACGTCGAGTCGCGCCCGGTCTGCCCGCACCCAGGAGCGGACGGACGCCTCACCGGGGCGTGGTTCGGACGCGCCATCGTCGCCGCCCGCAGGGGATAGATGTAGACGCAGCCGATCACCTCACCGCTTTCCGGATCGAGCACGGTGTACGTGAACCCGACCCGGTCTCGAAGTGGCGCTCGTGCATCTCGAGGTCTGCGAGATTCTCGGCGAGCTCATCTCGTGCGGCCACGAGCCCCACGGGAAGCCGGGTGTCGCCTGGATGTGCGCGATCGACGACGTCCACGCGGCGTAGTCCGACTCGTTGTGGCGCGGCCCGAGTGGCTCGAGCACGAACGCGGCGGTGACGAGGCCGGTCGGCGGCTCGAAGCTCGCAGGGACGAACGGGCCGAGGCTTCCACGGGGCGAGCGTACACGCCCGCTCGCCGTCAGCGTCCTGCCCGGACGTCGAGCAGCTCAGACGAGCAGCTCGGCGGTGACCGCATCGCCGAGGAAACGCCCGCGCGGCGTCAGCGTGAGGGTCTCCTCGCCCGCCGGCCCACGCCGGCGATCGCGAGACCGCCCTCGACCATCCGCCCGAGCGCGGCTCGGTCGACGACGCTCCTCGAGCCCGGCGAGCGACAACGGCTCGTCGAGGCGCAGTCCGAGCATGACGCGCTCCTGCGCCTTCGTTCCGGCGTCGAGCTGCTCGAGCTCCCGCGGCGGGTCGACGCCCGCGCCCAGGGCGGCCACGTAGCGGCCGATCGAGGCGCCGTTCCGGCGGCGCTCCTGCTCCGAGCGTCGACACCGCCCCGATCCCGACGCCGAGGTAGTCGCGCCCGTGCCAGGTGGCTAGATTGTGGTGTGAGCGAAGGTCTCGCCCGCCGGCCCGCTCGCCGACGAGGCAGAAGTTGGCCGTCTCGTACCAGCGATAGCCGGCCGGCGTCAGCGTCTCGACGACGCGCTCGAAGTACCCCTCCATCGCCTCCGACTGGCGCACGAGCTCGTCGCCCCAGGCGTGCGTGAACCGTGTGCCCGGCTTCGCCTCGAGCTCGTAGAGGGAGAGGTGCTCGGGCGCGAGCGCCAGAGCCTCCGCAAGGTCACGATCGAGATCGGAGGGCTCCTGGCCCGGGATCCCGTAGATGAGATCGAGAGAGATGTTGTCGAACGAGGCATCACGAAGAGTATGAACGGCGCGCCGGATGTCGTCCGGACCGGCAACGCGCTCGAGCACCTCGAGCAACCGTGGTGCGAACGTCTGCGCCCCGAGCGAGATCCTGGTGACGCCGCCTTCGCGCAGCAACGCGGCCAGCTCCGGCGTGACCGTCTCCGGGTTCGCCTCGACGGTCACCTCCGCGCGCGGCAGGAAGCGCCGCCAGTACACGCTGCAGAGCGTCCGGCTCGGTGAACGACGGCGTCCCCCGCCCACGAACACCGTCGCCACGGTCGGCGAGCACCCCCCGCTCGCGCTCGAGCTGGAGAGCGCGTCGACGTAGGCGCCGTGCTGCTCCCCGCGCCCGACGACCGTGACGAAGTCGCAGTAGCCGCAGCGATGTGAGCAGAAGGCAGGTGCACGTAGAGATGCCGACGTTCGTGCCGTCCGGCTCCGAGCGGCTCGGCGCCCGCCGCCAGGGCTACTTCTTCTTGTCCGCGTCGAGGTTGAGCACCGCCAGGAACGCCTCCTGCGGCACCTCCACCCCGCCGACCTGCTTCATCCGCTTCTTGCCCTTCTTCTGCTTCTCGAGCAGCTTGCGCTTGCGGGAGATGTCACCGCCGTAGCACTTCGCGAGCACGTCCTTGCGACGCGCCTTCACCGTCTCGCGGGCGATCACGCGCGACCCGATCGCCGCCTGGATCGGCACGTCGAACATCTGCCGCGGGATCTCCTCGCGCAGCTTCTCGACGAGCAGCCGGCCGCGGTCGTAGGCGAACTCGCGGTGGATGATGAGCGACAGCGCGTCGACGGGCTCCCCGCCCACGAGCACGTCGACCCGCACGAGCTTGCCCGGCTGGAAGCCGGAGAGGTCGTAGTCGAAGCTCGCATACCCCCGCGTGCGCGACTTGAGCTGGTCGTAGTAGTCGAGCACGATCTCGGCGAGCGGCAGGTCGTAGGTCAGGTGGACGCGCTCGGGCGAGAGGTACTCGAGCTGGTCGAAGCTGCCTCGGCGCTCGTTGTTCAGCTCCATCACGGTGCCGACGTACTCCTTCGGGACGATGATCGAGGCGCGGATGTACGGCTCCTCGACCTCCTCCAGCTCGGCCGGCATCTCGGAAGGGTTGTGCACCTCGCGCCACTCGCCGTTCCGCTCGAGCACGCGGTAGGCGACGTTCGGCGCGGTCACGATCAGGTCGAGGTCGAACTCGCGCTCGAGCCGCTCGCGCACGATCTCCATGTGGAGCAGCCCGAGGAAGCCGCAGCGGAAGCCGAAGCCGAGCGCGCGCGATGTCTCGGGCTCGTAGAACAGCGCCGCATCGTTCAGCTTGAGCCGCTCGAGGGCGTCGCGCAGCTCGGGGTACTCGTCGGAGTCGCTCGGGAAGAGGCCGGCGAACACCATCGGCTTGACGTCCTTGTAGCCGGGCAGCGGCTCGGACGCGGCCGCGCCCTTGCGCGTCGTCAGCGTGTCGCCGACGCGCAGGGCCGAGACGTCCTTGAGCCCCGTGATCACGTAGCCGACCTCGCCCGCCACGAGCTCCTTCACGGGCACGCGCGAGGGCGACATGAAGCCGAGCTCCTCGGCGTCGAACTGCGTCCCGAGCGCCATCGCGCGGAGACCCGACCCGGTCTCGAACGCCCGTCGACGACGCGGATGAACGCGATCACGCCGCGGTACTGGTCGTAGGAGGAGTCGAAGATGAGTGCCCGCGGCGGTGCGTCGGGATCGCCCTCCGGAGGCGCGATCCGCTCGACGATCGCGTCGAGCACCTGGTCGACGTTGATGCCCGTCTTGGCCGAGATGCGGACGACGTCAGCCGGGTCGCCGCCGAGCAGCTGCGTCACCTCTTGCGCCGCGCCGTCGGGGTCGGCCGAGGGAAGGTCGATCTTGTTCACGACCGGGACGATCTCGAGCTCGTTCTCGATCGCGAGATAGGCGTTGGCGAGCGTCTGCGCCTCGATCCCCTGCGCCGCGTCGACGACGAGCACCGCCCCCTCGCACGCCTGCAGCGAGCGCGAGACCTCGTAGGTGAAGTCCACATGTCCCGGCGTATCGATCAGGTTCAACTGATGGCCCTTCCAGGCCACGCGCACCGCCTGGGCCTTGATCGTGATCCCCCGCTCGCGCTCGAGATCCATCGAATCGAGCAACTGGGCGCGCATGTCGCGGTCGGCGACGGTGTCCGTGAGCTGGAGAATCCGGTCGGCCAGGGTCGACTTCCCATGGTCGATGTGGGCGATGATCGAGAAGTTGCGGATGCGGCTCTGGTCCATGGGAATCAGGCCCGGATGCTAGCTGTCATGCCGTTTTGCCTGGAACGGCATTTCGGCGAGACGCATCCTGTACGGTCGAGCACGCCGCCTGCGTGCTGCCGGAACCCGATCGGCGTACGGCGACATGGCCGGGCAGAGCCGCGACGGAGAGGCTTCGACGACATCCCGGAGGCTATCGCGGCTGGGCACGCGAAGTCCGGCCGGAGTGACGAGTCTCGAGTGTCCTCGGGATCGCAGTCACGCTCGCGCCGTACCCGAGCGGCGGCATCCGGCCTCAGCGCTCGAGCACCCAGGAGTGCCCGGACGAAAGCGGCTGGTACCCGAGCTTGGCGTTGATCGCGAGCATCGGCGCGTTCGTCTCGTCGTTCATGGTGATCACCCTGGTGATCCCGGCTGCCGCAGCGAGCGCGAGAGAGTGCTGCTTCATGAGGAGCCCGAGGCCACGGCCGCGGAACGCCGCGATCACGCCGGTGCCGGCGTTCAAGGCTCGCCCGGCCTCGCGATCCGACATAGAGGAACGAGGTACCGACCGGGGCGCCATCCGCGAGCGCAACGACGCTCAGATCGTGAGCGCAGTCCGGCATGTCCCAGATCAGTCGTCTCCAACTTTCGTACGTCGCACCCGAGAAATCAGACGGGCCGGGCTCGTCGAGCGCGCTCGCCTTGTCGGCTTCGAACACGGGCGTTGGGTCATCCGCTGAAGCTCGCCATCGGCGCAATGCCGATCCCTTCAGGCGGCTCGAGGTGGCGTGCCGATCGTCCTCGGATCAACGGCCGACGTGGTGTCCGTCGCCTCGAGGCTGAACCCGCAGCGCCGTGCGAACGCCACGGAGTCGGGGTCGGCCCGACTGTGGACGACGATGCGCCGCGCGCCGACCTCGTCGAGGTGCTGCGACATTCGGTCCCAGAGCGCCGAGCCGATCCCCGCGCGGCGATGGTGCAGGATGGACGACGATGCCCGCATAGCCCGTCGTGGCGGACGAGGCAAACACGTCGAGCCCGCCGAACGCCCACCCGACGAGCTCGCTGTCCCTCTCGGCGCGGAGATACAAGACCCTGTCCTCGGGCTGCGCAGTCGCCTGGCGGTAGCGGAGGCCCGCCTCGGTGATGACGCGGTCGTCGAACGCGGCATTGAAGAGCGCAGATGCGCGCGGGGCGTCGTCGATGGATGCGACTGAGATCCTCATCGCGAACGACCCTAACGCCTCGGTGCACGACCGCAACCCCCGTCAGACGGAGCGGCGCGACACGGTCTGCCGGAGCGCATCGAGCTCGCGCACGCGGAGGAGCGCGCACGCACCGAGGTAGACGCCGGCGCCGATCCCGAGGGCGGCTCCGAGCGAGACGATCTGCGCGATCACGGAGCGGCCGAGGGCGTCATCGAGCCCGTACCAGACTCCGAATGCGACCACGCCGAGGACGACCGATGCGACCGTGATCCGGACGACGGCATCGGTCACGCGACCGAGGTCGAGGCCGCCGACGCGGCGGCGCAGGAAGTAGAGGAGGAAGCCGACGCCGACGATGTTCACCAGGGACGTGGCCAGCGGGATGCCCCAGACACCAACCGGGTAGAGCGCGACGTCGAGGACGGCATTCAGCACCAGGGTGCCGACTGCGATGACGGTCGGTAGCCAGTTCGACTGCAGCCCGTAGAAGCCGCGCGTCATCATCAGCATCCAGCCGTTGAAGACGAGCCCGAGCGAGAACGCGGCGAGGCAGCCTGCGACCACGGTCACGTCGCTCTCGGTGAAGGCGCCCCGCTCGTACACCAGTCGCACGATCGGCGTCGCGAGGACGGCCGAGATGACGGCGGCAGGGATGAGGAGGAAGCCGATCTGCCGGAGGCCGGTGCTGATCGTCGCCCGGAAGCCGTCGAGATCGTTGCGGGCGGCGAGGCGCGCGAGGGCAGGGAACAGCACCGTCGCGACCGCGACCGAGAACATCCCCTGCGGCAGCATGTAGAGGCGGAATGCCGAGTTGATCGCGGCGGGCGCGAGATCGGGGTCGACGAGGCGCGAGGCGATCAGGGTGTCGATCACGGCGCTGACGTTGATCAGCCCGAGGGTCAGCGTGACGGGGAGCATCAGCGCGAAGATCCGCCGGACGGCGGGGTCCCGCCAGTCGATCACGAGCTGCAGACGGCCGTCGAGGCCACGCAGCCAGGGCACCGGAAGCATCAGCTGGATCACCGTCGCGATGAGGATCGCGAACGCGTAGACGTAGAGCTCGGCGTTGTCGCTGCTGACACGCGGCACGCCGAGCGCGAGGCCGACGATGATGGCCACGTTCCAGAAGACCGGCGTGAGCGCGGGAACGGTGAAGTGGTCGTAGGTGTTGAGGATTCCGACGATGACGCCGCTGAGGCCGAGCAGCACGACGATCGGGAACAGCACGCGCGAGAGGCCGACCGCGAGGTCGAAGTCGCCCCCCGGGTCGCCGAAGGGCTTGATCAGGAGCGGCGCGATGAGGATGAAGAGGGCGGTGAGCCCGCCGAGAATCAGCAGCACGAGCCAGAAGACCGTCGAGGCGACCCGCCACGCGCGCTTGCGCTCGCCCTTCTCGAGCAGGTCGCTGAAGACCGGGACGAACGCGCCCGAGAGCGCCGCGTCGGCGAGCAGGGCGCGGACGAGGTTCGGGATCTGGAACGCGACCGTGAAGGCGTTGATCTTGCCGTTGATCCCGAAGTAGTAGGCCGCGACCATCTCGCGGACGAGGCCGAGGACCCGGGAGAGGCCGGTTGCGATCGAGAAGATCAGCGTCGAGCGGGCAAGCCGGCGGTGCGAGCCACTCGCCGGCGGGCGTCGGCCGCGGCGGCGGGATCGGCAGCATCGCTCATGCCGGTCGTGTTCGGCGCGGACACGCTCCCCACCTTCGCACGAACCGCGGCTGCTCGCGTCGTTCGTTCGAGGCGCCGCCGAGGCTCTGCTACGATCCGCTTCGCCCGCAAGCTGCGGGCATTCCTACGCTCGAGGGTAGATGCCGAACATCCAGCAACAGAAAAAGCGCGTCCTGATCGCCTCACGGCAGCGGAACGAGAACCTCCACTACCGCTCGACGATCAAGACGCTGACGAAGCGGCTCGAGGCGGCCGTCGCTGCCGGCGACGCCGAGGCGATCGCGTCCGAGCACCTCGCGCTCGTGCGGCTGATCGACAAGTCCGCGTCGAACGGGGCGATTCACAAGAACACCGCCGGGCGCAAGAAGGCCCAGGCCGCGCGCCTCGTCGCCACGCCTGCCGCGTAGCGTTACCGCGACGCATCGCCCAAGCCCGTTGACAGGCTGCAGCCTGTCGCCGCGCCGCCTACTGTGGTTCGCTGCTGACGTCGATCAGCGCCCGCAGAAGCTCGACATCCGGCGCGAGCCTGCTGCCGCCCTTGAGCGCGAGATCGAGCTCGGCGAAGCGGACGGTCGCGCCGGCGAGCTCCTCGTCGGAGAACGACTCGGCCTGGCGGTAGACCTTCTCACCGTAGTACGGATTCATCTTCAGCGTCGTGGCGGCATCACGTGCGGGCACGCCCTGGGCGGCGAGGCGCTTGAGCTGGCGCATGCGGGTCAGGTGACCGTTGAGCGTCGCAGCGAGCCTTGGCGCCGTGTCGCGGCGCGCCTTGTCGGAGCGATCGAAGAGCGTCTCGGAGACATCCAGCAGGCGGCCGGGCTGACGGTCGGCCCAGGCGTCGGTGAGCACGTACGGTGGCACGTCGGCGACGGGCGAGACGAGCTGCTCGATCTCGGCCACGCCGACCGGCTCCCCCTGCGCCCAGGTCGCGATCTTGACGATCTCGTTCGCGAGCCCGTGGAGATCGTCCTCGCCGACGTACTCGATCAGGAGGGCGCAGGCGTCCGGCTCGGCCTTGACGCCCGCCTGCCGGAAGCGTTCTGCGACCCACGCGACCCGGCCGCGCTTGGCGACGTCGAAGATCAGCAGGTCACCGGACTTGGCGCACGCTTTCGCGATCGCCGCGTCCTTCTTCACCTCGAGCCCGATCAGCGCGAGCACGGTCTCGGGTGCCGGCGATGCGAGGTAGGCGGTGACCGCGTCGATGTCGGCCGCCTTCCAGCCTCCCGTTGTCCCGGGGCGGGTGGGATCCTTCTTCTGGCCGTCGATGTCCGTCACGAGGACGAGCCGCTCGCCGCCGAAGAGGCTCCCCGAGTTGCAGAGCGCGACGACGTCCGGCTCCGGTCACCTCGAGTGCCGACACTGCCTCGATCGACTCGCCGACAAACCGCGCCCGCAGACGGTGGACGGCGGTATCGACCTTCGGGCGATCGCTGCCGGAGATCAGGTACGCAGGCTTGAGGGCGGGCCGCTCGCTCATCGTCTCCTACCGTACTCAATGCTCGGTCCTGACACTCAGCGTGCGCCCGTCGGATTCGAGCACGATGCGGCCGCTCTCGTCGGTGCGGTAGACGGCGAGCCCAGACCGCGCGTGAAGCGCGGCGAGCGTGTCGGCCCGGGGGTGGCCGTAGTCGTTGTGCGCGCCGACGGAGATGACCGCGAGCCTCGGCCGGAGCACGCGTGAGCTCGTCCGCGAGGCCGGGATCCGACGAGCCGTGATGGGCGACCTTGAGCACCTCGACCTGGCGCAGCGGCAACGAGCGCGTGACCTCCGACTCGGAGTCGCCGGTGAGGAGCAGGTCGATCGCTCCGTAGCTCGCGAGCAGGACCGTGCCGTGGAGGTGCGGGTTCTCGCCGGGCGAGCCGGCGTGGTCGGGCCAGAGGACGTGGATGTGGAGCCGCCCGAGCGTGTACGTCCTCCCTACGCGCGCCGGGAATGAGCGGCACGCCGAGCCGGCGGGCCGTCGCGCGCAGCGACCGCTCGTCGAAGCCCTGGCCCGGCTGCATCGGGTCGATCACCTCGCCCACGGTCGAGCCTCCGCAGAACGGCCGGGGCGCCCCCGACGTGATCCCGGTGGGCGTGCGTTGTCACGATCGCGGCGAGCGCGTGGAGCCCCATGCGCCGGAGCTGCCGGTCGACGTGCGCCTCGGGCGGCCCGGCGTCGACCAGCATCGCTCCCTGCGGCGTCTCGAGCAGGATCGCGTCGCCCTGGCCGACATCGAGAAACGAGACGCGCAACCCTGCGGGCGGCGACCACGACGGCGGCGGATGAAGCGCCCACCAGCCGACGGCGAGGAGCGGCACGAGCGCGACGGCGGTGACGATGACCGCGCGCCGGCGGTATGGCGCGACGCCGCGGAGGATGACGACGCCGGCGAGAACAGCGGCGCCACCGAGAACGACCGTGCGCGACGACGTCTGCGCGAACGGCATCGACGCGACCAGGCGGGCCGAGAACGCGATCCATGCCGCGGCAAGCCCTGACAGCCAGGAGAGCGCGACCGCGGCGGGTGGGATCACCGGAGCGAGGACGGCGGCCGCGAGGCCGCATCCGAGCAGGATCGGCATCGCGGGCTCGGCGAGCGCGTTCGCCGGCACCGTCCAGAGCGGGATCGTGCCGAACTGGAGCCAGAGAATCGGCGCCGTGACGAGACCGCACGCGGCAGAGATCCCGACGACTTCGACGAGCCAGCGACGGCAGGGGATACCCCTCCTGCCATCGCTTCAGACGCGGCATCGCGACGAAGATCGCGGCAACGGCGGCGAACGAGAGCTGGAATCCCGGCTCCAGGAGCGACCGCGGCGTCCACGCGAGCAAGACGACCGCGCCCATCGCCATCGTGTGCCAGCGGTCGCTCGGACGCGAGAGCAGCCACGCCAGCGACGCCAGGCAGCCCGCCACGGCCGCCCGCACGACGGACGGCTGCCAGCCCGACCGCGAGCGCGTAGGCAAGGATCGCGACGATCGCGAGCGTGTGACCGATCGTCCGGCCGAGGCCGAGCGACGTATGCGAGCCCGAGCACGCCGAAGCCGATGAGGACGATGTTCTGCCCCGAGACCGCGAGCAGGTGGTAGAGCCCCGACGCCTTGAAGGCGCCGCGGAGGTCGGAGTCGATTCCCTCGTCGGCTCCGAGCACGACGCCGACGACGAGCGCCTGCCGCTCACCCGACGTCCCGAGGGAGAGCGCGTCGGCAATCGCCGTGCGCAGCCGGTCGCCGACGCCACCGATCCCGCCCCGCCGGCCGACGACGTGCCAGGCTCCGCTGGCGTGCAGGACCACGTGGATCCCACGCCGCTCGAGCCATGCTCGCTCGTCGAATCCGGTCTCGGGCCCTCGCGGGGCGACCGGGCGCGCTCGGAGCTCGAGCACGGCGCCCTGAGGAGGCGCGCGCCCGGCCGGCAGCTCGAGCAGCACCCGTTCGCGCAGCTCGACGCCGTCGAATCGACGCACCTCGGCCATCGTTCGGACGGCGAACGGCGAGCGAGTCGCCGCCCCCGTGACGACGACCTGCGCCGCCGCGGGATCGCCGATCCGCAACGCGAGGTAGCTGTGGTCGAGCTCCTGCATCCGGAGCCCGCCCCACCAGAGGCCGGCCGCCGCGAGAGCGACGCCGGCCAGGCCGAGTCGCAGAGGCGCCGGCAGCCGGAATGAAGCCGCCGCGGCGGCGAAACCGGCGAGCACACCTGCGACCCGAGGAAGCGCGACCCAGTTCGCCGCCGCAAGACCGAGTGCGAGAGCGCCGAGGGCGACCGCGGGCCAACCTCGATCGAGTGCCTCCTGCAGCCGGATCACGGCGTCACCAGATCTCGCAGCTGCTCGACCCTGGCAGGCCCGATACCGGGGATCGCGTCCAGGTCGTCGGCAGAACGCAACGGCCCATGGGTCTGACGCCAGTCGAGGATCTTCTGCGCCGTTACCGGGCCGATGCCCGGAAGCGCATCGAGCTGCTCCATGGTGGCGCTTGCGAGGCTCACCTTCGCGGGGGCACCGACGGCGGCACCCGGCCGCGCCCGCGCCACCGGCGGCGGCCACGACACGCGTCGGGACGACGATCTGCTGCCCGTCCGCGACCGGCGCCGCCAGGTTGACCAGCGTCAGGTCGGCGTGGCGGCTCGGGCCGCCGGCGCGCTCGAGCGCATCCGCCACCCGGGCGCCCTCGGACAACCGCACGAGACCGGCGTGGCGGACGGCGCCGACGACGTAGACGACGAGCCGAGGGGCAGCCGCGGCGCTGCCCACCGACCTCCCCTGGGAGAGGGAGACTGCCTGCGCCGCGGGGGCCCTTGCGGTGCCCGCGGCGGCAAGGCGCTTCCCTACGAGCCCGAGAACGAGGAGTGAAACGACGAGCAGAATCGCCGTCTGGCGGCGCGGGAGCCTCTCGAAGATCATGTCTCCAATCGTGGCAACAGAAGTGTCACGAGACTGCGTCGTCTCTGTGCCAGGACCGTGACGATCGCTCCACAGCGCTGCACGAGCCCGAGGCAGAGGACTTGCGCTACCGAACACTCGTTCGTTAGAGTCGGCTGCTCGCCGACCGTCGATCAGCGCCGCAGGAGGAGCATGCACCGGTACGCGACCGCACCACGAGCGACGTTCGAAGAGCTCTTCGAGCACGCCCGGACAGGCAGGTTCAGGCTGGACTGTGCCACCTATCCACCATCCTGCGGCGGGCGTTCGGGCCCGGTCAGCCTCTCACTCGGACGAGCCGGCGCCATGATCGTGCACGTCGATCCAGGCGAGTGCAGGGCCGAGGAATTTCGCCTGAAGCTCCTCTTCGAAACGGGGACCTGCGTGTTCTCGACCCCGCACGAGTTGTGGAGGTTCTGGACCGGCCCGATCGCCGAGGCGTTCGGGATCGAGCCGACCGCACCCACCGGAGCGCCCGCCCGAGCCGGAGCCGACGACCGAGGCCGCAGCCGAGGCGGATGTCCCTCCGGCTCCTGACGAAGCGGCGCCAGGACCTGCCCACAGCGGCGCGACCTTCGTCGAATCCCGAGCCCGCGAGCCGACGCTCACCGTCGCGAGCCTCGCCGCCGAGCTCGCCCGCGTCATCCACGGCCAGGATGCAGCGCTCGAGCGGGTCGCGAGCGCAACCCTCGCCCAGCTCCGCAAGCGACACCCGGCACACCCGGGGTCGGTCGCGCTTCTCGGGCCGACCGGCTCCGGGAAGACGGCGACGGTGGAGGCGCTTCCCGCTGCGTTGACATCGCTCGGATACGACGGCGCCAAGGTCTTCAGGCTCGACTGCGGCGAGCTGACGGACTCGATCCAGCTCACCCGACTTCTCGGATCGCCGCCCGGCTACAGCGGACACGCGCCAGACGACACCACTGCTGGCAGCGATCGAGCGCCCGGGTTGCATCCTCCTCGTCGACGAGGTCGAGCGGGCGCATCCCGACGTGCTCGATCTCCTCGTCGGCCTGCTCGACGCCGGCCGCGTCCGGAGCCCCGCAGGCACGTCCGTCGATGCCCGGCACATCGTCGTCGCGCTCACGACCAGCCTCGAGAGCGATGAGCTGGCGTTGCACCTCGGAAGGACGCCGCTGAACGACCGGTGGGCAGTGCAGCGCACATGCATCGAGCATCTGCGGGCGTCCGGCCTTCCTGTCGATCTCGTCGGCCGGATCGGGGCCTTCGCCGCCTATGCGGAGCTCGAGGGCGCGGATGCGCGTCGCGGGGTGGCCGAGTCGGCAATCGTCGCCCTCGGCCGCGAGTACGGGCTCGTCGTCGAGACGCTCGACCCGATCGTCGTCGAGGTCGTGGAGGACATCGCCGGCGACAGCGGGGACGCTGCCGGCGCGCGTGCGCTCCACCACGCGGCCCGCGAGCTCCTCGCCGAGTGCTTCGCCGGCATCGCAGCCGACGGGCCGCCGGTGCAGGTCACGATCGACGTGGGACCTCCGCTCACCGTGCGCGTGAGCGAAGCCGCTCGACGGCCCTCGTCGTTCTGATCCGCGGCCGCCCAGCCAAGCCCGGACGACAGGATGAATCCTGTCGCTGCCGCTAGACGACGAGCGAGACGAGCCGGCCCGGTACGACCACGGTCTTCCGCAGCTCCTTGCCGTCGACGTAGGCCCGGACGCGCTCGGACGCGAGCGCCAGCACCAGCAGCTCGTCCTCCCCGATCGTCGCCGAGACGTGGAGCCGGTCGCGCACCTTTCCGTTGACCTGCACCGCGATCTCGACCTCGTCGTGGACGAGAAGCGCGGGATCGGCCTCGGGCCAGGCCGTTTCCCACAACCTCCCTTCACCGAGGACGCCCCAGAGCTCCTCGGCCACGTGAGGAGCGTAGGGCTGGATCAGGGACACGGCCGTCTCGGTCGCGAAGCGTGCAGCCGGGTCGTCGGGATGGCGCTGGATCTCGTTGACGAGCTCCATCACGGCGGAGATCGCGGTGTGGAACGAGAAGCGGCGATCGATGTCGTCTGTGACCTTGGCGATCGTCTGGTGCGTCTTGCGCGCCAGTGGGCCCGTGCCGGGATCGCCGGCCGGGACAGCCGCCTGCTCGTGCGCGATCCGCCAGACGCGATTGAGGAAGCGCCAGATGCCCTCCAGGCCGTTGTCCTGCCAGTCCATGTCCTCGTCGGCGGGGCCCATGAAGAGCGTGTACATACGCACCGTGTCGGCGCCGTAGCGGTCGGCGTACTCGAGCGGGTTGACGACGTTGCCCTTCGACTTCGACATCTTGGCGCCGCCCGCGCCGATCATCCCCTGGTTGAAGAGCCGGGCGAACGGCTCCCGAAAGGAGCAGTAGCCGAGCTCGTTCATCACCTTCGCGAAGAATCGCGCATAGAGCAGGTGCAGCACCGCGTGCTCGATGCCGCCGATGTACTGGTTGACGGGCAGCCAGTAGTCCGCGATCGAACGGTCAAACGGCGCCTCGGCGTTGAACGGATCGGTGTAGCGGATGAAGTACCAGGACGAGTCGACGAACGTGTCCATCGTGTCGGTCTCGCGCAGCGCCGGCCCACCGCAGGACGGGCACGTCACATTGACCCAGTCCTCGGCAGCGGCGAGCGGCGAGCGGCCCTTCGGGGCGACCTCGGTGATGTCCGGCAGCACCACAGGCAGCTGATCGTCGGGCACGGGAACCTCGCCGCAGGCCGGGCAATGGATGATCGGGATCGGGCAGCCCCAATAGCGCTGGCGGGAGAACAACCAGTCGCGCAGGCGATATCCGATCGTCTGCTCACCGAGGCCCTGCTCGGCGAGCCAGGCGACGATCTTCTCCTTCGCCTCGGGGCTCGGCAGCCCGGTGAACGGGCCGGAGTTGACGAGCACCTCGTTCGCCGAGTGCGCGGAGTACGCACCGCCCTCGGGCAGCTCCTCACCCTCGGGGACGACCACGGGCCGCACCTCGATGCCGTAGCGCTCGGCGAACGCGTAGTCGCGCTCGTCGTGCGCGGGCACGGCCATGATCGCGCCGGTGCCGTACCCCATCAGGACGTAGTCGGCGACCCAGATCGGTATCGACTCGCCGTTGACCGGGTTGATCGCATAGCGCCCGGTGAACGCGCCGTCCTTCTCCTTCGTCTCGCGCTCGACCTCGGAGCGGGCGGCGGTATGGCGGACGTACTCGAGCACCTCGGTCTCGTGCTCGGAGCCTGCGACGAGCTGCGCGACGAGCGGGTTCTCGGGAGCCAGCACGAAGAACGTCGCCCCGAACAGCGTGTCGGGCCGCGTCGTGAAGACGGGCAGCTCCTCCCCGCTCCCCTCGACGCTGAACACGACGCGGGCGCCGTGGGAGCGGCCGATCCAGTTGCGCTGCATCGTCAGGACGCGCTCAGGCCAGTCCTCGAGGTCTTCCATCTCGTCGAGCAACGCGTCGGCGTAGTCGGTGATCCGGAAGTACCACTGAGTCAGGATCTTCGCCTCGACCTCGGCGCCACAACGCTCGCAGTGGCCGTCGATCACCTGCTCGTTCGCGAGCACGGTCTGGTCGTTCGGGCACCACTTGACCGGCGCCTCCTTGCGATAGGCGAGGCCCTTCTCGTAGAAACGCAGGAACAGCCACTGCGTCCAGTGGTAGTAGGCCGGGTCGGCCGTGGAGATCTCGCGCCCCCAGTCGATCGCCCACCCCATCCGGTGCATCTGCTCGCGGATCGAGACGATGTTGCGTTCGGTGACGGTGCGCGGATGGCCGCCCTCCTTGATGGCGGCGTTCTCCGCCGGCAGGCCGAATGCGTCATACCCCATCGGCCGCAGCACCTGCATTCCCTTGCGCCGCCGCGTGTGCGTGATCACGTCGCCGATCGTGTAGTTCAGCGTGTGCCCCATGTGCAGGTCGCCCGACGGATACGGGAGCATCTCGACGACGAACGACTTGCGGCGACCGTGGCCGACCAACTCGGCCAGATCGGGGTTCGGGACATGGAACGACTGCTCGTCCTTCCAGACCTTCTGCCACTTTGCCTCGATCGATTGTGGGTCGTAGCGCTCCATCGTCTCCATCGTTCTCTGTGTCGGGGTACAAAAAAGCCTCTCACATGGGAGAGGCTCAGGGGAGATCGTCACGGCTCTCGCCGCGGGACTCCCTCGGTCACGTAAGAAGCAGGAACATCTCCCGGATCGTACCACCGGTGTCGCCTTTCGACCACTCCCACGCGCGGCGTGAGTACGCTGGCACGACACCAATCGCGAACAGGGAGATCGGAAGATGCCGCTCGTCTCGATGCGCCAGCTCCTCGACGAAGCCGCCCGCGGCGGCTACGGCGTCGGGGCCTTCAACGTCAACAACATGGAGCAGATCCAGGCGATCATGGAGGCGGCGCGCGAGACCTCGTCGCCCGTGATCATCCAGGCGTCGCGCGGCGCCCGCTCGTACACGAACGACGTCTTCCTCTGGCACCTCATGCTCGCCGCCGTCGAGCTCTATCCGGAGATCCCGGTCGCGCTGCACCTCGACCATGGCAACGAGCCGGCGACGTGCATCTCCGCCATCGATCTCGGCTTCACGAGCGTGATGATGGACGGGTCGCTCGAGGCCGACGGCAAGACGCCCTCATCGTTCGACTACAACGTCGCCGTCACGAAGGAGGTCGTCGCCTACGCCCACGCGCGCGGCGTCACGGTCGAGGGCGAGATCGGAACGCTCGGCGGGGTCGAGGACGGCCATGGCTCCGGCGAGGTGCACCTGACCGATCCGGACGAGGCCGTGGCGTTCGTGCACGAGACGGGCGTCGACGCGCTCGCGGTCGCATTCGGGACCTCCCACGGCGCCTACAAGTTCGCGCAGGAGCCCACCGGCGAGGTGCTGAAGATGGACCTGATCGAGGAGATCCACCGCCGCCTGCCCGACACGCACCTCGTCATGCACGGCTCGTCGAGCGTGCCGCCGGAGCTTGTTGCCCAGGTGAACCAGTACGGCGGAGAGCTCAAGCCCGCGTGGGGCGTGCCCGTGAAGGAGATCCAGCTCGGGATCCGGCACGGCGTCCGCAAGATCAACGTCGACACCGACTCCCGGCTCGCCGTCACCGGCGCGATCCGCAAGGTGTTCGCCGAGTCGCCCGAGAAGTTCGATCCGCGTGACTACCTCAAGCCGGCCCGCACGGCGATGCAGGAGCTAATCGCGGAGCGGATGCGCAACTTCGGTCAGGCCGGCCACGCCGGAGACTACGAGGCGCTCTCACTCGACGAGATGCGCGAGGGCTACGCGGCGGCCGCCGCGACCGCATAGATGCGGCTCGTCCGATTCGCCGCGGAGACGGCACGGCCGATCGAGACGCACGGCAGTCTCGGGTTCTCGATCTCGCCGCTCTCGTCATCCCCGGGCACGAGCTTCCAGGCGCTCGCCCGGCTCGAGCCGGGCGGCAGGATCGGTCGGCATCCGGCAGTTGGGCGGCAGATGCTCGCGGTCGTGGCAGGCGCGGGCATCGTGTCGGGCGGCGATGGCGTCGAGCACGCCGTCGGGATCGGAGATGCAGCCGTCTGGGAGGCAGGCGAGGAGCACGAGACGCGTACCGACGACGGGCTCACCGCGGTCGTGATCGAAGCCGCCGGGCTCGAGATCCTGACCAATCGATGATCGAGCTCTTCCCGACCTCGGCGCGAATCGACGGCGGTGAGCTCACGCTCGGTGGGGTCGGGGCATCTTCGCTGGCCGACCAGTTCGGCACGCCGCTCGTCGTCTACTGCGAGGAGACGCTTCGAGCGCGGGCGCGGTCGCTGCGGGAGGCTGTCGGCCCCGGCGGCCACGTCGCGTATGGCGTCAAGGCGTTCGCGAACGTGGCCGTGATGCGCCTGCTCCGCGAGGAGGGCGTGGGGGTCGACGTCGCCTCGATCGGTGAGCTCGCCTTCGCCGAGGCTGCCGGGTTCGGTGGCGCAGAGATCGTCGTGCACGGCAACAACAAGGACAGCGCGTTTCTTCGGCGAGCGGCGGAGGTCGGGGCGGTGGCCGTCCTCGACGCGCCTGATGAGGCGGAGCTGGCAGCTGCCGCCGGGGTGCAGCGCGTGCTCGTGCGCGTCACGCTCGGTGTCGATGCTGATACCCACGAGGCGATCCGCACCGGCCATCACGGCTCGAAGTTCGGCCTTCCCCCGACGCAGGCGCGATCGTTGATCGAGGACGCGCTGGCACGCGGGCTCGACGTGCTCGGGCTCCACGTGCACGTGGGCTCTCAGCTCGCGGACTTCGACGCGCAGGCCGAGACGATCGTGCGGCTCGCGTCGTTCGCCGCCTCGTGCCGCGACGCGCTCGGCTGGACGGCGCGCGTCGCGGATCTCGGTGGCGGCTTCGGGATCCGCCATAACCTCGACGAGCACGCACCCGACGCGTCCGTGCTGGCCGCGAGCGCGGTCGAGACGGCGCACCTCGCGTTCGCGGAAGCGGGCCTCGACGCGCCGGAGGTGTGGCTCGAGCCCGGGCGTTCGCTGGTCGGCCCGGCCGGTGTGACCCTCTATCGCGTCGGCGCCGTCAAGCGGTTGCCGGAGCGCACGTGGGTTGCGGTCGACGGCGGCATGTCCGACAACCCGCGCCCCCAGCTCTACGACGCCGTCTACACCGCAATCGCGGCCGACCGAGCCGACGAGCCGGCCGACGAGCACGTCAGCATCGCCGGGATGCACTGTGAGTCGGGAGACGTGCTGATCGACGACGTCGAGCTGCCGGCGCCTCGCCGCGGCGACCTGCTGGCAGTGCCCGCGACGGGGGCGTACACGCTGGCTATGGCCTCGAACTACAACGGCGTCACGCGCCCGGCGGCCGTCCTCGTCGGCTCGGGCGAGGCGCGGCTGATCCGCCGCCGCGAGACGACCGACGACCTGCTCCGCTCCGAGGCCTGACCACGGCTGCTTCGCTTGCGGACGCCGCGGTCCTGGCCCCCGTCTTCCGCGATGCGGACGGCGTGCTGCGGATCCTGCTGCTCCTTCGCACCGACCATGGCGTTCACGGCGGCCAGCTCGGCCTTCCCGGCGGTCGGCCGGAGCCGGGCGACCGAGACTTCCTCGCGACCGCTCTGCGCGAGGCGGAGGAGGAGGTCGGCCTGCTCTCGGATCAGGTCGAGATCCTGGCAGCGCTCGACCCGCTCGAGACGACGGCGACCGGCTGGCGGGTCTACCCCTTCCTCGGCCTTGTCCCCGCCGATGTCGAGTGGCGGATCCAGCCCGACGAGGTCGTGAAGCTGCTCACCCCGGCGGTGGAGATGCTCGGGGATCCGGCGCAGCGGAGCAGGCTCCCGTTCACCTCCGCACATTTCACAGGAGCCGCTCGAGGTCGAGGGGATCGACGTCGAGGGCCACGTCCTCTGGGGCATGACGCTGCGGCTATTGGACGATCTCGTGCCGCGGCTGCTGGCCGGTGAGTGGGAGGTCTAGGCCGAGGGACGAGGTGAGCATGATCTCTCTGCTTCCATTCGAATGAGAGGCCGCTGGCCCGCCCGCTGGTTAGGATCTGACGATGGAGACGGACGCCGGAAGGCAACCTCGACTCGGGATGAACATGATGCTGTGGTCGACCGACGTGTCGGGAGCCGAGCACGATGCGACATTCGAATTGCTGCGCGAAATTGGGTACGCCGGTGTCGAGATTCCCATCTTCGACAGCGCAGTCGAGAAGTACCGACGGCTCGGCGAGCGCCTCGCTGCTCTCGGCCTCGTGGCGCTCGGCGTAACTGCGCGCAACGGCGATACGAGCCCGATCAGCGCCGACCCCGAGGTGCGCAAGCGCGGGCTCGACGCGACGAAGGCGGCCGTCGACGCCTGCGCTGCGATGGGAGCACGAACGCTATGCGGGCCGATCGAGGCTCCACTCGGAGAGTTCAGCGGCACCCCACCGACGTCTGACGAGCGCAACCGCTCTGTCGAGAGCCTCCGCGCCGCCGCGGAGTACGCGGAGGGCCTCGACGTGACGCTCGTCGTCGAATACCTCAACCGTTTCGAGATGTACCTCGTGAACTGCGCCGTGGACGCAGCGGCACTCGTCCGTGAGGTCGACCACCCGAACTGCCGACTGATGTATGACACCTTTCACGCCCATATCGAGGAAACCGATCCCCGCGCGGCGCTGCAGGCGTGCGCCGACGTGCTGGTCCATTTCCACGCCTCTGAGAATCAGCGCGGCACGCCCGGCACCGGTCAGGTCGACTGGGATACCACCTTCGCCGCGCTCGGCGAGATCGGGTACGACGGCTGGGTGGTGATCGAGGCGTTCGGCGACTCGCTCCCCGACCTGGCCGCAGCGACGAAGGTCTGGCGGCGCACGTTCACGAGCGAAGAGCAGCTGGCGCGCGACGGCGCCGCGTTCCTGCAGCCGCGCATCCGGCAACTCGCGGGCTAGACGCCTAGCCCGCGCTGAGGGCCGCATTACGCGGTCCGATTGGCCACATTCCAGCGTGCCGGGCGCATGAGCTGCATCTGGCCACGAATGGAGCACAATCGGGTCTAGCGACCGCACCGTCGGCCACCCGTACCTTTTCTTCATCGAACCCGCGGCATCTCGCCGCCGGGTAACGGGTTACCGAAAGGACTCTGAACATGTTGAAGGGAAGGCGTTTCACGCCGGCGATGATCGTTGCGATTATCGCCCTCGCCGTCGCGTTGAGCGGGACTGCGGTCGCGGGCACGGCGAAGCTGATCACGGCAATCAGATCGCGAACGGCACGATCAAGATGGCTCACATCAACCCGAGCGCCAAGGCGGCCCTCAAGGGCGAGCGCGGCGCCAACGGCGCACGGGGGCCTGCTGGCGGGTGCCGGCTCGGTCGAGCGCAGGGCGTCACCGGCGCGGCCGGTGCGCAAGGGCGACGAAGGGCGACACGGGCGCTGACGGTAAGAAGCGGCGTACGAGGGCGATTCCGGCTCACCTGGCGCTTCTCGAAGGACGACCGCCGACTACGGACGCGGGCCGGATACGTCGACGTTGCAACGGCGCCATCGCCACCGTGGCGTGCTCGCCCGGCAAGGTCGCAACTCGTCGCTGGCTACCGGTTCACGTCGCGAGTACTACAACGGCCTCAATGCGGGCGCTCCAGACGGAACCGGCGTCATCGCCTCGTTCCCCGGCCGCATGGACTGGGCCACGAACGCCCTCGAAGCCGAACGACACTCGACGGCTGGATCGTCCAGTTCGGCGGGAACGCCAAGCGTCCGACAAGGCTCCCCAGAAGATCAAGTGTGGCGCTCTACGTGCCTGCTGCCAGCATCCCGGTGAACCAGACGTTAGCAGGTCGGCTGACCCACGGACCAGCGCAACACCAGCTCCAATCGACAGAAGGGCGCCGGCAACGGCGCCCTTCGGCGTCTGGGGGTGATGAGGCACTCTGCTAGACGTTCGCTGGTGCTGGAGCTGACGTGGAGCCAGGTGACCTCGAGGCGGCTGACCGCGGAGCCGCCTGGTTGAACCGGCCGCGGCGACGGATCTGGTCGAGGTCGTCCGCCGGGCGCCGCTGATCCAGGCGCAGCTCCTCTCGGCGGCCGAGCTCGGGTTGTCCGCTCGCATCCACGGGCTCGGGCCGGCCGGGTTTCGCACGGCTCTCTACGAGAAGCGCTCGATCGTCAAGACCTGGTCGCTGCGCGGCACCTTGCATCTGGTCGCGGCGGACGAGGTTGCGATGTGGGCGGCGGCTGTCACGGGCGGGGAGCGATATTGGGAGTCACAGCCGTGGCTCGACCGCTACGACCTCACGCTGAAGCGGAGTAGGGCACTTCTCGACGCGGTCGGCGAGGCGCTGCGGAGCCACTGTCTCAGCCGCGCCGAGCTCGTCGCGGCCGTCGAGGAGAGCCTTGGCTGGACACATCCGACCTTCCGCTCCGGGTTCGGCGAGCTTCTCCATCCGGCGGCGATGACCGGAAGGCTGTGCTTCGGCCCGCCGCGCGGTGCCGCCGTGACATTCGTCCGCGCGGATGAGTGGCTCGGCGGCTGGCCGGATGTCGAGCCTGGCACCGCGCGCCGCGAAGCGCTCCGTCGCTTCCTTCACGTCTACGGCCCGGCCCGACCCGCAGACTTCGCTGCGTGGTCGGGTTTCGGCGGCGCAGCTTCCCGGGAGCTGTTCGAGCAGGCGGAGCTCGATGAGGTTCGCATCGGTCGCATCCGCGCCTTCGTCCTCCGCGGCGACACCGCGGGGTTCGACGGCGTCACGCGATCCGTCCGGCTACTGCCGCAATACGACGCCTACATCCTGGGGTCACGCCCACGTGATGCCGTCGTTCCGGCGGCCGTCAGCGAGCGGATCAAGCTCGATCCGAAGGGACGGTACGAGAGCGTCACGGGAATGCGACCGCTCGTCGTCGACGGGATCGTCACGGGGCTGTGGTGGCCGCGTTCCGGCGAGGTCGAGATCGAGCACGTGATCCCGCTGCCTCGCGGGCGCAAGCGACAGCTCACTGCCGAGATCGAGCGCGTCGTCGCCTACGTGCGACGAGGCTAGGATCGCTTCGTGGCTGCGCTCCGACTCGAGCCGCTGGCGCCTGCCCATCTGTCGGCGATGCCCGCGATGCTCGCCGATCCTGATGTCCTGCGTTTCACGCGCGTCCCGGTGCCGGTGCCACCCGGGTTCGAGCACACCTGGCTCGAGCGCTATGAGGAGGGTCGACGCGACGGAACGAGGGAAGGGTTCGCGATCGTCGATCCGGCCGACGACGGCGTCGTCGGGCTGGCGCTGGCCGTGCGGATCGACCGGGACGAGCAAACGGTCGAGCTCGGCTACCTGGTGTCGCCCGCAGCCCGTGGCCGCGGCGTCGCGACGGAGGCTCTCCGGCTGCTCTCCGACTGGGCCTTTCGCGAGCTCGGCGCTCTGCGGCTCCAGCTCCTGATAAGCGACGAGAACGTGGCGTCGCAGCGGGTCGCCGAACGCTGCGGCTACGTGCGGGAGGGGCTGCTGCGATCGGTCTACACCAAGCCCGGAGTCCGGGAGGACACCCAGATCTGGTCTCGGCTCTCCACCGACCCGTAAGGTCTCGCGATGGAGACCCACCGCGGAGATAAAGGCCTAGCGGTGGCGGCTCCGCTCGTGAAGGTCGTCTACATCGCCGGCATGGGACGGTCGGGCACCACACTCCTCGGGTCGCTTCTCGGGCAGCTCGACGGCTTCTTCTTCGGGGGCGAGTTTCGCCACCTTGGCGCCCGCATCGCGCAGCACGGGTCGTGCGGCTGCGGCGAGGACGTCGCTGCCTGCCCGCCCTGGCAGGCCATCCTGTCGAGCGCCTTTCCCGGCACGGACGGCGCCCCGGATCCGTCTCCGCTTCAGATCGAGACGTCGGACGCAGGGGTTCGGGGAATGGTGGGCCAGCGCCTCGCCGCCCGCGGCCTGCTGCCGGATCCGCCGCGGCTCGTGCGGAGTCGGGCGGCCTTCGGGGCCGTCCTCCGCGCAATCCCCGAGGTCACGGGATCCCGTCGTCGTCGACTCCTCCAAGTGGCCCGGTTCGGTGCCCTACTCGAGGCGGCGGGGCGCGTCGAGTCGACCGTCGTCCACCTCGTCCGCGATCCGCGCGCGGTGGCCCACTCGCGGCAGAGGAGGATCGAAAGGCGTGGGGTCGCGCTGAAGCCGGGACCGACGGGGTTCGCCCTCGTCTATGACAGCTCGAACACGGTGGTCGAGCTCGCCTGGGGCCGCGACCGGTACATCCGGCTGCGCTACGAGGACCTCGTCCGCAGCCCCGCGGCGACCGTGGAGCAGATCGCCGCCCTCGTCGGAGAGCCGGCGACCGGGCTGCGGATGATCTCGACGGACACCGTCGACCTCGAGCCGACGCACTGCGTGGCAGGTAACGGGAACAGGTTCCAGTCCGGTGAGGTGCGGATCGAGCTCGACGACGAGTGGGCGAGGGCGGGCCTGCTCACCGCCGGCCAGAGCACTGTCGTGACTGCTCTGACCTGGCCGTTGCGAGCACGCCACCGATATCGCGGAGCCGGTGGCGCTCGGAGCTAGCCGGCGGCCTGATGCCGGCGCCGCAGCTCCTCCTCGACCCGCTCGGGATCGAGGCCGCGCGCGGCGAGCAGGACGTAGCTGTGGAACCAGAGGTCGGCAAGCTCCGCCACGAGCCGCTCGTCGGTGTCGCCGACCGCGGCCAGCGCCGCCTCGACGCCCTCCTCCCCCACTTTCTGCGCCGCCGCCGCTATGCCCCGGTCGAGGAGCGAGACGACGTAGGAGCCCTCGGGGCGGGTGGCGGCGCGCTCGGCGACGACACGCCAGAGCCACGGCGCGAAGCATGACTCGGCGCCCGTGTGACAGGCAGGGCCGGCGGGGTCGACGCGGAGGAGGAGCGCGTCGCCGTCGCAGTCGTCACGGATCTCGACGATTGCAAGGGTGTTGCCGGAGGTCGCACCCTTGTGCCAGTACTCCTGCCGCGACCGGCTCCAGAACCACGCCTCGCCGCTCTCGCGGGTGCGGCGCAGCGCCTCTTCGTCCATCCAAGCGAGCATCAGCACCCGGCCGCTGCCCGCGTCCTGCACGATCGCGGGCGTCAGCTCGCCCGGGCTCAGGTCCTGACGTTCCATCCCGCCTCCTTCAACTCCGCCTTGAGCTCGGGCAGCCGTTCCGGCCGTTCGTGCACGATCGAGGCGACGATCGCAGCCTCGGCTCCCACCTCGAACGCCGCCGCCAGGTGCGCCGCCTCACCGGCTCCGCCGGAGGCGATCACCGGCACCTCGACCGCCTCGGCGAATGCGCGCGTGAGTGGCAGGTCGTAGCCCGCGCGCGTCCCGTCGGCATCGATCGAGGTGACGAGCAGCTCCCCGGCCCCGCGCTCGACCGCCTCGACCGCCCAGTCGATCGCATTACGGCCGCGCGGGTTCTTGCCGGCGTGCGTCACGACCTCCCCGGCTCTGGCGTCGATGGCGCAGACAACGGCCTGCGAGCCGAACTCGTCGGCGAGCCCTGCGAGGATCGACGGGTCGTCGAAGGCGGCCCGGTTTACGGCGACCTTGTCGGCGCCGGCGCGGAGCAGCGAGCGGGCGTCCTCGAGGCTCGTGACGCCGCCGCCGACCGTGAACGGGATCGTCAGCTCGGCAGATGCCCGTTCGATCAGCTCCAGGATCGGGCCGCGCCCCTCGAGCGTGGCGGTGATATCCAGGAACACGAGCTCGTCGGCCCCGAGCTCCGAATAGCGGGTGGCGAGCTCGATCGGCTCCCCCATCTCACGCAGGTCGACGAAGTTGACGCCCTTGACGACGCGCCCGTTCGCGACGTCGAGGCACGGGATCACGCGCTTCTTGACCATGCCAACGCGTTCTCGAGGAGCCGCGCGCCCGCCTGGGCACTGCGCTCGGGATGGAACTGGACACCGGCGACGACGCCCTGCTCGACGGCCGCGACGATGCGGCCGTCGTGTTCGGCGGAGGCGACGACGACCGTTTCGTCGAGCGGATCGACCGCAAAGCTGTGTGCGAAGTAGACGTCCTTGCCCTCGAGGCCGTCCACGAGAGCCGATGCACGCGCGAGCCCGAGCTCGTTCCAGCCCATATGAGGAACGCGTCGGGCCCGAATGCGCCGGACAGGGCCGGCGAGCAGCCCGAGGCCCGCGCCCGCCTTCTTCGCTCTCCTCGAAGAGGAGCTGCATGCCGACGCAGATCCCGAGCACCGGCTTGCCGGCCGCGACACGATCGCGGATCGCATCGTCGAGGCCGTTCGCGCTGAGCCCCCGCGCGGCGCTCTCGACATGGCCCACGCCGGCGATCACTGCGAGCGGCGCCGCGCTCACCGCCGTCGCGTCGGTCGAGATCGAGGCGTCGGCCCCGGCACGCGCGAACGCCGCCGTGACCGAGCGGAGGTTTCCGGCGCCATAGTCGGCGAGCACCACCTTCACGCGATGCCCTTGGTCGAGCGGATGCCGCCGTCCCCCGCGGCAACGGCCTGCCGGAGCGCCTGGCCGAGCGCCTTGAAGGCGGCTTCCGCGATGTGGTGGTCGTCGGCGCCGGCGGATTCGACGTGGACCGTGCAGCCCGCCTCCATCGTGAAGCGCTCGAGGGCGTGCGGCAGCAGCGCGAGCGCGAGACCGCCGACCCGCTCGCCGTGGAAGCCGAGCGAGATCTCCGCATGCGCGCGGCGAACGAGGTCAACGGCGGCGGTTGCCCGGGCCTCGTCCATTGGCACGACCGCGGAGCCGTAGCGCGCAACGCCCTCCCGCGATCCGAGCGCTTGCTGCACGGCGGTTCCGAACGCGGCGAGGACGTCCTCGACCGTGTGGTGCTCGTCGACGTCGAGATCGCCGCCGGCGACGCAGTCGAGATCGAATCCGGCGTGGAAGGCGAGGAGCGTCAGCAGGTGGTCGAGGAAGCCGATCCCGGTCGCGATGTGCGATCTGCCGCTGCCGTCGAGCGAGAGCGTGATGCGCAGCGCCGTTTCGGTGCTCGTCCTGATCACGGTCGCCTCGCGGCCCGGAAGCGGGCCAGGCTCGGCGCCGAGCGCGCGGAGGAGAAGGTCGTTCTCGGACGGCCGCCGTAACGTCACCCTGATTCCCTCCGGGAACCGCCGCACGATGATGCCTTGCTGCTCGAGAGCGGCACCGAGGTCGTCGTCGGTCTCGATCCAGACGAAGTTGCCTGCGGCCGGTGGCGCCGTGAGCCCTGCCGCCCCGAGGGCGGTGCGCACGCGCTCCCGCTCGAGCGATCTCGCTGTTGAGGTCGTAGCGCGGGTCGCGCAGCGCCGCAGCGGCGATGCGGGCCGCGGGAGCGCTGATCGGGGCGGGTGCGCGTCGGGCTTCAAGGACGGCAGCGGTTGCCGGAGCTGCGACCGCGTAGCCAACGCGGAGCGCGGCGTAGCCGAATGCCTTCGACATCGTTCGGAGCACGATCAGGTTCGGGCACTCGTCGAGGTAGGGCACGACGGTCTCGCCGCCGTACTCGACGTAGGCCTCGTCGACGACGACCGCGGCAGAGGGGTTGTCCCGCGCCAGCGCGAGGATCTCAGCCGCGGGTGTCACCTTCCCGGTGGGGTTGTCCGGGTTACAGCGCCAGATGAGGCTGGCGCCGTCGACCTCGGTCGCTCGGCTCGGCGCCGGCGAGAAGCGTGGCGATGCGGTAGAGCGCGTACGTGGGCGGCACGATCGACGCGGTGCGGCCCTCCTCGAGGTAGGTGCGCGCGCAGAGCAGGATGAGGTCGTCTGCGCCTGCCCCGATCACGATCTGCTCCCAGCCGATCGTGATCCCCGTGTCACGCGAGACGTACGCGGCTGCGGCCTCGCGCAGCTCGCGATACGTGCCGTCCGGGTACCGGTTCAGCGTTGCGAAGCTCTCCGCCAGCGGGATCTGTGCGACTCCGGGCAGACGGCGGCGTGTTCTGGTCGAACTTCAGCACCTGCACCGGATCGAGGCCGTGACGCGCGGCAACTTCGGCCACGGTGGCGGCCCACGCGTACGGCGCGAAGGCGTCCGGAAGCTGGACCGCGACGGGGCCTCCGCTCCGGGCGGCATCGAGGCTCGCGGCCGAAGCCGTTGTGCCGGCGGCCGTGCGTCGCGACTCGCTCACGCCGGCTCACGCTCCGGCTCCAGCTGCTCGACTCCGCGCGACTCCAGTAGCCGCTCGGCGGCGGCCGCATGCAACGGCAGCCCCTCCGCGCGCGCGATCGGGCCGATCACCCTCGCCGCGGCCGCAGCGCCGGCGGAGGTCGCCCGCACGACCTGGAGCGGCTTCATGAACATCTCGAGCCCGAGGCCGCCGGAGGAGCGCGCGAGGCCGCCGGTCGGCAGGACGTGCGTGGCGCCGGCCGCGTAGTCGCCGATGACGGCCGAGCCACCGACGAACACCGAACCGGCATTGCGCACGCGGGCAAGGATCGACTCGGGATCGGTGACGTGGAGCTCGAGGTGCTCTGGGGCGAAGGCCTCCGAGCGCTCCAGCGCGTCAGCCAGCGAGGCAACCGTTTCCACCGTGACGTTGTCATATCGAGCAACAAGCGTAGAGACGCGGTCGGACAGCCCCCGGTCGGTGCTGAGGAGGATCGCCTCGCTCTCCGCACCGTGCTCGGCCTGGGCGACGAGGTCGGCCGCGCACGCCTCCGGGTCGGCCGTCTCGTCGGCGATCACGATCACCTCGCTCGGGCCTGCGGGCAGGTCGATCCCGACACGGCTCGAGACGAGCAGCTTCGCGGCCGTGACGTAGGCGTTGCCGGGACCGACGATGCGGTCGACGGGGGCGATGGAAGCGGTGCCGTATGCGAGTGCCGCAACGGCCTGTGCACCACCGACGGCGTAGACCTCGTCGAGACCGAGCTCGCGTGCAACGACGAGCGTCGCATCGACCGGATTCGGCGTCACGATCGCGATCCGCCGCACGCCCGCGACGAGGGCGGGCACCGCCGCCATCACGAGCGACGAGGGCAGTGGATAGGTCCCGCTCGGAACGCAGATCCCGACCGAGTCGAGCGGCAACCAACGCCGCTCCGAGACGATGCCCGGCGCCGCCTCGACCGAGGTGTCGACCGGCCGCTGCGCTTCGTTGAACAAGCGGACGGCGCGAATCATCGAGCGCAATGCAACGAGGACGTCGTCGTCCACGGTCGCCGCGTCGATCCGCTCCGCCGGCACCCGGAACCCGTCCGGCCGTGGGCCGTCGAAGCGCTCCGTCCACTCGAGCAACGCGGCGTCACCGCGATCGCGGACGTCTGCGACGATCGGGGCCGCGACAACAATCGCCTCGTCGAGCCCGGCACCTCTCACGGAACGAGCCGCTCGATCGGGAGCACGAGGATCGAGGTGGCGCCTGCGTCGCGAAGAGCCGGCAGCAGAGCCCAGACATCGTCGGCCGCGACCGCCGCATGGACGGCGATCTCGCCCTCGTCGGCGAGCGCGAGAACGGTCGGCGCGCCCATGCTCGGCAGGACGGCGCGGATCGCAGGCAGCGTCTCTGACGTCGCGTTCATCATCACGTAGCGCCGCCGGCGCGCCGCGACGACCCCGGAGAGCATCAGCTCGAGCCGCTCGACGAGATCGTGCTGCTCCTCGACGGCGACCGGGCCGCCGATCAGGACGGCCTGCGAGGAGAGCAACGTGCCGATCAGCCGGAGCCCGTTCGCACTCGCGGTCGAGCCCGTCGAGACGAGATCGACGATCGCATCGGCGAGCCCGAGCCGCGGGGTCGCCTCCACCGATCCCGAGACGGAGACGAGCTCGGCCTCGATCCCCCGCTCTTCCAGGAGCATCTTCGTCGAGACGGGGTAGGCCGTCGCGATCCGCAGCCCGTTGAGATCGGAGACCTCGCTCTGCGGCGCATCGTTCGGGACAGCTGCCTGCAGCGTGCACCGCGCGAAACCGAGCTCCGCCAACGTGACGACATCGGCGTCGGCCTCGACGACAAGGTTCGCGCCCGTGACACCCAGGTGCACGACGCCGTCCTGGACGTACTCGGGGATGTCGCTCGGGCGCACGAGCAGGAGGTCGACCGGCGCATTCGCGCAAGGCACGACGAGGGAACGTTCGGTCGTCTCGAACGAGAGCCCGGCGTCGGCGCAGAGGCGGAGCGTCGGCTCGGCCATCCGGCCCTTCGCCGGGACGGCCAAGGTGAGGCGACCGTTTTCGCCGGCGCGCGTGAAGGCGCTCATCGCCGCTTGCCCGCCCGCTCGAGGGCGATCCGGTAGCCGCCCGCCCCGTGCCTCACCCACTGCGCAACCCTCGTTACGGTCGCCGTCGAGGTCGGGACCCGCTCGGCGATCTCCAGATACGGCACGCCCTCGTCGAGCAGTCTCGCGGTCTGCCACCGGTGGACGAGGGCCTCGAGCTCGGCGCGGGTGCAGAGATCCCGGAGAAAGCGCGTCACCTCGTCGGTCGTTCGCAGCGTCCTGATCGCGACTGCGAGCTCGTCGATCCCGTCGACGAGGTCGGAGGGTTGATCGGCCGCGAGTGCAGCCTGCGGAGCCTTTGAACGGGTTCGTGTCGGAGGCATCCCATACATGATAGCATGATAACGTGCTAGCACAACAGCAATTCGAGCTCCTCCCTGCGATCGACGTTCTCGATGGGCGCGTCGTGCGGCTCTCGCAAGGGCGGCGGGAGGCAGTCACGATCGAGGGCGGCGACCCGGTCGAGCTTGCCCGGCGGTTCCGTGACGAGGGCGCCTCCCGCCTGCACCTGGTCGATCTCGACGGCGCCTTCAGCGGCACCCCGACCCTCGGGCTCGTCGAGCGTGTCGCAACGGCAGGCGGCCTTCCACTCCAGGTCGGCGGGGGCTATCGCAGCGAGGACTCGATCGCGGCGGCACTCGCCGCCGGGGCAGATCGCGTCATGGTCGGGACGGCCGCGCTCTCGCCCGTGTTCCTCACCGCGGCGGCCGACCGGTTCGGCGAGCGGCTGGTCGTTGCGATCGACGTCCGCGACGGCGAGGTCGCGGTCGAAGGTTGGACGAAGTCGTCCGGGACGACGGCGGCGTCGCTCGCGAGCGACTGCGCAGCCGCCGGCGTCACGCGCCTGCTCGTCACGAGCACGATCCGGGACGGCTCCCTCGCCGGGCCCGACATCGAGCTCCTTACGGACGTCCTCGAAGCCGGGCTGCCGGTGATCGCCGCCGGCGGGATCTCGTCGATCGACGACCTCGTCGCCGTGCGCGACCTTGGTTGCGAGGCCGCGGTCGCCGGGAGCGCCCTGCTCGCGGGTCGCTTCACGATGGCGGACGCGCTCGGCCGCCTTCGCGGCTGAGCGCGAGTCGGCGGACCACGACGACGCCTCGCCGGCGGTAGACCTTCACGGAGATGGACTGATGGCGCGGGTGAACGGCCGAATCAACGAGGACGCGGAGGCTCATCCGCCGGGACGGACGCGACTGGCTCCGCCTCGCCCTGGTCGAGTCGAAACGGCGGATAGACGTCGGTCATCAGCGCCGCATAGGCGACGACGCGGAACACCCAGCGGTTGAGGCCGAGCACGAAGTCGAAGATCCCTCTCGGATAGCGCGTCGAGAAGAGGAGTGCGAAAGCCGCGAAGAGGACGAGCAGCACGATCAGGCCCGGCCTACCGCCCCGCTGCCACTCATTCCCGTTGTCGTTCCATCCCGTTCGCGCATACCACCCGCCGCCGGCTCCGAGCAGAATGGCGAGGACGAGGTAGTGCGGGATCGCGAGCAGGCACCACTTCACGAGGACGAGGCCCCGTGAAAGCTGCTCCGGGTACGCCACTTCCAGCGTCGCCGGGTAGCCCGGAACCGCGGCGAGCGTGAACGGTGGGTAGTGGTCGGTCCCGAGCGCCGCGTACGTGTAGAAGAAGACGCGCCAGGCCCAGCGCAGCACGCCAAGGTTGAAGTCGAACAGGGAGCGCGGGTACCGCCCGGTGATGAGGATCGCGAAGAACGCGACGATGGTCAGGGCGAAAAACGCGACAAAGAGGAAGAAGAGGATGATGAAGTGCGGGATCGCGAGCGCCCACTTGACGACCCACAACCAGCGGCTGAGCGGCGCATCGAGCCTCCCTTCGACGCGAACGGGATGAGCGGCGACCGTGGACATGTGTAGCGCCTCCTTTGCGTGTGGGCCGAGAAGTGTGTCGACTTCCGTCCGATCACGGGAGTGATTGACTGGGACGCCTGCGGCAAGCCGAACGCTTACGCCCATCGCCACGCGACGACGCCGACCCGTTCGATGTGTCCGACACAGAGGGTGTCTGCCTCCGGGAGACTCCCCGGCGTTCTCCGCGCTCACTCCGGCGGGGAGCAGCAGCCTCAACCTCTCTCGAGATCGTCGGTCGCCCAGCCCACGGGGAGCGGCAACGGCTCCCAGTCGGGCGGTCGTCTCCACCCCTCCCATCCGGTCGGCCACGGGCGCTCAGCGATGACGCGTTCGCCTTCCGCTCGCACCGTTTCCGCCGCGGCTGCGTCGAACACTCCGAGCTCGATCGCCTCTGCGAGGTCGACCTCGTCCTTCCACGACCACGTCCCGTCGGGCTCCACCCACACGTCGAGCGCCCAGTCGGTGGTGTCGAAGCCGAGCTCCGTCCGTCGCAACGGCGCCTGGAGGTTGACGTACCAGCCGAGCAACGACCAGGCCTCGTCCCAGTAGACCTCGACCGTATGCGCATCATGCGGCCGCACGAGCTGGAGCACGTGCGTCCTCGACCATGTCAGATCGCGAGGCTCCTCGTCCCCGGCCCACCGCGCGAGATAGCGCCCGTCGGGGTCGCGGCCCATCCACTTGCCCTGCGCCCCGGGCGCCCGGTAGAGCACGAGCCGCCCGGCATCGGTGCCGACAAAGCGGTGCGGCAGGGCCCAGCGGACGCGTCCGCGGTAGACGCTGCGAATCAGGATCGCTTCGCCCGGAAGCGCGTGGTCGGTCATCTCGATGCTCGGCGCGTCTTGCGTCTGGTGCTTACTTGCCGGGTGGATCCTTGGCCCAGCTGGCGGTCAGGCCCTGCTCGAGCTGCTGGCGTTGCGTATCCGAAAGCCGGGCCTCGGAATGCAGGAGACGGTACTGCAGCGGCGGCATGTCCTTGCCGCGGATCGCCTCGATCACGTCCCGAAGGTTGACCTCCTGTGGTCGCTGCCACTCCGAGAAGTTCAGCTTCGCGCGTCCGTCTTCGACGTCGTGCTGTGTAATCCACGAGACCGGGGCGATGCTCGTGTACCAGGGCCACTCGGTCAGGTTCGAGTGGCAGGCGAAGCAGCCATCCTGCGCCAGCGCCCGCGTTGCCGGCGTATTCCACTTGAGCTCCTGCACCGTCTTCGGGTTCGCGTGGTCGCGACCGTAGGGGATGAACTGGATCGCGATCAGGACGACAGCCACGATCGCGACAAGCCGGAAGAACAGCCGCATGGACAGAGCATGGCGGATGGGGCGGACGCGTCAAGTCCCTAGGCTCGATGCAATGACGATCCGATACTGCGACGACCTCGGTCGTGACGGGCTCTCCTGGATCGTCGACGAGCCGATGACCCGGACGTCGCACGCCCTTGCCTCTGGCGGGAAGCTATGGCTCGTCGACCCGGTCGACTGGCCCGAGGCAATCGACCGGGCTTGCGCGCTCGGAGAGCCCGCCGCCGTGGTGCAGCTCCTCAACCGCCACAATCGCGACTGCGCCGCGATCGCGGAACGACTCGCGATCCCCCACCTGACCGTGCCCTCCACAGTGCCCGGGTCGCCCTTTGAGGTCATGGAGCTCAAGCGCTCGAGGTTCTGGCGCGAGATCGCGCTCTGGTGGCCGGAGCGCCGCACGCTGGTCGTTGCGGACGCGCTCGGCACCAATCCGTTCTTCCCGAACGGGGATGACCGGGTCGGAGTCCACCCGCTCCTGAAGCTGACGCCGCCGCGGAAGCTACGGGCCTACGAGCCGGAGCACCTGCTCGTCGGCCACGGCACCGGCGTCCACGGGCCGGAGGCAGCGATCGCACTGAGGCAGGCGCTTGCCCGCTCGCGGCTGTCGTTCCTCGGCTGGTCCCTGTCGCTGCCGCGGCGAGCGCGGGCGCTGCGGCGGGCGTCGTAGCTAGAGGCGGGCGCCGTCTAGAGCGGGCGCCGCCAGCCCGGGCCGGATCAGGCGCGCGGCCGCTTCAGCCCGGTGTCGCGCACCGGCGGGTTCAACGGCTCAGCCAACTGGGCGGCACCAAACGAGCGCCGCACCTGCGCCTCGGGAGGCGTGCCGTAGGTCGTCGTTCGCTGTCGCGGGATCCTCCCGGCGGAGCGGATCACCGCCTCCATCTGCTCCGGCGGCAGCTCCTGCCCCCACTCCGACCCGGCCGCGCGCGAGATCGACTCGTTCATCAGCGTCCCGCCGAGGTCGTTGACGCCCGCGGCGAGGGCCTGCCGCACTCCCTCGGGCCCGATCTTGACCCACGACACCTGGATGTTCGTGATCAGCGGGTGGAGCGCGAGTCGCGCCACCGCATGGACGAGGAGGGACTCGCCGAAGGTCGGGCCGCGGCGCGCGAGCCCCTTGAGGAAGATCGGCGCCTCCATCGGCACGAACGGCAGCGGCACGAACTCGGTGAAGCCGCCACTCCGAGCCTGCTGCTCGCGAGCGCGCAGAAGATGGTTGGCCCAGTTCGTCGGCCGGTCGACGTGGCCCATCATCATCGTCACGTTCGAGCGCAGGCCGACGCGATGCGCGGCGTCGTGAACCGCGAGCCACTGATCGGTGGAGACCTTGTCCGGACAGAGGATCGCGCGCACCTCGTCGTCGAGGATCTCGGCGGCGGTACCGGGCAAGGAGCCGAGGCCGAGATCGCGCAGGCGCGCGAGGTAGTCCTCGAGCGAGAGGCCGAGCGTCGCCGCGCCCTGCCACACCTCGAGGGCGGAGAACGCGTGGACGTGGATGTCCGGCACCGCCTCTCGAATCGAGGAGACGACCTCTGCGTAGTAGTCGCCCGTGAACCCGGGGTGGATCCCGCCCTGCAGGCAGACCTCGGTTGCCCCCCGCTCCCACGCCTCGCGCGAGCGCCTGACGATCTCGTCCATGGGCACGAGGAAGGCCGGGCCTCGAAGATTCTCCGCCAGCTTGCCCTTTGGAAAACGCGCAGAAGCCGCACTTGAAATAGCAGACGTTCGTGTACTGGATGTTCCGCGTCACGACGTACGTCACCTCGTCGCCGCAGACCTCGCGCCGGAGCCGGTCCGCCGCGGCGAAAACGCGCTCACGCTCACCACCGCGCGCCGAGAGCAGCCGCACGATCTCGTCGCGGCCGAGCTCGGTGCCGGAGAGCTCGAGTGGGATTGCGTCACGCCTGACGATGAACGGCACCTCGACCGGCTCTCCCGGGGCCCAGCGGTCCTCGCGGGCGAGACCGAGCGAGTCGGACGCCCTCCGGACAGCGGGAGCGACGGCCGGATCGACCCAGCGGCCGAGATCCGTCGACGTGCTCGGGGTAGAGCGGCAGCCGCGGCGCGAGCGCGAGCCCGCGCGACTCGGTCGCCTCCCGCAGCAAGGCGATCTCGGGCCACGGCGCCTCGGGATTGACGTGATCGATCGTGACCGGCGAGACGCCACCCCAGTCGTCGATGCCGGCGTCGAGCAAGCGCGGGAAGTCGTCGTACGCGAGGTTCGGCGGCGCCTGCACGTGCCGGTCCGCCCCGAGCACGATGCGGGCCGCGGCGACGGTCCAGAGCTGCTCGTCGAACGTCGCATCCGGGTGACCGGCCATTCGCGTGCCCGGCTTCGCGCGGAAGTTCTGCACGATCACCTCGCCGAGGTGCCCGTACTCGTCACCGAGCGCCTTCAGAGCGAGGAGGGCGTCGAGTCGCTCCGTCGCGCGTCTCGCCGATGCCGATCAGGATGCCGCTCGTGAAGGGGATCGCGAGCTCCCCGGCGAGGCGAATCGTCTCGAGCCGCACGGCCGGCACCTTGTCCGGCGAAGCCCAGTGCGGCCCGCCGCGCTCGGAGAGCCGGTCGGAGACGGTCTCGAGCATGATGCCCATCGAGGCCGAGACGGGACGGAGCAGCTCGAGCTCGGCACGGCTCATCACGCCGGGATTCAGGTGCGGCAGCAGCCCTGTCTCGTCAAGGACGCGCCCGGCGCAATGGGCGAGGTACTCGATCGTCGTCGCGAATCCGAGCCGTGCGAGCTCCTCACGGGCAACCGGGTAGCGCAGCTCGGGCTTGTCACCGAGGGTGAAGAGGGCCTCGGTGCAGCCTGCGGCCGCCCCCGCCCGTGCGATCTCGAGCACCTCGTCGACGGGCATGTACGCACGCTCCCCTCGCCGCGGCGGCCGCGCGAACGTGCAGTAGCCGCAGACGTCGCGGCACAGCGTCGTCAGCGGGATGAAGACCTTCGGCGAGTAGGTGACGAGCGGGCCGCGGCGCAGCGACCGTGCCTCGGCCATGAGGTCGTCGAGGGACGCGGTGAGGATCTCGGAGACGAGTTCTGCCATCGGTGACGTGTGTTGTCGCCGGGCGGTCTCCTCGCGCCGGAGGTCGCAGTATAGAGAAGCGGCCCTGCGGCTCAGCCCGACGGTCTAGTCTACGACGCTCGGTAGCTCCAGAGCCCGCCGAACGACTTCCAGGCGCCGCCTTGCCAGCGCTGGAGCAGCATCTGCTCGATCGGGAAGTGATCGTGGCCCGCCGTCTTGACTGCGATGCCCGGGAGGAGGAACGGGTTGCCGGCCGAGTTGAAGTTGTCGAGCACGGCCACCAGCGAGGCGCGCGTGAGATCC
Source organism: uncultured Thermoleophilia bacterium (assembly GCA_963797125.1). Classification (GTDB taxonomy): domain Bacteria; phylum Actinomycetota; class Thermoleophilia; order Gaiellales; family Gaiellaceae; genus Gaiella. The sequence continues at coordinate 303,059 of CAWCOI010000004.1, read as the reverse complement.
TTGCCCGCCCGCTTGAGCGCGTCGACCGTCGTCCAGGCGACCGCCATCCCGTAGACGAGGAGCGAGTCGTCGCGGGTCCGTGCCCGGCGCATAGTGCGTGAGGATCTTGCGGAAGAGCTTCATCGCGGCGTCGTTCTTCCACTGGGGATCGTCCGGGTCCTTGAGGAAGGCGATCGAGATCGTGCCGTTCACGAGCTTGTTCTGCCCGTCGTCCCACGCCTTCAGCATCGAGGCGGACCCCGAGGCGACGGTGTTGTTGATCACGCGCTTCGGCTTCCAGCCGAGCTTGCCGGCGATCGAGTAGGCCTGAACCGCGAATGTCGGCGTGGCGAAGATCGCGAGCGTGTCCGCGCCCGACGCCTTCAGCTTGATCATCTGCGCCGAGACGTCGACCGCGGTCGGGTCGTACGGCTGCGCCGCGATCACCTTCGTCTTGGAACGCTGCAGCCCGCGCTTGAGCCCGCCGAGCAGGTCCTTCCCGTAGTCGTCGTTCTGGAACAACACCGCGATCGTGGCGCCGGGCGCGGTGCGCGCCAGGTACTTCCCGTAGACCCAGCCTTCTGCCTGATAGCTCGGCTGGAACCCGGTCGTGTAGGGATAGGAGCCGTAGTCGCGGCCCCACGTCGTCGCGCCCGAGGCGACGAAGAGCTGCGGCACCTTCGCCTGATTCAGATACGGCCGGACGGCGAGGTTGCCGGCGGTGCCGAGTGAGTTGAAGATCGCGAAGACCTTGTCCTGCTCGACCAGCTGGTGGGTGAGCGTGTTCGTCTCGACCGGGTTATAGGCGTCGTCGAGCACCTTGTAGTCGATCCTGCGGCCGTTGACGCCGCCCTTCGCGTTCACGTACTTGAAGTACGCCTCGGCCCCGCGCGCGATCGATCCGTACTGCGATGCCGAGCCCGTCAGCGGCGCCGTGCCGCCGAGCAGGATCGAGGTCGAGGAGACGCCGGGATCGCTGCCGCCACGCACCGTGGCGGCGATCGCCGCCGTCGCCCCGAGAACGAGCATTGCGACGAGCGCGAGGACTGTGGATGTCAATTTCCGCTGCATGAGGCTGTTTTGTGACACGCCGACGCATCGCCGGTCGTTGCACGATCGTAGCCCGCGAGTGTTAGGGCTTCTGAAAGTCTCGCCCGCGCCGCGTCAACTGCTGCACGCGCGCGATGACGCCCTGCCGCGCCGCCCGGAAGGGCGAGCACGACGAGGATCAGAATCGCGCCGTAGACGACGGCCGGGGCGCCGGGCGACTTCGAGACGTTCTGCGCCCAGAGCGGCATGAACTGGATGAAGATGGCGCCGACGATCAGTCCCGTCAGCGAGCCGAGACCCGCGACGACGACGCCGACGAGGAGGAAGATCGAGAGCGCGACCGGGAACGTGTCCGGGTTGACGTACGTCGTCGCGATCGCGAAGAGTGCGCCCGCGGCGCCTGCGTACGCGGCGCTGATCCCGAAGGCCAGGGCCTTCGTCCGCGCGAGGCTGACACCCGACGAGACGGCTGCCGTCTCGCTGTCGCGAACGGCCCGGAAGGCGCGACCCGTTCGCCCGCGCAGGATCAGCCACCCGATCACGTAGCCGACCATCGCGATCGACCAGGCCAGGTAGTAGAGCCAGTTGTTGAAGTCGAGCTCGAAGCCGGCGATTCGCACCGGCGTCAGCGACGCGGTCAGCTCCGGCGTGCCGAAGAGGTTGACGCCCGAGCCGCCGCCCGTGAAGCCCTCGAACCGCTTGATCACGGAGGGCATCGCGACCGCGATCGCGAACGTCGCGAGCGCGAGGTAGAGCCCCGAGAGGCGGGCAGCAGGGAGGCCGAAGAGGAAGCCCGCGATGCCCGTGACGACGATTGCGATCGGGATCGTGGCGATGTCCTTGACGCCGTGATCGGTCATCAGGATCGCCGTCGTGTAGCCGCCGATCGCCATGAAGGCCCCGTGCCCGAGGGAGATCTGGCCCGTGTAGCCGGTGAGGATGTTGAGACCGATCAGCGCCACGAGGTAGATCCCGACGTACGAGAACTGCTGGGCGCGAAAGTCGTTCACGAACGCGGGCAACGCGAACACGATCACGCTGACGCCGATGAACACGAGCAGGGTGCGGAGCGTGGACGCGGCTCATACCTTCTTCACCTCGGGCTTCCCGAAGAGGCCCGCCGGCCGGACGAGGAGCACGATCAGGATCACGAGCAGCGCCGTCGGCAGGCGGAGATCGGAGCCGATGAAGTCCACGTAGGTGCCGAGCAGGTTGAGGCCGACGCCCAGGATCAGGCCGCCGACGACGGCGCCGACGGGCGAGTCGATCCCACCGAGGACGGCGGCGGCGAACGAGTAGATGAGCACCGACTGCATCATGTTCGGGTCGAGGAAGACGCTCGGCGCCGTCAGCATCCCGGCCACCGCCCCGAGCACCGCGGCGAGGCCCCAACCGAGGCCGAGCATCAGCGGCACCCGTACCCCGACGAGGCGGGCCTCTGCCGGGTTGACGGCCGCCGCGCGCATCGCGAGGCCGACCTTGGTGAACTGGAAGAACAGCCAGAGAACGATCACGGCGCCGAAGCAGACGGCGATCGTGCCGACGTCTGCATAGGCGATCGCCACGTCGCCGATCTCGAACGTCCCGCCCGGGAAGGGGCTCTGGACTGCGCGCACCTCACCCGTCCAGATCCAGGTCGCGAGCCCGTTGAGGAGGAGCAGGAGGCCGATCGTGATGATCACGACGCGGATCTGCGAACCGCGCTCGACGGGGCGAATCACCGCCTGGTGGATCCCGAACCCACCGACGAACGACACGAGCAGGGTGATCACAAAGGCGGGCCAGTAGCCGACGCCGTGGTTCGTCATCAGCGTCCAGGCGATGTAGGTCGAGAACATCGCCATCTCGCCCTGGGCGAAGTTGACGACGCCGGTGGCGCGGTGAATGAGCACGAGCGCCAGCGCGAGCAAGCCGTAGATGCCGCCGGAGGCGAGGCCCGAGACGACCTGTTGGAAGAACTGCGACATCAGTAGCCCAGGTAGCTCCGCCGGATTGCCTCGTCGTCGCGCAGCTCCGCGCTCGACCCCGACATCGCGACCTTGCCGACCTCGAGCACGTAGGCGGTCGCGGCGGCGTTGAGGGCGATCCGCGCGTCCTGCTCGACGACGAGCACGGTGAGGCCCTCCTTCTGGTTCAGCTCGCTGACGATGCGAAAGATCTCCCGCACGATCAGCGGCGCCAGGCCGAGCGAGGGCTCGTCGAGCATCAACAGCCGCGGCCGGCCCATCAGCGCCCGCGCCAGCGCGAGCATCTGCTGCTCGCCGCCCGAGAGCGTCCCGGCGCGCTGCTCACCGCGCTCGCTGATCCACGGGAAGTACGACGGCCATCCGCTCGATGTCAGCCTTGACGGAGCGGTCTCGGCGCGTGTAGGCGCCGAGTCGCAGGTTCTCGGTCACCGACAGCTCGGTGAACGTGCCGCGGCCCTCCGGCACGTGCGCGATGCCTGCCTTGGCGGCCGACTCGGGCCCACCGCGGAGGGCCTTGCCGTCGAGCAGGATCTCGCCGCTCCGCCGCACCGTGCCGGAGACAGCGCGAAGCGTGGTCGTCTTGCCGGCGCCGTTCGCGCCGAGGACGGCGACGACCGACCCCTCGGGCACCTCGAGCGAGATGCCCCGCAGCGCCTGCACGGGCCCGTAGCGGGCCTCGACGTCGCGCAGCTCGAGCAGGGCGCTCATGCGTCGTCGTCGCTTCCGAGGTACGCCTCGATCACGTCCGGGTTCCCGCGAACCTCGTCGGGCGTCCCGTCCGCGATCTTGCGCCCGAAGCTGAGGACGTTGACGTCGTCCGAGATCCGCATCACGAGGCTCATGTGATGCTCGACGAGCAGCACCGTCAGCGCGTGATCGTCGCGGAGCCGCAGGATGAAGTCTCCGAGCTCCTCCACCTCCTCGTGGTTGAGGCCGCCGGCCGGCTCGTCGAGCAGGAGCAGGCGAGGCTTCGCGGCCAGCGCCCGGGCGATCTCGACCCGCTTCTGGATCCCGTACGGCAGGGCCGCCGCGCGATCGTTGGCGCGGCCTCCGAGGCCGACGTAGTCGAGGGTCGCGCGCGCGTCCGCCTCGCTGGCGCCACGGCCGAGCGCGTGCGCGCCGACGAGGACGTTCTCGAGCACGGACATCGAGGTGAAGAGGTTGATGTTCTGGAACGTGCGCGCGACGCCGCGCTCGACGATGCGGTAGGCGGGCGTCTGGAGCAGCGACTCGCCGTCGAGCTCGAGGGTGCCGCCGTCCGGCGTGTAGAGGCGCGTGATGACGTTGAACGCCGTCGTCTTGCCGGCGCCGTTCGGCCCGATCAGCCCGGAGATCTGCCCTTGCTCGACGTCGAACGACACGCCGTCGAGGGCAACGATGCCCCCGAAGCGAAGCGTGACCTCCCGGACCGACAGCAACGTCGCCACTGACGCGGGAGCCTACTGTTTGATGCAGCCCGACGCAGCTGGCCGAGGCTCTAGGGGAGCCGCGGCGCCGACAGCGCCGCAAGACCGATCGCCACCGCCAGGAGCGCCGCCGCCACGCCCACGAACGCCGCCGTAACCTCACGCGGCTTCGTCGTCCGGGTGACGATCTGGCCGAGGCGGTCATAGACGGAGCTGAGCCGCGCGGCATCGGTCACCTCGAACGTCGACCCTCCCGTCGACTCCGCGATGCTCGCGAGCGTCGCTCGGTCGGGGGGCACGGGCACGACGGCCTCGGCCCCGAACCGGTTGATCGTCACCGTGCCCGACAGCGTCCCGAGTGCAATCGTGTAGACGGGAATTCCCGCCTGCTCGGCGAGATGGGCTCCCTCGTTCGGCGCCAGCACGCCGTGTGTCTGCGTGCCGTCGGAAAGGAGCACGACCGCGCCTTTCCGGGCCGCGCCCGTCGGCTTCGCCGTCGTGGTCTGCCCCGTCGAAGACTTCACGAGGTCGACCCCCCGGGCGAGCGCATCGCCGATCGCCGTCCCGTAGCCCGGCGTCAGCGTCGCGATTCCCGCCCGCAGGAACTGCTTGTTGGTCGTTGGCGGGGTGACGACGACCGGGTCGTCCGCGAACGCGACGAGCCCGACCTTGACGCCCTGCGGCACATGGTCGACGAACGACGTGATCGCCGCGCGCGCAGCCTCGAGCCTGTTCGGCGCCACGTCCGTCGCGACCATCGAGTAGGAGACGTCGACCACGAGCACGACAGTTGCGTTGCTCGAGGTCGCCGCGATCGGCACGCGCGGGCGAGCGACCGCGATGCAGAGGAGCAGCACGACTCCGAGCAGGAGCCCCGTCACGAGATGGCGCCTCCAGCCCGAGCGGCCGGCGACCGAGGCGAGCACGGCCAGGTTCGGAAAGGAGATCGCCGTCCGCGGTGGTCGACGCTCGATCCAGAGGTAACCGAGGAGCGCGAGCACGGGCACGATGAGCGTGGCGAGAAGATAAGGCGACGCGAAGCTCATCGCACCCTCACGCAGACGGCTCGAAGCTGCAGTTCGGCTCGAGGGCCTGCGGCATCGGTGGCAGTGACGCGGGCGACGACGATCACTCCGTGAGGCGGTGCGCGTGACCCGGATCGCGACGCGTTGGAGCGTCCGAAGGCGCGACCCCCTGGCGGAACGAGATCGCGTGCGTGGCGCCGACGAGCTGGGCGGTTGTCGGGCACGATGCCCGCACGGTCTGGGAACGGGACCTGATGTGCGCGTTGACGATGACGCTGAACAGAGCCCTGGACGGCTTGATCCCCGCAGCTTGGGCCGTGACGCCCGTCAATGTCCGCCCGCCACCACCGTTCGTCGGGGTGCAGCCGATAAACGGCCGGAAGCTCGTCGTCCCGGCGCTCGGCCGGATCCGCTCGGCATGGAAGAGGACGCTGCGATGCGTCGTCACGCCCGGCCCGACGGGGCTCCCTGTCTCGCCTCTGAACGAGACGTCGACGTCACCCGTTGCGACGCGGGCGTCGGTGCCGGCGACGACGTATCCGGCGAGCGGGCACGCGAGCTCGTAGTCGACACCGCCGGCCGGAACCACGACCCACGGGCCTGTGACCGGAAGGCAGACGCGGAGGCCCTTGCACTCGTCGGCGGCGGCCGCCGATCCCGCCGACAGCGCCGGCTAACGCCGCCGCCGCGACGACAAAGAGCGCGAGGCCGACGACGACGCCTCACAACGGCCTCCGTGTCCACGTCAGCGAGAGCCCCGAGGCGACGAGCAGGAGCAGGACGCCCACGCCGGCGAACGCTGCGGTCACCTCGCGTACCTGCTTCTTCTTGCCGATCCGGCTGCCGAGGTCGCGATACACCTGCTTGAGACGGCCAGCGGTCGGCGCGGCCGCGTACCGGCCGCCGGTGATGCGTGCAACCTCGCGCAACGTCTTTGGATCGGGCGTGACGGTGACCTGCTCCTTGAGCCCGTTCTGGAGCGGCACCTGGACGACGGCGTCGCGCGTGCCGAGGGCGACCGTGTTGACCGGCACCCCCAGCTTGCGAGCCTGGTTCGCCGCCGCGACGGGTTGCTTCGTCCCGGAGGTCTGCTCTCCGTCGGAGAGGAGAAGCACGGTCGCCGGGATGGCGTTCTTGGGCACGGCCTGTCCCGGGAGCACGTTCGGCCGGGCAGCTGCGACGGAGCGGTCGATCGCATCGCCGAGCGCCGTGCCCGAGCCGAGCTGGATCTGGTCGAGCGCAGTGCGCGCGGCATCGCGGTCGGTCGTCGGCGACAGCACGACTGCGGCCCTGGACGAGAACGAGACGATCCCGACCGAGTACTCCTTGGGGGCGACGTCGAGGAACGCCCGCGCCGCCGCGAGGGCCGCCGCAAGCCGCGAGGGCTTCACGTCGGTCGCGGCCATCGAGCGGGAAGTGTCGATCGCGAGCACGACCGTTGCCTCGCGCCCGGGAAGCGAGAGGTTCGCGCGCGGCCTCGCCACTCCGACGATGAGCGCCGACAGGGCGACGAGGGCGATCGCGAACGGCAACAGCCTGCGGATCCTGTGCGGCGCCGGCAGCGACGCCTTGACGAGCGCCGGCGTCCCGAACAGGGCGCCCTGCGCCTTGCGCCGGCGCTCGCCGATGACGAGCAGCACCACGAGCGCAGGGACGACGAGCAGGCCGAGCAAGGCGATCGGGCTGCCGAAGCTCACCGGCGCCGTCCCAGGTGAGCGGCCAGGACACGCAGCCAGTCGCCGCTCGTCGAGAGGACGACGTGGGACGCGCGTGCCGCCCCGAGATCGAGGGCAACCTGGCGACGCTCCTCGACAGCGGCTTCGGCGAACCGGGCACGCAGCCGCGCATCGCCCGTATCGACACGGAGGCGCGCGCCCGTCTCCGGATCGCTGAACCAGACCTCGCCGACGTCGACGAGCTCGTCCTCGCGGGGATCGCGGATCTCGACGGCGAGCACGTCGTGGCGGGCGGCGAGGTCGACGAGCGCCGGACGCCAGTCGCGCGGCCCTCGGAAATCCGAGACGACGGTGACGAGCGCCCGTTGGCGGGCGACGGTGCCGAGCGTCGTGAGTGCCGGCGCAAGGTCGGTCGCTGCGCCCCTGCCCTGCTCGCCGAGCGTCAGCAGCATCCCGACGAGCCCGGCGCGACCCTGCCGGGGCGGCAACGGCTCCTCGGGACCGGCCCCGACCGAGACGAGCCCGACCCGGTTGCCCGCGCGAGCTCGCCGCGTGACCGAGCGCGAGCGTGACCCCGAGCGCCACGTCCGTCTTGCGCCGGTCGGCGGTCCCGAATCCCATCGAGGGCGTGCGGTCGAGCACCACCCACGTCACGAGCACGCGCTCGGCGAGCTGCACGCGAACGTGGGTCTCGCGTGTGCGCGCCGTCACGTTCCAGTCGATCAGCCTCACGTCGTCGCCCGGCTCGTAGGGGCGAATCTGCGCCAGCTCGCTGCCGCGGCCGAGCAGGTGCGAGCGATGATCGCCCGCGAGCATGCCGTCGACGCGCCGACCGATCGAGAGCTCGAGGGCGCGGAGCAGCGGCTCCGGCATCGGCCCCGGGCCGGGGCGCTCCGGCGTCTCGACGACGCCGAATGCGCGCAGTCGGCTCACGCTGCGACCGGCCGCCCGAGCTCGAGCGGCGGCGCCGCGACGGTGGCGAGCACCGCGTCGAGCACGTCGTCGGCCGAGCGCTGCTCGGCGAGCGCGCGGTACGTCAACACCAGGCGATGCCGAAGCGCGTCCTTTGCGAGCGAGCGGACGTCGGTGCCGAGCACGTAGTCCCGGCCGTGGACGAGAGCGAGCGCACGGGCGCTCTGGACGAGCGCGATCGGGCCACGCGGGCTCGCCCCGTACTCGATGTAGGCGCCGATCTCGGGCAGCCCGACGGAGGCCGGGTTGCGCGTTGCCTCGGCGAGCGAGACCGCGTACGCGATCAGCGAGGGGTCGACGTAGACGTCGAGGGCGGCACGTTGCAGCGCCTTCAGGGATGCGAGCTCGAGGACCTGACGCACCTCCGGCGGGGCGACGAGCGAGCGCTGCACGACGGTCAGCTCCTCGTCGCGGCTCGGGTAGCCGACGACGATCTTGAGCATGAAGCGGTCGACCTGCGCCTCGGGGAGCGGATAGGTGCCCTCCGACTCGATCGGGTTCTGCGTCGCCATCACGAGGAACGGGTCCGGCACGAGGTGCGTGTCGTGGCCGATCGTCACCTGGCGCTCCTGCATCACCTCGAGCAGCGCCGACTGCACCTTCGCGGGCGCCCGGTTGATCTCGTCCGCGAGCAAGAAGTTGCAGAAGACGGGGCCTTCCTCGGTGTCGAAGCCACCTGTGTCCGGCCGGTAGATGCGCGTGCCGACGAGGTCGCTCGGGACGAGGTCGGGAGTGAACTGCACCCGCCTGAACGTGCCGCCGAGCACGGCTGCCGTCGTCTTGATCGTCAGCGTCTTGGCCAGGCCGGGGACACCCTCGATCAGGAGATGGCCGCCCGCGACGAGGCAGACGAGCACGCGCTCGAGCATCTCGTCCTGACCCGCGATCACCCGCTTCACCTCGACGAGGGCCTCCTCGAGCTGCGTCCGGTGATCTGACGGCCCTGTGGGTGAAGTCTCGGGCGGTGTCTCGGGTATCGACATTTGCTCCTCCTTCGCGGTGGCTTCGGCGCTCGTCGCAGCGTAGACAGGGTGCCGTAGGAGCGGGTGAATCCCCCGTTAAGCGCGCCTGTGGAGTGCGTTGCGCGTCGGCGCCAGCGAGGGTCTTGTGGGCTCGCTGCACCGGCAGACCGAAATGATGTTGCAGCGAGCCCCACCAGGATGCTTGCCGTAAAGCGGCCCCGCTTCGCGGACGCGCAGCCTCCGGTACAAGTTCGCCTCACGGGCCACTAGGATCCCCCCGTGGATCTCCGCGACACACCGGACGAGGCGCAGTTCCGCGAGGAGTTGAGCGCCTGGCTGGCGGCGAATGTCCCGGACGACCTCCGCGGGCACCGGGGCGGCGCCGCGCGCTACTCGGACGACAGGATCCGCGAGTGGAGCCGCGAGCTCTACGAGGCCGGCTACATCGGGCTCACCTGGCCGAAGGAGTACGGCGGCGGCGGCGCGCCCTACAGCTACCAGGCGATCTACCTCGAGGAGACGGCGCGCGCCGAAGCGCCGCAGCACCTCGGCGTGATCGGTCTCGGCATGGCCGGCCCGACGATCATCGCGCTCGGCACCGAGGCCCAGAAGGCCCGCTACCTGCAGCCCCTGCTCTCGGCGGAGGAGATCTGGTGCCAGGGCTTCTCCGAGCCGGACGCGGGCTCCGATCTCTCCGCCGTCCGGACGAGCTCGCGCCTCGAGGGCTCCCACTTCGTCGTCGACGGCCAGAAGGTGTGGTCGTCGTACGCGCACATCGCCGACTGGTGCATCCTCATCACGCGCAGCGATCCCGACTCCGAGCGGCACGCGGGCCTGACGTACATGATCGTGGACATGAAGGCGCCGGGCGTGGAGGTGCGGCCGCTGCGCCAGATCACGGGCGAGGCCGAGTTCAACGAGATCTTCTTCACCGGCGTCGAGGTGCCGGTCGAGAACGTGATCGGAGAGATCGGCGGCGGCTGGCAGGTGGCGATGACGACCCTGCTCCACGAGCGCGGCACGCTCGGGTTCGCGCTGACCGCGGCGCTCGAGGTCATGGTCGGCAAGCTGATCGAGCTGGCCCGCGATCGCGGCGCGACGCCCTTGCAGCGCGACGCGATCGCCCGGGAGTGGATCGAGCTGCAGGCGCTTCGCTACACCGCGTACCGGTCGCTGTCGGCGCTGATGAAGACGGGCATCCCCGGCCCCGAGGGGTCGATCCTGAAGCAGCAGTGGTCGGAGGCGGCGCAGCGGCTGACGAAGCTCGCCCTCGAGCTCCTCGGCCCCGATGCCCAGCTCCTCGCCGACAACGCTCCCTACGGCGGGCTACTGGCAGCACCAGCAGCTCCGCAGCCGCGGCAACACGATCGAGGCGGGGACGTCCGAGATCCTGCGGAACATCATCGCCGAGCGCGTGCTCGGGCTGCCGAGGAGTCGGTAGCAGTGGTCACTCCGGGAACTACGGTGCTGCTTGGGCGAGCGAAAACCGAGCAGCGCGAGGACGCAGGGAGGCCCGATCTGGGTCTATACCGGGGCGACCGAGGACGAAGCGATGCGAAGCGTTTGCAGCCGGCCGATCGGTGCCGTCGCTCCCGGAGCGGCCACTGACATGGATTTCGCATTCACGCCCGAGCAGGAGGAGCTCCGCGAGCAGGCGCGGGCCTTCCTCACCGCAAACCCCGAGCCGTCCTGGCAGGAGCTCGCCGAGCTCGGCTGGACGGGAGTCTCGGTCGCCGAGGAAAACGGGGGCGCCGGCCTCGGCTTCCTCGAGGAGTCGATCCTGTTCGAGGAAATGGGGCGCGCACTCACGCATGCGCCGTACTGGTCGACGGTCGCGGTCGTGCTGCCGGCGTTGCCGGCCGACCTGCAGGCAGAGGTCGTCCGCGGCGAGGCGAGCTGGACGCTCGCCAACGGCCCTCTCGTCGCCGACCTGGACACTGCAACGAGGGTCGCGACGGTCGGCGGAGACTCGATCTGGGAGCTCGACGGAGCCGAGCGTGAGGTGCTGAGCACGAACGACGAGACGCGGCCACTCGGGGTCGTCTCCGGCGGCGAGGCGGGCCGGCAGCTTGCGAGCTCCGAGCTCCTCCCGCAGCTGCGCTCCCGCTCGCTGGCGGCGCTGTCCCTCGAGGCCTGCGGCGTCGGCGCGCGCGCCCTCGAGCTCGCCGTTGGCTACGCGACGGAGCGGCACCAGTTCGGCAAGCCGATCGGCACCTACCAGGCGGTCTCCCATCCGCTGGCGACGACGCTGATGGAGCTCGAGCTCGGACGGTCTCTCGCACTCTTCGCCGCCTGGTGTATCGCCGAGGGCGACGAGCGCGCCGCGATCGCGGCGGCGTCGGCGAAGTCGCTTTGCGCCGATGCGGCCGTCGCAGCCTGCGAGCGATCGATCCAGGTGCACGGCGGTATCGGCTTCACGTGGGAGCACGTGCTGCACCGGCTCTACAAGCGCGCACTCTGGATCCAGTCCTGGGAAGCGTCACGGGCGCAGCTTCGCTCCGAGGTGGCTGCCCACCTTCTCGACGGCGAGGGAGCGTGAGATGCAGGGACTCTCGATGGACTACGAGCTCGATGTGGCGGCCATCCTGCGGCGTGGCGAGCAGCTGTTCGGTCACAAGACGATCGCGAGCCGCCTGCCCGACAAGTCGTGGCACACCATCACCTATGCCGATTTCGCGCGGCGCTCGAAGCAGCTCGCGCTTGCGCTCCGCACCGAGCTCGGGCTCGTCGACGGCGACCGCGTCGCGACCTTCGCCTGGAACCACCACGAGCACCTCGAGACCTACATCGGGGCGCCGGTGGGCGGCTTCGTCACGCACACGCTCAACCTGCGCCTGCATCCCGACGACCTGACCTACATCGCAACGCACGCGGGCGACCGCGTCCTGATCGCGGACAAGATGCTGTGGCCGCTCGTCGAGGCGTTCAAGGACCGCGTCGGCTTCGAGCACGTGATCGCGATCGGCGCGGGTGAGACGCCGCCCGGCGCGATCGACTTCGAGGAGCTGCTCGCCACGGCGGACGCCGAGGCATTCTCCTACCGCAATATCGACGAGCGCTCGGCGGCGGCGATGTGTTACACGAGCGGCACCACGGGTCAGCCGAAGGGCGTCGTCTACTCGCACCGCGCGATCGTGATCCACTCCCTTGCCTCGACGCAGTCGAGCTCGCTCGGGATCTCCGAGTCCGACGCGGTGCTGCCCGTCGTGCCGATGTTCCACGCGAACGCGTGGGGCTTCCCGTTCACGTGCACCCTCGTCGGCTCGACGCAGGTCTTTCCCGGCGCGCACCTCGACCCGGTGTCGCTGCTCGACGCATTCGTCGATCGGGAGATCACGGTCACCGCGGGCGTGCCGACGATCTGGATCGGGATCCTGCAGGCGCTCGACGCCGAGCCCGACCGCTGGGACCTGTCGCGCCTGCGGTCGATGATCGTCGGCGGCGCGGCAGCACCGCAGGCGATGATCGAGGGCTTCGAGCGACGCCACGGGCTCCACATCACGCACGCCTGGGGGATGACCGAGATGGCGCCGATGGGCACGATCTCGGCTCTCTCGAGCCGCGAGCTGGCCCTGCCCGAAGACGAGCAGTTCCGCTATCGCGCGAAGCAGGGTCTCCCCTCCCCGCTCGTCGAGATCCGCGCCCGCGGCGGCGACGGCCTCGTCCCCTGGGACGGCGCCACGATGGGCGAGCTCGAGGTGCGCGGCCCGTGGATCTCGTCGTCGTACTACAACGCACCCGAGGCGAGCGATCGCTGGACGGACGACGGCTGGTTCAAGACGGGCGACATCGTCACGATCGAGCCGAACGGCTACGTCGAGATCCAGGACCGCTCGAAGGATCTCGTCAAGTCCGGCGGCGAGTGGATCTCGACGGTGGCGCTCGAGAACGCGCTGATGGGCCACCCGGCCGTGCTCGAGGCGGCGGTGATCGCCGTGCCCGACGACAAGTGGTCGGAGCGCCCGCTGGCGGTCGTCGTCTTCCGCGAGGGCCAGACGGCCGACGCCGAGGAGCTGCGCGCGTTCCTGGCGCCGAACTTCGCGAAGTGGTGGTTGCCCGAGCGCTTCGAGACCGTCGACGAGATCCCGAAGACGGCAGTCGGCAAGTTCCGCAAGACTGCGCTGCGAGAGCAATTCGCCACACCGGCGCCGTAGGGGCGAGGCGTGCCTCGCCCGCTCGCCCGTCCGCTAGCCGTCAACCGAGGAGGATCGTTGGGAACGTTCGTCACGACCGAGCACGAGGGCGCCGTCGCACGCGTCACGATCGACAACCCGCCCATGAACGCCCTGTCCGTGGCGCTCCTCGCGGAGCTCGAGGCAGAGGTCGACCGCCTCGACGGAGACGCCGCCACGCGGGCGGTCGTCATCTCCGGCGCCGGGGATCGGGCCTTCGTCGCGGGAGCCGACATCAAGGAGTTCCCCGCCCTGCGAGAGAACGGCGGCGTCGAGGGCGGCGCGGCGCGCGGGCTGCAGGCGGTCGGCAAGCGCATGGACGCCGCGCACATACCGTTCATTGCCGCGATCAAGGGCTTCTGCCTCGGCGGCGGGCTCGAGCTGGCGATGTGCTGCGACGTCCGCATCTGTGGCGACGACGCCAAGCTGGGCCAGCCCGAGATCAAGCTCGGCCTCATTCCCGGCGGCGGCGGAACCCAGCGACTGCCACGGCTCGTCGGCCAGGGTCGCGCGAACCTCCTCAACCTGGGCGGGGAATTCATCGACGCCGAGACGGCGTACCAGTGGGGCCTCGTCGAGCGCGTCGTCCCGGCAGCCGAGGTGCTCGCCACGGCGATCGCGGTCGCGGAGGGCTTCGCGGCGCGCTCGCCCCACGCGGTGGCCGTCATCCGGGAGCTCGCCCGCACGACCCGCGACCTCTCGCTCGAGGAGGGGCTGCGCCGCGAGGCCGACGGCTTCCGCCGCTGCCTCCTGAGCGAGGACGGCCGTGAGGGCGTCGCGGCCTTCGTCGAGAAGCGCGAGCCGGAGTTCACGGGACGCTGATGAGAGCGGTGGTGCTCGAGGGTCTGGGCGAGCCGGAGGAGCTCGTGCTCCGTGATCTTCCGGCGCCGGTTGCCGAGGATGGCCAGGTGATCGTCGAGGTACGTGCGTCGGCGATCAACTTCCTCGAGGTGCTGATCAGGCGCGGCCTCTACCCGCAGATGCCGACGCTGCCGTGGGTGCCGGGCACCGAGGTCGCGGGCACGACGGCGGACGGCCGCCGAGTGCTCGGCATCATCCGCGCCAGCGGCGGCGGCTACGCCGAGCAGGTCGCCATCGATGAGGAGTGGCTCTTCGACCTTCCCGCGACCGCATCGTTCGAGGAAGGCGCGGCGTTCCTGATGGCGTACCTGACCGCCTGGATCCCGCTCACGCGCCAGGTGACGATCCACTCCGGCGCGCGTGTTCTCGTCCACGCGGCCGCGGGCGGCGTCGGGAGCGCGGCAGTCATCGTGGCGCGAGATCTCGGCGCCGAGGTCGTCGCAACCGCCGGCTCGGAGGACAAGCTGGCGCTCCCGCTCTCGCTCGGCGCCTCGGAGGCCGTCACCTACGACCGGCTCGGCGAGATCGCGCCGGTCGACGTCGTCTTCGACCCCGTCGGCGGGCAGCTGTTCGCCGACTCGATCGGCCTCCTGAAGCCCCTCGGGACCGCCGTCGCGATCGGCTTCGCCGGCGGCCTCTGGCAGAAGCTCGACCCGGCGCTCCTCGTCGGCCGCAACGTCGGCGTCCAGGGCTTCTACCTCGGCAGGCTGATGCAGCGCGAGCCGGGCGTCGTGCGAGAGGCGGCGCACGATCTCCTGGGGCTCTGGGCAGCGGGCCAGGTGCGGCCGATCGTCGGCGCCACGTTCCCGCTCGCCGAGGTCGCCGAGGCGCACCGGTTCGTCGAGAGCCGGCACTCGACCGGAAAGGTCGTGCTCGTCCCGTGAGAGCGATCGTCACCGGCGGAGCCGCGGGGCTCGGCGCCGCAATGGTCTCCCGGCTCAGCAGCGAGGGCCTCGCGGTGGAGGTGCTCGACCTCACGACCGGCTTCGACGTCACCGACCCCGACCAGTGGGACGCCGTGGGACCGGTCGATGTCGCCTGTCTCAACGCCGGCGTGCTCGGTGCGAGGCCGGACCCGGCCGAGATCACGCTCGAGCGCTATCGACGGGCCATGTCGGTGAACGTCGACGGCGTCGTCTTCGGGGTCAGGCGCCTTGCGCAGGTGATGCCGGAAGGCGGCAGGATCGTCGCCACGGCATCTCTGGCCGGGCTCACCGCGATGCCGGACGATCCTGTCTACTCCGCCACGAAGCACGCGGTCGTCGGCTTCGTCCGCAGTGCCGCTCCTTCCCTCGCCGCACGCGGGATCTCGATCAACGCGGTCTGCCCCGGGATTGCCGACACGACGATGCTCGGCGGCCACGCCCGGGCGGCGATCGACGAGGCGAGCTTCCCGCTGCTGACGCCCGATGGAGGTGGCCGACGCCGTCTGGCTGGCTCTCACGTCGGGGCTGACCGGCCACGCCTGGGCCGTCCAGCCCGGCAGAGATCCCATCGATTTCCGCTTCGCGAACGTGCCCGGCGCGCGCAACGACGCCGGCGTCGTCGTGCCACCGCCGTCACTCGCGTAGCTTTCAGAGTCGATGCGTCTCTCGCTCCAGCTCGGGTACGACGATCCGGTCGCCGGGATCGCGCTCGCGCAGGAGGCCGAGCGGCTCGGGTTCCACTCGGTCTGGACGTCCGAGGCCTACGGCTCGGATGCGGTCACGCCGATGGCGTGGGTCGCCGCGACGACGGAGCGCATCAAGGTTGGCAGCGCGATCATGCAGATGCCGGCCCGCTCTCCGGCCGCGACGGCGTCGACTGTCGCGACGCTCGACATTCTCTCCGGCGGCCGCGTCCTGCTCGGCCTCGGGACGTCAGGCCCGCAGGTCGCGGAAGGGTGGCACGGTCAGGCGTGGGGCAAGCCGCTGACGCGCACCCGCGAGTACGTCGAGATCGTGCGCACGATTCTCCGCCGTGAGGTGCCGCTCGAGCATCACGGCGAGCACTACGACATCCCCTTCACCGGCCCGGGGGCGACCGGTCTCGGCAAGCCGCTGAAGATCATCATCCATCCGACCCGCGCCGAGGTGCCGATCTACCTCGCGTCGATCGGCCCGAAGAACGTCGCCCTGACGGCCGAGATCGCCGACGGCTGGCTGCCGATCTTCTTCTCACCCGAGCGTGCGCCGGCGGTGCACGGCCCGGCGCTCGAGGAAGGGTTCGCGCGCCGCGGCGGGCGGCCCGCCGACTGGGACCTCGCACCGCTCGTGCCCGTGGTGATGGCCGACGACCTCGATGCCTGCCGCGACTTCCTGCGGCCGATGATCTCGCTCTACATCGGCGGCATGGGCGCCAAGGGCCAGAACTTCTACACCCGGCTCGCGGAGCGCTACGGCTACGAGGCCGAGGCGGCCGAGATCCAGGACCACTACCTCGCCGGGCGCAAGGGCGACGCGGCGGCGGCGGTGCCCGATTCGCTCGTCGACGAGATCGCGCTCGTCGGTAGCCGTGACCACATCGCCGACCGCCTCGCGGCGTGGCGCGAGAGCGGCGTCACGACGCTCGTCCTGCAGGCGCGCCAGCCCGAGGCGCTTACAGGCGCTCGCCGAGCTCGTCGCCTGAGGTTGGAGGGCCGCGGTGAAACACCGTACCGCGGCCCTCCCCACCGAGATGTTTTCTGCACGTTCGCGTGATCCTGAAAGGCCCGCTTCGCGGGCCCGCGAGCGACGCTGCTCTTCGGACGAAGATGCTCTTCCATCGCCGCATCCCAGACAGCGACGGGGCCGGCAATGCCGGCCCCGTCGGTCGTGCGTGAGCTTGATGCGATGTCCCGGTGTTAGGTGCCCGAGGTCGAGCACTTCGTGCCTGCCACCGGCGTGAACGTGCCGTCGGTGAACTTGACGAGCTTCTCGCACTTGATCGGGAACTGGCCCGTGACTCCGGTGCGCTGCTTGACACCCGGAAGCAGGAACGGGTTCGCCTGGTTCCAGTTCCGGTACGCCTTCAGCAGCGACGCACGCGTCGGGTTCTTGCCGGCGCTGTAGAGAAGCTCCACGAACGCCTCGGCAACCGAGACACCGTAGAGGTTGAGCGCGTCCGTCGTGCGGCCCTTGGGGTAGTACTTGGCCATGACCTTGTTGTAGAGGAGCATCCCTGCGTCGTTGGCCCACGTCGGGCTCGCCGGGTCCTTCGCGTACTGCACCGTGAAGGTGCGGTTGACGAGGTCACCGCCGCCGTTCGCCTTCGCGAGCGTCAGGAACGTGTCGGTGGCCGAGACGGAGTTCGTGTAGATCGTGTCCGGCGACCACTTGAGCGCGTTCGCCGTCGCGTACGACTGGATCGTCTTCGTCGGAGTCGCGAGGATCACGAAGATCGTCGCACCGCTCGCCTTCAGCTTCGAGATCTGAGACGCAACGCTCGGCGCAGACACCTCGAACGGCTCCTCGTCGACGATGTTCGACGCCTTGGCGCCGAGGCCCGCCTTGAGGCCGGTGATGTAGTCCTTGCCGTAGTCGTCGTTCTGGTAGATGACGCCGATCTTGGCGTTCGGGCTGTTGGCCGCGATCGCCTGACCGTAGAACTTGCCCTCGAGCTGGTAAGCGGGCTGCCAGCCCGTCGTCCACGGGTACTGCTTCCAGTCCGCTCCCCACGTCGTCGCGCCGGTGGCGACGAGCATCTGCGGCACCTTCATCTGGTTCAGGTACGGGCGAATCGCCTGGTTGACCTCGGTGCCGAGCGAGCCGACGACCGCGAACACCTTGTCCTGCTCGACGAGGCCGCGAGTGAGCTGCACGGCCGCCGGCGGCGAGTACTGGTCGTCCTTGTAGTTCCAGATGATCTGGCGACCGTAGACGCCGCGCTTGCCGTCAGGCCCTCTGCGCGCGTTGATGTACGAGAAGTACGCCTTCATCGCGACGGGAATCGTCGCGTACAGCGAGGCAGGCCCCGAAAGCGGGAACGTGCCGCCAATTTTCACGGATTTGGCGGTGATGCCGGTTTCCGTGGTCGCCGTCGTCGCCGTCGACGCCGTGATGCCGAGCGCAGCGACGAGCGCTAGTGCGATGAGCATGACCCTGCGCATTGACCACTCCTTGAATGAGGTAAAGCTGGCTTGGACGGGACGACCCTAACCGTCCCAAGGTGTAGACGCTAGGGCCGGCCCATTTGTTGACCGGATCCGCTCGTTCGAAAACTGTTGTGCTCAGCCGGGGCTGGTGAGATCAGCCGAGGCCGATCTCGACCGCGAGCGCCTCGGCCTCGTCCAGATCGTCCGCGATGGCGTCGATCCCGCTCGCCCAGATCGACGGATCGGTGAGATCGAGACCGACCATCCTGGCCAGCTCCTCGGGCGACTTCGAGCCGCCGGCCCGCAGCAGATCGAGGTAGGGAGCGACGATCGAGTCACCTTCCCGCTGGTACGAGCGGAAGATCGCGAGCGCGAAGAGGTAGCCATAGGCGTACGCGTAGACGTAGCCGGGCGTTCCCATGAAGTGCGGGATGTAGCTCCACCACGTGTCGTAGTCCTTGACCGACACCGAGTCGCCGAAGAGCGCCGACTGGCATTCGATCCAGAGCTCGCTGAGGCGGTCCGCCGAGAGCTCGCCCTGGTCGCGGCGTTCGTTGTGCGCAAGGTTCTCGAAGCGGTTCATCGCGATCTGGCGGAACGTCGTCGCGATGGCGTCCTCGAGCTGGCCGGTGAGGAGGTCGAGCCGCTTGCGCGGATCGTCCTCGACCGCGAGCAGCCCCTTGAACGTGAGCGCCTCGCCGAAGACGGATGCCGTCTCGGCGGTCGTCAGCGGCGTCGAGGCGTTGAAGAGGCCGAGCGGCTGAGCCATCGAGCCGTGCAGCGCGTGGCCGAGCTCGTGCGCGAGCGTGAGGATCGAGCGGCGGTCGCCGGTGTAGTTCATGAACACGTACGGGTGAACGCCGGGGACGTTCGTCGCGCAGTAGGCGCCGTGGCGCTTGTCGGGCCGCACCGGCGCATCGATCCACTCGTCGTCGAAGAAGCGCTCGACGGCGCTGCCGGCCTCGGCCGAGAAGCTCGAGTACGCATCGACGACGATGCGCCGCGCCTCATTCCACGACGTCTTCGAGGCGTCGTCGGCGACGGGGGCAAACCGGTCGTAGTGCGAGAGCTGGTCGAGGCCGAGGAGCTTCGCCTTGAGGCGGTAGTAGCGCTGCGGCACGTCGTAGCGCGACGTGGCGGCATCGATCAGCGCCTGCACGGCGTCGTCGGACGTCTCGTTGGCGAGGTTCCGCGACGTGATCCAGGTCGGGTAGCCACGTAGCCGGTCGTCGATCCACTTGTCGACGAGGATCGAGTTGAAGATCGAGGTTCGGATCCGGATCGTCGGCTGCAAGGCGACCGTGACCGCCTCCGCGGCTCCCCGGCGCTCGTCGCGATCGGACGAGTAGAGCTTCGCCATCGCGGTCTCGAGCACGACGGGCTCGGGGTCGCCGAGGTCGACGCGGATCCCGCCGAGCACCTCCTCGTACAGCCGCGACCACGCCGAGACGCCGCTGACGGCCTTCTCCGTGAGGATCTTCTCCTCCGGCTCCGTCAGCAGGTAGGGACGGAACACGCGCTGCGCCGAGAGCCAGTGACGCCAGTGGTCGAGCGCCGAATCCTCGAGCAGCGTCGCGGCCTTGTCGTCCTCGATCGCGGCCCACTCGAGCCCGAAGAAGAGCAGCTGGGTCTCGAGGCCGGCAGCCTTCTCGCCGAGCTTCGCGACGAGGGCGCCCCGACCGGTGTCGGCCATGTCGGTGGAAAAGCTCATGTGCGCGTAGTAGAGAGCGCGCGTCGCGGCCGCCTCGATGCGCTCGTACTCGGTGATCGCGTCAGCCAGCTCAGCCGCCGAGAGGGTCGCAACCTTGCCGTAGGTGCGATCGCGGAACGCGGCTGCGGCGGCTTCAGCCTCGGCGAAGTCGCTCTCGATGCGCGGGTCGTCGATGGATGCGTAGAGGTCCGAAAGGTCCCACGCGACCTCTTCGGCACCCGTTTGCTCGATAGTTGTCATGGGCTGGAGATTAGTCGAAGCGCCACCGCGTCAGTCACCGGCGCCTGACACGCAAACCGCTCGCACAGGTAGACCGCCGGCTTGCCGTCGACGAGACCCTTTCCCTCGAGCAGCGGCACGCCCTCGCCTGGGCCCGATCGCGACGACCGTCGTCGGCGCGAACGGCTCGAGCGCGGACCGGGCGACCGGGCTGTCGACCGGCCCGACGATCGCGATCTCGCGCGGCGGCGCGAGCCACAGATCGAGCGCGCACAGAGCCCAGCCGAACGCACCGGGGGCGCGATCGAGCATGGGTGCCACGAGCCGCAGAACGGAGACGCCGAGCCGCTCGAGCTCGTCGTCGCCCCAGATCCGACCGAGCCGCAGCAGTACGTGCGCGAGCATCGAGTTGCCGGACGGGATCGGGTTGTCGTCGAGGCCCTTTGTCCGAGCCACGAGCTCCTCGCCCCCGGTCGGCGCGAGGAAGAAGCCACCGTTGTCGAAGTCGTGGAAGAGCTCGACGGCGAGCAGCGCGAGGCGGCGCGCCTCGTACAGCCAGCGTAGGTCGCCCGTCGCGACATGGAGCTCGAGCAGCCCGTGCGCGACGTTGGCGTAGTCGTCGAGAAACCCCTCCCCGCTCACCTTCTCCGCGCGCCACGAGCGCGAAAGGCGCCCGTCCTCGCGGGACAAGCGGCCCGAGCAGGAAGTCCCCCACGCCGACCGCCGCCTCGAGCCAGTCGGCCCGCTCCAGTCGCCGGGCTCCCTCGGCGAGCGCCGCCAGCGCGAGGCCGTTCCACGAGGCGAGCACCTTGTCGTCGAGCCCCGGCTGGGGGCGAAGCTCGCGCTCGGCGAGAAGCCTGGCGCGCAGCTCCGGACCGAGTGATGCCGCGGATGATCGAGCGCCCGTGCTCGAAGGGCTGCAGCAGCTCTGCCGGCACCCCCTCCTCCTCTGTCCACGTGAAGGTCAGCCCCTCGACGCCGTTCGTGTCTGCATCCTGTGCCGAGGCAAGGCCGCCTACGGGCAGCCGCAGCTCCCGCACCATGTAGTCGAGCGTCTCCTCGACGATCGCGCGATAGCGCTGCTCACCTGTGACGACCGAAGCGTGGAGGTAGATCGTCGCGAGGAGCGCGTTGTCGTAGAGCATCTTCTCGAAGTGCGGCACGAGCCACCGTTGGTCGACCGAATAGCGGTGGAAGCCTCCGCCGACGAGGTCGTACATCCCGCCTGCTGCCATCCCGTCGAGCGTCTTCGCCACCATCTGCCGCGCATCCGGAGAGGAACGGCGCAACAGGAACTCCAGCGTCGATGCGGGCGGGAACTTCGGCGCCCGGCCGAAGCCGCCGTTGACGGGATCGAAGGTGCGAGCGATCCCCCGCTCGGCCTCGTCGAGGAGCGCCGCGGTGAGCGGCTCGGCTGACGGCTGCATCCGGGCGGAGTGAGCGACCGCGTCGACGAGCCTCCTGGCCTGCGCGGCGATGTCCTCGTGCTGCGCCTGCCAGGCCTCCGCCACCGCGAGCAGGAGCTGCGGGAAGGACGGCATCCCGTGGCGCGGCTCGGGCGGGAAGTAGGTGCCCGCGTAGAACGGCTCACCCGACGGAGTGAGGAAGACCGTCATCGGCCAGCCGCCCTGACCGGTCATCGAGACCGTCGCGTCCATGTAGAGCGCGTCGACGTCGGGCCGCTCCTCGCGATCGACCTTGACGTTGACGAAATGCTCGTTCATCAGCGCCGCGGTGCTGTCGTTCTCGAAGGACTCGTGGGCCATCACATGGCACCAGTGGCAGGCGCTGTAGCCGACCGAGAGCAGGATCGGCCTGTCCTCGTCGCGGGCGCGCCCGAGCGCCTCGGGGCCCCACGGATACCAGTCGACCGGATTCTCCGCGTGCTGGAGAAGGTACGGGCTCGTCTCGTCGGCGAGGCGATTCATCCCCGTCACCTTACGTTCGCGGCCCGGTTACGATCGCCGCATGTCGACGTTGCCGACCGGAACCGTCACCTTCGTGTTCACCGACATCGAGGGCTCGACGAGATTGCTGCAGCAGCTCGGCGACGCGTACGCCGACGTGACGCGAGACCACCGCAAGATCGTGCGTGCGGCCTTCGGGGCGAACGGCGGCTCGGAGGTCGATACACAGGGCGACGCCTTCTTCTACTCGTTCGGGCGAGCCCGGGATGCCGTCCGGGCCGCCGTCGCGGCCCAGCGCGACCTGGCCGCCCACGCATGGCCCGAGGGCGCGACCGTGCTGGTGCGGATGGGCCTGCATACCGGCGAGCCAACGGTGGGTGACGAGGGGTATCTCGGCCTCGATGTCGTACGTGCCGCCCGGATCTGCTCGGCCGGCCACGGCGGCCAGATCCTGCTCTCCGAGACGACGCGCGCCCTGCTCGGGAACGACCTGCCGGAAGGCGCCAGCGTCGTCGACCTCGGCGAGGCGAAGCTCAAAGACATCCAGCACGAGCACGTCTACCAGCTGTCGCTCGACGACGGAGCACGCTCGTTCCCGCCGCTGAAGACCGAGGTCGAGAAGGACGCTGGTGACTTGCTCGGCGAGCGCATCGAGCGCCATGTCACCGAGCGGATCGAGCGGGCGCTGATGGCGACCGAGGGCAGCGCCAACATCCCGACCGGAGCAACGAAGGCCGCGGTCGGCGGTTGCGCTATCGCCGTCGCGGTGCTCGTCGTGGCGCTGCTCGCACTCCTCGCGTTGATCCTGCTCGTCAAGCTCGCTTTCTGAAGACGGCACGGACGCCGCGCAGGTCTGTCGCGAGCAATGCCCTGGCGCGAGACGAGTCGAGCGAGCAGTCGAGCGGACGGCCTGGCGGCGCCGACTTCCGCCGCACGGGGCGGCCCGCGACGAGCTCGGCGAGCTCCGCGCGCGAGACGTCGTCTGCGCCCGCGACGTTGAGCGGCCCCGAGACCCGGAGCGCCGCGAGCTCGAGCACGGCCGCGGCGAGGTCCCCGACCTGGACCGGCGAGCGGATCTCGTCCGCGTAGAACGTCGACTCCGGATCGAGTGCCATGACCTCGTGCTTCGACGGCCTGTGGCCCGGGCCGCCGACGATCAGCGACGTCCGAACGAGGAGCGCCTCCGGCGCCGCCGCCCGCACTCGCGCCTCGGCATCCGTCTTTGCCCTTCCGTACTCGGTACACGGCGACGGTGCGTCCGACTCGATGTACGGAGTGCCCTTGCGGCCGTCGAAGATGACATCGGTGGAGAGATGCACGAGCCTCGCTCTCACTGCCGCGCCAGCGCGGGCGACGTTCTCGGAGCCGTCGACGACGATCTCGCGGGCGTCGTCTCCGTCCTGGCGGTAGGCCGTGTGGATCACGACATCGGGCCGTAGCCGGGCGAGCAGCGCGTTCACGGCCTCGGCATCGCGGATCTCGACGCGATCGCCGGTGGCGCCCGGTGCGAGCCGCAGCAGCTCCGAGCCGAGGAACCCGGTCGCGCCGGTGACGTGGATCCTCACGGATCGGGCACGAGGCGCTTGGCCCGGCGATGCCGGACCCACTCGACGAGGAACGCCACCGTGAACGCGATCGCGAGCCCGATGAGCACGCCCTTCCACTCCTGATCCTCGAATTGCTTGCCGCCGATGTAGCCGAGCATCGTTGCGTAGGTCGCCCAGAGGCCACCGGCGAGGAGGTCGTAGCGGAAGAAGCGGTGCCACGGCAGGCCCTTCGTGTAGCCGGACGTGAACGTGACCGCCGTCCGGCCGAACGGGATGAAACGGGCGATGATGATGATGTAGCTCCCACGTTCCTCGAGCTGCTTCTCGGCCCAGTCGAACCCCTTCAACGCCTTCGGATAGTGGAACAGGCGCTTGACCGTCCGCTCGCCGGCGAACTTGCCGATCCCGTAGGAGATGTTGTCGCCGATCACAGCGCCGGCCCAGGCGGCGAGGATCACGAGGAAGACGTTCAGCTTCCCGGCCCCAGCGAGCGTCCCCGCCACGATCACGAGCGTCTCGCTCGGGACGAACGGGAAGAAGGCATCCAGGATCGCTACTCCGAAGATGGCCAGGTAGCTCCAATTCGAGCCCGAGACCCAGTCGACCATCTGGTTGAACACCACTGCATCCTCGCAGAGACCGAAGCGGCGATGATGCGGCGATGAGCCTCACCCCCCTCCGTGGCATGCGCGTCCTCGACGTCACGACCTCGATCGCAGGCCCGTACTGCGCCCAGATCCTGGCAGCGCTCGGCGCCGACGTGATCAAGGTCGAGCGCCCCGACACGGGCGACGACGGCCGAGCCTGGGGGCCGCCGTTCTGGAACGGCGAGGGAACGATGTTCCTCTCCGCCAACGCCGGTAAGCGCTCGCTCGGGCTCTCGCTGCGCGATCCACGCGGCCGCGATGCCCTGCTGCGGCTCGTGGACGGAGCCGACGTGTTCCTGCAGAGCCTCCGGCCGGGCCTCGCGGACGAGCTCGGGCTCGGCGCCGACGCGCTCCAGGGTCGCAATCCACGACTCGTCTATTGCTCCGTCGGCGCCTACGGGCGCGTCGGCCCGCTGAGCCACGAGCCGGGCTACGACGCGCTGATGCAGGCGGCGGGCGGTTTGATCTCGATGACGGGGGAGCCGGGCCGGCCGGGCGTGCGGGTGGGATCGTCGCTGATCGACCAGGGAACGGGCACCTGGGCCGCGATCGGCGTCCTCGCCGCGCTCCTCGAGCGAGGCTCGAGCGGTGAAGGGTCGGTGGTTGACGTTTCCCTCTACGAGACCGCGCTCGGGTACATCGGCTACCACCTGGCCGGGTACCTCGCGACCGGCATCGTGCCGCACGGACAGGGCACCCGGTTCCCGATGGTCGCTCCGTATCAGGTGTTCGCGACCCGAGACGGGGAGCTGATGATTGCGGGCGGCAACGATCGCATCTTCGCCTCGATCTGCGACGTCCTCGGCCTGCCCGCGCTCGTCGATGATCCTCGCTTCGCGACCAACCCCGATCGTGTGCGCCACCGCGACGAGCTCTGTGCGATCCTGGAAGAGGCGCTCCGCACCAACGACACGGCGCACTGGCAGGCACGGCTGACGGAAGCCGGAGTGCCCGCTGCCCCGGTCGCGGACGTCGCGGACGTCGCGCGCGCGCCGCAAACGGAAGCCCTCGGAATGCTGCAGCACCTCGACCACCCAACGATCCCCGACCTCACGCTCACGGCCCTGCCGCTGTCGTTCGACGGCGAGCGGGCGCTGCACCCCTCGGCCCCTCCAGCGGTGGGAGCGCATACGGCCGAGGTGCTCCGCGAGGCGGGATACGACACAGACGAGATCGCGGCACTCGCCGCGGAGGGAGTGATCCGGACATGAGTCACGTATCGGCGTCGTTCAGCGCCACGATCCGCGTCCATCTGGCGGATGCGCCGGGCGCGTTCGCACGCCTTGCGAACGCGATCGGCGAGGCGGGGGGCTCCCTGGGCGCGATCGACCTCGTCCGGGTCGAGAAGGGCATCAAGGTGCGCGACGTCACCGTCGACGCATCGGACGCGGAGCATCTCGACCGGATCGTCGAGAGCGTTCGCCGGGTTGAAGGGATCGAGGTCGAGCGCGTCTCCGACCGCACCTTCCTGATGCACCTCGGAGGCAAGATCGAGATGCAATCGAAGGTGCCGGTGAAGACCCGCGACGACCTCTCGATGGCCTACACCCCCGGCGTCGCCCGCGTCTGCAGCGCGATCGCGGAGGACCGCGACGCGGCGTGGAACCTGACGATCAAGCAGAACACCGTCGCCGTCGTCTCCGACGGCACGGCCGTGCTCGGGCTCGGCGACATCGGGCCGGAGGCCGCGATGCCGGTGATGGAGGGCAAGGCGCTGCTGTTCAAGGAGTTCGGAGGCGTCGACGCGTGGCCGCTCTGCCTCGACACGAAGGACCCGGACGAGATCGTCGCGATCGTGAAGGCGATCGCACCGGGTTTCGGCGGCATCAACCTCGAGGACATCTCGGCGCCGCGTTGCTTCGAGATCGAGGAGCGCCTGCGCGCCGAGCTCGACATCCCCGTCTTCCACGACGACCAGCACGGCACCGCGATCGTCGTCCTCGCGGCGATGCTGAACGCGCTCAGGGTCGTCGACAAGAAGATCGAGGACGTCACCGTTGTCGTCACGGGCGTCGGCGCGGCCGGTGTGGCGGTGACCGACATCCTCCTCAACGCCGGCGTGCGCACCGTGATCGGCTGCGACTCGGCAGGGGCGATCTACGACGGTCGCGCGGGGCTCAATCGGGGTCAAGCAGGCGTATGCAGAGCGCACGAACCCCGCGTGCACGCCGGGCGCGGCTGACGAGGTGCTCGCAGGCGCCGACGTCTACCTCGGCCTGTCGCAACCAGGCGCGGTCTCACGGGCAGGCATCGAGCGGATGGCCGACCACGCGATCGTCTTCGCAATGGCCAACCCGACGCCCGAGATCGCTCCGGAAGACCTCCCGCCCGGCAAGGTCGCGGTCGTGGCAACCGGCCGCTCCGACTACCCCAACCAGATCAACAACGTGCTCGCGTTTCCGGGCGTCTTCCGCGGGGCGCTCGACGTTCGCGCGAGCGAGATCACGGAGTCGATGAAGGTCGCGGCCGGGCACGCGATTGCATCGGTCATCGCCGACGACGAGCTCGGGCCGGAGTACGTGATCCCGAGCGTCTTCAACCGCGACGTGGCGCTCGCCGTCGCTGCGGCGGTCGCCGAGGCGGCCGAGCGCGACGGCGTAGCGCGGCAAGACGCGCGGCTGAGGAGGGCGGGACAGGTCCCGCCCCGACGGGGCCCTACTCGTATTGCAGAGCTTCGAGCGGATCGAGCTTCGCCGCGCGCCGAGCCGGGAAGATCGCGGCGAGGATGCCGACGAAGATCGACGCGATCGCGAAGATGATCAGCTGCGTCCACGGGATCACGAAAACGATCTCCTTTACGCGTGCTGCCAGCAGGCCGCCGAGGACGAGCCCGAGCACGATCCCGAGCACCGCACCGATCAACGCCGTGATCACGCTCTCGTTCCGGATCATCCGCCGCGTCTGCCGTCGCGTGAGCCCGATCGCCCGCAGCATGCCGATCTCTCGCGTGCGCTCGTAGACGGTGAGCACCAGCGTGTTCACGATCCCGAAGACGCTGACCACGATTGAAAGCGCGAGCAGCACGTAGAGGATGTTGAGCACCTGCTTGAAGCCGGCGATCTGGTTGTCGGTGAACTCCTTGCGCGTCTGCGCCTTGGCGTTCGGGAACGCCTTCAGGAATCGTTCAGCGCGGCGGTGTTCGCCTCCGTAACGCCGCCCTCCATCTTCACGAACGTGAAGATATTGAGCGGTTGCTGCCAGTGTTGGTCGAAGGTCTCGCTCGAGATCGTCACGCTGCCGAACGGTGAACCGCCGGTCGGCGGGGCGAAAATGCCCTTCAGTTTGAGAGCGAGGACGTCCCCGGTCGGGCTGATCACCGTGATCGGCGAGCCGACGGTGAGGTTGTGGTCTTTCGCGTAGGCCTTGCTCACGACGGCGCCGTCGACGCCGAGGTTGTCGATCGTCGCTGGACTGCCGTCCTGCCAGTCGAGCGAGATCACCTTGCTGATCCCCGGCTCGACGCCGGTGACCTGAATCGTCGAGCCCTTGCCCGGCGTCAGGACGACGAGGCCGTCACCGCCGCGCACGCTGGCGATCGTCTCGACTCCGGGCGTCTTGGCGGCTGCGCTCGCCGCGCTCGGCGGGATCGGATCGAAGTTGTTCTGTGCCGTGATCGCGTAGTCCGCCGTGAACAGCTGATCGACGGCGTCCTGGAACGGCTTGATGATCCCGGCCGCGAGGACGGCGACCAGCGTCACGAGCGCGAGGCCGATCATCAGCGCCGACGCAGTCGACGCCGTTCGCTGCGGATTCCGCTGGGCGTTGTCGCGGGCCAGGCCACCGGCGACCCCTCCGAGGCGGGCGGCCGGCCAGCCGAGAACGCTTGCGAGCGGACGGACGAGCTGAGCGGCGAAGAGTGACACGCCGATGAAGACGAGCAACGCGCCGATCAGCATCGAGAGGAGGACGCCGGCGGTGCCGTGTGCGACGAAAAGCCCGATCAGCACGAGCGCGAACCCGAGCGCCGCCGTCAGGATCGCTCCGACAACGCGGAAGCGGGCGAAGCGGCCCGGGGGAATGACAGCACCCTCCCGCACGGCCGCGATGGGAGGCACGCGCGTGGCCCGGAAGGCGGGACGCAGGCTCGCGAGCACGGTCACGAGGATCCCGACCAGCAGCGAGACGATGATCGTCCGCGGCCGAACGGGAAGACCGTTGTTCGGGAGGGTCGCCCCGAAGGTGGTGAAGAGCCAGAAGAGCCCCTTGGCGAGCGCCAGTCCGAGGAAAAGCCCGACGACCGAGGCCAGCGTTCCAATCGCGAGAGACTCCATGAGCACCGAGAACCGCACCTGGCGGCGAGATGCCCCGAGCGTTCGCAGCGTCGCGAACTCCCGTGTTCGCTGCGCGATCGTGATCGAGAGCGAGTTCGCGATCACGAACGCGCCGACGAACAGCGCGATCCCCGCGAAGCCGAGGAGGAACTTCTGCAGGAAGCTCGAGGAAGCCGTTGACGTCCTCCGCGTCCTTCGTCGCCTGAGCGTCGCCGCTTCTCACCTGCGTGCCTGTGGGCAGGATCGTGCGCACGCTCGCAATCAGCTCAGCCTGCGAGACCCCTGCCTTCTTCGCAATCCGGATCTGGTCGAGCTTGCCGTCCTTGTCGAACAGCGATTGGGCCACCGGCAGGTCGAACCCCGCCAGCGTCGCTCCGCCGATCGACGACACCGCGCCGTACTTGGCGATTCCCGAGATCCGGAACTTCTCGACCGGGCCGCGGGACTGGATCCCGATGACCTGACCGACCGTGAAGTGCTCCTTGCCGGCCGTCGATTTGTCGACGATGACCTCGCCCGCCTTCGGCCAGGCACCTTCTGCGAGGGTCAGGGAGTTGAACTGCGGTTGGTCGGGATCGACGCTGAACCCGATGTTCGGGGCACCGCCGTAGACGATCGCCTTGCCGTCCTTCCCGATCAGATGCGCGTCACCCTGAACGCCTCCGATCGCGGCGCCCACCGTCGGCAGCGCCTTCACCTTCGGCAGCAGCGACTCGTCGAACGACGGGTCGGTCGTCCCGTTCTCCCCGGTCAGGTCGAACGCCGACTTCCCGGTGATGACCGCGTCCGTGTTCTTGTACGTCGACGAGAAGATCGAGTTGAACGCGTCCGTGATCGAGTCGGTGAGGACGAACGTCCCGGTCACCATTGCGACGCCGAGAATGATCGCGAGCGCGGTGAGGACCGTGCGCAGCTTGCGGCCGAGAAGGCCGCGCAGCGCGAACTTCGTCATTGCGCGTTCAGCCCCTCGATCGCCTGCAGGATCGCGGCCGGCTCGGAGCGCGGCAACTCGCGCACGATCAGGCCGTCTGCGAGCAGGAGGACACGATCGGCCATCGCAGCTGCGCGTGCGTCATGCGTGACCATCACGGTGGTCTGGCCGTAGTCGTCGACCGATGAGCGAAGCAACTCGAGGATCTCGCCACTCGTGGCGGAGTCGAGGTTGCCGGTTGGCTCGTCGGCGAAGACGACGGTGGGACGCGAGACGAGCGCGCGTGCGATCGCAACGCGCTGCTGCTGTCCGCCCGAGAGCTCGGAGGGGCGGTGCGAGAGCCGGTCGCCGAGCCCGACGCGCCCGATCAGCTCTTCCTTCCACGCCGGGTCGGCCTTCTCGCCCGCGATCGTCAGAGGCAGGAGGACGTTCTCCTCGGCGGAGAGCATCGGCAGCAGGTTGAAGAACTGGAAGATGAAGCCGATGTGCTGCCGGCGGAGCTTCGTGAGGTCGCTGTCACCGAGCGTCGTGATCTCCGTGCCGGAGATCTGGACATGCCCCGACGTCGGCTTGTCGAGCCCGGCCAGGATGTGCATCAGCGTCGACTTGCCCGAGCCCGACGGTCCCATGACCGCGGTAAGGGCTCCCGGCGCGATCGAGACGGAGACGCCACGCAGCGCGTCGACCGCGGTATCGCCCTGACCGTACCGGCGCGTCAGATCCTCGCGCGACGACGACCGGTGCTCCGTTGCTGCTCTTCCACTAAGCCTCCCTGATCGGTTCCACTCCAACACTGCCGAGGCTACCTGCCTCGCGCAGTGGTGTTAACCGTACCCTTCCGGGCACAATCGGCTACAGGCCTTCGTGCACCATGGCCGCCGCGCGGCCGAGCACCTCGCCGAGGATCCCGACGATCTCGTCCAGCTCCGCCTCTCCTGCAACGAGCGGCGGCGAGATCTGGATCACCGGGTCGCCGCGATCGTCCTGCCGGCAGATCAGCCCTGCCTCGAACAGCGCCGGCGAGAGGAAGCCGCGCAACAGCGACTCGCATTCGTGTCGTGAAGCTGGCCTTCGTCTCGCGATCCTTGACGAGCTCGATCCCGTAGAAGAAGCCGGTGCCGCGGACGTCACCGACGATCGGGATCTCGAGCAGCGTCTCGAGCTTCGCCCGGAACGAGTCCTCCGTGGCGCGGACGTGCTCGATGACGCCCTCGCGCTTCATGATCTCGATGTTCTTGAGTGCGATCGCGCACATCACGGGGTGCCCGCCGAAGGTGACGCCGTGCGAGTACATGGACGTCGAGTCGAGGAACGGCTCCATCACGGCATCGCGTGCGAGGACGGCTCCGATCGGCCCGTACGAGGACGAGAGGCCCTTGGCGCAGGTGACGATGTCCGGGCGGATGTCGTAGCGCTCGGACCCGAACCAGTAGCCGACCCGGCCGAAGCCGGTGATCACCTCGTCCGCCGAGAGCAGGATGTCGTACGTGTCGCAGATCGCGCGCACGCCCTGCCAGTAGCCGTGTGGCGGCGTGAAGCAGCCGCCCGCGTTCTGCACCGGCTCCATGTGGACGAGACACACCGTCTCCGGGCCCATCGCGAGGATCGCCTGCTCGAGATCGTCGAGCAGGAACCGCGTGAAGTCCTCCTCGGTCTCCTCGTCCGGGCGGTGGTAGCGGTTCGTGTTGTGGACGTGCCGCACCTCGGGCACGAGCGGCTCGAAGGCGGCTCGCAGCGCCGGGATCCCGTTGATCGAGAGAGCGCCCATCGTCGTGCCGTGGTAGGCGATGTGGCGGGCGATCGCCTTGTAGCGGTGCGGGCCGCGGCGGGCCGCGACGAGCGAGTCGTGCCTCGTCTCCTGCTCGGTGAGCGATTGCCTGATCTGCTTGTCGCCGCGCGCGACGTAGTACTGACGGGCCAGCTTCCACGCCGACTCGACCGCCTCCGAGCCGCCGGAGACGAAGAAGGCGCGGTTGAGATCCCCGGGCGCGAGCGTGGCCAGCTCGGCCGCGAGCTCGATCGCCTTGGGATGCGCGTACGACCAGTTGGTGTAGAAGGGCAGCTCCCGCATCTGCTCGAGCGCGGCCTGCCCGATCTCCTCGCCGTAGCCGTAGCCGATGTTGACGGAGAAGAGCCCCGCGAGCGCGTCGAGGTAGCGCTTGCCGTTCGAGTCCCAGAGATAGCAGCCGTCACCCTTGACGATGATCGGGACGTCTTGACCCGGGCCGAAGCCGCCCATCCGCGTGAAGTGCATCCAGAGGTGGTCGCGGGCGAGCTGCTGGAGGTCGGCCATGATCAGCCTTCCCGGGTCGGGACGATGAGGAGCGGAACGGTCGCGCGCTGGACGAGCTTGAGCACGACCGAGCCGAGGATGGCGCCGCTGATCGGGTTCTCCCCGACCGTGCCGACGACGATCGTGCTCGCGTCGAGCTCCGTCGGCGACGGCCATCAGCACGTCGGCCGGCCGCCCTTCCTGGATGCGCGAGGTCACTGTGATCCCCGCAGCCTCGAGGTCGGTGACGGCACGCGCGACCGCACGCGAGCCCAGCTTCTCGAGCTGGCCTCGGAAGTCAGTCGACTCGCCCTCGACGGCGGGGCCGCCGAAGACGCTCATGTAGTACCCGTAGACGACGCACACGTCGGCGCCGAGCAGCGGCGCTCGGCGATGACCTCGGCGAGCGCGGCGTTCGCCGAGGGTGAGTCGTCGTAGCCGAGCACGAAGGTCTTAAGCATCGAGCACCGCCGGATCCGCGACCTCGAGCTTCCGCTGGAAGAACTCGCGATGGTTGTACCAGCGCCACAGCATCAGGATCACGCCGAGGATCATGAACCCGATCGCGATCACGAGCGGCGGGCCGAGCCCGAACCACGACTCGCCCGACTCCGAGTTCTCCGGCTTCGAGAGGTCCACGATCGCCTTGACCAGGATGCCGGTCATCGTCGACCGCCCCGACGAGCGGGACGACGCCGACGAGCAGGAAGTGCTTCGTGCTCTTGGTCAGCTCGTGGCGGAAGTACCAGACGCACGCGAACCCGGTCATCCCGTAGTAGATGAGGATGAAGATCCCGATCGAGAGGATCGAGTCGTAGAGGGCGTTCTGGCTCACGAGCGTCAGCCCGACGTACCAGATGATCGAGAGCACGGCCATCCAGATCGTTGCCACGCCGGGTGTCATGGTGCTTGGGATGAACGCTCGCGAACCGCTTCGGGAACGCGCCCTGGACTGCCATCGACAGCGCGGTTCGCGTCGAGGGCAGGATCGTCGTCTGCGTCGACGCCGAGGCCGAGGTGAGCACCGCGATGATCAGCAGCTTGTCGAGCGGCGAGCCGAAGACGTCCTTCGCCGAGCGCGCCCAGCACGTCGTCGGAGTTGTCCGTCGAGGAACTGCGGGCCGTGGAACGCGACTGCGGCGATCGCGACGACGACGTAGATGCCGACGAGGATGATCGTGCTCAGGATCGCCGCGACGCCGGGCGTGCGCGACGAGTCCTCGGTCTCCTCGTTGACGCTGACCGTCGAGTCCCAGCCCCAGTAGATGAAGATCGCGGCAAGCACCCCCGCGACGAGGGCGCTGCTCGACGAGATGTTGAGCGGGTTGAGCCAGCTCAGCGACGGGTGGATCGAGCCCGACGGGGTCGGAGGTGTAGACCTTCCACAGCGCCACGACGGCGAACAGGAACAGGGTGATGATCTCCGCCGCGAGCAGGAAGTACTGGGTCTTGGCCGACGCCTCGATGCCGACGTAACAGATCCAGCTCATGACGATGATCCAGATCACTCCGACCACCGTCACCCAGAACGTGCTCGCGGCCAGGCCGTCCGCGCCGACGAGCAGGAAGCTGTAGCTCGCCGGCGATCTGCGAGAGGTTCGCGATCACGATGATCTGGGCGATCAGCGCCGCCCACCCACCGAGCCAGCCCGCCCAGGGCCCGAACGCCTTCGTCGTCCACGAGAACGTGGTGCCGCAGTCCGGGTCGGCCTTGTTCATGTAGTAGAACCCGGCCGCGATGAAGAGCATCGGGATGAACGTGACCCAGAGGACGGCCGGGCGCGTAGAGGCCGACGGCGGCGACGACGATGCCGAGCGAGGCCGCGAGGCTGTAGCCGGGAGCGGTCGAGGCGACGCCGATCACGACGCTCGAGAGCAGGCCGAGCGCGCCTCCCTTGAGCCCCTTGTCCGCGACCCCACGCTCGCCGTGCCGCCGGCACGGTCGGCTCGACGACCGCCATCAGGCGGCTTCCCTCGGCGGTGCGGTCATGACTCCTCCTTGACGGTCGGCTCGTGCACGCGTGCACCCCAGTCGTAGGCCTGCTTCCAGAGCTCGAGGTACAGGAAGCTCTCGGTCGTGATCACGTCGGGCAGAGCCCGGATCCGGTTGGTGACGTCGAGCAGCGCGCGGCGGTCGGCGCACACGAGCTCGACGAGCACGTCGAACTGACCGGCGGTGACGACGACGTAGTCGGCCTCCTCCCAGCGCGCGACCTCGTCCGCGACCGCGCTCGGGCGGCCCGGCCGTGCGGACGCCCACCATCGCCTGGGCCTCGAAGCCGAGCCCGAGCGGGTTCGTGACGCCGGTCACCTGAAGGATGTTGTCGGCGCAGAGCCGCGCGTAGCGCGCGCGGATCGTCGCCTCCGAGACGCCGAGCGTGGCCGCGATGCGACGGAAGGCCTCGCGCCCGTTGCGCTGCAGCGCCTCGATGATCCCCCGGTCGACCGCGTCGAGCCGCCGGGCGCGCCGCACCGGCTCCGCGCGGAGCGCGATCGGGCCGGATGTCCTCGCTGGCGCTGTCGTTGCGCATTGCGAGGTGTTTCTTATCACCCCTGACGCATTAGCGTCAATCTCGACGGATCTGCTTCGAAAACACACGTACGCGACGCCTCGCACTCGCCGTGCCCGCGAAGCGGCCCTTCAGGATCCGCGCGCAGCGCGGCAGCAAGCACGATCCGCGGGCGCCTGAGGATGCTGCGATACGGTTTTCAATCGCAGTCAGCCTCCGACGATCCGGATCATCTTCCGGTTGACGAACTCCTCGGTCGCGTAGCGGCCGAGCTCTCGCCCGAAGCCGGAGCGCTTGACGCCGCCGAACGGGAGCTCTGCGGCGTCGGCGCCGACGATGTTGACGAAGACCATCCCGGCCTCGATCCGGTCGGCCACGCGCAGCGCCTGGTCGGGATCGGTCGTGAACACGTAGGAGCCGAGGCCGTACGGCGTGTCGTTCGCGACCTCGACGGCCTCGTCCTCGGACTCGACGCGGTAGACGATCGCCACCGGGCCGAACAGCTCCTCGCGGTACGCATCATTGCCCGGCGTCACGCCCGTCAGCACGCCGGGCGAGACGAAGTTCCCGCTCGCGCGTGCCGCCGACGAGCGTCGCGCCGCCCGCCACGGCCCGCTGCAGCTGGTCGTCGAGGCGGTCGGCCGCCGTGTCCGACGAGAGCGGCCCCATCGCTGCGTCCGGCGACGACGGATCCGAGGGCTCGACCGCGGTCAGCGCCGCCGTCAGCTTGTCCACGAACGGCTCGTAGAGGTCGGAGGCGACGACGAAGCGCTTGGCGGCGTTGCATGCCTGGCCCGCGTTCTCGAGCCGCGCCGCCACGGCGGAGTCGACGACGCTGTCGAGGTCGTCGGTGCTGAGCAGGATGAACGGGTCCGAGCCGCCGAGCTCGAGGACGACCTTCTTCAGGTTCCGCCCCGCGATCTCGGCCACCGCCGCGCCCGCGCGCTCCGAGCCGGTGACCGACACGCCCTGGACCCGCGGGTCGGCGATGATGTCCGCGACCTGGTCGTTCGTGGCGTAGATGTTGGTGTACGCGCCGGCAGGGAAGCCTGCGTCGTCGTAGATCCGCTGGATCGCCGCCGCCGATTCCGGGCACTGCGGCGCATGCTTCAGCAGGATCGTGTTGCCGACGACGAGGTTCGGTCCGGCGAACCGCGCCACCTGGTAGTACGGGTAGTTCCAGGGCATGATCCCGAGCAGGACGCCGACGGAGCTCCGGCGGACGAACGCCGATCCCTCACCGTCCGACAGCGCGATCGGCTCGTCGGCGAGAAGGCTCGTAGCCTCCGTCGCGTAGTACTCGTAGATCGAGGCGCAGAAGTCCACCTCGCCGAGCGCCTGCTCGACGGGCTTCCCCATCTCCCGCACGATGATCTCCGCGAGCTCCTCGCGGCGCTCCACATGCAGCTCGCCAACGCGCCGAACGAGCGCCGCGCGCTCCTCGATCGTCGTCGCGCGCGACCACTCGCGGTGGGCGCGGTCGGCGGTCGCGATGGCGTCCGCGAGTGCGGCGTCGCTGATCGTCGGGTACTCCTCGACACGCTCGCCCGTCGCCGGATTGGTCACTGCGTAGTCGCTCACGTTCATCCTCCCGTTCGGTCGTCGCCGGCCCCACGCCGAGTGGCATCAGTCTATGACAGGCCCTGACCGTACGATCAGGTAGAACCCGCGTATGAGAATCCTCGTGGTCGGCACCGGCGGCGTGGGCTCGGCCTTCGCCGCGATTGCGCAGCGCCGCTCCTTCTTCGACCGCATCACGCTTGCGGATCTCGACGTCTCCCGCCCCCAGTCCGTGGTCGACCGGCTCGGCGAGCCCGACCGGTTCGAGGCGGCTTCGATCGACGCCTCCAGCCAGGAATCGATCGTCTCGCTGATCCGGGAGGCGAAGGCAGACGCGGTGCTGAATGCCACCGACCCGCGCTTCAACCCACAGATCTTCGACGCCTGCCTCGAGGCGGGAGCGACCTACCTCGACATGGCTGCGACGCTCTCGCAGCCGCATCCCGAGCGCCCCTACTCCGAGACGGGGGTGAAGCTCGGCGACTACCAGTTCGCCAAGCACGAGAGCTGGGTGCAGGCGGGCCGGCTGGCGCTGATCGGGATCGGCATCGAGCCCGGCGCGGCGGACGTCTTCGCGCGCCACGCGGCCGACGAGCTCTTCTCGGAGATCGACGAGGTCGGGATCCGCGACGGCGCCAACCTCGTTGTCGAGGGCTACGACTTCGCCCCCACCTTCTCGATCTGGACGACGATCGAGGAGTGCCTCAATCCGCCCGTGATCTGGGAGAAGGGCCGCGGCTGGTTCACGACCGAGCCGTTCTCCGAGCCGGAGGTCTTCGAGTTCCCCGAGGGGATCGGTCCCGTCGAGTGCGTCAACGTCGAGCACGAGGAGGTGCTGCTCGTCCCGCGCGTGATCGACTGCAACCGCGTCACGTTCAAGTACGGGCTCGGCGACGAGTTCATCGGCGTCCTCAAGACGCTGCACCTGCTCGGGCTCGACTCGACGAAGAAGGTGCGTGTGCGTGACGTGGAGGTCGCCCCGCGCGACGTCGTCGCGGCGACGCTGCCCGACCCGATGACGCTCGGCGACCGGATGGTCGGCAAGACCTGCGCGGGCACGCTCGTGACCGGCCTCGGCAAGGACGGCCGCCCTCGCAAGACCTACCTCTACCACGTGGTCGACAACGAGTGGTCGATGCGGGAGTACGGCTCGCAGGCCGTCGTCTGGCAGACCGCCATCAACCCGGTCATCGCACTCGAGCTCCTCGCCGAGGGCTCGTGGCAAGGCGTCGGCGTGCTCGGGCCGGAGTCCTTCCCGGCACAGCCGTTCCTCGACAAGCTCGCCGAGTATGGCTCGCCACACGGGATGCTCGAGCTCACACCGTGATCTGGTCCCGCTAGTCGATCCCGATGCCCTCGACCTGGTGCGGCGTGATCCGGACCGTCAGCCGCTGCTGGCCCGGTCTCCGGAACGGATAGGTGTCGGCGCCGAGATACTTCTTCGCGAGCCTGTCGATCTGGTCGTCGGCTCCCTCTTCGACGATCTCCGCGGTGCCGGTGATCCCGACCCAGCGGTACATCTCGGCGGGATCGATCACGACGAGCGAGATGCGCGGGTCGGCGCGGAGATGACGCACCTTCGCGCCGTCAGCGGGTGAGTTGAAGAGCACCGCGTCGTCGGTGGCGTCGACCCAGACAACGGTCGAGTGCGGCGACCCGTCGGCGCGGAGCGTCGTCACCGTGCCGACGAACGGGTTGTCCTGCAGGAACGCGCGTTGGGCGTCGGAGAGCTGAGCCATGTTCTCTATCCGACCGTCGTCGGAATGCCGGTGATCGTGCCGTCCGCGATCTGCTTCTCGACGTCCTCCACCTTCGCGATGTCCGCCTTGTTCGCGTTCGGGCTGAACGTGCCGAGCCCGACGCCTTCCTGGTCGAGCCCGAAGACCGCGTTCCCGCCGCCCTTGAACGTCCCGTCCTGGACGGCCTTCGAGGTGAGGAAGACCGCGCTGTCGACGCCCTTCAGCGCGCTCGTCAGTATGTGCGGGCCGAGGAAGGACTGGTCGGCGTCGACGCCGATGCCCCAGACCTTCTGCTGCTTCGTCGGCGAGCAGCGCTCCGAGGCCGCAGCCTCCCGCCACCTGGAAGACGACCTTCGAGCCGGCTGCGATCTGGTTCAGCGCCAGCTCCTTGCACTTCGCCTGGTCGTCCCAGTCCTGCGAGTAGGCCCACTTGACCGTCGTTCCGGGAACAGCTGCCTGCGCGCCCGCCTTGTAGCCGGCGATGTAGCGGTCGACCGGCGGCTCCTTGAAGCCGCCGACGGCGCTGATCTGGTTCGCACCGCCACGCTTCGCCTCGAGCGCGGCGAGATATCCGACGAGGTAGCCGACCTCCTGCTCGCGGAAGAGGAGACCCTGCACGTTCGCCGGCTTCCCCTTCAGGTCCGCCTGGTCGACGTCGACGATCGCAAACTTCGTGTTCGGGTACTTCAGGGCAGCCTTCGCGATCGCGTCACCCTGCGCGAACCCGACGCCGATGATCAGGTTGTATCCCTGGCGCGCGAGCGCAGACATGTTGGGGACGTAGTCCGCCGAGGACTTGGACTCGACGACGCGGCCGTGGACACCGAGCTCCTTCTCGGCTCGCTTGAGGCCGTTGTAGGCGAGCTCGTTGAACCCGTTGTCGTTCAGCTCGCCGACGTCCGTCGTCAGCCCGACCTTGATCGGGGCCGCCGCGGTCGTGTCCGTGGTGGCCGTCGTCCCGGCTGCGTCGCTGCTCCCGCCGCAACCCGCGGCGACGAGCGCGACTGCTGCCACGAGGCCTGCGACGACGACTCGCAGCTGTCGTTCGCTTTGTCATCGTCCGAACCTTTCGCTAGTTTTTGACTATGAGTCGTAAACCTCGGGCGCAGTTTACCAAACAGACCCCTCGGCCGACACAGGTCACGCTTGCCGCGGTGCTGCAGGTGCGCGACAGCGTCCTCCAGGCGCTGCTCTGGCAACGCGCGCGCGACCCGTTCGCCGGGGCGTGGGCGCTGCCCGGGGGCGTCCTCTCCCCCGACGAGACGCTCGAGGCGTCGATCCGCCGCCATCTCGCGGCGAAGGTCGACCTCTCCGAGGTCGCACACCTGGAGCAGGTCGCGACCTACGGCGACCCGGGCCGGAACCCGGTCGAGTGGGAGATCGCGACGGCATACCTCGGTCTCGTCCCGCTCGGGATCGACCCCTCGGTGCCGGACGACACGAGCTGGCATCCGGTCGACGCCCTCCCGCCGACCGCGTTCGACCATGGCGCGATCGTCCACTCGGCGCGCGACCGGCTGCGCGGCAAGCTCTCCTACTCGAACATCGGCTTCGCGCTCGCGCCCGCGACCTTCACCCTCAACGAGCTGCGCGACGTCTACACCGCGGCACTCGGCTACGACGTCTCGGCGACGAACCTGAAGCGCGTCCTGATCCGTCGCGGCGCACTGCGGCCGACGGGTGGACGTCGCCACTCGGGTCGCGCCGGCGGGCGACCCGCGGAGGAGTTCGCCTTCGCCGGCCAGGCGCTCGAGATCACCGACCCCTTCGCCGCCCTCCGCCCGCCAGACCTGCGCGCGTAGACGAGCGACGCGAGCCAGCGGCTTCTCAGAGCGCCGCAACGCATTCTCAGAGCGACGCAACGCCTTCTCAGAGCGACGCATCGCCTTCTCAGAGCGCCGCATCACGCAGAGCACGGACCACATCACCCTGGCGAAGAGAAAGGCCATCGACGTTCGTTCCCGGCACCCGCCAAAGAGGCTTGTGTTGATTCAACACAAACTCTTCTGCGGGGCGCATTCGGGATTGGTGCTCGGCGGAGGTGCGCGTTTGGGCCTCAGCAAACGGCACGAAGCCGCGACGGAGACGGCACGATTCTGTGACAGTTCCGCCGCAACACTCTGAGGGATGCGCTTCTCGCCACGCCTTCACGAGTTCCTCCTCCGGCGCGCCTGGGCGCACGACGACGAACGTCTCGCGATGGCCGAGATCTGGCGTCGGGTTCGACGCGATGCCGAGCAACTCGGGCTCTCGGCCCCTGGATATCACACGATTCGCACCATCGTCAGGGCCGAGCGCGAGCGCCGTGCAGCCCAGAGGGAGGCGTTGGTGATCGCCGCCGAAGAGGCACTCCAGTGGGCTCCGGACCTGCTCCGGATCCTCGATCATCTGGCGGCCGCGGCACGACTCCACCGATTCTCGTGGCCACTTTTATCGATGACCTCTTCGAGCTCGCTGCCGAGCCCGTTCGGCGACGGGAGGCCACCGTGAGGCCGCCGCCACCACGGCCGCCGCACGAGAGCTTGTGTTGATTCAACACAAAGTCTCTCCGCCGGGCGCATTCGGATCGCGGCGCCGGTGAGACGGCTCGCTCAGGCTCTGATCCGGGTGCCGTCGGGGTCGTAGAGCGGCTCGGCCGCCACCTCGCCGCCGACCCATTCTCCGAAGATCTCAACCGCGACCTCGGTTCCGATGGCGGCGTCGGCGGCCGGCAGGTAGGCATACGCGATCGAGCGGTCCACCGTGTAGCCGTAGCCGCCGCTCGTGACACGGCCGACGAGCCGGTCTCCGACCCGCACAGGCTCGGAGCCGAGCGCGACCGCACGCGGGTCCTCGAGGGTGAGGCAGCGCAGGACATGCTCGGGCTCCTGCTTCCCGACGAGCGCGTCGCGGCCGAGGAAGTCGCCCTTGTCGAGCTTGACGGCGAAGCCGAGGCCGGCTGCGAACGGCGTCTCCTCTGGCGTGATGTCGGCGCCCCACACCCGGTAGCCCTTTTCGAGGCGCAGGGAGTCGATCGCCTTGTAGCCGCCGGCGACGAGGCCGTGCGGAGCGCCGGCCGCCCAGATCGTGTCCCAGAGGCGAGCGCCGAACTCGGACGGGGCAGTAGAGCTCCCAACCGAGCTCGCCGACGTACGTCACCCTGACCGCGAGGCAGGGGACGGCGCCGATCGCCAACTCCTGAGCCCGCATGTAGCCGAAGGCGCCATTCGAGAGATCGGTCGTCGTCAGGGGCTGCAGGAGCGTGCGGGCGTTCGGCCCCCACACTCCGAGGCATGCGAGCGCCGACGTCACATCGGCGACATGCACCGAGC
The DNA here is from genome assembly GCA_963797125.1 of uncultured Thermoleophilia bacterium. GTDB lineage: Bacteria > Actinomycetota > Thermoleophilia > Gaiellales > Gaiellaceae > Gaiella. Next base: position 262,313 of record CAWCOI010000004.1, on the reverse strand, counting down.
CGTCGCGCGGGGCGTGCTGGCGGATCCACGCCAGGTCGTGCTGCCCGAACGCCGTGCCCGTGACGATCCGGAACCGCTCCTCTGCGAGCCTCGTGACGGTGAAGTCGCACTCGATCCCGCCACGGTCGTTGAGCATCTGCGTGTACGTGACGGCCCCCACGTCGCGATCGACGCGGTTGGCGCACAGCGACGCGAGGAATGCGGCGGCCCGCGGTCCGGAGACGTCGATCTTCGCGAACGACGACTCGTCGAACATGGCCACGGCTTCCCGGCAGGCGCGGTGCTCGGCGCCGATTGCGGGCGACCAGTGCTTTCCCGCCCAGCCGCGGGGGCGCAGCGACTCGTCGCCGGCGGCCGCGTTCGACTCGAACCAGTTGGCGCGCTCCCAGCCCGACTTCTCGCCGAACGAGGCACCGAGCTCGGCGAGGCGCCCGTAGGCAGGCGACACGCGCAGTGGCCGGCCGGCCGAGCGCTCGTGGCCGGGATACGTGACGTCGTAATACGTCTCGTAGATCTCGGTCGTTCGCGCCAGCGTGTAGTCACGTGAGCGGTAGGCGGCGCCAAAGCGGCGCGAGTCCATGTGCCAGACATCGAGCGACGGAGTGCCCTCGACCACCCACTCGGCGACGAGCTGCCCCATCCCTCCCGCGCCGGCGAGCCCGTGGGCGCAGAACCCGGCTGCGACCCAGAAGCCGCGCACCTCCGACGGGCCGAGGATGAACTCCCCGTCGGGAGTGAACGCCTCGGGGCCGTTGATCAGCTTGACGACGCCCATGCCCTCGAGCGTCGGAACCCGCACGATCGCGTTCTGCATCAGCTCCTCGAAGCGCGGCCAGTCCTCCTCGAGCAGCTTGCCGTTGAAATCCGCCGGGATCCCGTCGAGCGACCACGGCGCGCAGTTGCGCTCGTAGCCGCCCATGATCAACCCACCGGACTCGGGCCGGAAGTAGACGAGCAACGACGGGTCGCGCATCGTCGGCATGTCCAGCGGCAGACCGGACGGCTGCAAGACGAGGTACTCGTGCGCCATCGGGATGATCGGCACGTTCACCCCGGCGAGCGCGCCGATCTCGCGCGCGTACATCCCACCCGCGTTGATCACGATGCCGGTCTCGATCACGCCCTTGTCCGTCTCGACGGCGGTCACCTCGCCGCGCTCGACCCGGATGCCGGTGACGCGGGTGCTCGTGTTGACCTCGGCGCCACGCCGCCGTGCGCCCTCGGCGAGCGCGAAGGTGAGCTGGCTCGGGTCGATATAGCCGTCGCTCGGGAGATAGGCCGCCCCGAGCACCCCTTCGGTCGACATCGGCGGGAAGAGAGACTGCGCTTCTGCCGCCGACACGAGCTCGAGCGGGAGGCCGAACGTCTTCGCCCACCCGGCCTGGCGGGTGATCTCCTCCAGCCGCTCGGGCGATGAGGCGAGCCGCAGCGAGCCAACCTCGCGCCACCCCGTCTCGAGCCCGACCTCCGCCTCGAGCGTGCGATAGAGCTCGACCGAGTTCATCATCATCCGCGTCAGCGCCAGCGAGCTGCGCAGCTGCCCGACGAGCCCGGCGGAGTGGAACGTGGAGCCGCTCGTCAGGTCGGCCCGCTCGACCAGCACGACGTCGTCCCAGCCGAGCCTCGCGAGCCAGTAGAGGATGGAGCATCCGCCCACCCCGCCGCCGATCACAACGGCGCGGGCACTCGATCTCACGGCAGGACCCCGTTCATTCAGAGATCGTGGCAGAGTCGATCTCGAGCCTGGTGCGGTCTGCGCGGAAGCGGTCACGCGAGAACTCGACGGGCGTCCCGTGCTCCAGGTAGCCGATCCGCTCGACGAGCAGCAACGGGGCATCCCGCCGGACGCCGAGCGCCCGGGCATCGGCAGGACGGGCCTCCACCACCTCGAGCCGCTCCGTGGCCCTGACCGGCCGAAGGCCGAAGCCGCCGCCCATGAGGTCGTAGAGCGACCCGCTCAGATCCATGTCCTCGATGTCCGAGAAGCGCCGTGCCGAGAGCGAGGTCCGCTCGATCGCGAGCGGCTTGCCGCCGGCGAGCCGGAGCCTCGTGATCACGACGACCTTCTCCGATCGCTTCAGATCGAGCGCGGCAGCCACCCGCTTGCCGGCCGGCTCGACCTCTGCCGAGATCGGCTCGACGCTCGTCGCCCCACCCTGGCGCCGCAACCCCGCCGAGATGCCGCCGGTTCCCGCACCGCCCGACGATGCAGCGGCCTCCGGCTCGCGTACGAACGTGCCGCCGGCCCGGCCGACGACGCGGCGCAGGAGGCCGTCGCGTTCGAGATCGCCGAGCGCCTGGCGCACGGTCATCCTGCTGACGCCGAGCGACTCCGCGAGCTGACGCTCGGGCGGAAGGCGCATCCCGGGCGCGAGCTTCCCCGCCGCGATCGTGGCCGCGAGCTGTTCCGCGATCGTGACGTGGAGCGGTTTCGAGCCACGTTCGAGCACGAGATCGAGGGCCGGGTCCACGCCACCACCGTAACGGCGGAGCACCCGTATTGTCTAGACCGTTGTGCGGTCCTCAAGGCTGAGATCGCCACGACCGATACATCGTGACATGCGGCACGCACCTCGTTGGCTCAAGGTCGTTGCGCTCGTCAGCCTCGCGGCCGAGGCGACAGCGGCTGCGGCTGTCTTCTGGCACGGACGCTGACGCGTCCGGCATATCGCGCCCTACGCTCGCTCGAGCGCGGCGACAAACGCCGGCGATGCCGCCGTCGCCTCCATCCGCTCGAAGTGCTCGGCCGCGTAGGAGCGGAAGTCGAAGTCGAGCTCGGATACCGCCCCCTGGACGACGCCCCACATCGCCTCGCGGAAGTCGGACATGAACAACATCAGCTCGAGGGCGCGCTCGCTCGCCGGCTCGACCGCACCGGCGTACGCCTCCAGGAGGCCCTGCCGGGCGTCACGATCGAGATCGTGGTTGACCGCGAAGTTCGCGAGGTCGAAGAAGACGTCGCCCATGCCGGCATACTCCCAATCGACGATCCGAAGCCGGCTGCCGTCGTCGATGAAGTTGGCGTTCAGGAGGTCGTTGTGGCACGGCCGCTCGGCGAACGCGCCCCGCGCCCGCTCGACACGTCGCGCCACCTGGCGCGCCCAGGCGTAGCTCGGCGGCACCTCCGCCCCGTGCGCGAACGCCGTCGTGCGGTAGTCCTCGACCACCCTGAACGAGATGAAGCGGGCCGGCAGCGACGGGCCGCGGTGCACCGCCCGCAACGCATGCGCGGCTCGCCTGATCCACTCCGGCTCGCGCATCAGCTCGAGCGGGACGATGGTTCCCTCGATGAAGCGGGTCACGAGGTAGCCCTCGGGCTCGACGAATGCCACCACCTCCGGCCCGACGCCGACGGCCGCGGCGGCGAGCGCTGCCTCGTGCTCGACGGCACGGTCGATCCCGAGCACGTCCGTGTCCAGCCCGGCGATGCGGAGGACGTACGTACCGCCGTCGACGTCCACCTTGAAGTTGTGATTCGTGATGCCGCCACCGAGCACCTCGACCCGCGTCTCCTGGCCGGGCCAGATGCGGGCGACGATCGCCTCGACATCCATCCTCCGATCCTCTCACGTGAGACAGCCCGACCGTCTCAGTCATAGACTCTCCGGGATGCGGGTCGCGATCACCGGCTCCTCGGGTCTCGTCGGCACGGCACTCGCCGACGCGCTGACCGCGGCCGGACACGACGTCGTCCGCCTCGTCCGTAGCGACCCGGCCGGGCCGGACGAGGCTCGCTGGGACATCGACTCGGGCACGATCGACACGGCCGCACTCCAGGATGTGGGCGCGATCGTGCACCTCGCCGGCGAGAGCATCGGGCAGCGCTGGAGCGAGGAGACGCGGAGGGCCGTGCTCGACTCCCGCGTCGAGGGCACGCGGCTCGTCGCGGTGACTGCTGCCACCCTGCCCCGCAGGCCTGTCCTCCTCTGCGCATCCGCGACCGGGTTCTACGGCGACCGCGGCGACGAGATCGTCGACGAGGGACTCGGTGCCCGGCCAGGGGTTCCTGGCCGAGGTCGTCGAGGCGTGGGAGGCGGCGGCCGAGCCCGCTCGGGCCGCGGGCTTGCGGACGGTTCATCTCCGGCAGGGCATCGTGCTGTCGCGCCACGGTGGGGCGCTCGAGCGGCTGCTGACGCCGTTCAAGCTCGGCGCCGGCGGACGGGTCGGGAGCGGCCGCCAGTGGTGGAGCTGGGTCTCGCTCGCCGACACCGTCTCGGCGTACCTGTTCGCCCTCGACCATCCGCTCGAAGGCCCGGTCAACGTCACCGCTCCGGGCACCGTCACGAACCGCGACTTCACGAAGGCTCTCGGTCGCGCGCTCCACCGGCCGACGATCTTCCCGCTCCCGGCCGCGGCGGTGAAGGCGGCGTTCGGCCAGATGGGCGAGGAGATGCTGCTCGCGGGGCAGCGTGTGGCGCCGACCAAGCTCGAGGCTGCCGGGTTCACGTTTGCCCAACCCGACATCGACTCCGGCCTCGCTGCTGCGCTCGCTGATTAGGCTCACGACATGACCGAGCACGACGTCATCGTCGTCGGGGCGGGGATGGCCGGCCTCGCCTGCGCCAGCGCACTGACAAGGTCGGGCCGATCGCCGCTCGTGCTCGAGCGCTCCGACAGCGTCGGCGGTCGCGTGCGCACCGACGCAGTCGATGGCTTCCTGCTCGACCACGGCTTTCAGGTCCTCCCCCTCGCCTATCCCGAGGCGCGGGCGGCACTCGACTTCGAGGGACTCGAGCTGGGGCTGTTCGAGCGCGGCGCGATCATTCGAGCGGAGGGTCGCTTCCGGCGCCTCGCCGACCCCCGGCATGACCCCGTCCGCAGCCTGCGCGCGCTCGCCGGCGGGCTCGTCGGCGTCCGTGACGGCGCGGCCGTGCTCCGCCTCCTGCACGACACCGGCGACGAGACGACCGCCGCTGATGCCCTCCGTCGCGCCGGGGTCTCGCGGACGACGGTCGAGACCTTTTTCGCGCCGTTCCTGCGCGGAGTCTTCCTCGAGCCGAGCCTCACGACCTCGAGCCGGTTCCTCGACTTCGTGCTGCAGGCGTTCTCCGACGGGCCGGCAGCCCTACCGCGCGAGGGCATGGGGGCGATCGCCAACCAACTCGCCGCGGGACTCGACTGTCCGCAGGCGCACCGCCGTCGCGACGGTCGGCCCGCGCGCCGTCTCACTCGAGTCCGGAGAGCAGCTTCGCGCCGGCGCGGTCGTCGTCGCGACGGCGGGCCTCGTCGACGAGCCGGGCCACGGCTGGAACGGCGTCACGTGCGTCTACTACGACGCTCCGGCAAGCCCGATTCCGGGACCATGGCTCGTCGTCAACGGCGAAGGCGGCCCGATCAACAACCTCGCGGTCCCGAGCGAGGTGGCTCCAGGCTACGCCCCCGCCGGACGCGCGCTCGTCTCGGCGACGATCCTCGGCGCAGGGGAGCCCGACCTCGATGCGGTCTCGCACCAACTGGGTGGCTGGTTCGGCAAGGGCGTGGCCGAGTGGCGTCATCTCGGCACCTACCGGATCCCGAGAGCGTTGCCCTCCTACCCGGTCGGCGGCTTCGCCGAGCCGCCGGTGCGCCTCGCGGCAGGCCTTTACGCCTGTGGTGACCATCGCGAGCACCCGTCGCTGAACGGCGCCCTCGCGTCCGGCCGGCGCGCCGCTGAGGCCGTGCTCGCGGATAGCGCATCCCCTGATCTGCGGTACGCTCCGGTTTGCCGAGTTTGCACCCGACCAGAGGAGGCGTTGAACATGACCGATATTGCTTCCTCCGCCCCGCGCTCCGCGCGGTCCGTCGGCTAACCGGACGCACTCCAACCTCCCGACCGGACCTCGCCTACTGGCGCGCAGCCCTGCGCGCCGCTTTCATGTATCCGGACACAAGGGAGTTTTCGCTTGCCCGAACTCGAATCGCTCGGTTGGAACGACCGGCTGAGCAGCCTGTACGAGCCCTACGCCGACGGCGACGTCGTCCCCGGCCGGGTCTCGATCCAACATCGCGGCGCTTATGACGTGCTCACCGAGCTCGGCGAGTTGCGCTGCGAGGTACCACGGCGCCTCGTCCACGAGGCCGCGACGAACGCCGACCTGCCCGTCGTCGGCGACTGGGTCGTCGTATCCCCCGGGACGGGCACCGAGACCAGCACCGGCACGATCACGGCCGTCCTGCCGCGGTTCACGAAGTTCTCCCGCAAGACCGCGTGGCAGGCTGCGGAGGAGCAGGTGCTGGCCGCCAACATCGACGTTGCGTTCCTCGTCGCGTCGATGAACGAGGACCTGAGCCTCCGGCGGATGGAGCGCTACCTGATCCTCGCCTGGGAAAGCGGTGCGCGCCCGGTCATCGTCCTGACGAAGGCCGACCTCCACCCCGCGCCCGAGGCCGCGGTCGCCGAGGTCGAGACGATCGCGGGCGGCGTGCCCGTGTACGCGATCTCGAGCGTTACGGGGCAGGGCCTCGACGAGGTGACGGATCTGCTCGGCCCTGGCCAAACCGCCGTCTTGCTCGGCTCGTCGGGCGTCGGCAAGTCGACGCTCGTGAACACGCTGGCGGGTGAGGAGCTGCTCGAGACCGCGGAGATCCGCGGCGACGGCACCGGGCGCCACACGACCACCCGCCGGGAGCTGATCCAGCTGCCGAGCGGCGGGCTCGTGATCGACACGCCCGGGATCCGCGAGGTTCAGCTCTGGGTTGCCGACGAGGGCATCGACGAGGCCTTCGAGGACATCACGGAGCTGTTCGCGCACTGCAAGTTCTCGGACTGCGCCCACGACAGCGAGCCCGGCTGCGCCGTTCGGGCCGCCCTCGCCGACGGCACGCTCGCGGCCGACCGCTGGGACAGCTACCTCAAGCTGCAGGGCGAGCTCGCCCATCTCGAGCGCAAGCTCGACAAGCGGGCCGCGTCGGAGGCGCGCAAGAAGTGGAAGGCGCTCAGCGCCGAGGGCAGGGCCAACATGCGCGCGAAAGGGCGGTGACAAGAACCAGCCGCGGGGTGTCTCCCGAGAGACCAGAGGAGACACCCCGCGACTCTGCTCGAGCTCCACTGCGACTACGGCGTCTTCACGTTCGCTGCCCCCGGCGTCGGGGTCGTCGTGAACACCCAGTCCGCCGCGGCGTCGTTCGCGTCCTTGCCGTCGGGGATCCGCGCGAGCGTCCCGTCAACCGTGTTCGAGTCCGCCACGTCGACCGGCAGCATCGTTCCCTCGACGAGGTCGAAGGTCTTCGTCCCGATCGTGGCCGTATGAATCGCGCCCTCGTAGCTGAGCGCGTCGAGCAGCGTGTCGTTGTCCGTGTCGACGAGGGCGAGCCCGTCGGGCGCCCCGTTCTGTGGGTCGACGTCGACGACGAGCTTCGCTCCGGCGGCGAGCGTTCCGGTGAGCGCCTTGCGGCCGTACTCGGTTCCGTCTCCCCCGTTGACGAGCACGAGCGCCGTTCCGGTGAGCGTCGCCGCCGCGGTGCCGGTGTTCGCGATCTCGACGAAGCCTCCGTCGTCGGCCCCGACCTGGTCGTAGTCGACCTCGTTGATCACGAGCCGCGCGTTGCCCGATGGTGGCGGCGTGCCGGCGCCGCTCTCACAGGTGAGCAGGATCAGATCGGTCGCGGACGCGCTGACCTCGACGTGGCCGGTCGTGCCGTCGAATGTCTTGCAGGGCGTCCCGGAGAGCGCGTTGATCGAGCTGACTCCCGCGCCGGAATCACCCTTCGGGCCTGGAGGCCCCGTGGGGCCGGGAGGGCCTGCCGGCCCGGCGGGCCCCTCGACGTCCCACGAGACGTGGGTCTCGTTGCTCTTGCAGGCGTTGGCGCTGAAGACGATGCGGACGAGGCCGTGCCGGGTGTTGCGGCACGCCTCGATCGTCGACGGGGCGTCTCCGGCCGCGGTCGCCAGCGCGGCGGTGCTGATCAGCACCGCTGCCGCAGCTCCGGCAAGCGCGATCGTGTGTCGATTCACGGTCGATCCTCCTTCGGTTCGGTGGGAAGACCGACAGAGGTATCGACGAGGCGGCGCGCTGCCTAGTGGCCGTTCGGGACAGGTCGCCCCGATGAGCGTTGCTTCAAGCCGTGCTGTGGATGCTTCGTGACGCTCCCGTCACGACCCGGGATCGACCTCAGCGCTTCCAGGGCGCATCGACGTCGGCGTCGATGCCGTAACCGTCGATCGCCTCCTGGACGACCGACGGCTCGATGACGCCGTCGTCGGCAAGCGCCTTCAGGGCGGTGACCGCGACGTGGTGTCGGTCGACCTCGAAGAACTGCCGCAGCTTGGCGCGATAGTCGCTGCGTCCGAAGCCGTCGGTACCGAGCACCGCGTAGCGGCCGGGAACGAACGGCCGGATCTGGTCGGCGAATGCGCGCATGTAGTCGGTCGCCGCGACGAACGGCCCTTCCCGGCCGGCAAGTGCGCCTGCCACGTACGACACGCGCTGCTCCTCGAGCGGGTGGAGTCGGTTCCAGCGCTCGACCTCGAGACCATCGCGCCGAAGCTCGGTGAAGCTCGTCACGCTCCAGACATCGCTGGCGATCCCGCAGTCGCGCTCGAGCAGCTCGGCCCCCGCGATCACCTCGCGGAGGATCGTCCCGGAGCCGAACAGCTGCACGCGAGGGCCGTCCCCCGTGCCCTCGCGCAGGAGGTACATCCCTCGCAGGATCCCTTCCTCCGCGCCCTCGGGCAGCGCCGGCTGAGCGTAGTTCTCGTTCATCACCGTGAGGTAGTAGAAGACGTCTTCCTGCTCCTCGCACATGCGCCGCAGCCCGTCGCGCACGATCACGGCGAGCTCGTAGGCGTAGGTCGGGTCGTAGGCGCGGCAGTTGGGCACGACCGAGGCGAGCAGGTGTGAGTGACCGTCCTCGTGCTGCAGCCCCTCGCCGTTCAGCGTCGTCCGGCCCGCCGTCGCGCCGATCAGGAACCCGCGCGCGCGGCTGTCGCCCGCGGCCCACGCGAGGTCGCCGACGCGCTGGAAGCCGAACATCGAATAGAAGATGTAGAACGGCACCATCGCGACGCCGTGGTTCGCGTACGACGTCGCCGCCGCGATCCAGGAGGAGAAGGCGCCGGGCTCGTTGATTCCCTCCTGCAGGATCTGGCCGTGCTGGTCCTCGCGGTAGAACATGAAGTCCTCGGCGTCTTCGGGCGAGTAGAGCTGGCCGACCTGGGAGAAGATCCCGAGCTGGCGGAACATTCCCTCCATCCCGAAGGTCCGTGACTCGTCCGGCACGATCGGGACGACGCGCTCGCCGAGCGCTGGGTCACGGACGAGCGTGTTGAGGATGCGGACGAATGCCATCGTGGTGGAGTTCTCGCGCTCGCCGCTGCCCTCGAGCACCGTCGTGAACGGCGGCGGGGTCGGCAGCGGCTCCGCGTCGGCATGGCGCGCGGGCAGGCTGCCACCGAGCGCCGCGCGACGGTCCAGCAGGTAACGCAGCTCCGGGCTGTCCTCGGCCGGCCGATGGAAGAAGGCGCCCGTCGCCTGCTCGTCGGTCAGCTTGAGACCGAGCCGGTCGCGGATCGCGAGCCGCGCCTCCTCGTTCATCGCCTTCTGCTGGTGGGTGATGTTCCGTCCCTCGCCGGCCATCCCCATGCCGTAGCCCTTGATCGTCTTCGCGAGGATCACCGTCGGCTGTCCTGCCGCCTTGCTCGCGGCGGCGTATGCGGCATAGACCTTCTGCGGATCGTGGCCTCCGCGGCGGAGGGCCCAGATCTGCTCGTCGCTCCAGTCGGCGACCATCGCCTTGGTCTCGGGGTACCTGCCGAAGAAGTGCTCGCGGACGTACGCGCCGTCCTTCGACTTGAAGGTCTGGTACTCGCCGTCGACGCACTCCTCCATCAGCCGGTGCAAGGCGCCGCTCTCGTCGGCTTCGAGCAGCGGATCCCAGCTCGAGCCCCAGATCACCTTGATCACGTTCCAGCCGGCTCCGCGGAAGTTGGTCTCGAGCTCCTGGATGATCTTGCCGTTGCCCCGCACAGGCCCGTCGAGGCGCTGCAGGTTGCAGTTGATCACGAAGACGAGGTTGTCGAGCTTCTCGCGGCCGGCGAGCGAGATCGCCCCCATCGACTCCGGCTCGTCCATCTCGCCGTCGCCCATGAAGGCCCAGACCTTGCGATCGCCCGGGTCGACCACGTCCCGCGCCGCGAGGTACTTCATGAACCGCGCCTGGTAGATCGCCATCAGCGGCCCGAGCCCCATCGACACCGTCGGGAACTGCCAGAACTCGGGCATCAGCCACGGGTGCGGATAGGACGAGAGGCCGCCGCCGTCGACCTCCTGGCGGAATCGGCGCAGCGTCTCCTCGCTCAGCCGTCCTTCGAGGAACGCGCGCGAGTAGATCCCCGGCGACGAGTGGCCCTGCATGTAGACGAGGTCGCCGCCGTGCTCCTCGGAGCGGGCGCGCCAGAAGTGGTTGAACCCGACCTCGTACAGCGTCTCGGCCGACTGGTAGCTCGCGATGTGGCCGCCGAGCTCGGACGTCTCGGCGTTCGCCTGCAGGACGATCGCGACCGCGTTCCAGCGCACGAGCGCCGTCGCGAGCCGCTCGAGCTCGGGGTCGCCGGGAAGCTCGGGCTCCTCGTCGACCGGGATCGTGTTCACGTACGGGGTGCTGAGGCCGGCGGAGACCTTGACGCCGTAGTCCTGCGCGTGATCGATCGCCTGGTCGAGCAGGAAGCCCATCCGCTCGCGGCCGTCGGATTCGACGACCGCGTCGACGGAGTCGAGCCACTCTCGGGTCTCGACCGGGTCAGTGTCGGGGAGCTCGCCAGCCATCTGCGACGCCTAGCGTAGCGGCGCGGCGAGAGGCTCCAATGGAGCGGCGCCAGATACCCTGCCGGGCGATGTCGACAGCCGAGAACAGCAACGGAGAGCCCACCGCCGAGGCCGTGGCAGAGCAGCTGCGCGCCGCCACCGAGCTGCTCGAGACGGTGGCCCACGACCGCGGCCTGCTCGGCAGCCTGACGGTCGAGGAGCGCACGCGCCTGCTGAAGGCAGCGGCCGACGTCTTCAACCCGGACGTCGTCCAGCGGCGGCGCTTCACGAAGGCGAAGCGGAAGGAAGAGCGCGACGCGAGCATTCGCGCCGACGAGGCGAAGCTCGCCGACACCGGCATTCGCGTCCTGCGCGAGCGGCCGGTCTTCACGACGCCGAACGTCTATCCGCCGAAGGAATTCGAGCCCGAGGACCGTGAGAGCGACGCGCGCGAGACGTTCGAGGAGCAGCACTGCTACGTCTGCAAGCAGCCGTATCGGGAGCTGCACCCCTTCTACGACCAGCTCTGCCCACCGTGCGCTGCCTTCAACTTCGCGAAGCGCTCGGAGACCGCCGACCTCGAGGGCCGCGTCGCGGTGTTGACGGGCGGCCGGGTCAAGATCGGCTACCAGGCGGGGATCAAGCTGCTCCGGGCCGGCGCCCGCCTGATCGTGACGACGCGCTTCCCACGCGATTCTGCGGCCCGCTACGCGCAGGAGGCGGACTTCGACGAGTGGGGCGACCGGCTCGAGATCTACGGGCTCGACCTGCGCCACACGCCGAGCGTCGAGGCGTTCTGCCATCACCTGCTGACGACCCACGACCGCCTCGACTACATCGTCAACAACGCCTGCCAGACGGTCCGGCGGCCACCCGACTTCTACCGGCACATGCTCGACGCCGAGCTCGCGTCCGAGCACACGCTCGCTCCCGAGGTGCAGCGGCTGCTCGGCGCCTACACCGGGCTGCGCCGCTACGACATGCTCGAGAGCGAGGAGCCCGTGCTCGAGACGGCCGGGCTCTCGGTGCTCGGCGCCGGCCCGGCGAGCTCGGCGGAGCTTTCCCAGGTACGCCTCCTCCCGGAGGAGACCGTCGATCAGGGACACCTCTTCCCCGAGGGCCACCTCGACCAGGACCTGCAGCAGGTCGACCTGCGCGACCGCAACTCGTGGCGGTACCTGCTCGCCGAGGTCTCGACGGTGGAGCTGCTCGAGACGCAGCTCGTCAACGCCGTCGCCCCGTTCGTGCTCAACGCGCGCCTGAAGCCCCTGATGCTGAGCACGGCCGACCGCGACAAGCACATCGTCAACGTCTCGGCCGTGGAGGGGCAGTTCTACCGGCGCTTCAAGACCACCCGCCACCCGCACACGAACATGGCCAAGGCGGCGCTGAACATGATGACCCGCACCGCCGCGACCGACTACCACGGCGACGGGATCCACATGAACAGCGTCGACACCGGCTGGGTCACCGACGAGGACCCGCTCCACGTGGCCGAGCAGAAGACGGCCGAGCACCGGTTCCGGCCGCCGCTCGACATCGTCGACGGCGCCGCGCGGATCGTCGACCCGATCATCGACGGCACGAACACGGGCGTCCACATCTGGGGCAAGTTCCTCAAGGACTACCGCCCGACCGACTGGTAGCCCGGCCCGCGCGAGTGTTCTCCGCAAACTGCGGCACTTTCATTCCTGCCGCCCATTGACGCAGCCGCCGGCCCGCACGTAGGTTGGTCGAGCACCGAGCACGGAGTCTCCAGCGCAGCAGGCGACGCAAGTCAACTGAGTGCGCCAGAGAGCCGGCCAACAGGCAGGTCGCTTCGGCGACAGGTCAGTCGGCCCTGGCACTCGAGGGGGCCACCGGCTCGGTGCGTTTTTGTTGCTCGCGAGACTCCACGACCGCGCTGATAGCGTCGGACGGTGTCCGGAGCGCGGTACCGCTGGGTGGTGCTCGCCGTCGGGACGGCAGCACAGGCGACCGTGGCGGCAGCAGCGATCAGCGTCGCCGTGCTCGCACCCGAGATCCGCGATGAGTTTCATCTCACGCTGGGCGAGACGGGCATCGTCCTCGCGGCGTTCGGGATCGGGATGACGCCGACGCTCTTGCCGTGGGGCCTTCTCACCGACCGCATCGGGGAGCGGATCGTGCTGCCGCTTGGCCTGTCGACGTCAGCCGTCGCGCTCGCATGCATCGGAATCGCATCAGGCCTCGCGCAACTCGTGCTCCTGCTCGTGGCGGCCGGCGCACTCGGCGCCAGCGTGAACGCCGCAAGCGGCCGGGCCGTGATGCACTGGTTCGCGCCGTCCGAGCGGGGCCTGGCGCTCGGGATCCGCCAGGCGAACGTTCCGATCGGCGGCCTCGTCGCAGCCCTGGCCCTGCCGCCGATCGCCGACAGCGCCGGCGTCGGATGGGCGTTCGCGGCGCTCGCCGGCACCTGCTTCATAGCCGCGGTCGCGGGTGCCACGCTGCTCCGCGAGCGGGAGCTCGCGCCCGTCTCGTCACTCGAAGCAGACCCACCCCCGCCGTCGCGCCCGCTTCGCGATCCGGCGCTCTGGCTGATTTCGACGGGGAGCGGCCTGATCGTGGTGGGGCAGCTCGCGACGATGAGCTTCACCGTCCTGTTCCTCAGCGAAGGGCGGGGATTCTCCACGAAGGACGCAGCGCTTGTCTTCGCCGCCGCCCAGGTTCTCGGAGGGATTCTGCGGATCGTGCTGGGTCACGTCTCAGACAGGTTCGGCGACCGGATCGTGCCCCTCTGCCGTGCGGCTCTCGCGGTGTCGGCGACGCTTGCGTGCGTCGCGGCCTTTGCGCGTGCGCCGGACTGGGTCCTCGTGCCGGTGCTCGTCGTGGCGGGCGGGATCGGCCTATCGTGGAACGGGCTTTCCTTTGTCGCCGCCGCTGAGATCGCGGGCGCCCGGGCGAGCGGCGCAGCGATCGGGCTCCAGCAGACGCTGCTCGGGGTAGCGGGGATCCTCACTCCGATCGGCTTCGCCGCACTCGTCGCAACAGAGTCTTGGCAGATCGCGTTTCTCGTCGCGGCGCTCTTCCCGCTGGCCGGATGGTTCGTGATCCGGCCCCTTGCGGCGGGCAGCAGCGCTCGCTCCTCGGCCCGGCTCCGCGCGACCGCTCCGGTGGACTAAAGGGCCAGCCTTCTCAGAGCGGATCGACGCGCCGTTCGTCGGCGCACCGCGCCACCCACGAGCGGCAGACCGCCTCCGGCAGCGCGGACAGTACTCCCGTCGCCTCGACGTGCACCTGGTGGGTCACGGTCTCGATCCCGTGCCCGTAATCCTGGCGACGGGACGCGACGATCGTGATGTCGGGGCCGGCGCCCGCCTCGTCGTTGAGCGCCTGAGCAAGCCGGTCGATCTCGGCCTGCGTCGCCTCGCGGCCGCAGAGGATCCCGAAGTTGATCACGATCGCACCGTCGTCGGCGACGAAGGTGATCGCACCGTGCAGATCCGTGCTCATCACACGAGTCTCCCCTCGCTCGGCGACGCACAAACACCCCTCCCGTTCATACCGGCCCTTGCATTGACTTCATACGGGCGTGGTATTCAGAAGGCATCGTGATCACGCCGAGCACCCGCAGACCGCGCCGACGATCTCGGCGGCGGCCCGTCCTCTGGGGCGCCGTCGTCGTCCTCGTCCTCGGCGCCGCCGCTGCCGGGGCGGCGCTCCTCGCCTGGCCCGAGGTCAGCGTCGAGCCCGACGATGTCGCGCTGGCACGCGTCGTGCAACCCGGCTATGCCGGCCACGTCTCGGCCGTCACCGTCACGAACAGCCGGGGCAAGGCGGTCCCGATTCAGCTTCGCGGCGACAAGCTCTCGCCCGCCAAGACGCTCCCAGCCGGCGTGCAGGTGACGGTCGAGGTGACCGTTCGCCGCCCCGGTTGGGCGGGTTGGCTCGTCGGGCACTCGAGCAGCAAGACGTTCCAGGTGACGACGCCGACCGCGGAGCTCCGCGGCCGCTGGCTCGAGATCCCCGATGGCCGCCCCGTCACCGTCTCGTTCGACGCTCCCGTGCGCGTCGTCCAGCTCCGCGACAGCCGAGGCACGCGCCTGTTGCGGTTCCCGGCACCGCGCACCACCGTCCGCACCGGCGTCATCGCGACCGGCGCGACAGCAGGCAGGGAGCGTCACGGTGAGGTCGGCGCCGCGTCCCTGGGAGCGGTTGTCTGCCCCGACGCGCGTGAGCTGGTTCCCGGCGCGCGAGCGCGTGCAGGCGCTTGCCGAGCCGTCGCAGAAGCAGCTGCTCGGTGCGAGCGATGCGGTCACTGTCACGTTCTCCCGACCGGTCGCGAAGGCGCTCGGATCGGCACTGCCCGTGATCTCGCCCGCCGTCCCCGGCCACTGGCGGCGGCTCGACACCCACACCCTCGCGTTCCAGCCGTCAGGCCTCGGCTTCGCTCTCGGTTCACACGTCACGATGCGACTGCCGACGGCCGTGGACATCGCCCAGCCGTCCGGCGAGCAGGCAACGCGAACGCTGAAGTGGGAAGTGCAACACGGCACGATCCTCCGTCTCCATCAGCTCCTCGCCCAGGTCGGATACCTGCCGGTCGACTGGGCCGGCGACGGCGACCCGGTCGCTCGCACCCCGAGCGCGCAGCTCGCGGCGGTGGCCGATCCTCCCGCCGGTCATTTCAGCTGGCCGTATCCGCACAGCACGCCGGAGGAGCTGCGTGGGATCTGGAGGACGTTCGAGTGGAACGAGATCACGCGTGGCGCCGTGATGATGTTCGAGCACGACCACGGGCTCGAGGTCGACGCCTTCGTCGGCCCGAAGGTGTGGCACGCCCTTCTCCTCGACGCGCTCGCCGGGAAGCGTCGCACCGACGGCTACAGCTACGTCTACGTGCATCGCAACGTGCCGCAGCTGCTGACGCTCTGGCACGACGGCAAGACGATCCTCACCTCGCCGGGAAACACGGGCGTCCCCGCGGCGCCGACCGAGCTCGGGACGTTCCCGGTCTTCGAGCACATCCCGATCGGCACGATGGCCGGCACGAACCCGGACGGGTCGCATTACAACGACCCGGGCATCCGCTGGATCAGCTACTTCAACCACGGTGAAGCGCTTCACGCGTTCAACCGCTCGAGCTTCGGCACCCCACAGAGCCTCGGCTGCGTCGAGCTGCCGCTCGAGGCCGCGGCGAAGGTCTACCCGTACACCCCGATCGGCACGCTGGTGACGGTCGAGAACTAGGTGCGCTACTAGCCGGCGCTCAGCGCCGTGTTGATCGCGGCGAGCGTGGTCGGCCCGGCGACGCCGTCCTGGGTCAGGCCCTTCGCGGCCTGGAATGCCGTCACCGCCTGCGTGGTCGAAGGTCCGTAGCTGCCGTCCGGGGTTCCCGGGTTGTAGCCGAGCTGGGTGAGCGCCTGCTGCAGCGTCGTCACCGACGAGCCCGACATGCCGGGCTTCAGCGACTGGTCGGTCGGAACCGACGTCACCGACGTCGTCGGTGTGGACGTTGTCGGTGTGTCGTCGTCGTGCTCGTTGTCGGCGTGGTCGTCGTGGCGGCCGTCGTCGTCGGCGTCGTCACCGTCGAGACGGTCGGCGTCGACGTCGTCGGAGTCGTGTCACTGCCACCGACCGCGCGGACGATGATGATGAGGATCGCGATCAGCGCGACCACGGCGACGACCGCCAGAACGACGACGATCTGCCGTTGCGCCAAGCCGTCGGGCGATCGCCGCGGAGGTGGCTCGGGCTCTTCGTCCTGCCACGCAATCTCATCCGTGTCGGACGGCTCCTGGAAGGGAGTCGCGAACCAGTCGTCCTCCTCGGCGAGAACCGGCTCGTGGGGGTCGCCCTCGTAACGGTTGCTCACGGTTCAGAGCGTACTAGAGGCACCGGAGCGCGTCACGAATTCTCGCGGGGCAGGATCGTCGCGTGGACCGGCAACGCGTGCGGGTCCTCCTCTTCGGTGTCGGCGTAATGCCCGGGTGCGGGCCATGGCGCCAGCGTGAGCAGCAGTCGCGTCGCTTCCACCGCCAGCACGGAATGTGTCTCGCCGGGCTCGAAGAGGACGAGCGTGCCCTGCCCACAGGTGGCGGTCTCGCCGCCGGATGCGCATTCCGCGCTCCCCGCGAGGACCTGGAGAACGGCCCGCTCTCTGACCTGGTGGTCGCGGAGCTCCTCGCCGGCCGCGAGGTCGATCACCACGGCGCGGGCCTCGGGCGTCGAGAAGAGCACCCTGGGGCCGGGCCTGTCGCTGTCATTCGCTGCCGCCAGATCCCATCGCTGCATGTCGGAGAACCTCCCGTTCAGCTGTCGAAGACCGCAATCATCGCGGATGCGCAAGCGCGGCGTTGACCGCGGCGCCGTAGCCGGCCTGCTGGCCGCCCAGGTTCGGATGGAACGACCCGGGATCGAGGCCCCCAGCGGGGCTGGTGACGATCGCGTTCAACCATGCCCCCTTGCTTCCGCAGACCTCGTGGCCGGCAAACCTGCTCACGACAGGCACGAACTGGACGCGGCTGCCCGAGTGCGCGGCCGCCGTCGCGATCGTTGCGTTGAGGCGGACGCCAAGGCGCCGCAGCATGTCCTGCTCGCCCTGGAACATGCCGAGCGCCGGGCAGGCCTGCCGGGCCGGGTCGGCGGGAAAGAGCTGCGGGTAGCCGAGCACGAGGATCCGTGCGCGTGGCGCCTTCGCCGCGATCGCCCGGTAGACGGCCTCGAGCTTCGGCTCCGTCGAGTCGATCAGCGCTGCGCGTTGCTGCTCGAAGGCGGGTGTGTTGCAGTCGCCGATGGCGCACGTGGTGAGGACCTCGACGTAGCCGACGTCGTTGCCGCCGAGCGTCAGGGTGACGAGATCGGCGTTCTTCAAGGTTGCGTTGTCGAGCTGGGTCGTCCCGCCGGCGCCGCTCTGCGGCACGCCGCCGAGGCTCGCCGGGAGCACGTTCTGTGTCGTCGCGCCCGAGCACGCCCTCGTGACCCAGGTGACGCGCGCCGACTTGCGAACGCTCTGGCCGGATCCATACGTGTTCGCACCGCCTCGCCCGGGGGGAACCGCTCCTGACGCGATCGCGTACAGCGGCTTCGTGAAGCCCCGCGGCCGCACCCAGGTCGCGTAGGCGCGCGACGAACGGTCGCAGCCGGCACCGCTGCTCAGAAACGGCCGGACACCCTCGCCGGACGAGAACGAATCGCCGAGCGCGACGTAGGTGAACGGTGCCGGCGCCGTCCGAACCGGAGCGGCGCCCGCGCCGGCAGCGAGGATCACCGCGATCGCACCGAGCGCGATCAGCGCCAGAGAGATGGGGTGTCGCAGCGGCACGCCTGCATGATCGCCGCTGCAGCGCGATCGCGGGTGAGTTTTTTGTGAAATCGGCAGACTTCGCCAATGGCGACGATGGCCGACCTCGACGAGCTCGCGCTCGCCCTCCCCGGCGTCGAGCGCGAGCTCTCGGACGAGGGACGGCCCGCGTACACGGTGAACGGCAAGGCATTTGCGTTCCACCGCTCGCAACGCAAGGACGCGATCGACGCAGAAACGGGCGAGCGCCTCGACGACGTCCTCATGTTCCGGGTCGCCGACCTCGACGAGAAGGAGATCCTCCTCTCCGACGACCGTGGCGCGTACTTCACGACGCCCCACTTCCGGAACTACCCGGCGGTGCTCGTGCGGATCCCCGACCTCGCGAAGCTCGATCGAGCCGAGCTCCACGACCTCATCGTCGAGGCCTGGTTGACGCGTGCGCCGAAGCGCGTTGCGAGCGCGTGGCTGGCCGAGCACGAGGGCGACGGTTAGCCCCATGCCGCGCCACCTCCGCCCCGGCCTCGTGCTCGCGGTCGTCAGCGCCGCTCTCGTCGCGCTCGCCGTCTCGTCCGGATGGGCTGCATCGCGCACGACACCCACGCGCCCCAGGATCGTGGCGCGGCCGATCGCGTTCCCGGCCGCCCGGAAGCTCGAGACGAAGGCGTACGCGAAGCGCCATTACGGGCTCGACACCTGGCGCCTGCGCAATCCGAAGGTGATCGTCGAGCACATCACGGTGTCGAGCACGTTCGGCTCCGCGTTCGCCACCTTCAACGCCGATGTCGCCGACTCCGAGCTGCACGAGCTGCCGGGCACCTGCGCCCACTTCGTGATCGACACCGACGGGACGATCTACCAGCTCGTCTCTCTGCAGGTCATGTGCCGGCACACGGTCGGCCTCAACTGGACCGCGATCGGGATCGAGCACGTCGGCATGACCGACGCGCAGGTGCTCTCGAACCCGCGTCAGATGGCCTCGTCACTGGCGCTCACGACCTGGCTGATGAGCCGTTACCACGTCAAGCTCGGCGACGTGATCGGCCACAACGAGAGCCTCACGAGCCGCTTTCACAAGGAGCTCTACGCGGGCTGGCGCTGTCAGACCCACGGCGACTTCGTCAAGGCCGACATGAACGTGTATCGCGCCAAGCTCGCGACGCTTGCGCGGCGCAACGGCGTCCCGCTCGGTGGCGCCGTCCACCACGTGACACCGAGCTGCTGATCGTCGCGGCGGCGCGACGACGGCCCTGCATGCCACACTTCGCATCATGACCTGGCTCTGGATCGTGATCGGCATCGTCGTCGTCCTGCTGCTCCTGCTCGTCTACCTGTTCAACCGGATCGTCCGGTTGCGCAACGAGGTGAACACGGGCTGGTCGAACATCGACGTGCAGCTCAAGCGCCGCAACGACCTGATCCCGAACCTCGTCGAGGCCGTCAAGGGATACGCGGCCCACGAGCGCGGCGTCTTCGAGGAGGTCACCGCGGCCCGCGCCGCGATGGCGAACGCCTCGTCACCCGCCGCCGCAGGCGCGGCCGACTCGCTGCTCGGCCAGGCGCTCGGGAGGCTCTTCGCCGTCGCCGAGGCCTACCCCGACCTGAAGGCGTCGACGAACTTCCTGGCGCTGCAGTCGGAGCTGACCGACACGGAGGACAAGATCTCGGCCGCGCGCCGGTACTACAACGCGACCGTGCTGGCGTACAACAACGCGATCCAGACGTTCCCGTCGCTCCTCTTCGCGAGCCTGTTCGGCTTCCGCGCGCGCGAGTTCTTCGCAACCGATCAGGCCGATCGGGCTCCCGTTGCGGTGAGCTTCCAGTCATAGTCGCGCGACCGTGACCCTCCAGCAGCAGATCCGGGCCAACCGGCGGCGGACGGCGTACGTCATCCTCGCCTTTGCCGCTCTCATCGTCGTCTTCGCCGCGGCCTCGGCTGCCTTCGTCGGGCGCTCGGGCGCGATCGGCCTGCTCGCGTTCGGCCTCGCCTACGGGATCTTCGCGTGGTGGAACGCCGGACGCCTGATCGGCGGGCCTCACGCACGCTTCGCCGCTGCAGAAGAGCGACGACCCCGAGCTGTATCGCCTGATCGAGAACGTCTCGATCGCGGCCGGCCTGGCCGCGACGCCGCCCATCTACATGGTCGACGACCCGGCCCCGAACGCGTTCGCCGCCGGCTCGCGGCCGTCGTCGATCTACGTCGGCGTCACGAGCGGCCTGCGCAAGCTGATGCCGGCCCGCGAGCTCGAGGCCGTGCTTGCGCACGAGATCTCCCACATCCGCAACAAGGACGTGCGCCTGATGACGCTCGCCGCCGTGCTCGTCGGCGTGATCGCGATCATCAGCGACCTCGCCTTCCGGATGGCGTTCTTCGGTGGCCGCGGCGGGCGCGACCGCAACCCGCTTCAGCTCATCGCCGCGATCGTCGCGCTCGTTCTCGCCCCGATCGCCGCCCTGATGCTGCAGATGGCTCTCAGTCGCCGACGTGAGTTCCTCGCCGACGCGAGCGCGGCCGCGATCCTCAACGATCCCGAGGCGATGGCGCTCGCCCTGCGGCGGCTCGAGCTCGACACGAGCGAGGTCGCCTACGCGGACCGCGCCACGGCTCATCTCTTCATCGAGAGCCCGACCCGCGCCGTGACGGGGCCAGGCGCATTCCTCTCGGGCCTCTTCCAGACGCACCCGCCACTCTCGGAGCGGATCGAGGCGCTCGAGGACGCGGGCGGCTTCCGGCTCGACGCTCTCCCCTCCGCAACCTGAGCGTCCGCTGCAAGACTTCGCAGCTCACACGCACGCATTCGAGACGAGGAGGACACAAATGGCAGGCAAGGCTGACTTCACCGAGGAGGAGTGGGACGCGCTCGAGAAGGGCGTCACCGGCTCCGGGATGCTCGTCTCCGTCGCGCACCGTGACTTCACCGACAGCTTCGGCGAGGCAAAGGCGATCGCGAAGGATCTCGCCGCCAATCGCGAGAACGCGAGCCAGCTCGTGCGCGAGCTCGCCGAGATGCACGGGACCGGCTTCGGCCTCGTCGCATCGCCGAAGGAGGTCAACGAGGGCACGATGGCCTCGCTCGCAGCCGCTGTCGCGGCGCTGACCGCGAAGGCGCCTGACGAGCTCCCCGCCTACCGCGCCTTCGTGCTCGAGGTCGCGAACAAGGTCGCGGAGGCAAAGGGCGGCGTGCAGGAAGAGGAGACGGCGGCGATCGCCAGGATCACGGAGGCGCTCGGTACTGCCTAGGCCGTGAGCACTCGCGCCGAGGCGGGGACTGCCGTCCGGTAGTCCCCGTCCTCCGGTGCTGTTACAACCTCCCGGGGTTTGCACGGCCGCAATGCTGCAGAATGCGCCTCGGCATGGCGATCACGGATTTCGCGCTGGACTGGTTCAGCCTCGAGGGAAAGAACGCCATCGTCACCGGAGGCAATACGGGCCTCGGTCAGGCCTTCTCGCTCGCGCTCGCGAAGGCCGGGGCGAGCGTCCTCGTCCCGAGCATCGTCCCTGACGACAACACCACCGGGCGAGCTGATCGAGGCAGAGGGCGTGCGCTACTCGTTCATGGAGGCAGACATCACGGCCCCGGGCGTCCCGCACGCCGTCGTGGCCGCATGCGCCGAGCGCCTCGGCTCCGTCGACATCCTGATCAACAGCGCCGGCATCGTTCCGCTCGCGGGCGTGCTCGAGTACGACCGCTCGCCGTGGGATGCCACGGTCGCCGTCAACCTCACGGCCGCGTTCGAGATGAGCCGCGAGGCGGCACTGCTGATGGTGCCGCAGCGCAGCGGCAAGATCATCAACGTCTGCTCCGTCTTCTCGTTCCTCGGCGGACGCCAGGCGCCGGCGTACGCAGCCACCAAGCACGGCATCGCCGGCCTGACGAAGGCGTACTGCGACGAGCTCGCGGAGCACAACATCCAGGTCAACGGCATCGCCCCCGGCTACTACGCGACGGACCTCACCGCTCCGACCCGGAGCGACCCGGAGCTGAGCCGGCGCATCGTCGATCACATCCCCACGGGCCGCTGGGGCGAGAGGCTCGATCTGATGGGGGCGATCGTCTTCCTGGCGAGCCGCGCCTCGGACTACGTCAACGGGCACGTGCTCGCCGTGGACGGCGGCTACCTCGTCCGCTGAGGGATCGATGGCCGGCCCGTACCTGATCGGCATCGACGGCGGCACCCAGAGCTCCAAGGTCGTCGTCTTCGACACGAAGGGGAACGTCGTCTCCGAGGGGCGGCAGGCACTGAGGCCGATGCTCCGCCCGTCGCACGGCGTCGCCGTGCACCCGGACGACGACCTCTGGGACTCGATCGCCGCTGCGAGCCGACAGGCGCTCGCCGGATTCACCGGCGACCCGAGCGAGATCGTCGCCGTCGGGCTCTGCACTATTCGTTGCTGCAAGGCGTTCCTGAAGGCAGACGGCTCGCTCGTCGAGCCGGTGCTGAGCTGGATGGACGATCGCGCCTACCAGCCGTATCTGCCGGACGACCCTTCACTCGCCTACGCGACCACCTCGTCCGGCTACCTCGCGCACCGCTTCACCGGCCGGCTCAGGGATGCGGCAGCGAACAACATCCTCTTGCAATGGCCGATCGACACCGACACGTGGCAGTGGAGTGACGACGACGCGTTCGTGCGAGAGTTCAACCTGACGCGGGAGATGCTGCTCGAGCTGCAGCTGCCGGGCGAGGTGATCGGGCCGCTGACGCCCGAGGCGGCCGCCGCCACGGGTCTCCCCGCAGGGATCCCGGTCGTGACGACGGCGAACGACAAGGCGGTCGAGACGCTCGGCACGGGATCGCTCGGCGAGACGACCGCGCTGATCTCGCTCGGCACCTACATCGGTGGCATCCTCCCCGGCCGCGTGAACCACAAGGCGCCCGCCGCGTTCTGGACGAACTTCGCCTGCGTCCCCCACCGCTACCTCTACGAGAGCGACGGCATCCGCCGCGGGATGTGGACGCTGACCTGGTTCCTCGATCTCCTCGGCCCCGAATTCGCCGAGCGCGCCGCCTCGCTGGGGGTGTCGCGCGAGGAGCTGATCGAGAGGGAAGCGGCGCTCGTTCCCGCCGGAAGCGACGGCCTGATCACGGCGCTCGACTGGCTGGCGCCGACCGACAAGCCGTTCCGCAAGGGGATCATGCTCGGGTTCGACGCCCGTCACACCCGCGGCCACGTCTACCGCTCGATCCTCGAGGCGATCGCGCTGACCATGAAGCTCAACATCGATGCGATGTGCGGCGAGCTCGGCATCACGCTCGATCGAGATCGTGATCTCGGGCGGCGGCGCCCGCAGCCCGCTCTTCATGCAGATCTTCGCCGACGTCTTCGGGAGTCACGGCTTCGCGAAACGCGGTTGAAGGTGGCGCGAGCCTCGGGGCGGCGATCTGCGCGGCCGTCGGCGCCGGCATCTACCCGGACATCGAGACCGCGGCGGAGCGGATGACCGAGGGTCAGAGCCGCGAGTCGTTCGCCCCCGATCCCGCCAACGCCGCCCTCTACGCACGGATCAACGAGACTGTCACCGCAACCATGCGCGATGCCACGGATCCCGTGCTCGAGCGTGCGTACCCGATCTTCCACTGAGCGCTGAGGACGACCACCGATGGGATTGAGCAGAGAGGCGATCGTCGAGGGTCTCGAGCAGATCCTCGGAGCCGAGCAGGTCGTCACCGACGAGCACGAGCTGCGCGAGCGGAGCATCGACAACTTCCGCAAGCTCGAGAGCATCTTCGGCGTCTTCACGCTGCCGCCGCCCGCGGCGGTGGCGCGCGTCGGCTCGACCGCCGATGCCGCCGCCGTACTCGCCTTCGCGAACGAGCACGGGATCAACGTCGTCCCGCGTACCGGCGGCACCGCGACCGAAGGCGGCCTCGAGACGCACGTCCCGAACTCGATCGTGCTCGACGGCGGGCGGATGAGCGAGATCCTCGATATCGATCCGGTCAACATGCAAGCGACAGCCCAGTGCGGCGTGCCACTGCAGGTGCTCGAGGACCGCGTCCGCGAGCTCGGTCTCACCACCGGCCACTCGCCGCAGTCGAAGCCGGTCGCGCACATGGGTGGCCTCGTCGCGACCCGCAGCATCGGCCAGTTCTCAACCCTCTATGGCGGCATCGAGGACATGGTCGTCGGGCTCGAGGCGGTCTTCCCCAGCGGCGACGTCGTGCGGATCAAGAACGTGCCGCGCCGCGCCGCCGGTCCCGACATCCGCCACGTCGTGATCGGCAACGAGGGCGCGCTCTGCTTCATCACCGAGGTGACCGTGAAGCTCTTCCCCTACCTGCCCGAGAACAATCAGTTCCTCGGCTGGACGCTGAAGAGCATGAAGACCGGCTTCGAGGTGCTGCGCGAGGTGATGGTGTCCGGCTACAAGCCCTCCGTCGCGCGGCTCTACGACCCGGGCGACGGCGGCATCCACTTCTCCCACTTCGCGGCGGAGGACGACTGCGTGCTGCTCTTCATGGCCGAGGGAGCAGCCGGGATCGCACGCGCGACGGCGGAGGGAATCGAGGAGATCGTGGCGCGGCACGGTGAGTGCACGCCCGTTGAGAGCGGTCTCATCGAGACGTGGTTCAACGATCTCGTCTGGGGACCGGAGAAGATCGAGGCCGAGAACGAGCGGATCCGCACCACCCGCAACGTCAACCGCACCACGGAGATCTCGTCGGGCTGGAGCTCGATCAACGACATCTATGAGGCCGCGATCGGGCGAATCCGCGCGGAGATCCCCGACCTCACGATCCTCGGCGGTCACTCGTCACACAGCTACATCAACGGCACCAACATGTACTTCAACTACTTCTACGACCTCGTCGACTGCCCGCCGGAGGAAGAGGTGACGAAGTACTACCTCCCGATCATCGCGATCATCTGCGAGGAAACGCTGCGCCACGGCGGCTCGATCGTGCACCACCACGGCATCGGCAAGGCACGGGCGCCGTGGGTGCGTGAGGAGTACGGGTCGTCGTTCCGGTTGCTCGAGACGATGAAGGATGCGTTCGATCCGAACGGGATCATGAACCGGGGAACGATCATTCCCGACTGACCGGCCGAATTCGTCGGCACAATGCGCGGCTGATGCGTTTCCTCGCGAGCCGGCGGATCGTTCTTGCCCGCACCGTTGTCGCGGCTGGAGTCATCTGCCTCCTCGCTGCGGTGGCAGGCGCCCATCCGTCCGCCCCCCACGCTGCGGCGACCGCATCGTCAATCAGCCCGGCCACCTTCAAGTCGGTCTCGAGCGGGATCGCGCAGATCCGCACCTTCTCCTGCAACGGCCATGCGCTGGCCCGCGGAACGGGTTTCCTGATCGGCAAATCGGTCGCGATGACGACGCGCCGCATGCTCAGCGGCGCCTGCGCCGCGCGGGTCACTGTCAACGGGCACACGCTTGCCGGCAAGAGCTGGGCCGTCCTCACGGCGAAGGGCGTCGCCGACGCCGCGACCGATCTCGCGACGATCAAGCTCGCGGCCAATGCAGCGGGCGCCCATGTTTTCCGGCTCCGTTCGTCGAGCCCCTCTGGCGGCGTCAACCTCGCGATGGCGGGCTATCCGACGGGGACAAAGCTGCTGCTCTCCCAGGGGAAGGTCGCGTGGAGCGGCAAGAAAGCGGGAACGCCGTTACTGGCGATTCGGGCTGCGGGCGCTCGCGCGGCAGACGGTGCGCCGCTGATCGACGACGCCGGACTCGTGGCCGGCATCGTCCAGGTCGGCCGTGGCGCGCGCGACGTCTCCGGGAGCAAGGCCGGAGTCGTCGAAGGGCTCGATCTGGCGCGGTGGTGGGCACCGGTCAAGGCCGACATCTGCCGCATCTACGCGAAGGGCGGCATTCCGAGCTGCGCGCCGAGCCCCACGCCCACCCCCGATCCGGGCAGCAGCGGTGCCCCGGTCGGCGAGCCCGAGCCTGACCCGGCGCCCGGTCCGACCCCCGGGCCGCCGCGCTTGCCGACGGACTACGTCGTCAAATCGTGCTGGGTGCAGTTCACGGGCGACAACTGGGACAGTGTCGCGGCCGCGAAGGCGTTCACGACGATCTCGTCGAGCGAGCTCGTCTCGAAGGGTCCCGGCAACTTCTGGTCTGTGCTCCAACTCACCGACGGAGCCCCGGTCGACATCCACGGTGTCACCGCGTCACTCGTCAGCCCGTCGGGCTTCATCTCGCCCGGCGCAGCGTTCGTCTGGAGCCACGACGCCGAGTTCGGCGCCGAGGCGCTCGACTGGCAGCTCTCCGGGACGAGCTTGTGGTTCTTCCAGAACCCGATCTACACGAAGCCGCAGTCGTGGATCATCCGCTGGAAGTTCCCGAACGGGCAGGCATGCGATGCTCGGTTTACGGTGACGTAGCGCCGAGCTCCACAAACCAGCACACCGCACTCACCAGCCGCATCTGCTCCACCGTCCTGCAGTCCGCGTCCAGCAACGCCGGCGTGCACGCCAGCACTGCCCGACACTGCGCCCGCGAGGTCGCGACGTTGAACCGGTGCGAGTCGAAGGCGAAGCCGATGCCCCGCGGGGCCTGGTCGGGGGTCGAGCTCGCCATCGAGACGATCACGACCGGCGCCTGCTGCCCCTGGAACTTGTCGACGGTGCCGACCTGGACCGCCGCCGGCAGGCGGGAGCGCAGCGTTCGCACCTGGGCGTTGTACGGCGCGACGACGAGCACCTCCGAAGCAAGAAGCGGTCGCGTTGCGCCGTCCTCACGGGTGAACGGCGAGCCGACCAGCGCCGTCACGGCGGAAGCGACCGCGTCGGCCTCCTCGACCGACGACTGGCTGCGGTGCTCGTGCGCGACCGCGAGCCAGACCGGGCCCGTTGCCGGCGCCCAGTGATCGCGACGACGTCACCGGCGCAGGCTCGAGCCTGCCCTCGTAGTAGGCATCCGAGGTGAAGTCGCACAACTCCGGCCGCAGGCGCCAGGTCTCCGCGAGGAAGAGGCCGCGGTCGGGCGGGATCGTGATGTGGTCTCCGAGCAGGTGCTGGAGGACGGACAGCCCGGACCCTTCCGGATGCGCGCCCTGCGATACCTGCGGCAGCTGGTTCGGATCGCCGAGCAGCACCAACGAGCGGGCGCTCGTTCCCACCGCGAGCACATCGGCCAGCGACAGTTGCCCTGCCTCGTCGACGAACAGGACGTCGAACGGCCGTTGCGCCTCACGCACGTCCAGGCCTTCGAGGGTGAACGCCCAACTGGTGCCTGCGACGAGGTGCACGGTCGGATCGAACACGTCCGCCTTGTCCGCAGATGTGACGACGCAGCGGCTCGTGAACTCGGTCTCGGAATCGGCGTCGCCCCTCTTGACACCGCGGAACGCAAACCCCTGCGCGTCGGCCTCGTGCTGGATCGCGCGGAGCATGTTGTGGATCGCCTTGTGGCTGAGCGAGGTCACTCCAACGCGCTTGCCCTCCCGCATAAGCGCGATCGCCATCCGCGCTCCCTGCCACGTCTTTCCCGAGCCGGGCGGGCCTTGCACGAAGACGTAGCTTGTGCCGAGCGACAACGCTGCTGTCACCGGATCGGCGTCGAGACGAGCGTCCGGCGGGCGGCGTTCGAGCAGCGCCACGAGCGCGGGATATGCAGCTTCGTCGCCGTCCGCGTACGCATGGGCAAAGCGCAGAAGGGCATCTCGGATCCCCCAGTTCGGAATCGGTGGTCCCGGCGTCAGGCCCTCCGGCAGCGGCTCCTCTTCGCGTTGGACGCCTCGCAGGATCGTGACGACGCCGTGGTCGTCGTCGACCCGAACGCGGAACCGTGCCCGGGAACGCGGGTCATACGCCGTCCCGCTGATCTTGTGCTCCTGCGGAGGGAAGGTCATCCGATAGGCATGACTTTGATCCTCGACCTCGGGAGGATTGCCGTCCCATGCGAGCGTTCCGATCGCCGTCCGGTCGCGGACCAACTCGGCGTCGTCGAGCTGTGGCCAGCGGAACCAGGCCCACCACTCGGGTCGCGCGTCCCGCTGGTGATAGTCGATGAGATTCGCGAGCAGCCGCCGCGGCTCGCCTTCCTCGGTGCCTTCGAGCAGCCGCGCCTTCAGCGCCTCGCGCACTGCGTCGCGCTCCTCTTGAAGCTCCGTGGGCGGCCGCTGCTCGGGGGGCAGGCGCCACGGCACGTCGCCCGGCCGGATCGAAAGCAGCCACTCGTGCAGCCCGTACGTCGAGCGGCAGTCCTCCTCGTTGTAGCGCTCCACCTCTTCGAGAATGGCGTCGTCGCCCGTCTCGACCCACTCCTCGAAGCGGACGACGGACTCGTCGCCGCCGGCGACGTCGGCGACCCGGACAAAGCCGTAGAGCTTCTCGATCGCCTTGATCGAATAGCTGTCGGTCGAGGCGCGGAGCGACTGCTTGACGATGCGGTAGAGATCGACGAGCACCTCCTCCCGGAGGAAGGCGTCGACCTCCTGCTCGCGCGTCCCATGCTGGCCGGCGAGGCGCGTGAGGGCCGACCGCTCGTACGCGGCGTAGTGGTAGACGTGCATCCCCGGAAAGGCGCGCCGACGAGCGACGATCCAGTCGACGAACTGCTCGAACGCCACCCGCTCGTCGTCGCGGTCTCTCCCCCACACCGCCTCGTAGACGACCTCGCCGGCCTCGTTGCGGAAGCAGTAGCCGAACAGATACTCGAGCCCGCGCGAGGTCTCGTAGAACGGGTGGCCTTCCATGTCGAACCAGACGTCGCCCGCGTCGGGCGCAGGCATGAGGCGGAAGCCGCGCTCGGGCTCGTCGGGGAGGAGCTCCCAGAGGTAGCGCTCCTCGCGGCGACCTCGTAGCTGCAGCTCTGCCTGGTGGCGGACACCCTCGAACGACGCCACCCCGTCGTCTGGCTGAAGCCGGACATCGAGCGCCTCGGGCGTCATCTCGCCCAGCTCCTCCAGCGTCGCAATGCCGGAGTCGATCAGCGTCTCCGCCTGCGCGCGACGCATGCCCGCGACCAGCGAGAGGTGATC
Organism: uncultured Thermoleophilia bacterium; assembly: GCA_963797125.1. Classification (GTDB taxonomy): domain Bacteria; phylum Actinomycetota; class Thermoleophilia; order Gaiellales; family Gaiellaceae; genus Gaiella. The sequence goes on along the minus strand of CAWCOI010000004.1, from coordinate 233,389 downwards.
GTCATCGACTCGCTGCTGCCAGCAGCGGTGACGGAAGTCGCAGATCCCGCAGTGGCCGCAGGGCCAACCGTAGGTCTCCTCCCGCGCTGCGAGCGCGCCGAGGAACCGGTCGCGGACGCGGCGGTAGTACGCCTCGAACTCGACGGCGCGGAACGTCTCGCGCTCGCCGAGCCCGTTCTCGACGTGGACATGCTCGACCGGAGCGCCCTGGAGGCGCCCGACCTGCTCGGCGTAGAACAGCAGCTGCAGCACGTGCGCCGGCTTCGCCTTCCGTGCGAGCTTCGTGTCGACGGGCTCGTAGCCGCCGTCCGGTTGCCGCTCGAGGAAGTCGGCGAAACCGCGCCAGCGCCCGTCCTCGCTGACGAGATACGGCTGGTAGATCACGTCCGCCGTACCCGAGCGAACCGCCTCCTCCGTAAGCCGCTGTGCCTCGGCGGCGTCGAACTCCTCGTCGTCATAGGTCGGGATCCGCGCAATCGAAAGACCTGCCGCGACAAGCCGCTCGAGGTAGGCAGCCTCGTGCTCGTTCCCCTTGCGGAAGATCAGGTCGCGGTGAGGGGACTCGAGCTTCGGCTTCACGATCTCGCCCTCCGCGGCCCGCAGCTCCAGCGTCGTCAGATGCGGGCAGGCGAGGTGCGCCGAGAGATCGGAGGGAGAGAGGCGCAGGGAGCCATCGGAGAGCCGCATTACCCCCAGTATCCGTGCGCGGGCGGCGGTTTCTTACTGACTGTCCGCGACGACCGTGGCGCGACCGATCGCGGGATCGGTGAACACATCGAGCTCGTCACGGCTCTCGGTCGAGAACTCGGAGACGACGGCGCCCTCCGGACCGGCCTGGAACCAGTGCAGCGTCCCGGGCAGGATCGTGTGCTGCTCGCCCGGGTCGAGCACGATCTCGTGCCAGACCGTGTACGCACCGAGCTCGGCCCGCGACGGGCGGCACACCGGCGCGCCCGCGGGCTCGCCGTCGACGTAGAGATAGACGCGCCCGGCCCGGCAACGGAACGTCTCCTCCTTGCCGGGCGTGCCCTCGAACGGCGGATGGAGGTGCTCGGGGCACGTCTGGTTCGGGAAGAGAACGAGCTCCTTCGCACAGACGCGCGGCGTGTTGACGTAGACGACGACCTCGAGCCCGGTCTGCTCGAGCTCCGAGAGCCCGAAGTCGGCTATCTCGATCGCGTCCTGCTCGGCCGCGGTGAGCATGATTCCCGCCTCCACGAGCGCAGCTGCGGCGCGCCGCCGCGCATCCTCGATCTCGGCTCGCGTGAGCATCCCGGGAGCATAGGCCCGCATGGGCGCGGACGGCTCACTTCTTGAACCGCATGGGCCAGGGGAGTAACCTCGTCAGTGGGCGCGTGTGCCAGTGTCCGTACCGACAGAGCGGGTATCCGGATGGCAGCCCCCGCCACCCTGGCACGACCCCCTCGAGGGCCAGGTGAGGTGATCCGCTCGACCTGGTTCGCGCGCCCATTTTTCGATCCTGAGCCGGTCCGACAGTTCGGTTAGCCACACCGAAGGACACCCGCGGCCCGCACCGGGCCCGCCCGAGCCGTGATCCATACTCGGCGAACCATGACAGGAATCGTTCATCGGCCCGGCGAGGGCGAGTCGCTCTTCGGCGGTCGGATCGTCATCAAGTCCGCCCTTCCCGACCTCACGCTCACCGAGTCCTGGTTCAAGACGGTCGGTGACGGAGCAACGCCGCACCTGCACCACGAGCACACCGACTCGTTCTACGTGCTCGAAGGCGAGATCGCCTTCCTCCTCCACGACGAGGAGCACGTGCTCGGCCCGGGCTCGTCGGTCTCCGTGCCGCCCGGCGTCGTGCACGGCTTCCGAAACCTGACCCCGGCGCGGTTCCTCAACTTCCACACGCCGGACGGCGGCTTTGCCGAGAACCTGCGCGCCCGCGACCGCGGCGAGCCGGGCGGCTTCGACAGCATCGACGTCGAGCCGGGAAGCGGCCTCCCCGCCAACGAGGCCAGTCTCTTCCACGCAGGCGAAGGCGAGCAGTTCGTCAACAGCCATCGCGTCGCCAGGATCCTGGCCGGCAGCGACGAGCTCTCCATGATCGAGTTCGACCTCTACCCGAGCTTCGGCGGTCCCGACCCGCATACCCACACCGATCACACCGACTCGTTCTACGTGCTGGGCGGAACGGTGGAGGTGCAGCTCGACTCCGAGCGGGTCGTTGCCGGGCCAGGCACGTTCGTCGCCGCGACGCCGGGCGTCGTACACACCTTCACGAGTGGCGCCGAGGGCGGTCGGCTTCTGAACGTGCACGCGCCGAGCGCGGACTTCCACGTGCGCTTCCGCGCCATGAGCTGACGCGAGATCGCGCAGACGAGCGCTCGAAGACGATGCACTAAGCGCCGCACCCACCGTCAGCACCGACGGCGCGGCCGAGCCCGGTCCGTGCCGCGTGAGCTCGCACGGCGAACTGCTCCTGCCACGCGCGTCTGCTCGAGATCGGCCGGCGTGCGCGGCCGCGCTCCCGAGACGAGAAGGTGACGCGCCACCTCACCGCGGGTCTTCTTCGCCATGTGGGAGACAACGCGCCTGACGCCGTCGCGCTCCTCGACGACGGCGATCTGCACGCGCGTCGCGGTGGACGGCCGCCAGGCTGCGACGTAGGTCGCCGAGCGGCAGTCGACGACGAGCCGTCCCGCGGCCGCCTCGTCGAGCTCCGCCTTCAGCGCGTCGCGCCAGTACGTCGCGTCCATCTCTCGCCTGTAGGCCGGCACCCGATCGGCGGGCCGAAGCGCGCCGAACTGCGCCGAGACGATGACGATGTTCCGGGCCGCTCCACGCGGCAGCGTCGCGATGTCGAGCGCGGCGTAGAGCACGCCGGTGTAGAGACGCCCGGCCGTCGTCGTCGCAGCACGGCGCAGCTCGTCGTCGAGCAGCGCCTCACGCAGCGGCGTCAGGCTCGGGAACGAGAGCGTCCCGAGGTCGATTGCCTTGCCTCGCGTGGGCGCCCACTTCGTCTCGCTCGGCGGCAGCAGGATGAGCGGCGGGCGGCGCGCGGCCACCCCTCAGCCCCGCGGCGCGTACCGGTGGTGCAGATCCAGCACGTTCCCGTCCGGATCGCGAAAGATCGCCTGCAGGCAGACGCCACTGTCGATCGTCTCGCCGAGGAACGTGACGCCCCGGCCCTCGAGCTCGGCGCGAGCCGCCTCGACATCATCGACATGCAATGCGATCGGTACCCGGTGCGGGCTGAACTCGATCCCGAGCGCCTCACACGCCATCAGGGCGATCGTGACCGTCCCGGTCTCGTACTCGGCCCCCATTGCGGGGTGCCCCTCCCGCTGCCAGCGCGGCCCCGGGGTGAGCCCGACGACGTTCTCGTAGAACGCGCAGGCGCGGTCGAGATCCTGTGTCGGGATCGAGACGAAGTCGACCCCGGTGACGATTGCGGCAGCGGTGGGCATCAGGACGAGTCCTTTCCGAGAAGGCGGCGTGTCCCCTACAGGCTATGCCGCGAGCGCCTGCGGACTGAGCTTCAGGATCTCGCCGTCGAAATCCTCGATCACACCACTCTCCTCCAGCAGGCGGCCGTACCACTTGACGACCTCGGGGTGCAGCTGGAAGAGGGTCGAGAGCACGCTGACGCGGTGCTCGCCGGTGATGACGTTGCCCGGCCATTCCTCGGGATGTCGTGCGTCGAGCTCGAGGATGTTGGCGATCGTCTGGACGGCGAACTTGTGGAAGGCGTTCGGCTGCTCGAAGTCGCCGGTCTCCGGATCGCGCAGGGCGGCCAGGATCTCGCAGGTTCGATAGGTGTGGTCTACGAAGGCAGCCCTTCTCTGCAGGGCGCGGAGTACGGCAGTGCAGCCGAGGATGTACTCGACCGACTCCCGCGGAGAGTTCCCCTCCACGCCCGCGATGCAGTCACAGATGAGGTGGTACGTGCAGAACCTCTCGCCCGTCTGCCAGTCCTCACCCTCGTGATAGATCCACGAAACGTGGTGAGGCCCGCCTTCGACATAGGTCATGACGGGGTTGATCGAGTCCCCGTAGCGACGCTCCGCATGCTCGGCCCACGAGGCGACACGGCCGGTAAAACGACTCGGCTGGAGCTCGTACACCTCGACGGGCTTGCGGATCAGGCAGAAGACTTCCTGCTCGTCGATGCTCACAGAATGGCGAAGGATCTTGCCCGACCTCATCTTCGACCTCCTAGAAGACACCGGTCATACCCGTCCAACCGTGAATCACACTATGTATCGGCAGGAGGACAGAGCCTCGTGAGATCGGTGACGAAGCGCCTCCGGGCGGCGTATACAGAGCAGATGCGACGCTTCGCTCCGCTCTCGGTCTCGCTCTCCTCCTCGCCGGTGCCGGCGTCGGAGCCGCGGCTGCCACCACGCCGACACCGCAGCTCCTCGTCGCCGTCAGCGCAAGGGGCGGGCTCTGCCCCACCCACATCTGCCATTGGGGCGGGCGCATCACCACGACGACGATCAGCGCCGACGGCCGTCGCTCGCGCCGCATCACCGCCGCCGAGCGCCTCGCTCTGACGAGCGCGATCGCCCAGCTTCACCCCGCCTCGCTGCCGAAGTTCGCCGGCACCTGCCCGGTCGCCTACGACGGCCAGGAGCTCACCTACCGCTTCCGCGGCAAGCCGGTGGTTCGATCCTGCACCTACGACCTACGGCACGTGAAGGCGGTGCAGCTCGTCGGCCGGCTGATCGCGAGCCTGCCGAGCCGGTAGCCGCGAGGGGCGGGGCGAGCGTCCGCTCACCCCGCCCTTCGCAGACGATGCGGCGCTCAGCCCGCGGTGATCGATCCGAAGAGCCCGTGCGCCTCCTGGCCGGGGCCGGAGAGGAAGTACAGCGTGCCCGCAGGCCCCGCCGCCGACCCGTTGCCGAACGCGATCGCCCAGAGCCCGTCGAGCTCGATCGGGCTTCCGTCGGCGTGCCGCAGCTGGCCCTTGTAGACCCATTTGGCACCACTCTGGGTGTAGGCGCTGATCCGCCCGTTCCCGAAGTTGCCGACCAGGAGATAACCTCCGAAGACGCTGAAGTCGGCCGGCGCGAGAGCGAGCCCCCATGCTGCGTTCAGCGGAGCGTTCTTCTTCTGCGAGTTGACGACCGATGCGATCAGCGCACCGGCCGGCGAGAACTCGTCGACGTATCCCTGACCGGGCTGCGCGACATCGTCCTTCTTCGCCGCGTCCTGCTTTGCGTAGGTGACGAAGATGTTTCCGCCCAACGCCTGGATGCCGAACGGCGCGAAGCCTGCCGGGATCTTCGGGTCGGTGAACCCGCCCGGGACGAGATTGAACGACGAATCGAACACGTCGACCCGTCCATTGTGGAAGTCGGTCGCGTAGAGCTTGTCGTTGGCGATCGCGAGGCCCTTGTAACTCGCCCCCACCGACGAGCGGTCGGCGCCGACCAGTGCGGCGGTGCCGTTCACCGTCGGCGACCAACCCATGATCGTGCCGCCTTCGGTGGCGAACAGGAACCGCGCCGCGCCCGTCTTACCGTTCTGGCTGACGTTGAACGCCGTCGCGTTGCCGTTGAAGACAGTGCCGGTCGGTGCGCCGGCCACGCTCACGGTGAGCGCCGACTTCGCACCGACACCGCTGTACAGCGTCGAGGTGTTCGAGCCGTTGTTGGCGGTCCACCACGGCGTCGTCGGCCCGGCGCTGAGGCCCCAGCCGTTGACCAGTGATGCGTCTGCGGCAGGGGCGGTGCCGGCCGCGTCCGCCACGAGCGGGTGAACGCTGTAGATGTTCGCCTGCGCTCTGGCGCCGGCGAGACTTGCTCCCCAGGCGATCAGCGCGCCTGTCGCCACGACCGTGGCGAGACCTGCGAAGGTTCTGAACGACATGGTCACTCCTCCTCCTCTGAAGATGCTGTCCGTCTTGTAGAGCTACGGCGTCCGCGCGCGCGACGGATTTCTGTCTCCAGCGAGGCCAGGGATCACTCAGGGTCGGCTCAGGGTCATTCCGGATAGCCGCAACGACCCCCGCACGCCAATCTCTAGACATGAACTCAACCACACATATCCCAGAGATCCGCCGCCTGCAGCGCAGCCGTTCGGATCGCAAGGTCGCCGGCGTCAGCGGCGGCCTCGCCCAGTACTTCGAGATCCATCCCGCCATCTTCCGCGTCGGCTTCGTCGTCCTCACGTTGCTCGGCGGCGCCGGCATCCTCATCTACGCCGCCGCCGCGCTCGTGATGCCCGACGAGGGCAAGGACGACTCGATCGCGACCGCTGCACTCCGTGACCGGCGAGACCGTCCCTGGCCCGTGATCGGGCTCGGGTTCCTCGCGGTCGCAGGGGCCATCCTCCTCTCACGCGTCACCCTGTCGCTGAACGGCGGCTCCTGGTTCCTGTTCCTGATCGCAGGGGCCGTGATCCTCTGGATCACGCGCCAGCCCGCTGCAAAGCCCACGGCCGATGCTCCCGTCGACGCAGCGTCCTCCCCCGTAGAGCTCGCGAAGAAAGACTCGCGCCGCCTGCGACGGCTCGGGAAGTGGGTCGCAATTACGCTCGCGACGCTCCTCGCCCTCGTGCTCATCGCTGTCGCCGCCTTCTTCGCGGTGTTCGACGTCGACCTCGGCAACGGCGTCGGCGACCGCGACGTCGCAGTCACGAGCGTCGCGAACCTGCAGGACACGTACGAGCTCGGCATCGGCACGCTCGACCTCGATCTCCGCGAGCTGAGGGTCCCGGTCGGCGAGACGCACGTCGCAGCGAATGTCGACGTCGGCGATCTCCGCATCCTCGTCCCGGCGGGCGTGGCCGTGCGTGCGCACGGATCGGCCGAGATCGGCGAGGTCGATCTCCCGGGCGGCGTCGGAGGCAACGGGCGCAACGTCGAGAGCAACGTCGTCGAGACGGGGCCTCGCGTGCTCGTGATCGACGCGCACACCGGCCTCGGCTCTGTCCGGATCGAACGCGCCGTACGATGACCCGGCATGTTGCGGTCTAGCTTCGCTCCGAGCTCTGACGACCGGGTGATCGCGGGGGTCTGCGCGGGTATCGCGCAGACCCTCGCGGTCGATGTCACCCTCGTCCGGCTCGTCTTCGCGCTTCTCGCCCTGGCCGGCGGCGCGGGGATCGTGCTCTACCTGGCGCTGTGGGCGTACTCGCGCTCGACCCGGCGGTGGGTCGCCGCCGTGCTCGCGCTCGTCGTCGGGTGGCCTGCTGCTCAGCGCGCTCGGTCTCTCCGACCGGTCGGTCGTCGGCATCGCCCTCATTGCCGCGGGCCTCGCTTTGGCATGGAGACAGGGCGGCAGCTTCAGGCCCGACGCGCCTCTCTCCTACGGCGGCATCGCGCTTGCCGCGGCCGGCGCGGTCACTCTTCTCTCGAGCGACGGCGCCACCTCGGCGCTGCTCTCGCCCGGCGCCGTCGCCGGTGCGCTGCTGCTGGTCGCCGGGCCGTGGGTGTGGAGGCTCGCGCTCGACCGAGATGCCGAGCGCACGGCCCGCATCCGCAGCGACGAGCGCTCCGACGTCGCCGCGCGCGTGCACGACTCGGTGCTGCAGACGCTGGCGCTGATCCAGCGGCACGCCGAGGAGCCGCGCCGCGTTGCCTCTCTGGCACGCCGACAGGAACGCGAGCTTCGTGGCTGGCTGTACAGCGATCAGCCGATCGGGGACGCCGAACGCCTCGCTCGTGGCGGCGCTCTCGGTGGCTGCCGGCGACGTCGAGGAGCTTCACGGCGTACGCGTCGAGATCGCGAACGCGGGCGATTGCCCGGTCGACGGAGCGGTAGGCGCCGTCGTGCTGGCGGCACGCGAGGCGATGACGAACGCGGCCAAGTTCGCGGGCGTCGAGGAGATCGACGTCTACGTCGAGGTCACCGACGAGGAGATCTCGGTCTTCGTGCGCGACCGCGGCGCCGGGTTCGACCGCGCCGCCGTGCCGGCCGACCGTCGCGGGCTTGGTGGAGTCGATCGAGGGCCGGCTGTCGCGCGCAGGCGGGCGGGCGACCATCGTCGCGAGCCCGGGCGAAGGCACCGAGGTCGAGCTGCACGTGACGAGGAGCGCGTCGTGAAGCGCCGCGTCGTGCTCGTCGACGACCACGATCTCTTCCTCGCGGGCGTCCGCGCCGAGCTCGGCGACGCGGTCGAGGTCGTCGGCCAGGCTGGGACGGTTGCCGACGGCGGTACCGCTGATCAAGGAGCTCGACCCGGACGTCGTGCTACTGGACGTGCACCTTCCGGACGGGAGCGGCGACGCGATCATCAACCAGGTCGCGCCCGAGCGGCCCGGCGTGAAGTTCCTGGCGCTGTCGGTGTCGGATGCGGCCGAGGACGTGATCGCGGTGATCCGCGCGGGCGCGCGCGGCTACGTGACGAAGACGATCTCGGGCGAGGAGCTCGCGGCGGCGATCGAGCAGGTCGCGAACGGCGACGCGGTGTTCTCGCCGCGCCTGGCGGGCTTCGTGCTGGACGCGTTCCGCGCCGGCGACCGGGTCGGCGGCGACGCCGAGCTCGACGAGCTCACCCCGCGCGAGCGCGAGGTGCTGCAGCTGATCGCGCGCGGCTACATGTACAAGGAGATCGCCGCGAGGCTGCACCTGTCGGTGAAGACCGTCGAGAGCCATGTGTCGAACGTGCTCCGGAAGCTGCAGCTGTCGACGAGGCACGAGCTGGCGCGATGGGCGACGGAGCACCGGCTGGTGTAGGCAGTGCCGGCGCAGGCGACAGGCTTCAGCCTGTCGTCCAGGATCAGCGCCTACCCCACCTCGTCGCGCATGCGCCCGAACGCCTCGTCGAGGTGCCGGTGCCCGAGCGTCTCGTAGCCGACCACGGTCACGAGCGGGGCGAACATCACCACGATGAGGCAGGTCGCGATGCTGATCCCGAGCGCGGCGAGCACGATCGCGAGCACGAGCACCGCCGCCGTCCCCGCGATGAGCCCGAGGTGAAACGGATCCATGTGGCGCGTGAAGGAGGCGTAGAGCGCGTAGAGCGCACCGATGTAGACGGCGACCGGGATCACGGTGCACAGGACTGTCCCCGTGTCGCTGATCGTCGTCTTGCCCTCGAGCTCGTAGGCGGCGACATGCAGGCCGGCGCCCATGGCGACGAGTGACCCGAAGACGATCATGTGCCCGTAGCCCCAGATGAAGGACCGCTCGCGATGGATCTCGAGCACGTCCGCCCAGGGAATCGCGAAGTACCCCGAACGCGACGACGAAGGTCAGGTCGAAGAGAAGCTCGAGCGGCGTCGCGGCGCGATGCGTCTCACCCGGATCGCGCCCGGAGAACCGGCGGCGATGATGCGCGCGCTCGGATGAGGCAGTGGCGGTCACGTCGCCGCATGCTGCCACGGACGTGTCCCGAACGGCGAATTGGTCTCTGCCGCACCTTTGGAACGGGAGTCCGACGATCTGTTCACAGCGCTCTTTGTTGCCTATTCAGGCGATATTCTCGAGCTCATACCCTCTCACTCGTCGAAAGGACACCATGAGCATCTCCAGGTTTTTCATACTCCTCGCGCTCGCCTCGGTGATCGTTGTCGGCAGCGCAGCGGCGGCACCACCCGTGCCCTCGCCGCCGAATATGCGGTACTGCGAGCCAGGGGATGATTGCTCGACGCCACCACCCGGAGGAGGCGGAGGCGGTGCCCCCGCGCCGTCGCCATCGCCATCGCCATCGCCGTCCCCATCGCCGTCGCCGTCGCCGTCGCCGTCGGATCTGTATCAGGTGGCCGTCTGGGAGAACGAGGCCACCACGATCTCCGCGGCCGGCGCCAACCCGCTCGACCCGATCGGGTCGGCCATTGGTGAGCCGGAGGGGCTGACGGGCACCGGCCAGAGCGGTACGACGCAGGCCGGGTGCCGCACCGTCACCTACACGCGGACGGCGAAGTCGATCCTCGGGCGGGTGCTGTTCAGGCACAGCCTCCGGGTCTACTGGTGCTGGTCGAGCCCCCGGATCACGAAGGTCGGAGTGGCGTGCTTCTCGAGCGACGTCGATTCGTTCGCCATCCAAGCCGACCCATGCGCCGTCGACGGTTACTACTACACCTGGAACGGCAACCCGGCCGGCGGGCACTACTCGCTCGGCAGCGGACGGTACGCCAACTGCGTCCTCAGGTACGGCTGCTGGCGCAACTGGGTCGTCAACGTCGAGGTCTGGATCAACGGCAACGGCACCTGGACAGGAAGCGGGGCGTGATGCTGCGCTTCGTCGTCGCCTGGGTGGTGCTGTTCTTCCTGGTCGCTGCCGTCACGTCCGCCGTCGCCGGGCTCGGGTCGGTCGAGATCCTCATCGTGGCAGTCGTGACGGGAGCGCTCGCGATGATGTTCGCGCGGCGTTCGAGAGCAAGGAGGACGCCGACGCAGGGATAGGTCGTCTACCGAGACGCGAGCCGACGACCGGCTGGCAGAGTGAACGGGATGAGCGCCACGGCCGGAATCGAGATCACAGGGCTGTCGAAGTCGTACGGACCGATCGAGGCCGTGCGCGACATCGACGTCAGCGTGGCTCCGGGCGAGACGGTTGCGCTCCTCGGGCCGAACGGAGCCGGCAAGTCGACCACGATCGACATGCTGCTCGGGCTCCTCGAGCCCGATGCCGGCTCGATCTCCGTCTTCGGCTCGACGCCGACCGCCGCGGTCGACCGGGGTGCTGTCGGAGCGATGTTGCAGACCGGAGCGCTCCTCCGCGATCTGACGGGGCGCGAGCTGGTCTCCATGATGGCCGGCCTCTACCCCAAGCCGCTTCCGGTAGAGGACGTGCTCGAGCTCACCGGGATCGCGCACTTCGCGGATCAGCGGACGCAGAAGCTCTCCGGCGGCCAGACCCAGCGCGTGCGCTTCGCGATCGCGCTGGTCTCGAATCCCGACCTGCTCGTCCTGGACGAGCCGACGGCTGCCCTGGACGTCGAGGGCCGCCACGCGTTCTGGTCGACGATGCAGGAGTTCACGGCGGAGGGACGCACGGTCGTCTTCGCCACCCACTATCTCGAGGAGGCGGATGCCTTCGCCGACCGCGTCGTGCTGATGTCCGACGGCGCAATCGTGGCAGACGGGCCCCCGAATGAGATCAAGGCGATGGTCGGGACGCGAACGATCCGCGCGACCTTGCCCGACATCGCGCCGGAGGCGCTCGAGCGATTGGCCGGCGTCGGCCACGCCTCCCGACGTGGCGAGGCGGTGGTGCTCGCCTGCGACGACTCCGACGCGGCGATCAGAGCGCTACTCGATTCCTATCCTGCCGCTCACGACATCGAGATCACCGGTGCCGGGCTCGAGGAGGCGTTCCTCCGGCTGACGGGGCCGAATGGGGCCGCCACGTGAACCGCACCTATCTCCGCTACGAGGTGTTGCGGACATTCCGGAACCGCCGCTTCTTCTTCCTCTCACTCGGGTTCCCGCTCGTCCTCTACTTCTTGATCGCAACGCCGAACCGGAACGAATCCGATCTCGCGCACACCGGCCTGTCGGCCCCGCTGTATTTCATGGTCGGCCTCGCCGCGTTCGGCGCGATGAACGCGATGCTGTCGTCCGGCGCGCGAATCTCCGGTGAGCGTGCGGTGGGCTGGAACCGCCAGCTCCGGATCACGCCGCTCTCGGTGCGGTCGTACTTCCGCGCGAAGGTGGTGACCGGCTACATGATGGCCGGCCTCACGCTGATCGGCCTCTACCTCGCCGGCACCACGCTTGGCGTCAGCCTGACGGGCTCCGAGTGGGTGAGGATGACAGCGCTGATCCTCGTCGGCCTTCTCCCCTTCGCCGCGCTCGGGATCGTCCTCGGACACCTGCTCACACCCGACTCGATCGGCCCGGTGATGGGCGGCCTCACGGCCCTCTTCGCGATCCTCGGTGGGACGTGGTTCCCGATCACGAACGGGGCGATGAAGACCGTCGGCGAAGCGCTGCCGTCGTACTGGCTGGTTCAGGCCGCCCATGTCGCCATCGGGGGGCACGGCTGGACGTCCACCGGGTGGGCGGTCGTGGCGATCTGGACGGTCGGCGCAGCGCTGCTGGCACGGTGGGCGTACCGACGGGACACGAAGCGGGTGTAGGCACGACCGGCAACGGGTATTAGAGACGAGTGGAGCCGTCGGCGCCACGCACATCCCCTGTGAGCAGAACTCGAACACCACACCGACCCGAGAGCGACGCAGACGCGGGCATCCACGAGGACCCGCTCTGGTACAAGGACGCCGTCGTGTACCAGCTGCACGTCCGGTCGTTTCGCGACAGCTCGGGTGACGGCGTCGGTGACTTCCGCGGGCTCGTGGAGAAGCTGGACTACCTCCAAGACCTCGGCGTCACGGCGCTGTGGCTGCAGCCGTTCTATCCCTCGCCGTTGAGGGACGATGGGTACGACATCGCGGCCTGGGACGCCGTGAACCCCGCCTACGGCTCGATGCAGGACTTCCAGCTCTTCCTGCGCGAGGCTCATGCGCGCAACCTCCGGGTGATCACGGAGCTCGTCCTCAACCACACGTCCGACCAGCACCCGTGGTTCCAGCGCGCCCGCGCGGCACCTCGCGATAGCCGCTGGCGCAACTTCTACGTGTGGAGCGACACGCCCGAGCGCTACCGCGATGCGCGGATCATCTTCCAGGACTTCGAGACCTCGAACTGGGCCTGGGACCCGGTGGCGCAGCAGTACTACTGGCACCGCTTCTACTCCCATCAGCCCGATCTCAACTACGAGAGTGCGGACGTGCGGCGGGCCATGCGCAAGGTGGTCGACTTCTGGTTCGGGCTCGGCGTCGACGGGCTTCGCCTCGACGCCGTCCCATACCTATACGAGCGCGAAGGTACGAGCTGCGAGAACCTGCCGGAGACGCATGCATACCTGCGTGAGCTGCGAGCCCACATCGACGCGCGGTTCGAGAACCGGATGCTGCTCGCCGAGGCGAACCAGTGGCCGGAGGATGCGGCGGCCTACTTCGGCGACGACGACGAGTGCCAGATGGCGTTCCACTTCCCCGTGATGCCGCGGCTGTTCATGGCGCTGCGGATGGAGGACCGCCTGCCGATCATCGACATCCTCGAGCAGACGCCGGAGCTCGGGGAAACCTCGCAGTGGGCCGTGTTCCTGCGCAACCACGACGAGCTGACGCTGGAGATGGTCACCGACGAGGAGCGCGACTACATGTACCGGGTCTACGCGGACGAGCCCGCCGCGCGGATCAACGTGGGGATCCGACGACGACTCGCGCCGCTGCTCGGCAACGACCGGCCGCGCATCGAGCTGATGAACGGCCTGCTCCTGTCGCTGCCGGGCACGCCGATCGTCTACTACGGGGACGAGATCGGAATGGGCGACAACATCTTCCTCGGCGACCGCAACGGCGTGCGGACCCCGATGCAGTGGACGGCCGACCGCAACGCAGGCTTCTCGCGGGCGAACCCGCAGCGCCTGTTTCTCCCCACGATCATCGATCCGGAATTCCACTACGAGACGGTGAACGTCGAGGCGCAGCTCGGGAACGGCCAGTCGCTGCTCTGGTGGATGCGCCGACTGATCGCGTTGCGCAAACGGCTGCGCGTCATGGGTCGAGGATCGCTGGCGTTCCTCACGCCGGAGAACCACCACGTGCTCGCCTTCCTTCGAATCCTCGAGGACGAGGTCGTCCTCGTCGTCGCGAACCTCTCGCGGTTCCCGCAATTCGCCGAGCTCGACCTGAGCGCGTACGAGGGGATGGTCCCGCTGGAGCTCTTCGGGCAGACGCCGTTCCCGCCCGTCGAGTCGAGGCCGTACATGCTCACGCTCGGGCCGCACGCGTTCTACTGGTTCGCGCTGCAGCGCCCACCGGCCGAGGCGCTGGACCGGCGCGAGTCCGATGCGCCGCCGGTGCTCCGTGTGACCGGCGAATGGGAGCGAGTGCTCGCACCACGGCGACGCGCCCAACTCGAAGCAGTGCTGCTCTCGTTCATTCGCCGCCGTTTGTGGTTCGCGGGCAAGCATCGGGCGACGCGGTCCTTTCGTGTGGCGGAGATCGTGAGACTCACGTCCGACGATCAGTCGTTTGCCGTACTCGTCGTCGTGGAGATCGACTACCGCGAGGGTGAGCCGGAGCGGTACGTCCTCCCGCTGGCGTTGCTCGCGGGAGAGAATGCGGACGCGATGCTCGTTCAGCGGCCGCACGCGGTCGTCGCATTCGTGACCCGCGGGGCCGAGCACGCGGTGGTCGTCGACGGGCTCGCGGAGCCGGAGTTCTGCCGCCGCCTGCTCGAGGTCGTCGCGCGCCGACGTCGCCACCGCGAAGGACAGGCGCAACTCGCGAGCCATCCCTCCCCAGAGCTCCGCGCGTTGTTGGCCGCGACGGACGCCCCGCTCGAACCGGCGCTCCCCGACATCGAGCAGACGAACTCCTCGGTCGTCTTCGGCAACCGGCTGATCCTGAAGTTCTTCCGCCGGCTGCAGGAGGGAGTCAACCCCGAGCTCGAGATCGGAGCCGCCCTGGCCAAGAGCCGCTTCGAGAACACCGCCTCCGTGCTCGGTTCGCTCGACCTGACCTCGCCCTGCGTCCCGCGCGGCGGCACCCTCGCAGTCCTCCACGAGATCGTCCCGAACGACCGCGACGCATGGTCATACACACTGGACGAGCTCGGACGCTTCTACGAGCGGGCGCTCACCGACCCCGAGGGCGGCCGCGCGAGCGACGTCGTTCCCGCGACCGCGGCCTCGCTTCTCGCGCTGGCCGACGGGGATCTGCCCCCGGTGGCCCACGAGCGGGCGGGCGAGTACCTCTGGGCGGCGGAGTTGATCGGCCGCCGCACCGCCGAGCTCCACATCGCCCTCGCGGGCGTGGCCGACCCGGCGTTCACGCCACAGGTGTTCACGCCGTCGTACCAGCGCTCGATGTACCAGTCGATGCGGAACCGCACCCGCGGCAGTCTGACGGCCCTCGCTCGCACAGTCTCGCGGCTTCCCGAGGAGGATCGGGCACTCGCCGCCGACGTGCTGGCCTCCGAGTCCGAGATCCTCGACCGCTTCCGAACCCTTCTCGGGCAGCCGCTCACGGGGCTCCGGACGCGAGTGCACGGGGACTTCCACCTCGAACGGGTGCTCCACACCGGCCGCGATTTCACGATCGTCGACTTCGAGGGCGAACCGAGCACCTCGGTGAGCCAGAGACGATTGAGGCGTTCGCCGCTGCGCGACGTCGCCAGCATGCTGCGGTCATTTGACTACGCAACGCACGCGGCGGCTCGCGACGAGGTGGATCGAGGTGTCGTCGACCGCGGCTCGGAAGGAGCCCGGCTGCTCGAGGAGTGGGGCCACCGCTGGACATCGTGGGTCAGCGCCTCGCTCCTGCGCGGCTACCTGGGCGCCGAGGGCATCGAGCAGCTCCTCCCCGACGACCGCAACGAGCTCGAGCTTGTCCTCGACGCCTTGGTGCTCGACAAGGCGCTCGACGAGCTCGGCTTCGAGATCGAGGCACGGCCCGAGTGGGTGCACATTCCCCTGATGGGAGTCCTGTCGCTCGTCGGCAGCGGGGGCGCGACGAGCAGTGACTGAGCCAGACGACTTCCCCTGGTCGCGCCCCCTCGGTGCCGTCGCCGGCCCCGGGGGGCGCACGACGTTCAGGGTATGGGCGCCCGCGGCGGAGCGCGTGGAGGTCGTGCTCGCGTCGGGCTCGACGCCCCTCGATCCCGCGGGATACGGGCTGTTCGAGGGTGAGGCAGAGACGGAGCCCGGGGACGACTACGGCTACGCCCTGGACGGCGGGGACCCGCTGCCCGACCCGTGCTCGCGACGGCAGCCGCACGGCGTCCGCGGCCTCTCCCGCGTGCTCGACCCCGGTGCATTCGCCTGGAGCGACGACGCGTGGCTGGGCGTTCGCCTCGAGGATCTCGTCCTCTACGAGCTACACGTCGGCACCTTCACGCCCGAGGGCACCTTCGACGCGGCCGCCGAACGCTTTTCGGAGCTCCGGGAGCTCGGCATCACAGCAGTCGAGCTGATGCCCGTGGCGACGTTTCCCGGTGAGCGCAACTGGGGGTATGACGGGCTCTACATCTGGGCGCCGCACGAGGCGTACGGCGGTCCCGAGGGCCTCGCGCGTCTCGTCGACGCGGCACACGTTGCCGGACTCGCGGTCGTTCTCGACGTCGTCTACAACCATCTCGGTCCCGGCATCGAGCAGCTGACGGTGTTCGGCCCCTACTTCACGCACGCGTACGGCACGCCCTGGGGCGACGCGATCAACTACGACGGCCCGGAGTCCGATCCGGTCCGCGAGTGGGCGATCCAGAACGCCTGCATGTGGATCCGCGACTACCACGTGGACGGGCTCAGGCTCGACGCCGTTCACGCAATCCACGACGAAAGCCCGCGCCCGCTCCTCGCCGAGCTGGCCGAGCGAGCTCGCGCCGAGGCACCGAGCCGACACGTACTCGTCACAGCGGAGTCGGAATTGAACGACCCACGGCTCGTGCGGCCGGCCGCCGAGGGCGGCCTCGGGCTCGACGCGGTCTGGGCGGACGACTTCCACCACGCGCTGCACACGCTCCTCACCGGCGAGGACGAGGGCTACTACGAGGACTTCGGGCGCGTCGCCGACCTCGCCAAGGCGTTCCGCACCGGCTTCGTCTACGACGGGCAGTACTCCCGGCATGCCCGGCGCCGCCGCGGGGCGCCGGCGGACGGCATCCGGCCGAGCCAGCTCGTCGTGTGCGCCCAGAACCACGATCAGGTCGGCAACCGCGCCTTTGGCGACCGGCTGCCGGTGGAGGCACGACCGCTCGCGGCGCTGTGCGTCCTCCTCTCGCCCTTCACGCCGCTGCTCTTCATGGGCGAGGAGAGCGGCGAGACACGCCCTTTCCAGTTCTTCACCGACCACATCGACCCCCTGATCGCGGACGCGACGCGTGATGGCAGGCGCCGCGAGTTCGCGGCGTTCGCCCAGTTCGCCGGCGAGGAGATCCCTGATCCGCAAGCCCGAGACACGTTCGTCGCGTCACGGCTGTCGCCGCAGCCGCCGGACCCCGAGCTGCGCAACCTCTACGCCGAGCTGCTCCGGGTGCGCAAGCGCCTGCACGGGCAGGTCGACGAGGTCGTCTTCTCGGAGGATCCGCCGTGGCTCACCTTCCGGCGCGGGGAGCACGTGATCGCGTGTGCCTTCGACCGGCACGAGTGCCGCATCCCGACGGACGCCTCCACCATCGTCCTCGCAACAGGTGAGGCCCGGATCGTCGAGGGCTCCGTCGTGCTCGCGCCCCTGAGTGGAGCTCTCCTTCGATGAGCATGGCCGGCATCGCGTGACGGCCGCATATCGGCTTCAGCTCGGGCCGTCACTCGACTTCGCGCAGGCTCGGGCGCTCGTCCCCTATCTGCGCGACCTCGGGATCACGCACCTCTACCTCTCCCCCGTGCTCCAGGCCACCCCCGGCTCGACCCATGGCTACGACGTGGTCGACCCGACCCGCGTCTCCGACGAGCTCGGCGGCGAGGGCGAGCTGCGGCGGCTCTGCGAGGCGGGGCTCGAGGTGATTCTGGACGTCGTCCCCAACCACATGTGGCGAAGCGACGACAACCCGTTCTGGTCCGATCCGCGGCGCCGACGCCGGTTCTTCGACGTCGACCCGGAGACGGGCACCTACCGCCGCTTCTTCGACGTCGATGACCTCGCCGGCGTCCGGGTCGAGGACGAGGCCGTCTTCGACGAGACCCACCGGCTCGTGCTCGGCCTCGTCCGCGAGGGCCTCGTCTCGGGGCTCCGGATCGATCACATCGACGGGCTCGCCAACCCGCGCCGCTACCTCGAGCGGCTCCGCGCAAGAGGCGTCGAGCGGATCTGGGTCGAGAAGATCCTGCAGACGGGCGAGGAGCTGCGCGACTGGCCCGTGCTCGGGACGACCGGGTACGACTTTCTCAACGAGGCCATGGGGCTGTTCGTCGACCCCGCGGGCGAGCGGACGCTGACGGAGCTCTGGAATGACGTCGCCGGGGAACCGCGGGAGTTCGCCTCCTACGCCGAGTCGGCCAAGCTTGCGGAGGCGGTCACCACCTTCGCGCCGGAGATCGAGTGGCTCGACCGCGAGCTCGACGGCGCCGCCGGCCCGATCGACCTCCCGCTTGCGCTCGCGTCGCTGCCCGTCTACCGCACCTACGTCGAGCCGGCGACGGGGCGGGTCGAGGACGGAGACCGTGAGGTCATCGGCCGCTCCAGCATCCCGGAGCCGCTCGCACGGATCCTCCTGCTCGAGGAGCGCGGCCACGACACGTTCGTGACGCGGTTTCAGCAGACGACGGGGCCGATCATGGCGAAGGGCGTCGAGGACACGGCTCTGTACCGCTACAACCGGCTGATCGCGCTGAACGAGGTGGGTGGCGACCCGCGGCCGTTTCGGGGTCCCGGTTGCAGCCTTCCATGCCGCCAACATCGAGCGCGCGCGGCGCTTCCCGCTCGGGCTTCTGACCACGTATACGCATGACACGAAGCGCAGCGGCGACGTGCGGGCGCGCATAGCCGCGCTCTCGAACCTCGCCGACGAGTGGCGCAGCACCGCGTTGCGGTGGCGGGCGCTCAACCGCGAATGTGTCTCCGGGCCGGGGCCGGACGCGAGCGAGGAGCTCGCCATCTACCAGACGATCCTCGGCGCCTGGCCGATCGAGGCCGACCGCCTTGTCGAGGCGGTCCTGAAGTCGATCCGGGAGGCGAAGCGCAACACGGCCTGGGTGGACGGCGACCCGGCGTGGGAGGAGTCCGTGGCGGCGTTCTGCCGCGCGCTGTATGCGAACCGCCAGTTCATGCTCGAGCTCGACGCCTTCGCCGACCGCGTCGCCCGCATCGGCGAGCGCTCGTCCCTGGGCCAGGTCGTGCTCAAGCTGACCTCGCCGGGGATGGGGGACATCTACCAGGGCGACGAGCTCTGGTCGCTCCAGCTCGTCGACCCCGACAACAGGCGCCCCGTCGACTTCGACCGGCGGCGCGAGGCACTCGCCGATCTCCGCGCGGGCGGCGAGCCGACGCGCGACACGGCGAAGCTCTTCGTCACGCACGCCGTGCTCCAGGCACATGCCCGGCGGCCCGATGCGTTCCGCGGCTCGTATACGCCCGTCGAGGCCGGAGACGACGCGTGCGCGTTCCTCCGTGGCGACGACGTGCTCGTGGTGGTCGCTCTCCGCGGTGTCCCGGGCGCCGCGATTCGCCTGCCCTCCGGCACCTGGACGAGCGCGCTCACGAATACGAGCTTTGCGCTTCCGGGTCCGATGAGCGTCAGCGAGCTGATCGAGGACTGGCCCGTGGCCGTGCTGCTCCGCGATTGACGGCGACTGCGATCTGCGGTTCTCCCGGCTGACGCGACCGAAGCGGTGTCATCATGATCGCCATGGCTCGGATCGCACCTCTGGACAAAGACAGCGCACCGCCCGCGTCTCTGGAGCTCGCGTCCGCGCACGAGGCGTCGGGCTCCAAGATGACCAACATGAAGTGGACGCTGGCGCACGCTCCTGCGGCTCTGCGTGCGCTGCTCGAGTGGTACCCGTTGCACGAGCAGGTCGTGCCGTTTCTCGGTGATCGGCGCGCGACCCTCTTCTGTCACGCGATCTCGACCGAGTCGGACTGCCTCATCTGCTCGACGTTCTTTCGCCGGATCCTGATCGATGCGGGCGAGGATCCCGACGCCCTCGGCCTGGACGAGGAAGACGAGCTTGTCGTCGCCTTCGGGATGCGACTTGCTCACGATCCTCACGGGGTGGACGACGAGCTCTACGGGCGCCTGGCAGACCGCTACACGGACGAGCAGATCGTCGTCCTGACGGCGTTTGGCGCGATCATGATCGCGACGAACGTGTTCAACGACGCACTCCAGGTGCCGTTGGATTCCTACCTCGAGCCGTACCGCGCCCGATGAGCGATCGGCCCGCGGCGCTCGTCACGGGCGCCGCCCACGGACAGGGCTACGCCACGAGCCTCGCCCTCGCCGAGCGCGGGATACGACATCATCGCGCTCGACGTCGCCGCGCCTCTCGCGTACCCGGGGTACGCGATGGGAACGAGCGGGGAGCTCGAGGCACTACGCGCCAAATGCGAGGAGACCGGCGCCGCCTGCCTGACTGCGGTCGCCGACGTGCGTGACGACGCAGCCGTATCGGCAGCCGTTGACGCAGCGATCGCGACGTTCGGTCGGATCGACGTGCTCTTCAACAACGCCGGCATCTGTGCCTACGGTCTCGCCCATGAGCTCACGGAGACCGAGTGGGACACGATGCTCGACATCAACCTGAAAGGCCCGTGGATCGTGGCTCGACGCGTGATTCCGCACATGATCGCGGCCGGACGCGGCGTGATCGTGAACAACTCGTCGGTGGCCGGCCTGCGCGGAATGGGCCGGCTGTCGCACTACGCGGCGAGCAAGTGGGGCCTGACCGGGCTGACGAAGTCGTGGGCGATCGAGCTCGCCCCACACGGCATTCGCGTCGTCGCTATCCACCCGACCGGTGTCGATACGCCACTGAATGACGGCATCGCGGCGCTCGAGGGATCGACACCACTCGAGATCGCAGAGCGGTCGGCGGGCAACCTGCTCCCGGTGCCGTGGATCGAGGCGGAGGACGTGGCCGAGGCGGTTCTCTACCTCGTCAGCGACAAGGCGCGCTACATGACCGGTTCGAGCCTCGTGCTCGACGCCGGGCTGCTGACGCGCTGACCGCCGTTTCACGGTAGAAGCGGCGGATCGTTGGTCGCCCGCTTCCGTGTCGCGCGGGCGTAGAACTTCGGACTGCGAGCACAGAAAAGGCGTTTCTCCATGCCTTTTCCATGGAGCGAAGCGGGCTCGAACCGTTGACCTCTGGTGTCGCCCAGGAGGTAAACCGGTCACGCAGGCGGGTCGGAGGGGTCGTTCTCCCGGCCGTTATCCCGACGACGCGCTGGGCGCTCCCAGCTGTTGGGTAGCCGCTTGGGGGCTCGCCACTCAACGGATGTCAAGAACGTCCCGGGCCTAGACGTCCCAGACCTGATCGGGCCGCTTCAACTCGGCGACGATGATCTCCAGGTTGGCGAGCTCTTTGAATGGGCTCTCTTTCGCCAGCTCGGTGATCGATTCGAGCACGGAAGCGGCCTGTGCGGCGTCACCCGCGACCATTGCCTTGCAAGCGGCGACTCGGTCCACGGAGTCATCACGTCTTCTCGGCCGGTGATTCACCACGGGTTGAAACGGATGACGGCGGCGGTGTCGGTCGCGGACGCAGCCTGACTGCTGGCGGTCTGCAGGGAGTACCCGACGAAGTTCAGGAGAGTCGACTTGCCAAGAAGTGCGCGAGGAAGAGTTCGGGGATTGATCTCCGGCCTCAGCTCGACCGGCCACGAAATCGGCGGCACGACCGGCATCGCCGTCTCTCCACGTTCGCGGCCGACGCCACGGGAGCACTCAGCGGCGCGCAAGCTGCTACCGGCATCCCCACGCGTTCGTGACAGCCGCAGCGCTGACTACGCTGGATAGCCTGGTCGCCTTCGCCGTGCTGCCGCATGCGCGCGTCTTCGTGCCCAAGCTTCGCCTCAACCCCTCCGCGACGCCGCTTCACTGAGATGACGACACAGACACCCGCACCCACGTCGAGGCGCCGCCCTTCGAACGCCAACCGCATCGTGGCCGCGATCCTCTCGGCCGCTCTCGACGAGCTGGCGAGCGGAACATCGCGTTGAGGCGAGTGCTCCTGCTGGCCGGCTTCGTGCTAGCCGCGACGGCGATCAGGATCTACCTTCGGCCCGATCCGGGTCCTCCCGCCGATAACGGCCAGGACGAGCGCGCGCCGACGCTGCACCGGCCCACGATCCAGGCTGCCTTCGCGGCGGAGAGCTACCCGCGCGGGTCGGCTGCGCGGCTCGTCTCCTACGACCGCGCGACCTCGGTCACGATCCAGCTCTACCGGGTCGGCGACTCGCCGGCACCGGTGGCAAGCCCTGACGAGATGCGCGGCACGCCGGTGGGGCCGGCCCGCACGCTGGCGCTGATCAAGAAGAAGCAGAGCATCCGGATCGGGCTCGACCCCGGCTGGCCGTCCGGCCTCTACTTCGCGGAGCTGAAGGCGCCCGGAGGGCGGATCGGCTACGCGCCGTTCGTGCTCGCGCCGGAGAAGCTCGGCGGGCACCGGATCGCCGTCGTGCTCCCGACCGAGACGTGGCAGGCGTACAACTTCCGCGACGACGACGGCGACGGCAAGGCCGACACCTGGTACGCCGACCCCGAGCACAACTACGAGGCGCGGCTGATCCGCCCCTTCGAGAACCGCGGCGTGCCGCCGCACTACCGCGAGTACGACGAGACCTTTCTCCGCTGGCTCGAGCACTGGCACTACGCGGCCGACTACCTCAGCGACGCCGAGCTGCGGCGCGCGCAGGGCAGCACGCTCGCGCGCGCCTACGACCTGCTCATCTTCGAGGGCCACCACGAGTACGTCACCTCGCGCGAGTTCGACGCCGTCGAGGGGTACCGGAATCTCGGCGGCAGCCTGATGTTCCTCTCCGCCAACAACTTCTTCCGCAAGATCACGATCGCCGACAACGTGATGACGCTCGTCGGCCAGTACCGCAAGCTCGGGCGGCCCGAGGCGACACTGACCGGCGCACGTTTCTTCGCCTCGCGCTCGAGCGGGCGGAACGGCTCGCCCTGGGTCGTGCGGGAGAGCTCTGCGGGGACGTGGATCTTCGACCACACCGGGCTCGAACCGGGATCGTCGTTCGGGAGTGGCGGCATCGAGGTCGACGGGGTCTCTCCTGCGTCGCCTCCCGGGACCGAGGTCGTGGCGGAGATCCCGAACGTGTTCGGGGACGGGCGCAGCGCGCAGATGACCTACTACGAGGCGCCGTCGGGTGCGCGGGTGTTCTCGGCCGGGGCGTTCACGCTGGCGGGCGCGGTGTGGCAGCCGCCGGTGTCGCAGATGATGATCAACCTGATCGACGGGTTGTCGAAGCCGGCGGGGTCGTGAACCGCGGGTGAGGCTGAAGCCTCACCCCTACCCACCTTCCGCAGGCGGCGCCGCTAGCCTGTCCCGAGATGCTCCGCTTCATCGCACTCTCGCTAGCCGTGCTCGCGATGCCGCTCGCTGCGCTCGCTGCGCACGCCGACGATCCAGCCGCTGCCGGCACCGCTGAAGACGCAACTCAAGGGCGGCTACTGGCACTCCGGCTGCCCGGTGCAGATCGGGCAGCTGCGACTGCTGACCGTGAAGACCTGGGGCTTCGACGGCAAGCCGCACACCGGGCAGCTCGTCGTCCACGCTAAGGCGGCTGGCGCCGCTCGAGAAGGTGTTCGCGAAGCTGTACGCGCTGCGCTTCCCGATCCGAGCACATGCGGCTGTCGGACGTCTACGTGCGGAGCGGCTCGATCCCGGAGATCGACGTCACCGGGTCATTCGAGTGCCGCCAGGCCGCGGCCTCGCCCTGCACCGGCAAGACCACCACCGGCACGTGGTCGAATCACGCCTACGGACTCGCCGTCGACATCAACCCGTTCGAGAACCCCTACATCGGCTGCGGGATGACGCGCGACCCGAAGCGGCTCACCTACACGCACCGCGGGAACATGCGGCCCGGGATGGTGACGCCGGCTGTTGTGGCGGCGTTCCGGGAGATCGGCTGGGGCTGGGGCGGATCGTGGACGCGGAGACACCAAGGACTACATGCACTTCTCCTGGAACGGGCACTAGGACGATTGGGGTACAACCGGCGACCGGCTGAAGCCGGCCACCGGTCCGCCCATCCCGGCCTACCGCGTCGTGAAGCTCCAGAACGCCGAGGGGCCGTTTGCCTCGGTCGTCCCGGCTGCGTTCCTCGCCCGCACCTGCCAGTAGTACGTCACCCTCCGCGCGAGGCTCCCGGTCGAGGCGGAGAGTGCTGTCGTCGATCTCCACGTCGCGCAGGGTGCCGGCGTCGTCGAGAGACACCACTCGTACGAGGTCGCGCCGGTGCTTTTCGCCCATGTGAGCGACAGTGACCGCCTCTGGTTCGACGCACCGTTCGCAGGCGAGCTCTTCGAGAACGCGGCCGGCGGGGGCGACGGAGCCTGCGTCGAGAACGTCCACCAGGAACCGGCGTTCGCGATCGTCGTTCCCGTCGCATTTGTGGCCCGCACCTGCCAGTAGTAGGTGGCACCCGCGGTAAGCCCGGAGAGAGATGCCGAGGTAGCGGTCGACGTGGAGACCCACGAGGTATCGCACGCAGCGTTGTTCACCGTGTCGACGCAGTAGTCGTAGGTCACAGCATTCGTGCTCGTGCCCCAGGTCAGCGTCGTCGAGGTTCCGGCGATCGAGGCGAGGTTGGCGGGCGCAGTCTTGTTGAAGGCGCCCGGCGCGGGCAACCCGCCGCCACCGCCGCCGTTCGCAGCGGCGACTGCTGCCCGCGGCGTTGACGATCCCGGCCCCGCAGGTCGACGTGGTGCAGGTGCTGCCGGCGGGGAATTTCGTCGCCGTCGACTGCAGCATCGTCGTCACCTGGGCCGGCGTGAGCGTCGGCTTCGCGGACAGCATCAGCGAGACGACGCCGACGACATGCGGTGTCGCCATGCTCGTGCCCTGGTAGTTCGCGTACGAGTCGGCGCCGGGGCCTTGGGCGCCGGCGTTGAGGGTCGAGAGGATCGTCGGGCCGATCTGGGCGTCGCCGCCCGGCGCAGCGATCTCGACCGACGTGCCGTAGTTCGAGTAGTACGCGCGCTTGCCGGTGCTGCCCGTCGCGGCGACCGTGACGACGCCGTTGCAGTTCGCGGGTGTGAAGTTGGCCGCATTGGCGTTGCTGTTCCCGGCCGCGACGACGACGACCGTGCCCGCGTTGACGGCTGCGGTGATCGCACTCTGCGTCGTCGAATCGCACGCCCCGGTGCCACCGAGGCTGATGTTGACGACCCGGTCGGGAGTCGGGTTGGTCGGCACGCCGGTGACGGTGAGGCCGGCGGCCCAGCGGATCGCATCGGCGATGTCGCTCGTGTAGCCGCCGCACTTCCCGAGCACGCGGAGCGGCTGGATCTTCGAGACCTGGTTGATCCCGACGACGTTCCCCGAGAGACCGGTGACGTTGTTCGCGACCGCACCGATCGTGCCCGCCACGTGGGTGCCGTGCCAGGAGCTGTTGCTCGCGCCGCAACCGGCGAAGTAGCCGCTCGCGCTCTCGGCGCTCGTGACCCAGTCACCCGGATCGCTCGGATCGGAGTCCCGCCCGTTTCCGTCGTTCGCCACGAGAGCGTCGTTGATGAAGTCGTAGCCGGCCGTGAAGCGGCCGGCGAGGTCGATGTGCGGCCGGTAGCCGGTGTCGATCACGCCGATCGTGATGGCCGACGATCCGGTCGTGATGTCCCAGGCCGGGAGGAGGTTGATGCCGTAGCTTCCCGTGGCCGGATCGAACATGTCCCATTGCTGGGACCAGCTCGAGTCGGTCGGGATCGCGAGCGGCTCCATCATCGCGTCAGGCTCGACCGAGACGACGTCGCCCCGCGCCGCGAGCTTGTCGGTGATCGCCTTGACGGCATCAGCGTCGTGGCGCTTCGGGAGCTTGAGCACGTAGGTGCCGTCGGCGCGCTGGCGCAGCTGCCTCAGGTCGATGCCCGCGGTGGAATCGAGCGAGGTCGTGTCGAGGCTCTTGCCCGGCGCCATCTTGATCACGATCTGGTCGGTCGGCGGAGCGGCAGCGGGGCCTCCTCCGGGCTTCCCACCGGCAGGGCGGGCGCGACGACCAACAGAGCTGCGGAGAGCGCGAGCAGAAGCGTGAGCGAGCGACGTGCGAACAAAGGATGTCCTCCCGAGGAGTGAGCGCGAAACCGGCAAGACTGGATTGTGCAGGGCCCGGTGCGGACGCCATAACGCCCAAAAAGGTGACGGCTGGCGGCCTTGCTAGTACCAGATCGCGACGTCGAGGCCGTCGCGGCGCTCGGGTGGGCTCGGCAGCGGGACGGCGTCCTTGCGAGCCGCGGTCCACGCGCACGCGGCGGCGTCGAGGACGTCGTCGAGCGGGATCATGGCGGCGGGGCCGAGCGTGCCCGGATCGATGTTGATGCCGTGCTTGCGCAGGAGGCCGAGGCGCTCGAAGGCGCCGCCGGCCGACTTCTTGCGGAACTTGAGCCGCCGCATGTCGTTCATCGCGGTGAAGCAGACCTCGGGGTGCACCTCGCGGAAGCGCCGGTCGCTCGCGGCGAGCGCCGTGATGTGCCGGATCCGGTCACCGAGGGCGTGTGCCTGGGCCGAGATCCCGCCTCCCTCGGCGAACGGGGCGTCGAAGCGCTCTTGCTCCGGGATCGCGAAGACGGAGCTGCCGCCGACGACCGCCCGCGCGAGTGCGTCAGCCTCGCGAGGGCCGTAGCCGATCGGGATGTCGATCGCGATTCGCTGCACGTCCGCGAGCTCGGCGAACGTCGAGTCGATGCCCTCGAGCAGGCGCGCCTCGCGGAAGCGGCCGTCGATCAGCACGACGGCTACCCAGCCGCGCTTGCACCCGTCGACTCCCGCTACGAGGTCCGTCACGGAGTCAGTCTGCCGACGTGACGCCGAAGAGGCGGTCGACCTGGTCTGGCTCCGGCGTCGGGGCGCGTTCGGAACGGGCTCGCTCTTTGCTCGCCGGCTGCTCGACGAAGGCGACGCCGGCGTCGGAGGCGCGGTACATCGCCGGCGCGCTCGGAGCCGGCATCAGCCCCTCGGCACGCACGAGACCCCGCGCATCACGCCCGAGCAGTCCGGCGAGCGCGACCCATACCGCCGCCGCGACCCCGGACGGGTCGAGCTGCCCGAGCTCGAGTTGCTGGTAGTAACGGCGCACCTTGGCGCGCGCCTCCTGCGGCAGGGCGAGCGTCTCGACGAGCCCGGCGACCAGGTCGTCGAGCTTCAGCCTTCGCGCCTGCCTCGCGCGCAGGAGCGGCGGTGCGTCGAGCGAGTGGACGAGGTCCAACGCTTCCGATGTCGGCTCGCGTCGCGGCGCTCGCTCGAGAAAGGCGTCGATCAGCGCCGCCAGCTCGTCCGCACCGGGGCCGGCCCGCGTGAGGAGCTCCTCGACCGCGAGGGGCTCGCCGCGCGTCCAGCGGCCGACGAGCTCGTCGAGGAGTTGGTCGGTCGTCGTCGTCATGCTTCGAGCCACTCTCGCAGACGGGGCAGGATGCGGAATCGGGCCTGGTAGACGGCATTCGGCTGCTTGCCGAGGCGCTCCGCGATCTGATCCGAGTCGAGCCGCTCGAGCAGCCAGAGGGCCGCGACCTCGCCGTCGCCCGGCGGCAGCGAGGCGACGAAGGCTTCGAGCGTCAGCTGCAGCTCGACGTCAGTCGTGAAGCCGTCGCCGGTGGGGCCGTCGATCTCGATCAGCTCCAGCTCGCCCCAGCCCTTCTCGTACCAGCCGGAGCACACGTAGCCGATCACCTGGTGGACGATCACGCGAAACGGCCAGCGGCCGTCGCGGTGCTTGCCCGCCTTGAGCTCACGCCAGAGGCGCTCGCAGACGAACTGCGCGACGTCGTGACCGGCCGGACCGCGCATCTTCGCGACGCAGCGCTCGACGATCGTCTCGACCCAGCCGGCGAGGAGGAGGTCGATCTCCCCGTTCTCCAGCAGTCGGTTGTCCTCGGCATCTCTCGCATCGCGCATCGACGAGTGAGTCAGCTCGGACATGGGCCGATCTTACGGTGGGTCGAGACACGCGTAGGGCGGGACAGGTCCCGCCCTACGCAGCCGATCGACGATGCAGCGGGGCGGCCGTCAGGCCACGCGCCAGCGGACTTCAGGGCTGAAGGCACCGAGGTAGCCGACCCCGGCCTGGTTCACGGACATCGCGATCCGGATCCGGTGCACGCCCTTTGTGAGGTTGAGCGTGAAGCGGGCTCTGGACGCCGACCCGAGGCTGATGCGCTTGATCGTGATCCACTGCCCGAACTCCGACACGGTCTGAACCTGAACCGTCTTCGCGGCCATGGAGCGACCCGCATACACGTGCGTGATCCAGCCGTTGTTGCGGCCGAACGTGATCACGGGCGCCACGGAGACCGATGCAGCGAGGCTCCCGGCTCCCTTCCACGTCGCCTGGTACGAGGTCAGCCACCGCGGGGTCGTCCGGAACGCGAACGTTCCGTTCGCACCGGTGATCACGTTTGCGAGCACGACCGGCGAGGGCTGGCCGAACGGCGTCGTCGCGAGCGTCACCTGCTCGCCGGCCTTCTTGCTGTTGACCTGGCCGGTGAGCATCACCGCGGTGCCGTAGGTGATTTGCGGCAGATCGACGCCGAGCGTGACGGCCGGCGGCAACCCGGCGACCTTCACGGTTCCGGTGTGCTTCGGGTAGAGCGCGTCCCGGTAGTCGTAGTTTCCGGCCACCCCGAACGTGAACGTGTACGTGTGGCCCGGCGCGATCACCGGCGATGCGAACGTCCCGCGTGTCGAGACGATCTGGTGGTACTTGCTGTCGTCGTTCCGCCAGCGAATCGTGTCGTCGGCGGTGATCCCGACCGTGCTCGGGGCGAAGCCGCCCGCCCGGATGCTGACGGTCTTCGTCGTCGCCGTCGTCGCCGTCGTGGCCGTCGTGGCCGTCGTCGCCGTCGTCGCCCCGAGAGCGCCGGAGCTCAGGGCCAGACCCGCAACAGCGCTGCAGAGAAAAATGAGCCAACGCATCTCGAACCTCCGTTTCGGACAATCAACCTGTCGCACAGGTTCTTCCCTCCGGCGCCGGGAACGAGGCACGAAATGACCTCCGCATTACGAGAAATGACATGGCCATAACAACTCCGGCGCGCCGTTGGAGCCGCCGAGGTGTCGATTCCGCTCGGTGGCAAGACGTTCAGGACGGCCTCGACATGCGAGCGCTCGGTTGGAGGCGTTAGGACGCGCGCCGGATCCGCCACGAGCGGAGGAGCGACAGGAGCGCGCGCTCCTCCTCGTCGAGGCCGCGCTCGCGCGCCGAGAGTGAACGCTTCCGCCGGTCGCGGAAGTGCTCCAGCGTGCGCCCGTCGAGGAATTGCTCGGTCACCGCCGGGCTCACGTAGGACGATCGCGCCACGGCCGGCGTGTTCCCGAGCTCGTTGCCGACGCGACGCATCGCCGCCACGATCGCCTTCTTGCCGTCCGCGTCCGACTCGGGCGGCCCGTGCTCGGCGAGCGCGATCGCGGCCGTCAGGCTGCCGCCCCAGGTGCGGAAGTCCTTGGCCGTGAATCCCTCTCCGAGATGCTCAGCGAGGTAGGCGTTCAGCATTGCGCCGGTGAAATCGATCGCCGTGTCGTCCTCGACGATTCTGAAGAGCCGCGACCCGCCGGGGAGGCCGAGCATCGTCTTCACGCCCGAGGCGAGCTCCGGATCGACGAGCGTCGTCCGGTTCAGCGCTCCGTGCTTGGCGCGGAAGGTGAATGTCAGCCGCTGGCCGCGCACCTTGACATGGCGCTTTCGCAGCGTCGTCACGCCGTAGGTCCGCGACGTCTTCGCGTAGCGCTCCGAGCCGACGCGGAACCAGGCTCGGTTGATCAACGTCACCGCGTGCGCAGCCGTCCAGTCGTAGGACAGCGGCTCACCGGCCGAGTGGCGCGAAACATCGGCGCGCAGTGACGGCAACAGCTCCCCGAACCGCACGAGCCGGTCGTACTTCGCCCGCTCCTGGGCCGCTCGGAAGTCGGGGTGATAGAGGTACTGGCGCCGTCCGGCCGCGTCGACGCCCGTCGCCTGAAGCTTGGCGGAGGCGGCAGGTGAGATCCAGACGTCCTTCCACGCCGGCGGAATCGCGAGCGCCGCGACCCGCTCCAGGCTCGCCTCCTCGGTGATCGGCCGTCCGCGAGCGTCCTCGTACCGGAAGCCAGGCTTCCGGCCGCGTCGCCTCCATCCCCCTCGTCGAGCCATCCGCTCGGCCTACCCCGAATCGTTGGCGGGCGAACCGCAGCGTCAGCCGGGGGCGGCAGGCAGAAGCGTCGCGTACCGGCTCTCCCACTCCTCGTCGCTGACGGAGCGGCGGAGCAGATGCTCGAGGACCAGCTTCGGTGTCTCCGCGTCGCGGTACGCGAGCCCGCAGATCGCCGCGGCGGCGAAGTGGTCGAGAAGGACAGGATCGATTCGCGCCGCAGCAAGGATGTGCTCGAGCGCCCAGATCATCCGCTCGGCGTCCGCCGGCGGCGCGTCGGCCCGGATTGCCTCGAACAACGCCGAGGCGTCGATCTCGTCCCAGTCCATCACCGGATTCTGCCGGGACCGGAACACGACGCGCCGGTTTTGCGCCACAGCGTCGCGGGTATTTCGGGAGTACCACAACGGAAGGAGCCGCGTAATGCAGACCGATGTATGGACGTACCAGGACAAGTCCAAGCTCGGATTCGATCCGACGAGCGGAAAGGATCTGACCGGCTACCACGTCGAGGCCATCGACGGCTCGATCGGGAAGGTCGACGCCGCGAGCTACGACGACACGCAGAACTACCTGATCGTCGACACCGGCCCCTGGATCTTCGGCAAGAAGGTCATGCTCCCCGCGGGCGTCGTCCAGCGGGTGGACGAGAACGACGAGAAGGTCTGGGTGAACCGGACGAAGGATCAGATCAAGTCCGCCCCCGAGTACGACGACCTGATGCGTGGCGACGACAGCTACCGCAGCTCGCTCGGCGGCTACTACGGCGCCGGCGGTGCCGGCTACCGCGACTGGGACTGATCGACCCGGTTCGCCGTACGACGTTGGAAGCGGGCGGATCGTCGATCCGCCCGCTTCCACGTGCCTTGGCAATCAGGGCCCGACGCGCTCACTGACTCCTGTCCGGCTGCGTTGCGCAAAGCCGTACACGCGGCTCCGAGGCTGCGACCCGGAGACTCGGAGGCCCAGCCCCCTTCCGGCCTGCGGGTGGGTCTCGTCAGAGGCTCTCAGCCGAGGGCGATCAAGAGAATCACAACCGAGACGATCGCCGCGAGCCCCACGACGACGGCGTTTGCGATCAGAAGCGCCGGCAGCAGGCGGGAGCGTCCAGGCTCACTACGACCGGCATCTCCTCCCAGGCCGACGGACTCCGTCAGCCGCCGTGTGATCGAGGCATTCAGGCTCGTTCCCTCGCGTTCCGCCGCCCGCGTCAGCTCGGCGTGGAGGTCCGGCGGCATGCGCAGGAGAAGGCGTCCACTCGGCAGAGGCGAAACGCGTGGCCGGTCAGTTGCTGGGGCGTGGCCTGAACTCACGTCGGCAGACATCGTAGGCGCTTTCACGCCCGAGCACAATCTCTTTCAAAGGGCGCCGAGCTCCGATCGCAAGTGCGTGAGCGAGCGATCGAGCAGGCGAGAGACGTGGCCCTGTGACATCCCGATCTCGGCGGCGATGCGGTTCTGACTCAGATCGCCGTAGAACCGAAGCGCAAGGACGAGCCGCTCGCGATCGTCGAGCGACGCGAGACTCGCGCCCAGGAGCGCGCGTTGCTCTCCTCGCTCGAGATCGGAAGAGCATGCCTCGGAGGCGAAAGGCTCGTCGCCCTCGAGCGGCAGCACCTCGGGCCTGTTCGAAGCCGGCACCCCACGCGGCCACCGCAGCGGCCACGCGCGGTCGCGGAGATGGCGCCTGATCTCGCCCACGATCATCGGCGCCGCATAGGTTGCGAGATCGCCTTGCCCGAGGCGGAACCGGTCGACCGACTTGATCAGGCCAATCGATCCCACCTGCACGAGGTCGTCGACCTGCTCGCCGCGGCCGGCGAAGCGGCCGGCCAGCGATCGAACGAGAGGAAGGTTCTCCTCGATCACGCGCTCCCGCGCGCCCTGGTCGCCGTACACGTGATACGCAACGAGGAGATCACGGTTACGACTTGACCGATTCACTGGCGCTCCCCCCGGGTCGCGTTCGTCGTCGTCCGTCGTGCCCCGCCCCCGATCATGGGGCAACGAAGAATTCATTGTACATGATTGCGCGCTCGACGTCGAATGAGATCCGAAATGTGCTGATAATTTCTCGATGTATAGAAATTCGAATTGTTGGACAGTGTCAATATGAATGGAGCATTGTCGCTTTCGCAGGTGGTCGCCAAGGCTTGTGGTCGCGGCTGCTGCGATCGTGACCGGCGTGGTGGGTGCGCCGATCGCGAGAGCGGACATCGGCCCTGACCTCGGCGCGCCGCCCCAGGCCGGCATCGCCGTCGGGGCAGCGCTTGCCGCCGCGCCCTCCGTCCCGTTCTCCTCGTTGTCCGAGGAGCCGGTGCCGCCCGCCACGCCCCTGCCCCCGTCCACCCCGCCGACATCGACGACGCCGGAAGTAGCACTTCAAGCGGTCATGCCGGACGAGGGGACTGCCCCCGTCCTGCCGTCCCAGGCAGAGCTTCCTCCGGCGAGCCTCCCGGCCAGCACTTCGTCATCCTCCGCAAGCCCGGCTGACCCGAGCGCCCAAGCCGCCTCGGCGGTAGAAAGCCCCGTCGCCGGTGCTCCAGAAGGCGATCCAGCGGCCGCGCCGCCTCCGCCGCCGGGAGGCGCTCCGGGCAGCGAGAGCCGGAGCGATATCACCGCGGCCGAGCCGACGGCGGGCGAACAAAAGCAGGCACAGGGCCCGACGACAGCAACTCAGCTCGGCCCTGTGAACATCCAGGTCTCGATTCGGGTAGCGAGTCCAGGGGACAACGGAACCGTCACTCAGGTCAACGCCGTCCTCACCGGAGCCCCCGGTAGCGCAGATCCGGCAGGAGCTCCCGCGGGAGCCACGCTCGACGATCACCCCGACTACGCCGACACTGCCGGAAGTCCGGGGCAGTCGCGCGATATCGGTCGTGATATCGCCGGGAGTGCGATCAACGGTTCCACCGACGATTCGATTCAGCGCCAAGCCTGCGACCCGAAAAACAGTTGTTGCCCAATCTCTGTGCTTGCGGATGTCTGTTTGAACACCGATGCAACTGACGTTTCGCCTCAAGATATAGTGCGTGTTCTCAACGCCATTTTGGGAAATGCGTCGGGTAATGCAGGTGCCAATGCGCAGTATCAGGATGCCGCCGTCCAGTATCGCCCCGTCAACATCAGCGTTTCGATCAGAATCAGCAGTCCGGGCAACGACGGGCCCGTCGCGCAGGCAAACCTGGTGCGGATACAGGCTTCGGTCTCGGTTGGGGTGGGCACGGCCGTCCAACCCCTTCCCGCGCCACTCGACCCGTTGATCGGACTCGCGCTCGACGGAGAAGTCACGCCGCAGGAGTCCTTCGGCGCGAACAGCGAGAGCGGGCCGGACACCACCGCCCAAGTCGATATCGAGGCGCCCACGACAACCAGCCTCGGCCCGACGTTGCTCGATGCGCCGTTCCCGCTCTCGTCCGGCCCGGTATCACCGAGCTGGATGGCGATATCACCGCTCGCACGGGGTGTCGGCCCATCGCATGTCGCTCGGGTGGATCATCTCGAGCATCGAGCCTCGCACGAGCACGGCCAGCGTCACCATCACCGCGCGGGCGACCCATGAGAGCGCACAACGCCGAGCGCCCGACGCCGCCGTCCCATCGGCTCCGCCGGCGCGAGCATGGGTTTCGGAGGAGATCGCGGTGGCA
The DNA here is from genome assembly GCA_963797125.1 of uncultured Thermoleophilia bacterium. Lineage (GTDB taxonomy): Bacteria > Actinomycetota > Thermoleophilia > Gaiellales > Gaiellaceae > Gaiella. The sequence goes on along the minus strand of CAWCOI010000004.1, from coordinate 200,017 downwards.
CCGGCCTCGGCATCCTCCGGTGGGGGGGTGGCGGCGGTGGCGGAGGGCTCGCGATCGCACTCTCGCTGCCGTTCGTGCTCGGCCTTCTCTACTCCGGCTTTCGACGGCTACGCACATCCGGCAGCGTGCCGTCGGCTCCCATCCTCAAGGAGCCTGAGCGCCCCGGGTGAGCCCGGCGTCGTGATCCCGACCCGGGGCGCCTGCTCCGGGAGTTCTTCGAACTCGAAAGGAACACGATGAGACGAACATTGATTGCCGTCGTCGTTCTCGGGATGATCGTCGCTCTCGCTCTTGCCATCGGCACGGCGACCGCGACCGCCTATCCCGGGGAGACGGCAGTACAAAACGCAACGGGCCAGTCCAACGGCGCAGACGCGAACGCGCTGGCAGGCAACGGCAACCTCACCGGACAATCGATCGACCAGTCGCAGAGCGGCTCTGGCACGCAAGTGGCGGGCCAGGACAACTCCAGCGGCCAGTCGGCCGACGCCGGCGCAATCGCCGTGCAGGACAAGCCGAGCAACACCGCCGTCGGGATCCGCGTCCTCAGCCCCGGCGACGACGGCAACGTCCACCAGTCCAACAGCGCAGACGCAAACGCACTGGCCGGCAACATCAACCTCACCGGCCAGAACATCGACCAGGCCCAGGGCGGAACGGCCGCACCGGTGGCCGCGCCGTCGACCGCACCGTGTGGCTGCCAGTCCGGATCTGGCACCCAGGTCGCAGGCCAGTCGAACCAGAACTGGCAAGACGCAGGCGCCCTCGCCGTCGCGGCGCAGGACAAGCCGAGCAACACCGCTGTCGGGATCCGGGTCCTGAGCCCGGGCGACGACGGCAACGTCAGCCAGTCCAACAGCGCAGACGCGAACGCGCTGGCAGGCAACGGCAACCTCACCGGACAATCGATCGACCAGTCGCAGAGCGGCTCTGGCACGCAAGTGGCGGGCCAGGACAACTCCAGCGGCCAGTCGGCCGACGCCGGCGCAATCGCCGTGCAGGACAAGCCGAGCAACACCGCCGTCGGGATCCGCGTCCTCAGCCCCGGCGACGACGGCAACGTCCACCAGTCCAACAGCGCAGACGCAAACGCACTGGCCGGCAACATCAACCTCACCGGCCAGAACATCGACCAGGCCCAGGGCGGAACGGCCGCACCGGTGGCCGCGCCGTCGACCGCACCGTGTGGCTGCCAGTCCGGATCTGGCACCCAGGTCGCAGGCCAGTCGAACCAGAACTGGCAAGACGCAGGCGCCCTCGCCGTCGCGGCGCAGGACAAGCCGAGCAACACCGCTGTCGGGATCCGGGTCCTGAGCCCGGGCGACGACGGCAACGTCAGCCAGTCCAACAGCGCAGACGCGAACGCGCTGGCAGGCAACGGCAACCTCACCGGACAATCGATCGACCAGTCGCAGAGCGGCTCTGGCACGCAAGTGGCGGGCCAGGACAACTCCAGCGGCCAGTCGGCCGACGCCGGCGCAATCGCCGTGCAGGACAAGCCGAGCAACACCGCCGTCGGGATCCGCGTCCTCAGCCCCGGCGACGACGGCAACGTCCACCAGTCCAACAGCGCAGACGCAAACGCACTGGCCGGCAACATCAACCTCACCGGCCAGAACATCGACCAGGCTGCCGGTGGCGACTCGCGGTGCGGGTGTGGCGATAGCCCGATCCAGGTCGCGGGCCAGTCGAATGCGAGTCACCAGGGTGCGTTTGCCCTCGGCCTCGCGGCACAGCTGTATCCATCGAACACCGCGACGTCGACCGACGTCGGCGGCGGCTACGGATGCGGCTGCGAGTCCTCGCGCAAGGCCCCGGCAACGGCGTCGGGCAACGTCCACCAGTCCAACAGCGCCGACGCAAACGCGCTGGCCGGCAACATCAACCTCACCGGCCAATCGATCGACCAGGCTGCCGGCGGCGACTACTCGCGGTGCGGGTGTGGCGGTAGCCCGATCCAGGTCGCAGGGCAGTCGAACTCGAGTCGGCAAGGTGCGTTCGCTGTCGGCCTCGCCGCACAGCTGCATCCATCGAACACCGCGACGTCGACCGACGTCGGCGGCGGCTACGGATGCGGCTGCGAGTCCTCGCGCAAGGCCCCGGCAACGGCGTCGGGCAACGTCCACCAGTCCAACAGCGTCGATGCAAGCGCGCTCGCGCTGAATCTGAACGCCACCCGGCAGTCCATCGATCAGACCGCTGGAGGCGGTGCGATCCAGGTCGCCGGTCAGCGCGCGGAGAACCTCCAGGGGGCGGCAGCACTCGCTGCGGCACTCCAGTTCGGAGCGGCCAACCGAGCCATCTAGCCAACCGAGCCACCTAGGGCAGAGAGCGATGGTGCGGTCGACGATGTCGTGCGGCCGCACCATCGTGACTCTGTGCTGATTGACACGTGGCTCGAGCGGCCCTATCGTGAAAGCCCAGGAACGAGTGGGGAGTGGGATGGATCCGAGGCCGAGATGGATCCTGCGGCCAGCCGGCGTCTGTGCAGTTGGGACGCTCATGGTCTTCTGCGGCCTGTCTACGGCCGGTGGTGCCCTCGCCGGACCGGGCCAGACGATCATCGGTCCCGATGCCCCGCCGAGCGGCGCCGTCGTCTCGCCGACGCCCGACCAGCCCACGCCAACGAGGGCGGAGGGCGATGCGGTACGAGCTCCGGCCGCCGCTCCCCGTCAGGCGGTGGCACGTGCCGAACCATCTCATCCCGTCGCTCGCCCCTCTGAACAGCCCAGGCGGGCAGCGGCCGCGAAACCCATCGTGCGGTCTTCCCCGCGCCCACACGACTCAGCGAAGTCGGCCAAGGTCGTGCTCCCGCGGCAGGGCCGCTTGCCCGACAGTGTCAGAGCCTTCCTGGCCACCCCGATCACCCGCATCAGCGACGGAGGGCCCAACCGCGCGATCACGGCCCTCGCGGGGACGTTCCTCGCGATGGTGGCCCTCGGTGCCGGTTGCCTGACCGTGGCAGTGAGCCGGGTAGCCCGGGAGCTCGAGTGAGGGCGTTCGCCGTCACTAGTCGCCTCAGCGGTCGTCGTTCTCGCATGGCCGGCCGGCGCGATGGCACTCGACGGGCCGTCCCCGACCTGCAACCAGGGCTCCTGCGTCGGTTGGTTCAACGGCGCGGGCGTCCCCGTCGCCGTCTCCTGGTCGGCTCCGGCCGGAGCCTCGCTCACGGACTGCCATTTCGAGACGATCACCGCCGATACGTCCGGCACGAATGTCTCATGCGGTGCCTACTACGCCGCCCAGCAGCAGACGGTGAACGTGACCGTCACCGTCCGACGCGATACCACGCCGCCGCAGGTGACGAGCGTCTCCCCCGGGCGCGCTCCGGATGCCAACGGTTGGTACAACCACGCGGTCGCGTTGACGTTCGCAGGGGCGGACGCAACCTCCGGGATCGCGTCGTGCGATACCCCGACGTACTCCGGCCCCGACAGCGGCTCCGCGAGCGTCGCCGGGGTGTGCCGCGACGCCGCCGGCAACGCGAGCACCCCCCTGGCCTTCGCGCTCAAATACGACGCCACGGCGCCAGCGGCCGGCGCGTCGCTCGCGCGAGGACCGGATGAAAATGGTTGGTACTCGAAGCCGATCACTGTCTCCTTCGCCGGCAGCGACGCAACCTCGGGGATCGCGTCGTGCACGGCCCCTGACACGTTCACAGGGCCGGATGCCGCTGCCGCGAACGTCGTGGGCAATTGCACGGACACTGCGGGCAACCGCACCTCTGCCACGGCGTCGATCCCTTACGACTCGACGCCTCCGAGCACCGTCGCCGCCCCGGACCGCCCGCCCGACGCGGACGGCTGGTACTCGAAGCCGCTCTCCGTCACCTTCAAGGGCAAGGACGAGGGCTCCGGCGTCGCCTCGTGCACGCCTCCGATCCGCTACGGACGCCCCGACGGCGCCGACGCCAAGGCCACGGGTACGTGCCGTGACAAGGCCGGCAACGTGAGCTCGCCGGCGACGATCTCGTTCAAGTTCGATGCGACTCCACCGACGGCGCCGGTGGTGAAGATCGTCGCCGGAGGTGGCAGCGTCACACTCGAATGGGCCAGCGCGACCGGCGCGGCGAGCTACGAGATCCTGCGCGGGCTGACCGCGAAACGAGGACACCCATCGATGGTGTGGCGCGGCACCGGCCGCCGCTTCGTCGACCGCTCGGTCAAGAACGGGACGCGCTACCGCTATGTCGTTCGCGCACGTGACCAGGCAGGGAATACCGCCGACAGGAGCATCGACGTGACGCCGATGCTGCCCGTCTTCGCGCCTGTTTCGGGAACGGTGACCCACGTCGCGCCGCTCGTTCGCTGGGTTGCCGATCCGAGGGCGCGCTTCTACAACGTCCAGCTCTACCGCGGCCGCACGAAGATGCTCAGCCTCTGGCCCACGACGAGCCCGTTCCGCTTGCCTCGATCATGGGTCTTCAGAGGCCGTCGACTGACGCTCGAGCCGGGGGCGTATCGCATCTTCGTCTGGCCCGCGTACGGAACGTCCAAGCGTCCGAAGTACGGGAAGCTACTGGGAAAGACGGGCTTCGTCTGGCGGAAGTAAACCCGTGCCCCCACGAACGCCGTCACCGCGACCGAGTCGTCGGGACCGGCATTCAGGACGCCAGACGCGTCACCTCCGTCTCCCTACCTGCGTCAGAGATCGAGGTCGGGGCTTTCGGGCGTAAAGTCATCTTCGACCGTCGTCCAGACTTCTCCGTCAACCGACATCTGAAGCTCGGCCTCTTCCAAGCCGAGCTCCTCGATCGCGGTGGCCGCCAAGGCAGCAGCATCGAGGTAGTTGTCGGCCGTGGCGATCACCACGTCCTCTGTCGAGTCGGTGCTGACAATAGCGCGGTAGTAGGGCACGCCGGGACGGTACACATTGGCCTACCGTCAGCGTCGGCAATCGAAAGCGCGCGCCGCGATGCGGGCGATAACAGATGCCGCCGCCGAGCAGGCGAAAGGGCTTCTCTGCGCGCCCTCAGCGAGGATCGACGTCGGACGTATCTGCCGCCGCCACCGTGAGCGGCCAGGGCAATCGGTTCGTACACAACCGAGAAGTGGAGCCAGGCGGGATCGAACCGCCGACCTCTACGATGCGAACGTAGCGCTCTCCCAGCTGAGCTATGGCCCCGTAGGCCCGAGAGTTTAGCGCACCTTCGGCCCACCCGAAGGTGAACAAGGGCATGGATCGCCGTCGGCTCGGATCGCGAGTCGGCCGACGAAACTCGGGTTCTTTTGGTCCCGCTAGGGTGCGGCGATGCGGGTCGGGGTCCTCAGCATCGCGCTCACGGCTGCTCTTGCGGTGGCGCTCGCGGTCAGCGCCGGAGCCGGCGCATCCACGCTGGTCGCACGGAACGCGACCAACGTCACGTTGAAGGTCGATGCGTCGGGCAAAGCGCTCGTCTCGTACACGTCCGCCGGCAAGCACTGGAACGTGCTCGCCTCGGGCGCCGTCGACGCGGTCGCTCCCACCCCGACAGGGAAGCAGGTCGACTTCAAGCTCGACTACTCCGGCCCGGCGGCGTTGGCAAATACCTGCGGGGCCTACACCGGGCCGCCGCTCGCCTGGAAGCTGCTCAGCTGCACGGCGGAAGACGGCAGCCACTGGGCGCTCCAGTCCTGGCAGCGGATGCTGCCGAATGGTGGCCGAACGCCGAACGGATCACAGTCGGTGTGGGAGCTTCGGCTCTCTCACTGGACGGGTGAGCTGCCCGTTCTCACCGTCTACCAGGATTGGGCGTACAAGAAGTACGAGCATTTCTTCGGCTCGGTGACCTTCATGGGCTCACCGGTCTACGGCTTCAAGGCGTCGAGCGTCGGCAATCCGCTCGATACGTTCGGTCGCAACATCTACCTCGACACGTTCGACTCGGCGTACGGCAAGGGCTGGAAGCGCGAGATCAGCTTCCTGACGCACACGAACACGGGAACCTTTTGCTACGCGCTCTATCCGCAAGGCGGCGAGCCGCCGGTGAAGGGGTCGAAGTACCGGGCCACGGTGATCGGCCCGGGCGTCACTCCCGATGTGATGTGGCAGGCGAAATCGGTGGGGCGTTCAATGCCGGCGTCGACGCGAGGCTCGGCGTCATCCAGAAGCAGCTGACGGGCGCGGACAAGGCCTGCAAGCAGCTCTGAGCGCTGAGCAGCGCCGGCCCGGCGAGTGACCTCAGCTCGCGTCGGCCGATCCGGCGTCCGCTGAGGTCGCGGCGGGTGTACCGAACTTGCCGCCGCGGATCGCCTTGGCCATGTCCGCCGACTGCTCGCGGTACCAGGTGCCGTTCTCCAGCTCGATCGCGGGGAGGCCGCTCTGGCCGGTCCCCTCGATCACGGCCGTGCGGCCCTTGCGGCTCGGCCACGACTCCTTGACGACCTCGTACTCGACTCCTGACTTCGTCGAGCGCCTTCTGGACCGCCCAGCACGGATGCTTGCCGAACTTGGCCCACATGTGCCCGCAGCGGTGCAACTTGACGGCCATCGGTCCTCCTCCTCAACTCGGCGGCGACCCCAGCCCTACGATACGCCGATGCGCGCCGTCGTCCTAGGCTCGACCGGCGAGCCCGCACTGGCCGAGATCGACGAGCCGGCGCCGCCAGGCGAGCTGGTGACCGTGCTCGCCTGCGGGCTCTGTGGCTCGGACGTCGAGAAGATCGGCTCTGCTGCGCCGGGGACGGTGCTCGGGCACGAGGTCGTGGCGCTGACGTCAGACGGGCGGCGGGTCGCCCTGATCCACCACACGGGCTGCGGCGAGTGCGCTCGTTGCCTCGCCGGGCACGAGTCGACCTGCGAGCAGTTCCCCGAGCCGACGATCGTCCCCGGTGGGTTCGCCGAGCGCGTGCGGGCGCCGCGGTGGCCCGTCGAGCTTCCCGGCCGGGCTCGAGGACGCGCTCGGCACCTACGTCGAGCCGCTCGCCTGCGTGCTGCGCGGCGCCGAGCGGGTGCCGCGCGGGCGCGTGCTCGTCGTCGGCAACGGCTTCATCGGCCGCCTCTTCGGCGCCGTGCTCGAGCGTCGCGGCGACACGGTCTTCGCGGTCGACCGGCTGCCGCAGCGGGCGGGCGTCGCGCCCGACGGGCCGGTCGACGCGGCCGTGCTGTGCGCACCGGGTGGCGGTGACGTGGCGCTGGATGCCGTCGTGCCGGGTGGCACGGTGCTTCTGTTCGCCGACGCGGGCACGCTGCCCGCCGCCGGGATGTACCGGCGCGAGCTGACGGTGATCGGGTCGCGCTCGTCGACGCCCGCGCACATGGCTGAGGCAGTCGCGCTGCTCCCCACGCTCGACGTGCCGGCGCCGACGGTCGTGCCGCTCGATCGCTTCGACGAGGCGCTCGCCATGTTTCGGGAAGGCTCCGCGCTGAAGGTGGTGCTGGTTCCGTGAGAGTGCGACCCGCGGGTGAGGCTGAAGCCTCACCCCCTCGCCGGCGTCCGAGGCGCCGGTGAGGGCGTTGATCTTCCACGGCCCCGGCGACCTCCGGCTCGAGGAGGTGCCGCGGCCCGTGCCCGCGGCCGACGGCGACGTCCTCGTCCAGGTCGAGGTGGCGCTCACCGACGGCACCGACCTGAAGGCGTTCCGGCGCGGGCATCCCGTCCTGCTCGGCCCGCCGCCGAGCCCCTTCGGTCACGAGTTCTGCGGCGTCGACGTCGCGACCGGCAAACGCGTCGTCGCCGCCAACTCGGCGCCGTGCGGGGCGTGCGCCGCGTGCCTCCGGGGGCAGGAGACGCTCTGTATCCATCTGCTCCCGCTGCTCAACGGCTCGTACGGGGAGTTCATCCTCGTGCCCGAGCGGATCGCCCGCGTCAACCTGCTCACCGTGCCGCCGGGAATCCCGTCGGAGCTCGCGGCGATGGTCGAGCCCCTCGCCTGCTGCCTCCACGGCGTCGATGTGGCGGGAGTCGCGGCCGGGGACACGGTCGCCGTGATCGGGCTCGGGCCGATCGGGCTGATGCTCTGCGCCTGCGTCGCCGATGCCGGCGGCTGGCCGGTCGGAGTCGGGTCGCGGCCGGAGCGGCGGGCGCTCGCACCGCTCTTCGGGGCCGAGGCTGGGAGACGGCGAGGGCGCCGACATCGTGATCGAGGCTGCGGGCACGGCCGAGTCCTGGGCGCTCGCGCTCGAGCTGGTGCGGCCCGGCGGCACCGTGCTCGCCTTCGGCGGCCTGCCGCGCGACGCGCGCATCGAGATCGACCCGTTCCGGATCCACTACGAAGAGGTGACGCTTCGCGGCGCCTTCCATCACACGCCGCGGCACGTCCGGGCGGCGCTGGCGTTCCTCGGCAGCGGCGCGTACCCGTTCGAGCGGTTGATCACGCACCAGGTCGGGCTCGAGGGCGTGGCGGCTCTCCTCGCCGACCCGCCGGCCGACTACCTCAAGGCTGCGGTGCTTCTCTGAGACGGCAGGGGAAGCGTCAGCCGCCGAACAGGGTCAGCTCGGGCTCGCGCTCGCCGCGAAGGACGGCGAGATCGACCTCGACCCAACGCAGGCCGCGTGACTCGGCCAGCGTGCGTGCTTGCTTGACGACCTTCTGGGCCGCGAGCACGCCGCGCACCCCGGCCATCCCGGGCTCGGGGCGGATGCGCTCGAGGTAGCGCGTCAGCTGCTCGACGGCGTCGATCGTCGCGATCCGCTTGATCTCGACCGCGACCCAGCCGTCGTCGGTATCGCGACACATCAGGTCGACCGGGCCGATGTCGGTCGGCCATTCCCGGCGCACGAGGCGGAGCTCCTCACCGAGAGCCTGGGGCTGCGCGGCCAGCTCCTCCTGGAGGTCGCGCTCGACGCCGTCCTTCGCGAGCGCGGCCGCCTCGCCCATGTCGTGCTCGGCGTCGCTGAGGATCTCGACGATGCGGATCTCGAGCTTGTCCTCCGTCTTCCCTGCGCGCTTGCGCACGACGAGCCGCTCGAGCGGCTCTCCCTCGTGCTCGATCACCGTGGGCGGCGTCATCCAATTTTGGGGCTTGAACCCGCCGGTATCGGCATGGACGAGGAAGGAGCCGTCCGACTTCAGCATCAGGAGCCGGACTGCCTCGGGCAGGACGGCGTTGAGGCGGCCGGAGTAGACGACCTCGCAGCGGGCGACGATGAGGCGCATCGTGGCACCGTATCGTCCCGAGAGGACATGGCTCGAAACCGGCGTCCGGCTAAAGCCGGGCACCGCGCACCCTGCTGGCTCAGCCGCGCTCGACGCGCGAGCCGCCGACGATCGCCTCGCGGCCGTCGCGGAAGCGCACGAGCGCCTTGCCGTTGCCGTCGTAGTCCGGCGACCAGACGACGAGCTCCGCCTCCTCGCCCGCGACGCGCACCTGCTCGCCGAGCGACGGCACCACGCCGCGCCAGTAGACGACGAACGGGTTGTGCTCGAGCTCGCGGCCGATCGTCGTCTCGTCGGTGTGCCCGGGCAGGACCCTCAGCTCCGGCGCGAGCTCCATCAGCTGCAGCACCGAGGCGCGGCAGACATCCGCCGGGCCGCCGCCGACCGCGTCCTTGAACAGCACGTCGCCCGTGAAGCACACCTCGTCGTTGACGACGAATGCGACACCGTCGTCGGAGTGACCCGGCAACGAGATCGACCGCACGGTCGAGGCCGCCCGTGACGAGATCGCCCGTGACGACGGGAATCCCGAACCGCGCGCAGAGCTCGTCCTCGTGCTCGATGTGATCCGGATCGGCGTGCGTCCGAAGCAGGTGCGTCGGCGTCAGGCTCTCGCGCTCGACGACCTCGAGCAATGGGCCGATCGGCGCACCGCTGTCGACGAAGACGGCCGTGCCTCCCGCCGCGTCGCCGATGACGTACGCGTTCGACAGCCAGCGGTCGTGCATCGACCGACCGACGATCATGCGTACACCCTACGCAAGATCCGCGCGCCTCGGTTAGACTCACCCCGTAATGCGACGGATACACATCGTGGCCCTTGCTGTTGCTCGCGCTCGGGCTCGGACTGCTCGGCGCCGGGTGCCTCGACGGCACCGAAACGACGGCGACTCCGGAGACGGTCGTCGGCACGTTGCCGACGACGACGCCGGACACGAGCGACCTCCCGGCGCTGAAGCTGAAGGGCGATCCGACGGCCGGCAAGGCCGTCTTCATGAGCGCCGGCTGCGTCGGCTGCCACACGCTCGCCGATGCCGGCGCGACCGGCACCGTCGGCCCGAACCTCGACGACGCAAAGCCGGACACCGAGCTCGTCGTGACCCGGGTCACGAAGGGCATGGGCGCGATGCCGCCGTTCGCCGGCCAGCTGACCGACCAGCAGATCGCGGACGTGGCTGCGTACGTCACGCAGGCCACCGGCGGCTGATCCTTCCTCCTTCCTTTCCGCGCGACGTCCAGGCATTCGCCTCCGATTTCGACCGCACCCTCGTCGGCCGTGACGCACTGCTGCATCCGCGCACCCGGGCGGCGATCACGCGCTCCCAGGCGGCCGGGATCCCCGTGATCGTCGCGACGGGAGGATGTGGCGCTCTGTCCGCCCCTACCTCGAGGAAGCGGGCATCACCGACCTCGCCGTCTGTTATCAGGGAGCCGCCGTGGTCGATCCTCGGACAGCGGGCAGTTCGTCCTCCACGAGCCGATCCCGCTCGAGACCGCCCGCGAGGCGATCGCCCTCCTCGCCGCGCTCGGGCACTCGCCCAACTGTTACGTCGACGACCGCCTCTACGTCGCCGAGCACACGGAGTACTCGCGGATGTACGCCGGCTTCCAGCACATCCCGGTCGAGGAGGTCGGCGACCTCACCGTCTGGCTCGAGCGGCCGCCGACGAAGCTCGTCGCGGTTGCCGACCCGGACGAGATTCCGGCGCTGCGGGATGCGATGGTCGAGGCGTTCGGCGATCGCCTCTTCCTCACGACGTCTCTCCCCTATCTCCTCGAGATCGGGAATCCCGCGGTCTCGAAGGGAACGGGGATCGCGTTCGTCGCCCGCGAGCTCGGCATCTCGCTCGACCGCATCGTCTCGTTCGGCGACGGTGAGAACGACATCGAGCTGATCGACGAGGCCGGCTTCGGGATCGCCGTCGAGGATGCGAACCCGCTGCTGCTCGAGCGGGCCGACTGGATCTGCCCGAGCGCGAACGCCGAGGGTGTCGCCACCGTGATCGATGCGTACTTAGACTTGCTCGCATGATCGACCTCAAGGCAGCCCGCGCCGAGCCCGACGTGTGGCGCGCGGCGCTGGCGCGGAAGGGCGCCGGCGAGGCGTTTGACGCGCTGCTCGCAGCCGACGAGCGCTGGCGCTCGCTCGTGCCGCGCGTCGACGACCTCCGCAGCCGGACGAAGCTGAAGGGCAAGCCGACCCCGGAGCAGCTCGTGGAGCTGCAGAGCGTGAAGGAGGATCTCCGCGCCGCCGAGGAAGAGCTCGCAGCCGCCGAGGCCGCGCGCGACGATGCACTCGCGCTCGTCCCGAACCCGCCGCACGACTCGGCGCCCGACGGCGACACCGAGGACGACGCGGTCGAGATCCGCCGCTTCGGCGAGCCGCCGGCGCTCGACGGAGGCGAAGGAGGCAAGCGAGATCGGCCGCTTCGAGCTCGAGCGCGCCGCGCGCCTCTCCGGGTCGCGGTTCGGCTACATCGTCGGCGACACCGCGCTGCTGGCGCTCTCGCTCTACCGCTTCGCGCTCGATCACGTCTCCGCGGCCGGGTTCACGCCGGTGCTGCCGCCGGTGCTCGTCCGCGAGGAGGCGATGGTCGGCACCGGCTTCTTCCCGACCGAGAAGTCGAACATCTACGAGCTCGAGCAGGACGGCCTCTTCCTCACGGGCACGTCGGAGGTCGCGCTCGCCGCGACTGCACATGACCGAGATCCTCGAGGCCGGCGAGCTGCCGCTCCGCTACGCCGGCTTCTCGACCTGCTTCCGCCGCGAGGCGGGCGCCGCGGGGAAGGACACGCGCGGGATGTTCCGCGTGCACCAGTTCAACAAGGTCGAGATGTTCGTCTTCACGACGCCCGACGACGCCTGGGCCGAGCACGACCGGATGGTGGCGCTCGAGGAGGACCTGCTCACGCAGCTCGGCCTCCCGTACCGCGTCGTCAACGTCGCAGCGGGCGACCTCGGCGCACCCGCGGCGAAGAAGATCGACATCGAGGCGTGGTTCCCGAGCGCAGGAGCGCTACCGCGAGGTGACCTCGTGCTCGAACACGACCGACTTACCAGGCGCGCCGGCTCGGGATCCGCTTCCGCGGCGAGTCCGGCCTCGAGACCCCGCACACGCTGAACGGCACCGTCGTCACCGACCGCGCCCTGCTCGCGATCCTCGAGAACTTCCAGGGCGAGGTGCCCGACGTGCTGCGCGCGTACGGCGCGCCCGAGCGCGTCAGCGGCTGACGAGCGCCCCTAGACTGACGACGCGCGGCGGGGTGCGAGAGCGGTCGAATCGGGCGGTCTTGAAAACCGCTGACGGGGCAACTCGTCCGTGGGTTCGAATCCCACCCCCGCCGCCTCTCCACCAACACACGACGCGTGAAGGAAACCGGCCTGGTTCTGGTCCATACTGCGATCGGACGTCCTGGCATTCCTTGGGGAAGGATCGGACGGTGGGATCGCGGTGAACGAGACAACAGAGCGTGAGCCGGCAGCGGGGATCGCGGGGCGTGTCCGCGAGGCACGACGCGCCGCCGGAATGACGCAGGTCGAGCTCGCCGCGGGCCGCTTCACGAAGCAGTACGTGAGCCAGATCGAGCGCGGCGAGGTCGTGCCGTCGGGTGAGCTGCTCGACTGGCTCGCCGAGCGGCTCGGCGTCGAGCGCCTCTACCTCGAGACGGGCCTCGGCGCCTCCGACCTGGAGCGCATCGAGCAACGCCTCGCGGAGGGTCAGGCCCTGCTCGACACCCGCCGCGACGCCGAGGCTGCCGAGCTCTTCCGGGAGCTGCGGCAATCGCTGCCGCCGGGCGCGCCGCGCTCGACCCACCGCAGGGCGATGAGCGGCGAGGCATGGGCGCTGATCCGGACCGGGCGCATCACCGAGGCAGCAGAGCTCCTCGCGCGAGGCGGGCTCCGCCGGACGGCGAGCCCGACGACCGAGGAGGAAGCCGAGATCGCGTACCTGACAGCGGTCTGCTGCTACTCGCTCTCGACGATGCCTGCCGCGCACGCCGAGTTTGCCCGGGCGCTCGAGCTGCTCGACGAGACCGACGAGCCGAACGACCGGCTGCGCTCGGACATCCACCAGTGGCGCTCGCGCTGCTACCGCAGGCAGCGCGACTACGAGGCTGCCCGCGAGGACATCGAGCGTGCCCTCGAGCTCGTCGACGCCCTCGGAGACGAGCGGCGCCGGGCGGAGGTCAACCTGCAGGCCTCGCTCGTGGCCGACCGGCAGGGCCGCCTCGTGCTCGCACGGCGGTACGCCGAGACCTCCCGCGACCTCTACGAGATCGTCGGCGACGACGGTCACGAGGGGCCGTGCGATCAACAACATCGCCGCCTTCAACCACGGGCTCGGGAACGACGAAGTCGCGATCGCCCAGCTCCGGGAGGCGTTTCGGATCTTCGTCGACGCCGAGCTCGAGGTCGAGGCGGGCTACGCGCTCAGCTCGCTCGCCGAGATCCACCGCGAGCGTGGAGACCTCGAGGAGGCCGAGATCGTGGCCCAGCGTGCACTGGCGCTCCTCGAGGGCCGGATCGACCACGTCCAGGAGATCGGCACCGCCCAGCTCGTCCTCGCTCGGTCCTATCTCGGGCAGGGCGAGCTCGACGAGGCCGAGGACATGCTCGAGTCGGTCGACGAGAGCTACGCGCTGACGGAGTCGGTCAGCCACCAGGCCCGCTCGTGGATGGCGCGAGGCGAGCTCGAGCTCGAGCGCCGCAACGAGAGCGAGGCGGCCCGGCTCTATCGCGAAGCGGCGACCGCATTGCAGCCGATCGACCTCGAAACGCCCTAGAACGCCCCGGAAATAGCCCTTTCCGGACAGGTGCAGCGCCTTCGTACCCCCCGTCCGGGGGACGACAGCGCCTGGGGTGATCGCCGACAACTGAGGGAGCTACCAGGCCCACCGTCACTGCGGCGGGCGGAACTCTCTCGAAAGGACTTGCGGCATGATCTCCAAGGGCACGCTTCTTCGTCTCGTCGTCGCGCTTTCCGCGTTCGCCTCTCTCGCGAGCCTCGCGGGCGGTCTCTTCGACGGTCACTAGACACACCTCGAAACACGATCAGTCCGGCGCACCGGGGACGTAGGGTCAGCTACGCCCCGGGTTCGTGCTGCTCCTGTACCTCCTGCCGAGGAACGCTCGCACGTCCTACCCCGGGGAAGGGCTGCCAGACCTTCTCGATCCGGAGAGAACCCGGTAACCCGGAGCGCCTGACGCTACGGTTCGGGAATGGACATCGACGAACGCCTCGAGGACTACGCCGAGCAGGTCTCCTCTCCGCACGAGCCTTGGCTCGCCGAGCTCTCCCAGGAGACGCACCGCACGCTCGGCTCCGGCATGATGCTGACCGGGCCCGTGGCCGGACGCCTGCTCGAGATGCTCGTCTGGGCCGGCCAGCCGCGCCGCGTGCTCGAAATCGGCACCTTCAGTGGCCACGCCACGCTCTCGATGGCCGCTGGCACTTCCTACCGACGGGCGCATCGACACCTGCGAGCTCGATCCCGGCGCGCGCCGCGGTGGCGCAGTCGCACATCGACCGCAGTCCGTGGGCCCACCAGATCACGATCCACATCGGCGCCGCAGGCGACACGATCGACGCGCTGCCGGGAACGTTCGACTTCGTCTTCATGGACGCGGACAAGGGCGGGTACGTCGGCTACTACGAGGCCGTCCTGCCGCGGCTCTCCGAGCACGGGCTGATCGTCGCCGACAACACCCTGCACGGGGGTCGCGTCTTCGACGAAGGAGACCCGATCGCGGCGTTCAACGAGCACGTCGCGGCCGATCCGCGCAGCTCCCAGGTCCTGCTGACGGTGCGCGACGGCATGACCCTGATCCGCCGCGCCTGACTCCGGCAGCCATCCCAAGACTCACTCGCCTGAGGGAGCCGGAATCGGCCTGTTCATGCCGATTCCCTTCCTACGATGCGCTTTCGCCACCTCGCAGCTCGTGGCGGTCTTCGCCACTCTCGCTTTCCCGGTCGGAGCAGAGGCGTCGACGCTGATCGACCGCAATGCGCAGGGAGTCGACGCTGAAGGTCGACGCGAAGGGTCGGGCGCTCGTCTCCTACACGGCGCGCGGCAGACGCTGGAACGTGCTCGCGTGGGGCGGCGTCAACGCCGATCGCGCCGAAGGCCGGCAGCCCGGCAGGTCGAGTTCAAGATCGACTACTCGGGCGGCTGGGGCACCTACAAGAAGGACGTCTGGAAGACGCTCGAGAACACCTGCGGCCCGTATCGGGCCCGGCGCTCGCCTGGCGGGTGACGGCGTGCACGGCGCGGGACGGCACCAACTGGGCGATTGCAGGCGTGGCAGCGGATGCTGCCGAACTACGGCGTCGCGCCGAACGCGACGCAGTCGGTCTGGGAGCTCCGGCTCTCCCACTGGACAGGCGCCCTCCCCGACCCTGACCGTGAATCCGAACTGGGCGTACCACAAGTACGACCATCTCTTCGGGTCGTTCCTCTACAACGGAGCGCCTGTGCACGGCTTCAGGTCGACGGCAGGCGGTAACCCGCTCGACACGTTCGGCCGCAACCTCTACGTCGACACGTTCAACTCGGCCTACGGGTCCGGATGGAAGCGCGAGAACAGCTTCCTCATGCACAAGGGCACCGGCACCTTCTGTTACGGGTTCTATCCGCACGGCAACCACCCCGCGGGCAAGGGCGAGCGCTACCGGGCCACGATCATCGGCCCCGGCGTCACGCCGGACGTGATGTGGCAGGGCGACGCGCTCGGCGCCTACGACCCCTCGCTCGACCAGGAGCTGGCGCAGGAACAGCGCGAGACCTTTGCGTCGGACCAGCTCTGCCGGCCCGTCTAGCACTCTCAGTCGATCTGTGAGGCTGCCGAAGCCGGAAGCAGCCTCGCTATCGTCATCTCCATGGTGGCGGCGGTCGTGTTCGACATGGACGGTGTGATCGTCGACAGCGAGCAGGTGTGGGATGAGCGTGCGCGCTCAGCTCGTCGCCGACTGGGGTGGGCGCTACTCGCCCGAGGCGCAGCGGGCGATGATGGGCATGAGCTCGCCCGAGTGGTCGCGGTACATGCACGACGAGCTCGGGATCCGGCGTAGCGCCGAGGAGATCAACGACGAGGTGGTGCGGCGGATGTTCGAGCGCTACCAGGCCGACCTGCCGCTGATCGACGGTGCGGTCGACGCCGTGCGCGAGCTCGCAGCCGCGATGCCGCTCGCGGTCGCGTCGTCGTCGAACCGACCGCTGATCGACGCCGTGCTCGACACAGCCGGCATCGTGGACTGCTTCGCGGCGACCGTCTCGTCGGAGGAGGTGGAGTGCGGCAAGCCGAGCCCGGACGTCTACCTGGAGGCTGCGCGGCGGCTCGGGATCGCGCCGGAGTCGTGCGCGGCGGTCGAGGACTCGGGCAATGGGATCCGCGCGGCGAACGCCGCGGGGATGGTCGTGATCGCCTATCCGAACCGGCATTACGCGCCGGATACCGAGGCGCTCGGGCTCGCGGATGTAGTGATCTCGGAGCTGAGCGAGCTGGTGGGGGCGGTCGCCTCAGCCCGGACGACGGCCTGAAGCCGATCGCCGGCGACAGGCTTCAGCCTGTCGTTCCGGGCTAGCCGTCGAAGCGGCCCAGCAGGACGCAGCCGTTGTGGCCGCCGAGGCCCATCGCGTTCGAGAGCGCGAACTCGAGGCCCTCGACCGTGCGGGCCTCGTTCGGGACGTAGTCGAGGTCGAGCTCCGGGTCTGGCGTCCTGTAGTTGATGGTCGGAGGCAGCACCTGGTGGTGCAGCGCCCGGGCACACATCATCGCCTCGACCGCGCCGGCCGCACCGAAGCAGTGACCCGTCACCGACTTCGTCGACGAGACGGCGAGCTCGTACGCGTGCTTGCCGAACACCTGCCGCAGCGCCCTCGTCTCGGCGAGGTCTCCGAGCGGCGTCGATGTCCCGTGCGCGTTGACGTAGCCGACTCGCTCGGGAGCGACGCTCGCGGCCGTCAGCGCGGCGGTGATCATCGCCGCGACACCGGTCGCCTCGGGCTCCGGCTGCGCGAGGTGATGGGCGTCGTTCGAGGCGCCGTAGCCGATCACCTCGGCGTAGATCGTCGCGCCGCGCGCCTTCGCGGCCTCCAGCTCCTCGAGCACCAGGATGCAGGCCCCCTCCCCCATCACGAAGCCGGCCCGCGTCGCGTCGAACGGGCGCATCGCGAGGGTCGGATCGACGTCCTCTGCCACGAGCCCACGCATGGCGCAGAAGCCGGCGAGGATCAGCGGGGTGATCGCGGCCTCCGTGCCGCCCGCGAGGATGATGTCGGCCTGGCCACGGACGATCGTCGCGGCCCCCTCGCCGATCGCCGTCGATCCCGTCGCGCAGGCCGAGACGGGCGCGTAGTTGGGGCCGGTGATCCCGAGCTGGATCGCGATCTGGCCGCTCGCCGTGTCGACGAGCGCCGAGGGGATGAAGAACGGCGAGACGCGATCTGCGCCGCGCTCGAGGAACACGCGCTGCTGCTCCGCGATCGTCGCGATTCCGCCGATCGCGGAGCCGACGAGGATGCCGACGCGGGCCGGGTCGAACTCCTCGATCCCCGCCTCGTCCCAGGCCTCCTGCGCAGCGGCGACGGCGAGGAGCACGTTCCGGTCCATCCGCCGCGCCTCCTTCGAGGGCACGAGCGCGGAGGGGTCGAAACCACGCACCTCGCCGGCGATCCGGACCGGGAACTCGCTCGCGTCGAAGCTCTCGATGAACCCGATGCCGCTACGGCCGGCGACCGCCGCCTCCCAGGTGGAGGGAGCGTCGAGGCCGAGCGGGGTGACGGCTCCGAAGCCGGTGATCGCAACGCGGCGCATGAAGCGGAGAGCGTAGTAGTTTTGGCCTCATGGCCGATGCACCGGAGCGCCCCGCCGAGCTCGATCCACTCGTCCCCTTCCCGCCGATGGAGGCACAGCTCGTCCGCGAGCTGCCGCTCGGCGACGGCTGGGCATACGAGCCGAAGTGGGACGGCTTCCGTGGCGTGCTCGAGAACGCGGGCGGCGAGCTGCGGCTCTGGTCGCGCAACGGCCGGCCGCTGCTGCGCTACTTCCCGGAGCTCAGGCCCCTCGGCGACCTGCTCCCGCCGCGCTCCGCGATCGACGGAGAAATCGTGATCGATATCGACGGAGCGATCGACTTCGACGCTATGCAGACGCGCCTCCACCCGGCCGAGAGCCGCATCAACAGGCTCGCGGGCGAGATCCCGGCGCGGTTCATCGGCTTCGACGTGCTCGTCTGGGATGGGTCGGCGGTGTGGCAGGAGCCGTTCGAGGCCCGGCGCATCGCGCTCGAGCGC
The DNA here is from genome assembly GCA_963797125.1 of uncultured Thermoleophilia bacterium. Lineage (GTDB taxonomy): Bacteria > Actinomycetota > Thermoleophilia > Gaiellales > Gaiellaceae > Gaiella. The sequence continues at coordinate 181,646 of CAWCOI010000004.1, read as the reverse complement.
GATGCGGCAGCCTTCGACCTGTCTCCGTCGGTTGCGGATCCCGAAAGCGCCATGTCCTGGCTCGAGGAGCTCGAGCTCCTCGGGCTCGACGGCGTCGTCGCGAAGCGGCTCGATCAGCCCGTCGACCCGGGCGGTCGCGGGTCGGTCGTCAAGGTCAAGCCCGACCGGACAGCCGACTGCGTCGTCGTCGGAGTGCGCTGGAAGACGAAGCCCACGAAGATCGCAACGCTCCTGCTCGGGCTCTACGACGACGAAGGCGAGATCAACTACGTCGGGTCGGCGGCCGTTGCGGCCGCGAAGCATGACGCGATCGCGGAGCAGGTCATGCCGTTGCTCGACGAGGCCTCGGACCGGCGCTTCTCGGAGCCGAACCGCTGGGGCGGCAGCGGCCTCGAGGAGCAGCCTCTGCGCCCGGAGCTCGTGGCCGAGGTGCGCTACGACAAGGTGCAGGGGCGACGCTTCAGGCACGGGACGAAGCTGCTGCGGTTTCGGCCGGACAAGGATCCTGCGTCGTGCACCTGGGCAGAGCTGCGGCCGCCAAGGGAGCCGGGCGGGCCTCACGGTGGCGGGATTGCTGGGGCGGTAGCCGCGGCGACAGGCTGTCAGCCCGTCGCCGCCTCAGTCGCTCTTCTTCTTCCGCGACGGCTGCACCCGCGGCGGCTCGCCGGGCATCTTCGGGAAGTTCGGCGGGTACGGCGCCTCGCCGACCCCGTCCGCCTCGTCGCGCTCGACCCACTCGAGCAGCACCCGGAGGTCGCAGACGCTGTCGTCGATCGCAGCCTGCACGTCGCCGAGCTTCGCGAAGCGGGGAGGCATCGAGACGAGCGTGAAGTCCTCGGTCTCGACGTCCGGCAGCTCGTCCCAGCTGACCGGCGCCGACACGGCAGCGTCGGGCCGCGGCCGCACCGAGTAGGCCGATGCGATCGTGCGGTCGCGCGCGTTCTGGTTGTAGTCGATGAACACCTTCTCGCCGCGCTCCTCCTTCCACCAGGCCGTCGTCACGAGGTCGGGCGCGCGCCGCTCGATCTCGCGCGCGAACGCCAGGGCGGCGCGCCGCACGACCGGGAACTCCCACTGCGGGCTCGATCCGGCAGGCGATGTGGATGCCCCGGTTGCCCGACGTCTTCGGCCAGCCCACGTAGCCGATCTCGGCCAGCACCTCGCGCACGATCGCGGCCACCGCCTTGCCGTCGCCGAAGTCGGTGCCCGGCTGCGGATCGATGTCGATCCGGAGCTCGTCGGGATGCTCGGTGTCGGCGCGGCGCGAAGGCCAGGGGTGAAAGTCGATCACGGCGAGGTTCGCGGCCCACACGACCTGCGCCACCTCGGTGACGCAAAGCTCGTCGGCGTGGCGGCCGGACGGGAACGTCACCCGGGCCGCCTCGATCCACTCGGGACGCTTCTCGGGAACGCGCTTCTGGTAGATCTGCTCGCCCTCGATCCCGTCGGGAAAGCGGCGGAGCTGCGTCGGCCGCTCGCGCAAGGCACGCACGATGCCCTCGCCGACGGAGAGGTAGTAGCCGACGAGATCCCGCTTCGTGTGGCCCGCCGCCGGGAACAGCACCTTGTCGGGGTTCGTCACCTTGACGAGACGTTCCCCGACCTCGATCTCGATGAACGGCGAGGCCATTGCCTAACCGTATCCGGCGCGATGCCGTCTATCACTATTGAAAGTAAAGTGATGCTCGGGAGTGTGGTACGCTCGCCCCGCTTCGAGGATCCGACAGAGGAGATTTCCCCATGCGCACAGCGCTCGTTGCAAGCCTTGCCTTCGTAGCTGCATTGCTCGTCGCGGCTACCGCCACCGGCCATTCCACGACCCGCCTCCGCCTCCGCCTCCGTGATTCCCGGCTGCGCGAAGGCCAACCTGAATCTGCTCGAACGACGGCAAGCTGACGATCGGCTCCGACAACCCTGCCTTTCCGCCGTGGTTCCAGGGCCCCGAGAAGAAGCCGTGGAAGGTGAGCGACCCGACGAATGGGAAGGGCTACGAGTCCGCGGTCGCCTACGCGGTCGCGAAGCAGCTCGGCTTCGCGAAGAGCGACGTCCAGTGGACGTACGTGCCGTTCAACAACTCGTACAAGCCGGGGAAGAAGAGCTTCGACTTCTACATCCAGGAGGTCTCGTACAGCCCGGCTCGCGCGAAGCAGGTCGACTTCTCGAAGGGGTACTACTTCGTCAACCAGTCGATCGTGGGCCGCAAGGGCAAGCCGATCGCGTCGGTGCGCTCGATCAACGGGCTCAAGAAATACAAGCTGGGTGCGCAGATCGGGACGACGAGTTACGACTTCATCGTCAACAAGATCAAGCCCGACTCGAAGCCGCTCGTCTACGACACGAACGACGCGGCCGTGCAGGCGCTCAAGTCGGGCGCCATCGACGGCCTGGTCGTCGACCTGCCGACGGCGTTCTACGTCACGGCGGTGCAGGTGCCGGACGGCAAGGTGATCGGCCAGTTCGCGTCGGGCGGCACCAAGGAGCACTTCGGCGCTCGTGCTCCAGAAGGGCAACTCGCTGACGGGCTGCGTGAACAAGGCGCTCGATCGGCTCTGGGCAAACGGAACGATCAAGAACCTCCAGCGCATCTGGCTCGCGAAGGCGACCGGCGCGCCCGTCCTGAAGTAGTGGGGTCCCGCAACGTACGGAACAACATGATCGTTGCGGGACACCCCACTACATGCTGATTGCAGAAGTGCGGCGTCCCACACCGATGCTAGGTCCCGAACGTCGTGAGACGCCGCACTAGAGCCCTGAACGAAGGCCGCAACTCGCGGATCCTCGGCGGTTCGACCGTCCGCGTCTCGAAGGAGGCGCGGACGGTCGCCATCGCTCTCGCGTCGACGGCGGTCTTCGTGGCCGTCGTCGTCGTCCTCATCACGCGCTCACCCGGCTGGGGCGCCTTCAAGGCGTACTTCCTCGACTGGAGCATCTACAAGGACAGCTTCCCGGAGATCCTCGACGCCTTCTGGCTGAACGTGAAGCTGTTCTGCGTCGCGGAGGTGTTCATCCTCCCGGCCGCCCTGTTCGTCGCCGTTCTGCGCTCGCTCCCCGGCCCCGTCTTCTTCCCGCTGCGGGCGCTCGCGATCGTCTACGCCGATCTCTTCCGCGGCATCCCGACCATCCTCGTGATCTCGATCCTCGGCTTCGGGATGCCCGCGCTCGGGCTCTCGTGGATGCCGAGCTCGCAGTTCTTCTGGGCCGTCGTCGCGCTCGTGCTCGTCTACACCGCGTACGTCTCCGAGGTATACCGCTCGGGGATCGACTCGGTGCATCCGAGCCAGGCCGCCGCCGCACGCTCGCTCGGACTCTCGCACGGGCAGGCGCTCCGCTTCGTCGTCCTGCCGCAGGCGGTGCGCCGCGTGATCCCGCCGCTCCTGAACGACTTCATCGGGCTCCAGAAGGACACGGCGCTCGTCGGCACGCTCGGCGTCGTCGAGGCGTTCAAGCAGGCGCAGATCGACCAGTCCGCGACCTTCAACGGGACGCCGTACCTCGTCGCGGCGACGTTGTTCGTGCTGATCACGATCCCGCTCGCGCGGTTCACGGACTGGCTGATCGCGCGAGACCGGAAGCAGCACCAGGCGGGGAGGCTGGCGTGAGCATCAGCCCGGACGACAGGCTGAAGCCTGTTGCCTTGCGCGTCGAGGGGCTGCACAAGTCGTTCGACAAGCTCGAGGTGCTGCGCGGGATCGATCTCGAGGTCGCCGAGCACGAGGTCGTCTGCCTGATCGGCGCCTCCGGCTCGGGCAAGTCGACGCTGCTCCGCTGCATCAACCTGCTCGAGCCGATCGACGCCGGCCGGATCACGGTGGGCGGTGTCGAGATCACTGCCCGCCACGTCGACGTCGACGAGCTGCGGCAGCGGATCGGGATCGTCTTCCAGTCGTACAACCTCTTCCCGCACATGACCGTGCTCGAGAACGTGACCCTCGCCCCGCGTAAGGCGTTGAAGCAATCCCGACGCGACGCCGAAGCACAGGCGACCACCCTCCTCGAACGCTTCGCGCTCGCCGACAAGCGGAGCGAGTACCCGGACCGGCTCTCCGGTGGGCAGCAGCAGCGCGTCGCGATCGTGCGCGCGCTCGCGATGCAGCCGGAGCTGCTCCTGCTCGACGAGGTGACGAGCGCGCTCGACCCCGAGCTCGTGGCCGAGGTGCTCGACGTGATCCGCGAGCTCGCGGCGGGCGGCATGACGATGGTGATCGCGACGCACGAGATGGGCTTCGCGCGGGACATCGCGAACCGGGTCTGCTTCCTCGCCGACGGGGCGATCCTGGAGCAAGGCACGGCGGCGCAGATCTTCAGCGCCCCGCGCGAGGAGCGAACGAAGCAATTCCTGCAGCGGATCATCGACGCCGGCAGGCTCTGACCTATGCTTCACGAATGCTGGATCAGTCGAAGAACATCGATTCGTCGCTCGAGCCGCTCGACGATTATCTCGTGATCCAGCCCGTCAGCGACGAGACGGAGACGCGCGCCGGCCTGATCCTCCCGGCCTCGGCGCTCTCGACGATCGCTGTGAGGACGGGGATCGTGACCGCCGTCGGCTCTGAGCCGAACGGGATCGAGCGCGGCGACAAGGTGCTCTACCCGCACGAGGCGGGATTCGACGTGCGCCTCGGCGGGATCGAGGTCAAGGTCCTGAAGCGCTCGGAGCTGATCGGCCGCATTCACGACTAGAGCGGGAGGGAAGGCCGGAACTGCGCCGGTGTCCGATATCCTCTCGCGACCGGGAGAAGTGGCCGAGTGGCTGAAGGCGGCGCCCTGCTAAGGCGTTATGGGGGTGAACTCCTCCATCGAGGGTTCGAATCCCTCCTTCTCCGTCAGTACGATCAGCGCATGATCCGACGCTCCGCCGCCGCCGCGCTCGTTCTCGCCGCTTGCCTGACCGCGGTGCTGGCGTCCGCCCCGGCGGCCACGACTGCAGCTGCGCCGCCGAAGGTGATCCGCCTCCTCTCGATCACGACGGCTGACAAGAGCGTCGACGTGAAGCCCAAGGGCCGAAGCGCGGGCGATCACGAGAACTTCGCGAGCAGGCTCCTCAACCGGCAGGTGCAGTTCGGCGAGAAGAAGGGCGCCGTTGTCGGCACCGACAGTGGGTCGCTGCGGCTGACGAAGAAGATGGTCCCGTACTTCGTGACCGAGGCCCGGCTGCCGGGCGGCACGATCCGTACGCAGGGCCCCCTCAAAGCCCTCGCCGACGGCGCCTACCAGATCGTCGTCGTCGGCGGCACGGGCGTGTTCCAGGGCGTGCGAGGCAGCCTCACGATCCTCGCCCCGATCACTCCGAAGACGGCGGTGAACGTCTACCGCCTGATCTATCCGCTCGTCGCCTGATCTTCCCGAGGCTGGGAGGCGCGGCCCGGGATCGCAGCCGCGAGGGCGGGCAAGAGCAGCAGGCCGGCGAGCGCGAGCGCCGCGAGCGCTGCATAGGAGGCGAGGTTCTGCTGCGACTCGAAACGGCCGCTTCGCGCAACCGGCCCCGTGCCGAGGTAGTCGCGGATCGCTGCAACGAGCGGCGCCGGCTCCTGTTCCTCGAAGGCTGCCCAGCCGGCGTTGCGGAGGTCCGGCACGGTCACGGTGCTGATCGAGCGATAGGCGTACGGACGTCCGCTCGGATCGAAGACCCGCTCGCCCGGCGCCGCCACGCGAACGACGAACGGCTCGATCCGATGACGTCGGAGGATCCGCAGCGTGCCCGGCAGGCTGAACGCGTCGCTGTCGAGGTCGGTGAAGACGACGAGCGCGCGCTTCTTCGCGGTCGGATCGAAGTAGCTCCGGTCGGCGGCGAGCCCGAGCGCCGACAGCGAGCTCTCGCGCGCGGTCGTGTAGGGAACCGGAGGAGGCTGCATGATCCGCAGCGAGTGGTCGATCACGGCGCTCACCGACCGTCCGTCGCCGGTCGGGAAGAGCAGCGGCATCATCCGGTTCGTCAGCGTCGCGACACCGGTCGGCACATCGCCGATGCTCTCGAGCACCGACCGTCCCAGGGCGCGCGCGCGCTCGAGACGCGCGCGCCCGTCGGGCGTTGTCGCCGCCAGCATCGAGCGGCTGACGTCGAAGGTGAGATAGATCTCGGCGTCGGAGCGCTCCGGCGTCGGGCTCGTCTCCCGCCGGGCGGGCTGCGCCGCGGTCGCAGCGACGAGGGCGGCCAGGGCGACGAGCACGGCGACGCGCCTGAGCACGCTGATCACGGGCGGATGCGTGAGGCCGAGCGTGCTCCGGGCGCGGCGCGCCGATCGTTCGCGAACGACGAGAGCGATCAGCGGGACGATGAACACGAGGCCGACGAGCGCGGCTCGGGGCGACAGGAGGACGATCTCGGCCAGAGCACCCATCGGCTAGAACCCGCTGCCTTCCTCGCGCGCCGGCGCAGTCGGGTTGCGCGGGTTCGCGTCCTCCTGCCGCTTCTTGCCCGGCGTGCCGGACGCGGAAGCGTCCTGCTTCGAGCGCGTCGCAGTCGCCCGCAGGAGAACCTCGAGATCGAGCTTGGCGGTGGCGTTCGCCGGGTTGCCGCGAGCAGCGCGCGCGAACGCGGCGAGGGCGAGCTCGAGCTGCTTCTGGCGCTGCTGCCCGGCGCCCGCAGAGCCATCGGCGAGCACGACGCCGAGCACGACGTCGACGTTGGCCCGATCGGCCGCATCGAGAGACGCGCGCAGCCGCGTGAGCCTCTGGACGATCTCGAACCGCGCTCGCGCCTGCGGGTACGTCGTACCCGGAACCACATCGGCAAGCCCGGCCCGGTAGTCCTGGTACGCGCGCAACACCTCGCTGCGCGCCCTGACCCCGAGCAGCGCCTCTCCTGCGCGCGCCGCCGCTCCCGGAGCATGAGCCTTTCCCGGCACGGTGCTGCGCTGCCACATGGCCTGCCGCTCGCGGAAACCCGTCGCCGCGTCCGCAGTCCCGCGCGCGAGTGTCGCCGTGACGACCGCGAGCGCGAGCGCCACAACGCCGAGGATCAGGCACAGCCAGCGACGCCGCCTCATCGAGAGACCTCCTGGCGCCGCCAGCGCAGCGGCAGGAGCGGCTCGACGAGCGCGAGCAGAAGAGCGAGAGCGATGCCGAGCAGCACGAGCGGCAGCGCGGAGGGCCACGACGGAACCGCAGCGTCCTGGCCGGGTGCATACACCGCGTCGGCGGCGCTGCGGATGAAGGCCGAGCCGCCGAAGTCCGAGAACTCCTTCGGGTTGATCGCCGCATGGCCGACGGTGACGACGTTCAGCCGGATCCCGTGCTCACGCATGCGCTCGATCTGCGCAGCGACTCGCGGAAGGTCGTCCGGCGCATCGCGAAGGTCGCTGACGAGCACGATCTGCCCGTCGTCGATCCCCGCCGCCTGCATCGCCTGCAGCGCCCGTGCCAGCCCGACCGACAGTCGGGTGCCGCCCGTGAAGACGCCGACCCAGGGGTAGTCGCCGGGAGCCGGGCTCGGCACCGGCGTCCGGTCGAGCTTCGCCCTGACGATGAGCTTGTGGTTCTGCTCGTTGATGTAGCTGATCATCCGTGCCCACCCACGGAGCGCCGACCCGGGAGTCTCGGGGGGCAACGCGACGTACGCGCTCTGCGACGCGAGCACGAGACCGGCCCGCTGGGCGGGATCGTTCGAGAGCGCGACGAGCGACCGCGCGATCGTGTTCGAGAACCCGAGCGTGCTCGACGAGACGTCGATCACGATCATCAGCCCCTTGCCGCCCGCGAGAGCGGCCGGCGCGCCCGAGTCGCGGTTCGACACCGGCACGAGCGCTGCCGCGGCCGCGAGACAGAGCACGGCAAGCAGGGCCAGCGCGATCCGCGTCCGCCGTGCGACAGAAGCGAGCGCCGGCGCGTCGACGCTCGGGATCGACTGCCTCGGGAGGCGGAGCGACCTCGCCCCGGCCCGGCGTCCAAGCTCGACCATCAGCCCCGCACCGCCCCATTCAACGGCGTCCCGTTCAGCGTCGTTCGCACCTCGGCCGCGAGGGACGTCAGGTCGTCGGGCGCGGGTGGGTCTTCCCGCCATGCGAGCGCGCGTGTCTGCTGCTCGAGCTTTGGTGACTGCGCCTCGCCGAGGCGAAGGGCGAGCCGGTCGAGCGTTCGGCGCCGCTCGGTCTCGCTCTCGTTGCCCGCGGCAGCCTCGACGAGCAACAGCGAGCGCTCGAGTGGCGACAGCCTTGCCCACTGCCGCCGAGCGCGGAGCGACGCCGGCCACAGCGCCCACACGACGAGCGCCGCACCGATCAGCGCCAGCAGTACCGTCGCAACGAGCAACACGACGCGAACCGTGTCCGGCGAGCGTGCGAAGCGCGGATCGAGCGGTGGCGGGGTATCGATCACGCCGACGCCTGCCGCCCCCTGCGGCAGGCGCGAGGAGACATGGAGCCGACTCCACGAGATCACGGTCTGGGCCTGCCTACCGCCCTTCGTGTAGCTCACGACGGCCGGCCGGAGCGCGACGACGTGCCCGGCGGTGGGAGGCAGGCACGCGCGCGTCACGCATTGAAGCGTGATCCTCGTACGCAGGAGCGACGCACCGCCGACGTGCGACCGGTCGACCTTCCTCGCGACGACGGTGAACGGTGCAAAGAAGGTGGCGACACGGACAGAGCCCGCCGGCACGTCCTTGTCGCGGCTGACGACGTCGACCTCGGCGGCGACGGTGTCACCGAAGACCACCGCGGTGGTCGAGAGCGCCCAGTTCACGGTGACGGGGCCGGCGAGCGCCAGGGGCGGCGTCTGCGGCCGGTGGAGGAGGGCGACAGCGAGCAGCGCCGCGAGTGCCGCGCCGAGGACGAGTGCGATCACCGCCACCCGGACCGCCGGTGACCGGGCCGCCTCCCCACTCCGCCGCCGGAGGCTCATCGGGCGCTCCGTGAGCGAGCCCGCCGCGCCTCGGCCCACCCGAGAAACGATGCGTGAACAGCCGCGCGATCGCTGCTCGTGACAGTGACGTGGTCGAGCCCGAGCCCGAGGAGCAGAGCGTGCAGGTGCGCGGTGCGCTGCTCGTTGAGAAACCGGCGGGCGGCGGCCTCCTTCCTGCTCAGGCGCACGGGTAGGGAACGACGAACCTCGGGATCGAAGATCGGCAAGGTGACGCCGCCGACCTCCGGGAACGATCGCTCCCACACCGGATCCTGGACGACGACCGGAACCACGTCCCAGCCCGCCGCGAGCACGTCGTGCAGCCTCGACGCGTCCGGGAGTGGCAGGAAGTCCGAGAGGACGAAGACGAAGGTCCCCGGCATGATCGTGGCCGCGCTGCGGGAGAGGAGCCCGAGCGCACGGTCGAGGCTGTCCGGAGGGCCGTCCGCCGAAGTCGCGATGCGGCGCTCGATGGCGCGCACGTGGTCACGCCCCCTCCGTGCCGGGACGAGCCGCGGATCGGGCCCGCCGGCGTCGGCGTAGCCGATCAGCGCATTCGTCGCTCCACCGCTCGCGAGAATCATCCGTCCCGCCTCGAGCACGGCTGCCGGCTTGTCGAGCCAGGGCAGCGAGGAAGGAAAGAGCGCCATCGACCGACTTCGATCCGCCACGATCACGACGCGCACCGCGTCTTCCGCGAAGTGGTCTCGGACGACGAACTCGTCGGTGCCGCGGGCCGTCGAGAGCCGGGCCGAGGCGGCCCAGTCGATCGTGCGAAGCGGGTCGCCGCGCCGATACGGCCTCGAGCTCGCGACCTCGTCGCCCGAGCCCCTGCGACGGCTGCTGCGACCGGCGACGTCGAGCGCGCCGCCCCGCCGCGACGGGATCAGCGGGAAGACGAGGTCGCCGCTCGCGGTCATCGACCGCCTGGTGGCTCGGCCAGAGCCGCTCCCGGGCGAGGGGCGCGCTCGAGGCAGCGCTCGAGCAGGCTCGCGGGCTCGACCACGGACTCATCGCCGAGGGCGTAGGCGTGCGCGAGGATGAGGCGGTGCGAGAGCACCGGCTCAACGAGGCTCTCGACGTCGATTGGATCCACGTAGGTGCGGCCCCGAAGCAAGGCCATGGCACGGGAGCCGCGCTCGAGCGCGAGCGATCCACGCACCGAGGAGCCCGTGCGCACACCGGGCAGCTCGCGCGTGGCGCGGACGATGTCGATGACCCACTGCTGCAGCAAGGGGTCGATGTAGACGTCCTCGACCGCGTGCTGCAGCGCCGCGCAGATCGTCGATCTCGATCACCGGCTGGAGCCGGTCGAGGGGATGGCCGTGCCGCTGGGACTGGACGATCTCGAGCTCCTCCCCGGCGAGCGGGTATCCGAGCGCCGCCTTGAGAAAGAAGCGGTCGAGCTGTGCTTCGGGCAGCGGGAAGACGCCTTCGTGATCGAGCGGATTCTCGGTCGCCAGGATCAGGAACGGGCTCGGCAGGGCGCGCGAGTGGCCGTCGACCGTGATTTGCCGTTCCGCCATCGCCTCGAGCAACGCGCTCTGGGTGCGCGGCATCGCGCGGTTGATCTCGTCGACGAGCAGGATGTTCGTGAAGACCGGGCCCTCCTGGAACGAGAACGCACGCTCCCGCTGGTCGTAGACGGAGAGCCCCGTGACGTCGCTCGGCTGCAGGTCGGGCGTGCACTGGATTCGCGCCGTCGTCGCTCCGGCGACGGAGCGGGCGATCGCGCGTGCGAGCACGGTCTTGGCAGTGCCCGGGACGTCGTCGAGGAGGACGTGCCCCTCGCAGAGGAGCGCGCAGGCGACGAGCTCTATCTGATCGCGCTTGCCGAGCACGACCTGCTCGACGTTGTCGAGCAGGGCCTGCAGCGCCTCGCCGTGACCTCCGTCTCCACCGCTCTCAGCGTCCTCCACGGAAGGCAATCTACGCAGGTCGGAGCCGACGCGTGCCATCGATGCCGCCCTCAGGCCGGCACGCGCGAGGTCACACGGGCGATGTGATCGCGGTACCAGTAGTAGCTCGACTTCGGTACCCGCTCCAGCGTCGCGTAGTCGACGTAGACGAGGCCGAAGCGCCGCGCGTAGCCATGGGCCCATTCGAAGTTGTCGAGCAACGACCAGGCGTAGTAGCCCTCGACCGGCACCCCGGCCGCGATCGCGCGCCCGAGCGCGTCGACGTGCGCCGCGATGTAGTCGCGCCGTTCCGGATCGAGCACCAGCCCGTCGTGGCCACGGGCATCGGAGAACGAGGCGCCGTTCTCGGTGACGATGATTGCCGGGGGGTCGTACTCGTCGCGTAATCGCCGCATCAGGTCGTAGAGGCCGTTCGGCGACACCTCCCACCCCATGTCGGTGTGGAGGGAGCCGTCCTGATGCACGAGGCGCCAGCCGCCGTCGGCGGCCCGCCCGACGACGCGGCGCTGGTAGTAGTTGACGCCGAGGAAGTCGACCGGCACGGAGATCGCCTCGAGGTCGCCGTCCCGAACGGGCGGCGCGATCGGCGCGTAGCGCTCGAGCACGTCCGCCGGGTACGAGCCCCGGCAGAGCGGATCGAGGAACCAGCGGTTGCGCTCACCGTCGAACTCGTGGCATGCGGCAACATCGTCCGGGTCGTCCGAGGCCGGGTAGGCCATTTCGAGGTCGACCGTCACGCCCACCCGCGAGCCGGGCGACTCCCGACGAAGCACCTCGACGGCACGGCCGTGCGAGAGGAGGACGTGATGCGCTGCCGCGATTGCGTCGGCGGGCGATGAACGACCCGGCGCGTGCACGCCGAGCCCATAGCCGAGCCAGGCAACCACCCAGGGCTCGTTCTGCGTCAGCCAGAGCCCGACCCGGTCGCCGAGTCGCCGGGCGACGACTTCGACGTACTCGCCGAAGGCCTCGACCGTGCTCCGCTCGACCCAGCCGCCCTCGTCCTCGAGAGCGGTCGGAAGATCCCAGTGGTAGAGGGTGACGAGCGGCTCGATCTCGTTCGCCAGCAGCTCGTCGATGACACGGTCGTAGAAGTCGAGCCCCGCCTGGTTCACCCGGCCGCGGCCGTCGGGCAGGATCCTCGGCCACGCCACGGAGAGCCGAAACGACGTCAGCCCTAGCTCGCGCATGAGCGCGATGTCCTCGCGATAGCGGTGGTAGAAGTCACAGGCGATCGCGCCGCTCTCGCCGTTTCGGACCTTGCCGGGGATGGCGCAAAAGCGATCCCAGATGCTCTCGCCGCGACCGTCGAGATCGGTCGCTCCTTCGATCTGGTACGCAGCGGTGCCCGTGCCCCAGAGGAAGCCGGACGGGAAGGTATGGAGCTCGTGGGTATCGCCGCTGCTCATGCCCTGCACCCTCTTTCTCGCCGGAGCTTTCGGGAACTGCGTGCTGAACGATTTGCTGAACCGCTACCTGAACCGGATAAGCAAATCACACAATAGCCCCGGATGCGAACCCGGCGCCACCGGGTCGAAGTGGTACGTCTGAAAGAACCGGTTCAGTGAGACGCCCCGCGCGAGCTGTGTCTCGTCGGAGCCAGACGAGAGGTAGCGGTCACAGCACGATGCGCGCAGAGAGCCAGCAAAGTCGCAGGACGACGATCAAGGACATCGCCGAGCGCGCCGGTGTCTCGAAGGGAGCCGTCTCGTACGCGCTCAACGGTCGGCCGGGCGTCTCGGACGAGACGCGCGATCGCATTCTCGCGATCGCCGACGAGCTCGGCTGGTACCCGAACCGCGCCGCGCGCGCTCTCTCCGCCTCACGCGCCGATGCCTGCGGCCTGATTCTGGCGCGGCCCGCGACCACGATCGCGCTCGAGCCGTTCTTCATGGAGTTCATCGGCGGCGTCGAGGCCGAGCTCTCGCCACGCTCGATCGGCCTGACGATCCAGCTCGTCCGCACCGTCGAGGAGGAGATCGCGGTCTACCGGCGCTGGTTCGGCGAGCACCGCGTCGACGGCGTCTTCGTCGTCGACGTGCGACACGACGACCCACGCGTCGAGGCGGTCGGCGCGCTCGGCCTGCCTGCCGTCGTCATCGGCGGCCCACTCCCGGGGACGCCTCTCCCAGCGGTCTGGCACGACGAGGCGTCCGTCGTTCAGGAAGCCGTGCAGTACCTGGCAGCTCTGGGCCACCGCCGGATCGCGCGCGTCTCGGGCGTCGAGGAGTTCGTGCACACGGCCGAGCGGACGCGGTCGTTCAACGAGACGACGAGGGCACTCGGGCTCGAATCCGAGCTCGTCGTCACCGACTACACGCCCGAGAGCGGCACGCGTGCGACACGCCGGCTGCTCTCGTCGCCCGAGCCGCCGACCGCGATCATCTTCGATAGCGACCTGCTCGCCGTCACGGGGCTCGGTGTCGCGCAGCAGATGGGGTTCAACGTCCCCGACGACCTTTCGCTGATCGGCTGGGACGACTCGCTGATCAGCCGCGTCGTGCACCCGCCGCTCACCGCGATCACCCGCGATATCGGCGAGTACGGCGCCACGGCCGCCCGTCACCTGCTCGCCTACATCGACGGCGCCCCGGCGGCAGACATCGAGGTTGCGCGCGGCGAGCTGACGCCGCGCGGAAGCACCGCACCGCCCCGTTTTGCGGTCCCGGCGAACGGCCGCGCAGCGCTGGCGGCGGACGCTCCGGCGCGGGTCGCCGTGCGCACTGTGCGGGAATCTCGCGCCGCGAATAGTTGAAATACCGGTTGACACTGAACCGGATAAGTGCTTATCTGCGCATGTCGCCCTAACCGTGGGCGAAGGAACGATCCGTCACGGCAGGGTCGATCGGGGTTCGACGGAGAGCCCGGCGCGTAGATGACGCCACTCTCTCGAGCAACCGGAGCGAGTTCTGCAACAGCGAGAGGAGTGGATGATCAATGGTACGCCGCAGGAAATGGGCTACAGGCTTCGGCGTCATCGCCGTCGTCGCAGTGCTCGTCGGCTTGACGACGGCCGGAGCGAATGCGCAGCAGAACTCGGCGCTCGCGCTCCCACGGAACGCGACGGTCTACGTGTCGGGTTCGGCGTGGGGTCCCTACACCAGCTTCAACCCGCTTCGCCAGGGGTACGCGACCGGCACGCTCGGGCTGTTGTACGAGACGCCGTTCGTCTACGACCCGCTCAAGGACACGTACAAGCCGTGGCTCGCAACGAGCGGCAAGTGGGTCGGCAGGACCTACGTCATGACCCTGCGGAACGGGGTGAAATGGAATGACGGCAAGCCGCTGACCGGCGCGGACGTGAAGTTCTCGTACGAGACCGGCAAGCTCACGGGCTCGGAGTTCTCGACGATGTGGAAGACCGGCCTGGCCAACATCATCGTCAAGGGCAACACGGTCAGCTTCGTCTTCTCGGGCAAGCCGAACTACCTCGACTGGAACACCGTCATCTACACCCTCCCGATCGTGCCCAAGCACATCTGGTCGGGCTATAGCGCCACCGAGATCACGACCGGCAACACGGACGACACGTCGAAGATGGTCGGAACCGGCCCGTTCACCTACGGTGGCGGCAAGGGCGGATCCGTGACGCTGCAGTGGAACCGTCGCAGCAACTGGTGGGCGACGAAGGCTCTCGGGCTGAAGATGCCGATGCAGTACTTCGTCGACATTCACAACACCCAGAACACGGCGTCCCTGCAGAACTTCCTCAAGAACGACATCGACCTGAGCAACAACTTCTTCCCCGGTGTCGACAAGGTGATCGGCGGGAAGGTGCAGACGTACTACCCGAAGGCGCCGTACATGCTTTCGGCGAACACGGCGTGGCTCGTGCCGAACACGACGCATGCGCCGCTCAACGACGTCAACTTCCGGCGGGCGCTCGCGGAGTCGATCAACGTCGACCAGATCGTGAAGGCCGACTACGGCAACATCGTCGCGAAGGCCAACCCGACCGGCCTGCTGCCGACCTGGAACAAGTGGATCGACCAGCCCCAGGCCAAGAAGCTCGGCTTCCACTACGACATCGCCGGCGGCGAAGGCGCTCCTCGCTGCCAACGGCTACAAGGACACGAACGGCGACGGCTACGTCGAGAACAAGGCCGGGCAGTCGATCAACCTCAGCCTCATCGTCCCGGACGGCTGGTCTGACTGGATGACCGCGATCCAGATCATCGCCGCCAGCGCGAAGGACGCAGGCATCAAGATCACGCCCTCGTATCCGGACTACAACGGGCTCGTCGACACGCGCAACTCGGGCAAGTTCGACCTCGTGATCAACAACGACAAGCAGCTCGGCCCGACGCCGTATACCTACTACGACTACCTGTTCCACCTGCCGGTCGCCGACTCGCAGACGTTCGCGAACTACTCGCGGTTCACCCAGGCTGGTGCGAAGCCGTGGGCGCAGACACTTGCGCTCAACAAGGTGAGCCCCACGAACGTTGCGGCGGCGAAGGCGCTTCACTCGAAGATCCAGAAGTTCATCCTCGAGGATCTGCCGGCGATCCCGCTTTGGTACAACGGGGCGTGGGCGCAGTACAACACGACGTACTGGAACAACTTCCCGAAGTCGAGCGGTGCGGGCCTCCAGAACATGCCCGTGACATGGAACGGGTACCTCAACATGACGGGCATCTACGCGCTCGCCAACTTGAAGCCCGCGAAGTAACGCACGCTTCGGTGTCTCGACGCCGACGGAACCGGGCGGTGCTCCCAGCAAGGGAGCACCGCCCGGTCCTGCGAACGGCGTGACATGACCCCGATCGACGGCCCTGGAGATCGCGTGACTCGATACCTCGCCCGCAAGGTCCTGCTCTACCTGCTGACCTTCTTCTTCGCCGTCACGATCGACTGGGCGATTCCGCGGCTGATGCCCGGCAATCCCGTCGATGGGCTGATCGCCAGGATCCAGGCCGATTCCACGGCGTCGCAGCAGCTCCACGGATACTTCACCGAGTCGTTCGGGCTCGACCAGCCGCTCTGGCGGCAGTATCTCGACTTCTGGCGCGGGCTCCTCCACGGTGACCTCGGGCCGAGCATCGCGTACGTCGGCTCCTCGGTCAGCGGGCTGATCTGGGCCGCGCTGCCGTACACCCTCGCGCTGCTGATCCCCGCGATCGTGCTCAGCTACATCGCCGGGAATCGCGTCGGCGCCATGGCCGCTCGCCGCAAGACGCTCGACAACACGGCTCTGCCGTTCGCCTACATCCTCACCGCGACTCCCTACATGTGGCTCGCCCTCGTCCTCGTCTACTTCCTCGCCTTCAAGTGGGGGCTCTTCCCCGTCTCCGGCGCGTATGACTTCTCGCTGCAGCCGGCCTGGACGCTGGAGTTCGCGCGGAGCTTCGTCAGCCACTGGTTCCTGCCGTTCCTGACGCTCTTCCTCGTCTCGTTCGGCGGCTGGGCGATCGGGATGCGCAACCTGATCATCTACGAGCTCGAGTCGGAGTACGCCAACTACCTGCAGGCGCTCGGCGCCCCGAACAAGCTCGTCCGCAAGTACGCCTACGGAAACGCCGTGCTGCCGCAGATGTCGGGCCTCGCGCTCGCGCTCGGCGCCGTCGTCGGCGGGGCGCTCGTGACCGAGATCGTCTTCGGCTACCCGGGCATCGGCACGCTCATCATCACCGCGCTGCAGAACCGCGACTACTTCCTGATGCAGGGGCTGTTCCTCTTCATCATCATCGGCGTCCTCGTCGCCAACTTCATCGTCGACATCGCCTACGTGATCGTCGACCCGCGCACACGCGCAGGGATCCAGGGGAAGTAGATGGAGGCCGCCGACTCCCGGGCAGACCTGCTCGCCACCCCCGAGCTCGCGCTCGACGGGCGAGGCTGCCCACGAGGAGATGGATCCCGACAAGCAGCGGTTCGAGACGCTCCATTTCGCGTTCCGCAATCCCAAGCTGATCATCGGCCTCAGCGTCGTCCTCTTCTTCCTCGTCGTGGCGATCGTGGGGCCGTGGTTCACCGACCACGACCCGTTCGAGTTCGGCTTCCCGCTCGGCGAAGCCCCGTCGAAGACGTACTGGCTCGGCACCACCTCCGCGGGCCAGGACGTGTACTCCCAGTTCGTCTACGGGCTGCGCTCGAGCTTCATCGTCGGCGCGCTGGCAGCGCTCGTGGCGGGCTTGCTCGGCATGGCGGTCGGGTTCATCAGCGGCTACCTCGGCGGCATCGTCGACGACATCCTCAGCATGCTGACGAACATCGTCCTCGTGATCCCGACGCTCGCCGTCCTGATCATCGTCGCGGCCTACCTGAGCGTCGGCAGCCTCAAGTCGGAAGCGCTCCTGATCGGCCTCACCTCCTGGCCCTGGGCTGCGCGCGCGATCCGCGCCCAGACCTTCTCGCTCGCGGCGCGCGACTTCGTCAACCTCGCACGGCTCTCGGGGCGCGGGCCGTTCAGGGTGATCGTGGGCGAGATCGCGCCCAACATGAGCTCGTACCTCTTCCTCACGTTCATCCTCCTCTTCGGCGGGTCGGTGCTCACCGCCGCGACCCTCGACTTCCTCGGCCTCGGCCCCTCGCAGGTGATGTCGCTCGGGCTGATGCTGAACACGGCCGTCTCGAACGCGGCGCTCCAGCTCGGGATGTGGTGGTGGTTCATCCCGCCGGGACTCGCGATCACGGCGATCGTCGGTGGGCTCTATGTGATGAACGTCGGCCTCGACGAGATCTTCAACCCGAGACTGAGGCGCACGTGAGCCTCGCGGTCGACAACCTGCGCGTCCACTACCGCACCCTCAAGGGCGACGTCCGCGCGCTCGACGGCGTCACCTTCACCGTCGCCGACGGCGAGATCATGGGACTCGCGGGCGAGTCGGGCTGCGGCAAGACGACGCTCGGCAAGAGCCTGATCCGGCTCGACGGGCGGATGCGCGTGGTCGAGGGGACGGTGCGCCTCGACGGCGAGGAGCTGCCGCTCAGCGACGACAACGCGATGAACGCGTACCGCTACCGCAAGGTCTCGATCGTGCCGCAGTACGCGATGAGCGCGCTCAACCCGATTCGCAAGATCGGGCGGATGATCTCCGAGCTTCTCGGGTCGCGCGGGGTCTCGTACGACGAGACGTTGCCCGAGCTGAGCCGGCGGCTCGCGCTCGTCGGCCTCGACGACTCCGTGCTCGACCGCTATCCGATGGAGCTCTCGGGCGGGATGAAGCAGCGGGTCGTGATGGTGCTCTCGACGCTGCTCGACCCCTCGCTCCTGATCGCGGACGAGCTCACCTCGGCGCTCGACGTCTCGACCCAGAAGGCCGTCGCCGAGATGCTCGTCGAGTTCCGCGACCGCGAGTTCGTGAAGAGCACGATCGTGATCACGCACGACCTCTCGATCCTCTACCAGATCGCCGACACGATCCTCGTCATGTACGCCGGCAAGCTCGTCGAGAAGGCCTCGGCAGCGGAGATCACCCAGGATCCGAAGCCACCCGTACACGAAGCTCCTGCTCGGCTCGCTGCCCGAGGTGGGCGTGCGCTTCGCCGAGAAGCGCCTGAGCGGGATCCCGGGCCGGCCGCCGTCGCTCCTCAACCCGCCGACGGGCTGCCGCTTCAGGGCGCGCTGCCCGCTCGCGAGCGAGGTAGTGCGCGGAGGAGCCGCCGTTCGTCGAGATCGCGCCGAACCGGTATGCCGCCTGCTGGAAGGCGGCCGCCTGATGCTCGAGGTCGCGGGCGTGACGAAGGTCTTCAAGACCGGGATGTTCGGGCGGGAGTCGATGACGGCGGTCTCCGACGTGAGCTTCCGCGTCGAGCCCGGCGAGGTCGTCTCCCTGATCGGCGAGAGCGGCAGCGGCAAGACGACTGTCGGCAGGATGATCCTGCGCCTGACCGAGGCCACGACCGGCGCGATCACGTTCGACGGACGCGACGTCTCGGGGCTCGGCCGCCGTGACCTGCGCCGTTACTACGCGCACGTGCAGGGCGTCTTCCAGGACCCGTTCAGCTCGTACAACCCCGTCTTCAAGGTCGACCGCGTGCTCGGCATGCTGCGGGCGACTACCTGCCCGAGCTCAGCGGTGACGAGTGGAAGGTGAAGCTGCGGAAGTCGCTCGAGGCCGTCTCTCTCGAGCAGGCCGACGTGCTCGGCAAGTATCCGCACCAGCTCAGCGGCGGCCAGCTGCAGCGGCTGATGATCGCGCGCGCCCTCCTGCTCGACCTCAAGTTCCTCGTCGCGGACGAGATCATCAGCATGCTCGACGCATCGACGCGGATCGACGTGCTCAACCTCCTCGGCGACCTGAAGGAGCGCGGCGTCGGGATCCTCTTCATCACCCACGACCTCTCGCTCGGCAACTACATCTCCGACAAGACCCTGATCCTGCGCCGCGGGCGCGTCGTCGAGATGGGAGCAACCGAGAAGGTGTACGGCAAGCCGACGCATCCGTACACGCAGATGCTCCTGGGATCGGTGCCGCATCTCACCGACCGGTGGGACGCGCACGCCCACACGCCCGTGAGCGCCGGCGAGGGCGCCGATGCGGAGGACGCCGACGCCCCGCTCGTCCGGATTGACGACGACCATTTTGCAGCCATCCGAGGAGACACATGAGCCATCATCTGCACACCGACCTACCGCCGCTGACCCTGTCGTTCATGGGTGCGAACTACGTCGGCAAGGAGCTGGGATACGGGGCCGCGGACGAGTGGGGCCCGTTCGACGTGGCGACGAACGCCGCCTTCGAGCCGATCGAGACCTTCGGCACCCACTTCGAAGAACTGCTCACCGCAATCGAGGCAGCCGGGTTCGACGCCATGGATCTCTGGATGGCGCACCTGAACTGGCGGTGGGCGACGCCCGAGCACGTGACGGTTGCGCGCGACCTCCTCGACCGTCACGGGCTTCGGGTCGTCAGCTTGGCAGGCAACTTCGGCGACACGGTCGCAGATCTCACGGCGGCTTGCGCCCTGGCGAATGCGCTCGGCGTCGACCTGCTCGGAGGCATGGGCGAGGTGCTCCGCAACGACCGCCCCGGCGCGGAGTCGGTGCTGCGCGAGCACGGAGTCCGCTTCGCCTACGAGAACCATCCCGAGAAGACTCCCGACGAGGTGCTCGCGCTGATCGGCGATGCGGACGACGTTCTTGGTGCCGCCATCGACACCGGCTGGTGGGCGACGCAGGGCTACGACCCGGTGCAGGCGATCCGCGACCTCCGCGAGCGGCTCTTCCTCATCCACCTGAAGGATGTCGAGGCGCCCGTCACGCACATCTCGTGCATGCACGGCGAGGGCGTCGCCCGGATCGCGGAATGCGTCGACGAGCTGCTCGGCTCGGGCTACCTCGGCGCGCTGACGATCGAGCACGAGCCCTACGACCGTGACCCGACCCCCGAGGTGATCAGGATGCGCGGGCTGATCGAGGCGCAGCTGGCCAGCGAGAGCGGGCGACCGTGTCTGAGAACGCGCCGCTCCGGTTCGCGATCGTCGGCTGCGGCAACATCTCAGGCCCCTACGGCGAGACCGCAAAGGCATACCCCGGCGTCGAGATCGTCGGCGCAACCGACATCGACCGGGGGCTCAGCGCCGCCTTCGTGGAGCGCTTCGGTGGCACCGACTACCCGTCCCTCGACGCCCTGCTCGCGGATCCCGCGGTCGATGCAATCGTCAACCTGACCTCGCACGGCATCCACGCCGAGGTCACGACGGCAGCGCTCGCGGCGGGCAAGCACGTCCACAGCGAGAAGCCGATGGCCGGGAGCTACGCCGAGGCGCGCAGGCTCGTCGAGCTGGCGGATGCGCTCGGGCTGCGGCTCTCCTGCTCGCCGATCACCTTCCTGGGCGACGCCCAGCAGGTGGCGTGGAGCCTGGTCGCCGGCGGCGCGATCGGGACGGTGCGCGTCGTCTACGCCGAGGTCAACTGGGGCCGAATCGAGACCTGGCACCCGCGGCCGGCGCCGTTCTACGCGATCGGCCCGATGGCGGACGTCGGCGTCTACCCGCTCACCTACCTCACCGCCATCTTCGGCCCGGCGCGTCGGGTCACGGCACACGGTCAGGTCGTCTACCCCGATCGCCTGACGACCGCCGGCGAGCCGTTCACCGTGGGCGCTCCCGATTTCGGGGTGGCACTCGTCGAGCTCGAGGACGGGACGCTCGTGCGGCTGACGACGAGCTTCTACGTCGCCCAGCACAGCAAGCAGCGCGGGATCGAGTTCCACGGCGACGACGGCTCGCTGTCGATCTCGAGCTGGCAGGACTTCGATGCCGCCGTCGAGCTTGCGCCCTACGGCGGCGCCTACGAGCCCGTTCCCGTACCGAATGCCTTCCACCACGTCGACTGGGGCCGGGCGCTCGACGAGCTCGCCACGGCGATCGCGGAGCAGCGCCCGCATCGGGCCACCGGGGCGCATGCCGCCCATGTTGTCGAGATCCTTGACGCCGTGGAGACGTCACGACAGGAAGGCCGGACGGTCGAGCTGACCTCGACGTTCCCGGCGCCCGCGAAGCCCGAGCTGCGGACGCCGGTCGCGACCACGAACGGATCCCGGAGCTGACGGCGTGAGCGAGGCCGCAACCCCACTTCCCTCACGCGCAGCCGCGCATTCCGTGGGAGGAACGCCCGCCGGGCACCGACGCCACCATGTGGCGCTCGAGCCTCAACCCGATCATCGCGCGCGACCAGGTGCCGCGCTCGAACAGCATCTTCAACTCGGCGGTCGTCCCGTACCGGGACGGCTTCGCCGGAGTCTTCCGCATCGACGACACCTCGCGCACGATGAACATCCACGCGGGGCGGAGCTGCGACGGGATCGACTGGGACATCGACGAGCAGCCGATCGCCTTCACGGCCACCGACTCCCGGGTGACGGAGATCCAGGAGCTCGTTCGAGCACGCCTACGACCCGCGCGTGACGTGGCTCGAGGATCGCTACTACGTGACCTGGTGCAACGGCTACCACGGGCCGACGATCGGCATTGCCTACACCCACGACTTCGTCACGTTCCATCAGCTCGACAACGCCTATCTGCCGTACAACCGCAACGGCGTCCTCTTCCCGCGACGGATCGGTGACCGGTATCTCATGCTCAGCAGGCCGAGCGACAACGGCCACACGCCGTTCGGTGAGATCTTCGTCTCCGAGAGCCCCGACCTGATCCACTGGGGCCGCCACCGGCACGTGATGGGCACGCGGCCGTGGTCGTGGGAGTCGACGAAGATCGGCGCCGGCCCGATCCCGATCGAGACCGACGAGGGCTGGCTCGTGATCTACCACGGGGTCCTCACCTCGTGCAACGGCTTCGTCTACTCGATGGGGGTCGCGCTGCTCGACCTCGACGAGCCCTGGCGCGTCGTGGCGCGTGCGAGCGACTACCTGCTCTCGCCGCAGGTGCCGTACGAGCAGGTCGGTGACGTGCCGAACGTGGTCTTCCCGTGCGCGGCGCTCGTCGACCCAGCCGCGGATCGGCTCACCGTCTACTACGGCGGCGCCGACACCGTCACGTGCATGGCGCACGGCCATCTCAGCGAGTTGCTCGCGTTCGTCGTGGTCGTAGAGTGCTGCTCCTGAATTAACAGAGCCGCAACCGCGGATCACAGGAGGCTCCCAGGCGCCGGCGCTTACATGGAGGCATGTCCCGAGCAGCCTCCTCCTCTCGCATCGCCCCCGCCCGCCGGCGCGCCCGGCTCCTCAAGGCCGCCTCGGCGGGCGCGGCGGTGGTCGGCTTCGGAGTGCTCTCGGTGATCGTGCGCGGCGGCACCATGCGAGCGGCGCAACCGTCACGCCCACCACCGCCGGGACGAGCGGCAGCCTCGCGCTCTCGTCGCGGATCAGCGAAGAGGCGTCGCAGTCGAGTAGCTCGTTCTTCGGCTCGGGATCGGTCGCGTCCCTCGCAGTCGTCCTCCGAGTCAGCCCCAGGCCACGACCCACACCTCATGAGCACGCACCGTTTCAGGGCGATGGGCTGCGAGATCGTCGTCGGTGGCGCGACGTTCGCGGAGCGCGGATCGGTCGAGCGTCTCTTCGCTGCGCTCGACGCGGCACTCAGCCGCTTCCGCCCCGACTCCGACCTCGAGCGGCTCAACCGCTCCCGGGCCGAGACGATCATCGTCTCTCCCCTCCTCGCGGTCGCCCTCGACGACGCGCTGCGCGCCGCCGCGGCGACCGACGGCCGCTGCGATCCCACGATTGCCGCCGCGCTCGACGCGGCGGGGTACGACCGCACGTTTGCGGAGATCGAGCCGGGCCCCCTCCACCCGGCTCTCCCCGCAGGGCGCTGGCGGGAGATCCATCTCGCCGGCCTCCTCGTCCGCAGGCCTGCCGGCCTGCGGATCGACTTGAACGGCGTCGTCAAGGGACGCGCCGTCGACGACGCCCTGGCGCTCCTCGAGGGCGACGGCTTCGTCTCGGCAGGCGGCGACCTGGCGACGCGCGGCGAGCTCGTCGTCGCGCTCCCCGCCGGCGACACGGTCACGCTCCGACTCGGGCGCCCTCGCGACGAGCGGCATCGATGACACGCTCCTGGAGCCGCGGTGACGGGAGCAGCGCGCACCACCTGATCGATCCCACCACCGGCGCGCCCGCCGACGTGCGCTGGTCGTGCGTCACCGTGTGCGCCGCGACATGCCTCGCAGCCGACGTCGCGGCCAAGACGGCGTTCCTTCTCGGCGACGACGGGCCTGCCTGGATCGAGCAGCACGGCCTCCAGGGCAGGTTCCTCGCCGAGACGGAGATCGTCCTCGCGGGCGGCTGGCCGCAGAGCACGGCAGACGCGATATGCATCTCGTAGTCGGCTCGACGACGACGTGGTACGCCGCCCGCGCGGGCGGCGTCGTCGCCTATCTGCTCGTCTCGGCGACCGTGCTCGCCGGCATCGTCCTCGCCGGCAAGCGGAGCGTTCCCGGACTCCCCCGCTTCGCCGTCGAGGACGTCCATCGCTTCCTCGGCCTCCTGGCGGGGCTCTTCATCGCGATGCACGTCGGCTCGGTGGCGCTCGACACGGTCGTGCCCTTCTCACTGACGCAACTCGTCGTGCCGTTCACCGCCGCCTACCGGCCCCTCGCGACCGGCCTCGGCATCGTCGCGATGGAGCTGCTCGTGGCCGTCGCGATCACGAACCGGCTGCGCTCCCGCCTCCCCTACCGCTTCTGGCGGCGCGCCCACTACGCGACGCTCGGGGTGTGGCTCCTCGCCACCGGGCACGGCATCCTCAACGGCAGCGATCGCAGCCAGACCTGGCTGCTCGTCCTCTACGTGCTCGGCCGTCGCGCTCGTCGCGGCGGCGATGGTGCTGCGCTTCGGACGCTCGGCTCCGCCTCGGCGGCTGGGCACCGGGCTCGTCGTCGGCGCCGGGGCCGTGGCGGTCGTGCTCGGGCTGTCGGCGCTGCCCGAAGCGGCCTCGAGCTCGAAGACCACGACGACCACGGCAGTCGCGGCGGCGGTGCCCGACCTGCAGCGGCAAACTGACCGGGACGATCGCGCAGGACGACGGCTCGGGCATCGTCTCGATCAGCGGCACCGCCGCAGCAGGCTCCGCCTTCAGGATCGACCTGCTCACGGGCGACGGCCAGGTCTCCGACAGCGCCTTGCAGCTGCAGTTCGCGAGCGGTACGACGTGTGAGGGAACGCTGACCGCCCTCGACGACACCGGTTTCACCGGCACGTGCACGCTCCCCGGCGGCGGCACGCGCACGGTGGAGGCCGACCTGGACCGTCTCGGACGGCACCGTCGCCGGGACGATCTCGACGACCGGCGGCGGCTCGACTACGACCGACGCCTAGCTTCGGCCCTCGGTGCCGAGCGACGCGAGTAGGGTCTCCACGTGGACTGGGCGCTGCCGACTATCGCGATCGCGCTGCTCGCGTATGCCGCGGTCTCGGGCCGCCTCGACGGGACGCCGATCACCGGCCCGATGGTGTTCACCGCGTCGGCCTCCTCGTGGGCGCGACACGCTCGGGCTCGTCGACCCCAAGGTCTCGAGCGAGGCGGTCAAGCTGCTTGCCGAGGCAACGCTGGCGCTCGTCCTCTTCGGCGACGCCTCGCGGATCGACCTCCGCGCGCTCCGCGACGAGGTCTCGATCCCGGCCCGGCTGCTCGGGTATCGGGCTGCCGCTGACGCTCGTCGCGGGCTTCGGCGCCGCGCTCGTCCTCTTCGGCGCCCTGACCTGGCCCGAGGCGCTGCTCCTCGCCGTGATCCTCGCGCCCACCGATGCCGCCCTCGGCCAGGCAGTCGTCACTCTTCCTCGCCTCCCCTCGCGCGTCCGCCAGGGTCTGAACGTCGAGAGCGGCCTCAACGACGGCATCTGCGTGCCGCTGTTCTTCATCGTGCTCGCGATCGCGCAGGCCGACGCGGGTGACGTGAGCGACACCACCGCGTTCCGGCTCGTCGTCGAGGAGATCGGCTGGGGCGTCGTCGGCGGTCGTCGTCGCCGGGACGGTCGCGGCGGCGATCGTCGTCCTCGGCGGCCGCCACCGCTCGATCTCCGACGCGTGGCTGCAGATCGTCCCTGTCGGCGGCGGCCGTGCTCGCGTACAGCCTCGCCGACGCGCTCGGCGGCTCGGGGTTCATCGCGGCCTTCGTCGGCGGGATGGTGTTCGGCGGGCTGCGTCGCCGCCACGGCGGCGAGGTCGGCTACCTGCTCGAGGAGCTCGGAGGCGTCCTCAACGCGATCACGTTCATCGTCTTCGGAGCCGTCATGCTCGGGCCATCGCTCGGCGACCTGACGTGGGCGATCGCCGCCTACGCGATCCTCAGTCTCACCGTCGTGCGGATGATTCCCGTCGGCCTCGCGATGCTCGGCACCGGCGCCCGCCGGCCGACGGTCGGGTTCCTCGGCTGGTTCGGCCCGCGTGGGCTCGCATCGATCGTGTTCGCCGTGATCCTGATCGAGACGGGCGGCCTGCCGAACGAGAACCTGATCGTCACGACCGTCGTGATCACGATCGCCCTCTCGTCCTCGCCCACGGGCTCACCGCGGCGCCGCTCTCCAACCGCTATGCGGCGTGGTTCGAGTCGCACCCGCGCGACAGCCGGCCGACGCTCGAGAGCCTCGGCACCACCCACGTCCCCTGGCGCACGCCGTCCACCACTGCACAGACTTGGACCGACCCGACCTGAGCGCCGTGTTCGGTTTGATCGAGCTATCACGTTATTCGCATGCGTGCCGATAGGGGAGTTGACCCCCACGATGACTCGTATCTCGTGGACGCGGTGCACGATCCGCCCCTTGTCAGGTCGGCGCACGCTTCGGTGGCGCACTGGTTGCCACTGACACGCTCGTAACGGGAAGGATTCTTCATGAGTTTTAAGAGGCTCGCTGCTCTACTCGGGCTGTCCGCGATCGCGGTGGTGACGCTGACCTTCGTCGGCGGCATCGGTGCTGCCGGCCCGGTCGCTCCCGGCCTCGGCGTCGGCGGACTCGTTCGCGGTTCTCGCCGGCGACACGATCACGAACACCGGCCCGACTACGATCACTGGTGATCTCGGGCTTCATCCGGGCACCGCGGTCACCGGCGCCCCGGTTGTGTTCGGCGCCATGAACGTCACCAACCAGGCGGCGCTGGATGCAAAGAACGCGCTTCGCAGCGCCTACGTCGACGCCCAGGGCCGCTCCGGCGCAACGCTCATCCCCGGCGGGGCACTAGGCGGTCTGACGCTCGGGCCTGGTCTCTACAAGCACGGGACGGCCGGACTGCAGTCGCTCGGGATCGCTTCGGGCGAGACGCTGGTTCTCAATGGCTCCGCTGACGACGTCTGGATCTTCCAGACCGACTCGACGCTGATCGCGGAGACCGGCACCACGGTACGTTTCCAGGGCGGCGCGCAGGCGTGCAACGTCTTCTGGCAGGTCGGCAGCGCAGCGACGCTGAGGGCCGGATCGAAGTTCGTCGGCACCGTGATGGCGCACGACGACATCACGCTCGAGACCGGCGCCACGGTCCTCGACGGCCGACTGCTCGCCGGTGCGCAGGCAAACGGCGCCGGTGCGCTCGTGCTCGACACGAACACGATCACGCGCTCCGATTGCGCGACGGTCGTTCCGCCGGTCGACACGACGCCGGTTACGACGACTACGCCGACCACCACCACCACCACCGACGACCCCGACGGACACAACCCCGGCTCCGTCGACCGCCGCAACCGTGGCCAAGGTCGAAGCAGCCCAGAAGGCAGCCGCCAAGAAGGTCGCCGCCAAGAAGGCAGCAGCGAAGAAGAAGGCTGCTGCTGCGGCAACGACTCGGCGGGCGGCAACGTCGACCTCGACGTCGACTGCGACGCGCGGGAACGCAAAGCCGCCGGTCAAGTCCTCCGGCTTTGCCGGCTAGAGCATCTGGATGCTCGCCCAGCTGGCTGTTGTGGGGCTGCTTGCCGCAAGTGCGGCAGGCAGCGTCGCTGCGGTCCCGCTGAACGCGACGCAGGTCCGTGCCACACAGGAGACGGCCGTGCTCGCCACGCGGCACGCTGCCTGGGCGGCGCCGCGGAGAGGTTCCGCGTCACTGCGAATGGTCTCCGCGCGGCGCCCGATCACGAACGAGCAGACCGTGCTGCCGGTTACCGGCCATGCCGTTGATGCACGCGGCAAGGCGTGGCTGCGGGTCATGCTCCCCGGCCGCCCCAACGGACGTATCGGCTGGATCGAACGCACGGGAACGCGCACTCGCGTGACCACCATGCATCTCGTCGTCGACATCTCACAGCGGCGGGTCACCGTCTACAGGCGCGGGCACGCAATCCGCTCGTTCCGCGCCGTCGTGGGCCGAGCGTCGACGCCGACGCCGCGTGGTGAGTTCTTCGTCGAGGAGGCAATCGCGCTGCCCGCGACCGCCACCGGGGGACCGTACGCGTTCGCTCTGAGCGCGCGCTCCGACGTCTACCAGGAGTTCGACGGCGGCCCGGGCCAGGTTGCGATCCATGGTCGCGACCACCTCGGCGGCTCGCTCGGGACGGCGGTGTCGCACGGTTGCGTCCGGCTGGACACGGCCGCGATGAGGTGGCTCGTGATGCTCGTCGGCCCCGGCGTACCCGTTACCGTTCGCTCCTAGGGCAGGCTCAGGCGGCGCGACACGTGCCGCCTTGATAGGCAGGCCCCTGGGTGCGGCGAAACCAGGTTGCGGCACTGGTGAGTCGCGTGAGCTCGGGCGAGCGGTACGCGAGCCCGTAGAGCCGGTGCAGCTCGACAGGGAGACCGCTGCGGGCGCACGCCTCGGTGAGTGCCTCGTCGGCGGTGAAGCGGCCCATGTGCACCGACTCGTGGATCAGCACGTCGACCGCCCAGGAGACCTGGAGCTCGTTCTGCCGGCGTATCGACGCTACGGCACCGAGCCGTAGGCCTTCGCACACGTACGGGCTCAGGTGCATCTCGCCGGACTGGATCAGGCTGAAGCCGTACACCTGAGGAGCGGCACGGGCGTCGAGCCCCACGGCAACGAGTGACTGCGCCCACTCCTGCGTACTCGCCGCACACACGACGGTCAGATTGCGGCCGCTCAGATAGCCCGCCTCCGCTGTGATCCATGCGTCGCTCTGGCCCGCAGACCTGGCCGAGGTCCCGGCCCGCGCGGGGCCGGTGAAGATGGTGAGGACGACGGCCATCGCTGCGACCAGAATCGCGATCGACCATGCCGTGCCACGCGAGCCGACCATGCCGGTACCTTTCCTCGAGAGGATGGTGGAGCACCGGGCTCGGTTTCGCTCCTGGCTCTTCGTCGGCGTGAAACAGCGACCAGAAGTCGCCGACGAGTCAATGCCTGCCGCAGTGATGAACAACGACCTGTCGAGCTCCTCCGCCCTACCCTGACAATTGGAGCGCACGGGCCAGCCGCTGTGTACGAGATCGTAAGGGGGATCGGAAGCTCTGCCAATCCCTGAAACGAGGGATCGGATCTCCTCGACCGGGGGGACCAAGGCCGTTTGTGAACGACAACAGGCGCGCCATCTACGGCGACGTGACCGCGAATCCAAGCCTCAACTTCGGTGGTGTCCATGACGCAACTATCGCACCCGGCGCTGCGGCCCCTCGCTCGGGGAACATTTAGAAACACTGGCACAGGCGACGATCACGGGCGCATCAGTCCGAGCACGTCAGTCTGCTGAATGGTGTCCCGACAGGTACACGTCGAGCACCCGCTGGTTCGCGACGCGCACGGGAATGATCGCCGGTAGGTCGTCGAGAGCGTAGACAACAGGCGGCCCCTCATCGCCCTCTCGGAGTTCGCCTCCTTCGACGCGCGCCACGAAACCGGTCATCGCCACGGTGCCGTACGGTGTCCCTTCCTGCTCGAAGTCGACGAGTCGCTCCGTGATCGCGACGTCCAAGCCGGTCTGTTCGCGCACGAGCCGCACGGCTCCCTGTTCCGGAGTCTCCCCATCCAAGACGATCCCGCTGGGAAGCGAGGCGGACGCATCGGCGCGGCCGCCCTGCGGATGAATGAAGACGAGACCCGGCCCTGACTCGACGACGACCAAAGAAAGTTGCTGCATGCCGCTAATTCTCGCAGCCGCAACGGACTCGCTGTCGAGTGACGTTGCCGAACACTGAGAGTTAAAGGCCCCCAGCAGGAAACCTCTACAATTGAGGCATGAGACGCGCTATCGAGGTTTTCCTGATCCTGGGTTTCCTCGCCGTGGACTTTCTGTTCTTCCACGACATTCTCAAGCCAGGCGAGGCTCCGACCCCAGCCCAATATGTGACGGGACTCCTGAGCATCTTCGTCATCGCGATCTGTGCTCAGTCGCTGCTCAATCCCACGCGACGCTAGCTCCCCGAACGACACCCGGCTCTGGTGACATTCCCGAACACTGGCCCATGCGAGTCGCCCGCCGCCCGGCGGGTACAGCTCACTCCTGAGATTCTGGCAATCGGCCCCAAACGCCGATGTGGGCGAAGCCGCACGCGAGGAAGTCCGGATGGGTGGGTCGGTCGACGAGGGCTGTTGCCTGTTCGGGAGTGAGGGCGCCGGCGTCTACGGCCGGCGGTCCGATTGCGGCCATGCTCAGGCGGTAGAACTCCGCGAGGGGTGTTCCTGGCTCGATGATGTCGAGTTCGGCGTCTGCGCCGACATCGACGAGTCCGAGCTGGTGGATTTGTCTGAGCAGCGTCCGTCCTCTGGAGAGCGACCCGTTCGGAAAGGTCTGGTGCCAGGCGTCGGGATGTGTCGACCACACGGGATCTGAGTCTGCGAGCCACATGCCGAAATCGGGCTCTTCGAGCAGCAGCCATCCCCCGGGACGGAGCCACGAGACCATTCGCCGAAGGATTTCGGGGTCGTCGGGGATGTGCATGAGAACAGCACGCGCATGGACGAGGTCGAACGAGCTGGGTGGAAACGTGTCGGTACGGATGTCGTGGCGGAGTACTTCGATGTTGGGAGCCGCGATCGAGTTGAGGAAATCGACCTGAAGATCGGTCGCCGTCACGTGCCCCTGTGGTCCGACGCGCTCGGAGAGCCACAGGGTGATCGACCCGCGGCCGCCGCCGATCTCCAGGCATCTGCTGCCCGCTCCGAGCCCGAGACGCTCAACCCGCCTGACCGTCAGCGGGTCAAGGCGCTGCTGGAACAGACCGAGGCGGAGCGACTCGTCCTCCGCCGAATGAGGGAACGCGTACTCGAGCGCTTCGCTCATGAGAGAATCCTCTGCTCTCGCGTTCGCCCTGTCCAGCGAGTCTGGGTGCATCGAGCAGCTATGGCACAAGCATCGCTGTCGCGCACCAGCGCAGGCCGTCTGGATGCGGCCAAGACCGCAACCTTCGCGGGAGCGCCAATCAAGAGCGAATCTCTCCAAAGCAGAGCGTCAGCTTGATGACCTCTGCCATTTGTTCAAGGGACATTCCCCAACACTGGCGCAGGCCACGCCTGCTGCCGGTGGTTGCCGCGAGGCCTTACTCGCTGGATTGTTCGGGCACGACCTCGCGGAACTTCGTAGTGTCGATGAACTGCCGGAACTGCTGGAGCTTGCCGTCACGCACATTCCAGACGTGCACCGCCGGAACATCTAGCTTCTTGCCAGTAGCCTTGCCTGTCCCCGTGTAGCGGACGACCGCAGCGACCGCGTCACCCGAGGCGATGTATTCCTCCGGTGTAACCGCGAAACCAACGACGTCCGTGCTTATCGGGCCGAAGACGTTCTGTGCCACGGCATCACCGCCGTGATAGATGCCTCCATAGGGCATCCCCGCGGCCTCATGCCACTCAATATCGGAGGCCATGGCGCCCATCACCGCCGGCACGTCACCGCGCCCAAACGCCTCATACGCGACTTTGACCAGCTCTACATTTTGCTCGCCCACAACTTTCCTCCTGACCGAAGGTGCCCACCAAGTTGCCGGGCGCTCCAACAGTCTCACGCGCCGGTCGGCGGCGTCAACGGGAGGGACACCCAACGGCTGACATTCCCGAACTGGGACTAACAGCGATCCGAGTGGACGTCCGTGGTTGTGTCCGTGGGAGGGTTCGGGGAAGATGGCCGAGGTGGCGATCGATATCCACTACGTGCGGAATGGGAGCGTGGCGATCGCCTATCGGGTGATGGGTGAAGGTGACGTCGATCTCGTGTACGTCCCTGATTTCGTTTCGAATCTCGTCTATGACTGGGAGACCCCGTATTTGCGCGAGTTCTACGAGCGGCTGGCGCGGTCGTTCCGGCTGATCCTCTTCGACAAGCGGGGCTGCGGGCTGTCCGACATGGGCAGCCAGTTCGCGGCGCTAGAGACGCGGATGGAGGACATGCGTGCTGTGCTCGACGCCGTGGGCTCGCGTGCCCCGGTGGTGCTGGCTGGCTACGAGGGCACCGGCATGGCTGCGTTGTACGCGGCCACATACCCGGAGCGGACACGTGCGCTCGTGTTGTTCCATCCACCCCCGCCCTCGCGTGCGGGACATGTAACAGCGGATGACGAGGCGTTCTTGCTGCACCTGCGGGACGGGTGGGGCACGCTCGCGTTCTGCGACGAGAACCTGCGCGAGATCGCCCCGACCTTGTACGAGGACGAGGCCAGTCGAGAGAGGTTCATCAACTGGCTCCGCGTTGGGGCGAGCCCTGGCGTCGCCTACGCAATCAACCGTAGCCGCCTCGAGACCGATCTGCGCCCCGTGTACCCCGCGATCCGCGCCCCGACTCTCGTCCTCTATCGCGCGATCGCCAACGTCGAAGAGGATATCGACCTCGATACGGTCGGTGCTGCCCTCGACGTCGCCACCCGGATCCCGGGCGCCCGGGCGACACAGGTGTCGGGGGTCGACTGGTGGGGGATGTTCCTCTCGCCCGAGTTGGCCGGCGAGATCGAGGGCTTCGTCTCTGGACGCGAGGTACCCGACGTTCCCGAGAGCGTGCTGGTGACGGTAATGTTCACCGACATCGTCGGCTCGTCGGAGCACGCGGCGGCGATCGGCGATCGCGCGTGGCGCGACCTGCTCGCGCGACACAACGTGCTCATCCGCCGCGAACTCGCCCGATTCCGCGGCGAAGAACGCGACACCGCAGGTGACGGCTTCTTCGCCACCTTCGACGGGCCGGCGCGCGCAATTCACTGTGGCCAAGCGATCGTCGACGTCGTAGCCGAAGTCGGTCTCGACGTCCGAGTCGGAATCCATGTCGGCGAATGCGAGTTGCATGAGGGGAAGGTGACCGGCGTCGCCGTCAACGTAGGAGCACGCGTGGCGGCGCTCGCAACACCAGGAGAGGTCCTCGTTTCGGGAACGGTCAAGGATCTAACAGCGGGGTCAGACCTCGCCTACCAAGACAGCGGTCAGCACACGCTCAAGGGTATTCCCGGGAAATGGCATCTCCATACCGCTGTCGCGAACGGCCAACGATCCGGACTTGCCACACACGCCTAGCGTCACCGAACCTGTCGGATGGCGGATGCTTTGTGAGGACTGTTACGATCCAGGTTCATCCTGCGTTCGCCTTTGACCATCCTGGCCATGTGCGGCCTGGGACGATCGGGGTGCCAGGCGATGCGAAGCGGCTCGAAGGTTGATCCAGTCGGTGATTTCACGGCTGCTCGCGTGGGGGCCGCGCCGGACGTTGTTGTGTTGGCTTCTCCCGCACCTGCGGGTTCGCTGGCGCTCCCAGCGACGAGCCGCGAAGTCGCCCAGTTTGTCGCTTTGAGAGCGGCGGAATGCGTCGGAGCGGACTATTCCAACCTCGCGCTGCTGAATCCTGAGGGCAGCTCATTACGGCTCTATCACAGTCCGTTCCTCGACAGTGAGTTAGCGGCTCACTACACCGACGTTCCGCTTGATGCCCCGTATCCGATCGCTGTAGCTGCGCGTGACGGGCGAGTGGTCTTGCTGCCTGATCTCGCCTCCTACGAGGAAGAGTTTTCTGGACTCGTCGCCGACACGATCACGGCAGGCGTGCAAGCGACAGCATCGTTGCCGCTCTACCGGTTCGACGGAACCGTTCTCGGGGCGATCGGTTTCGCCTGGGCGGAGCCGACCGTCTTCGATCGCAAGCTCAATGCCGCCCTTCGAGCCGTTGGACACCTCTGCGTCGAGACAGTCGAACGCGCCGAGCGGTACGACGCAGACCACGATCTCATCGTCGCGTTGCACGACAGGCTGCTTCCGAGTCTCCCGGCGCTTCCCGGATTGCGCGTCGCGGCCCGCTACACGACCTCGGATACCGATGCAACCGTCGGCGGCGACTGGTACGAGGGCCTACTTCTCGGGGAAGGGAGGATCGCCTTGGTCGTCGGCGATGTCGTCGGTCATGGCCTAACCGCCGCCGCCGACATGGCCCTGATCCGCGGAATGATCAGCGCCTTGCTGCACGCCGCCGTCGAACCATCCCACATCTTCGCGGAACTGACCGGCCTCCTCAGCCGATGCGGCTCACCTCTCCTCGCGACCGCAGCACTCGCGATCGTCGATGTTCCCGCTGCCACCCTTACCTATGCGACAGCTGGGCACCCGCCACCGCTGCTGCAGCTACCCGACGGCGATGTCGAAATCCTCGACGCCGCCAACGGAACCATGATCGGCGTCGATCTCGAGCTTCCGGGCAAGACGCAAACGGTGCCGTTCCCAGCCGGCGCCAGGCTCGTGATGTACACCGACGGACTCGTCGAGCGGCGCGACAGACCCGTGCACGAGGGAATACGCCAGGCAGCCACGCAGCTAGCGATGACAATGCGCCTCGACCCAGACCAAGTCATCGAGTCACTCCGCCACGCGCTCATCGCCGACAGAGCCACAGAGGACGACGTCGCCGTCCTCGTCGCCGAACACATCGCGGCCGCTCGACACGCTGGGTCAGGCGATCACCCGCCTGTCTAGTTGGAAGACCATGCCATCGTCTGCCGCGTATCCACTCTCGTCCAGGCACCGATAACGTCGTCGTCGCGTGCGCCGGCCTGCCTTCACCCCTCCCCCCTCCGGTCGCGATGAGAGGGACGGGGCCTGGTCTCGGGTGCGACCTCCGACTGTGCGTGTCGGAGGTCGCTACACCGCCCCCACCCTCCCCCTCGCCGACGTCCACGCGCTGGGGCCTATTTCGGGGCGCCGTCTCGCACCTGACCGCGACCTGACTGGCGTCGGCGAGCCCTCTGTTCATTTGGCCTTGGGCGAGACCTTCGGTCACGCAAGTCGGCGGTCACGTTGCTCGTTACCGTTCCCGAGACCGCACCCCCACCGCGCCGGGAACGTCACGCGGGTGGGACTCGACGTCGTGAGTCAAGCGCGGCTGCGACGAACTCACAGACTCGGCGGCCGCCGCGCCGCGAATCAATGAACCAACAGACGCTTCCGGCCAGGGAGACCGACATACAGCAGCGCCCCGACGCCCGGCAGAACGACAACGGCCGCAAGCCACGCCACACGTGCTGCCGTCGACATAGCGGGATTCCGAGCCGCGTCGACAACAGCCCACAGCCAAATCACGAGCGCGGGGAACCCGATCAAAATCAGCGGGATCACGGTTTCCCCACTCACCGACCGAACCCTAGCTCGCGGGATGCGACGACTCGGTCTGCTTGGGAGGTCGCCGACGCTAACGCGGCCGACTCCCTGTCGTTAGGGCCGGTTGTCGTTCTGGCTGCTCTGACACGTTCGGCCAGCGCCGTGTAGTGCTCAGCCAGCTTCGAGAGCCGCTCGATCTCCGCCCGCAGGTACTCGGCCCCGTGGCGGTAGTAATGCCCGGGGTGCTTCGAGTCGAGCTCCTCCAGAGCTCTCAGGGACGGGACGAGCCGGCTGATCATCGCGGTGAGGCTGACCACCATGTCCTCTTCCCCTACGTTCGAATGCGCCGCCTCGCTCATGTCGTGTTTTCTCCTTTGCTTGCTGGCAATCCCCTGATTGCCGTACTGCTAACAGCGTGCCCCTGTCTCACCTCGGCCGCTAGGACACGATTGGGTCAATGGCTGGCGCCGCGCTGCGAGCGACTGCATCCGACGAGGTCGGAGACGTCCGATGCAAGCAAAAGGGTCGGGCGCGGGCGGGCGACAAGACAACCCTGCTTCACGTGCCGCCTATTTTGCACTGTTGCTTGAGAGCGAGGTATACGACAGGATCTGGGCGGCGAGTGTGCAGCCTGAAATGTGGGTGGTGTGTCCTGCGACGGCAGTGGATTTCTATGAGAGGGCTCTCGGTACGCGTGTCCTGCATCGCGTCGGCGAGGGGGAGGACATCGTCGCCCAGCTCGCCGTCGGCGAAGGGGCGTTCTGGGTCGGCTCAGCGGCGCAAAGTATGGGGCGTTTCAGCCCCCGCGCGATTGGTGGAGGGACGTGCCCGTATCCTCGTGATCGTCGACGATCCAGACGCATTCGTCGAACGGGCCGTCGGTGCGGGAGCAACCGAAACTTCGCCGATCGCGATCGAGCACGGGTGGCGTCTTGGTCGAATCGTCGACCCGTTCGGTCACGAGTGGGAGATCGGGCGGCCCCCTGCCGAGTGGCCGCCGGTGCCTTCATAGCCGCGATCGAAGGCGCCCCTCCGGTCTCGTCAGCCCCAAGGTAGTCACCTGGGCCACTGCACCAGGACGCGCCATTCGAGCAGTACGTGCAACTGCGTGCTGTCCCCCGTGCCAGCCTCGCAGCTCGAAATATGCGGATTTGCAGCACAGTTCGATCCCAGCACGGGACAGCACCACACGTGACTTGGCGACGCGCGCGACACATCCGACCGACCGTTCCATGCCGGGCGCCCCAGCGCGTGCCACTTTCGTGCCACAAACGTCCTGATTCGTGCTCACACAGCCATGCCGACCGCGCTACCCCGGCCCCGCGCGACGCGAGTATCCATGCAGGTTTGAGTGGCTTCGCGGGCATCGCCGTGGATCGGCCGGCGCGGCCTGTCACGCCGGAGGTCGCGCGGAGTCGTGGAAAGTGCGGATTCGCGGGGAAAAACCGGGACAGGCCGTTCAAGTCCGCCAACATCGACGTCGATACCGTCGGCGTGACGCGGCCGCCCCTCGGGATCCGGCGCCTGTTCCTAATTCGTATGCTCCCAAAGGTATGAGAGAGGTCGAGCCGATTGCCCGTCGCCGTGTTGTTGTCAGCGGTGCCGGGATCGTGTCGTCTGTCGGGAGCGGCCGCGACGCC
This sequence comes from uncultured Thermoleophilia bacterium, assembly GCA_963797125.1. GTDB lineage: Bacteria > Actinomycetota > Thermoleophilia > Gaiellales > Gaiellaceae > Gaiella. The sequence continues at coordinate 145,408 of CAWCOI010000004.1, read as the reverse complement.
TTTTGGGACGGCCTCGCCGAGGGGAGAAGCGGTGCAGTGCGGGTCAATCTGGACGGCGTCGGTGAGATCACCGCCTGCGCAGTGGCCGAATTCGACGACGGCTGTATCCCGAGGCGCGAGGCAAAGCGAATGGACAGGGCAGGGTTGCTCGCGGTCGTCGCGGCGTCGCAGGCGCTCGAGGACGCGGGTTCGCCCACGATCGACCCGGCACGGATCGGCGCGGTGATCGCGAACGTGCACGGCGGCGTCAACACGCTTCATCGGTCGTATGCCGAGTTCTTCCAGCGGGGCGCCGACCGCGTGAGCCCATTCACGGTCCCGTTAGGTCTCACCAACTCGCCTGTGGCTGCGGTTGCCCGGATCCTCGGGCTCCGTGGACCCTCGTCCACCGTCGCCACCGCCTGCGCTGCCGGCACCGACGCGATCGGGCTTGCTGTCTCGCTCATACGGTCAGGCGCTGCCGATGCGATGCTCGCAGGGGGCGCGGAGGCTCCCATATCACCCTTCATCGTGGCCGCATACAAACAGCTCGGCGCGCTCTCGACGAGCGGACGGCCTCCAAAGGAGGCGTCCCGGCCGTTCGACCGTGCCCGAGACGGCTTCGTCATCGGCGAAGGAGCCGGGATCGTTTTCCTCGAAGAGCGAGAACGCGCGCTCGGCCGAGGCGCACGGATCCTGGCCGAGGTGGCCGGCTACGCAAGCAACTGCGACGCCGGGCACCTCACACAGCCCGACGAGACGGGCGAAGGCCCCGCCGCCGCCATCAAGCTGGCAATGGCCGACGGCCACGTCGACCCCGCAAACGTCGGCTACCTAAACGCGCACGCGACATCGACGCCGCTCGGCGACCTCGCCGAGGTCCGCGCGATCACCGTGGCAGGCTTAGGTCACGCCGCCGTCTCATCGACAAAGGCATTACACGGCCACACCCTAGGAGCCGCCGGAGGCATCGAGGCGATCGCGGCCCTCATGCCACTCGTTCGCGACCAACTGCCGCCGAGCTGGAACCTCAACAGCTCAGACATCGACCTCACCCTCGACTACATCACAACACCACGCCCAGCGGCAGTCGACGCGACAGTCTCGAACTCCTTCGGATTCGGAGGCCACAACGCCGTCGTCGTCCTCGAGCGCACCGAACACCGCCTCTGAACAGGCCCGCTGAACCCCGACACTCTGCTATCCGCGTGGTGCAGTAGAAGCCGGTAGCCCTTATCGTACGGCGGCTTTGAGATGGGAGAGCAGCAACCCTCCAGTGACTACGCCTGCGGCGATTGAAGTCAGGGACGCTCTCACTAGTCAATAGCGAATCGACATCCTCATGGAAGCCCTAATTCGTCGGCTGTACGCATCGCGGATGGCGCTGTTTGTGCGCCCGGTAGCTAGGTGGGTGACGGGGGCCTATAGTTTTCTGCCCACTCTTTAGTCGGGCGCCGCTTCGCGGTTCACCCACGGTGTGGAATGACGTAACCGCCCAGTTTCCGCCAACTTCCCGCAGATCCGAGAGATAGGCACCGTCAACGCGTCGTAGGAATAGGGTGGTTTCGGGCCGCACTCGCTGCTGAGGAAAGGAGAATCATGAGAACTCGAAACCCTCCCGACCACCCTGACGAGGGCGCGGCTGGATGGTCCCTGACCGTGGACGAAGGACTAGCCGCGGAGCTGTCAGACATAAGGGTGCAGGTTGAGCTGCTTCGGGATCACCTGGCGATGTTCTCCGGGCATCTTCGCGAGGCGGAGGGCCAAGACAAGCTCGGCAACGTCGAGATCAACGCGCTGCTCAGCGACTACAACCAGGCCGAGACACTGTCATCCTCGGTGCAGAAGAAGGTCAGCGATGTGGTGGCTTGCATAATCAGCAAGATTTAGGCCACTGAGGCAGTGGTCGAATCGCGAGTTGGGAAGTCGGGACTTCGTAACTAGTGCTTGCCACTAGCCCAGCCGAACCCAACGATCGACGCTCCTTGCCCCTTCTTGCATGAGCCCGCGAAAGCGTGGCCATTCGCATCGGGGTTGGCGGTGCAGACGAACCGGGCCGGACCGTTGCCCAAGGGGTTCGAGGCGCAGAATTTGTGGTTCTTCAGCGTCATCGCGGTGAACTTCTTGATCCAGGTCGCCGCCGTCGCGCACTTGTAGCCGCCAACAACGTACGAGCCAGAGCTCGAACCCTTGAAACTGGGTATGGTGGGAACTGCCACGGTGTCGCCTTGATCGCACGGCGACCGTTGGAAGACGCGCGGTTCTTAAGTCCTCATGGGTGGGAGAGCCGGAGATCTTCCTCATGAGCCCTTGAGCTCGCGGAGTCTGTCAAGGGCGTTGGTCTGAGCGCCAAGCAGGACCAGACAGAGTTGGTGTTGCGAACGTCCGCACTCCCGGACCGCTGCGCCTCACCGTGCCCGTCGCTGCGGGTGCGGTACCCTGTCGCGGCTGAGGAGAGGTGGCAGAGCGGTCGAATGCGGCGGTCTCGAAAACCGTTATCCGTCTTAACGGCGGATCGAGGGTTCAAATCCCTCCCTCTCCGCTTTTGAGGAACGGGAACCCGCATGATCAGCGGGTTCCCGTACTCCTCATCCCGCTGCGCCCGCTCCCGTCGCGCTTTCGCCGGGTGAAGGAAACCCGAGCTCGTAGGCGCGTACTGTGCCGCCACTGCGTCTCATCTCGCGTACGCCGACATCGCGGATCACGAGCTCACCCAGGTCTTCGTCGTGAAGAAGGCTGGCCGTAACTCGAGAGAGGAAGATCTGCCCGCCCTCGGCTGCGTCGCAGAGCTCACTGCAACCGAGGATCGTCGGGCCGAGCCAACCGGTGCCTGCCTCGCCGGAATGCACGCCTACGCTAATCGCCGCACGCACGCCGCATGGCCATTCGTGGGATGCGACCGCTCGTTGGGCGGCTACTGCCGCTAGCGCGGCTTCTCTGGCGGTTGCGAAGCGTGCTGCGACCGAGTCGCCTTCTGCCTCGACCTGGCGTCCACCCATCTCTCCGAGCAGCCGCGAGAGGAGCCGCTGATATTCGGCGAGGAGCTCCCGGAAATGCTCCGTGGTGAGCTCGCTCGCGAGACGCATCATCCGTCGTCCCTCTGCCATCACGATCGTGACCGTGCCCACCAGCGGAGGCTGCTTTTCGACGGCTCCACCGGCCAGCTCGACCACCGTTCTATTCTCTCACCGGCCGTGTGGTACGTCCAACGTGCCTCTGTCGCAAACCCTCCTACGTCGGGCGCCGAATCGGCCCGCGCGGGAGGAAGAGCGCCTGGCCGGCGCGTCCCGCCGGCATCGGCTCCTCCGCCTCGAGCTCGGGCTCACGGGAGATCTCGCCGCGAATCCTCAACTCGTCGGCGTCCTGCGCCGCAAGTGCCTCGAGCGTGATGCGGCGCGTGAGGACGTTGGCCCGCTGCTGGAGGCGATGCACCTCGACGAGGTCGTTGGCCCGCAGCGCGGCTGCACTCTTCTCGTAGGCGCCGCCGGTGCTGAAGAGATGCGTGAGCTTGAGCAGGATTGCGACCAGGTCGATCGCGATCAGGAATGCAAGGAAGAACTCGACGTACTTCCTCACTGATGGGCTCGCCTTCTGGACGCGGTCGAGCGCCGCCTGGCGGGCGAGAAAGTCGCGGTCGGCCTTGATCGAGGCGACCCGGTTTGCGATCTGGCTGCTCTCGGATGTCTGCCAGACCGCGATCAGGCGACGGTTCGCGGCGATCGTCGCGGCGATCTGGGGACGGGCGCGCTTCAGCTCCGCCGCGGCGGCGACTGCCCGGCGTGCGTCCCGCTTGTAGTACGGCCCGCGGCCGAGCTTGTGGGTCTGTGAGCAGTTCGCAAGGCCGGCCTCGCAGTCGGCGAGGAAGCGACTGTTCGTGACCTGCTGCTGAAGGCGCGTCTCCTTGGCTTGCGCAGCTGCGATCGCCTCCTGAGCCGTGGCGATCTTGGTGTCGTAGGTGCGCGTGATCTCGTTCGTCGCCTCGTGGATCCGTGCCGTGGTCGTCTTGCTGAGCTCGTCGTTGATCGACCCGCTGTAGATCACCTGCGCCATCGGCAGCCCGATCACGAGCGCGATCGCGAGCGAGAGCAGCAGGCGCGGAACCGTGAGCACGAGGTTCCACGCCCAGCTCGTGCCGAAGCTCTTCAGGACGAGGCGCTCGATCAGACAGTAGAGGAGAGCCCAGAGCGGGAGCACCCAAAGCACGCTCGTGATCGAGGTGCTCCACCACTGGCTCGCAGCGACGGTCATCCCGAAACCGCTGACGACCGCCATCCCGGCGACCCACATCCCCAAGCCGTTGAAGAAGCTTGCCTCGCTCGGCACCATCCGGAGGACAAAGCCGTCACCCCCGGCAAGCCACGCCCACCCTGCACCCACGCGCCGACGAGCCGCGACGCTGGTCGTCGCGCCGTTCGTCGTCTCGAGCTCGTCCGTCGTCAAGTCAGAAGCCACGCAAAGACAGGAGACGCATGATCGACCGCCGGGTTGGCGCACCCCGATCGTCTTCGCAAAGCCTTAATACGCGAGCCGCCAGCCTTTCGCGCGTGACCCGCTGGACGAAGGTCCTGTCGCAAGACCCGCGCGCCACCATATACTCGGCGCTGTCTGGGCGGTCGAGAATGGGGGCGGGCGGCGATCATGAATGAACGCAAGCGGCGTTGGGTTGTTCGTGCTGTGGCGGCGGTTGCTGTGGCTGCGATCGCCTCGGGTACCGCACAGGCAGCGGTCTATTGGGGCAATTACGGCAGCAATTCCTCCGGGACGACGATCGGCCGCGCCAACCTCGACGGAAGCAAGAAGAGCCAGAAGTTCATCACGAAGGCCGCGGGGCCTGTTGGCGTCGCCGTCGATCGGAGATACCTCTACTGGTCGAACGGCCTGAACTCGTCGTGCGGCGGGACGACGATCGGACGCGCGAACATCGACGGGTCGGCGCCGAAGCCGAGCTTCATCAAGGGCGCCAACTGTGCGCATGGGATCGCCGTCAACGCGTCGTTCATCTACTGGGCAAACCGCGGGCCGAACGGAACGGGGACGTCGATCGGTCGCGCCAAGCTCAACGGCACCGGGGTCAACGCCAATTTCATCGTGGGCGCGACGGGACCGTGGGGAGTCGCAATCGACAAGGCTCATATCTACTGGACGAACCGGGGAACCGGGGGCGGAACGCCATGTGGCGGATCGATCGGACGCGCGAACCTCGACGGGTCAGATGCCAACGAGAACTTCATCACCACCGGCGTCGACGGTCCGACCGGCATCACCGTGAACGCCGGTCACCTCTACTGGTCGAACGGGTGCGGCACCTCGATCGGGCGTGCGAGCATCGACGGCACAGCCGTCAATCCGACGTTCATCAACGGGATTCCCCAACCGGCGGGCGTTGCGGTCATCGCGAAGTGGATCTACTGGGCGGAGTTCGCGAACCCGACGGCCGTCGGCGGCGGCGGCTTGATCGGACGCGCGAAGCTCGACGGTAGCGGCGTCAACAAGAAGTTCATCGTTGGCGCCAGCAGCCCGACCGGAATCGCCCTCGACACACGAACCGTCGCCGGCGGCTAGGGCGTCGCTGCCGGGAGGCGCGTCACGACGAGGTGAGGCGGCGCAGCGAGGTGCGCACAGCACCCGGTGCCTCGACCCAGATGAAGTGGCCCGCACCGTCGACGACGTCGACCCACGCGCCGGGAATGCGATCCGCCGCGTCTGTTGAAGCTCCGAGCGGCATCGGGCTTCGCGACCCGTGAACGAACCCGACAGGCACACGGATCTGCGGCAGCCCCGCCTCGAGCGCCGGCAGCTCCTCGAAGATCGAACGTCCCATCTGCGCCGTGACCCTGGGCGCCATACGCAGCTCCGGCATTGGTGGCGCTTGTTCCGGATCCGCGAAGTACGCGGGCCAGGCGAGGTGCATGCCCTCGAGCGCCAGTTCTTCGTCAGCGGCCCCCTCCATCATGAGTGAATCGAGCTCGCGCGCCCGCTCGCGCACGTCCGCGGGCGTCCGACGGAACATCTCCTCGTCGAACTCGGGCCAGCGTCCGTCGCCCACCGACCCGAGCGGGTCGACCGCGAGAGCTCCGAATACGCGCTCCGGCAAGGCCTCCGCGATATGCAGGGCGAGGTGCCCGCCCCATGAGTGACCAACCACCCACGCCTTGTCCCACCCGAGTGCGTCGAGCACACGACGGACGTCGTCCACGTCGGCCGGCACCGTGTACGGCTCCGCCTCCACAGACGGCGCGAGCCCCCGCTGCTGGTACCAGGCGACGTCGTTCTCCTCGGCGAGCTCATCGGCAAGTTCGCGGAGGTACTCGAAGCCCATCCCAGGCCCTCCATGCAGGAGCAGGACCTGCGGCCCGCTGCCCGTGCGGAAACCTGCAATGAGCGGCCCGTCGTCGTGCGTCGTGAACTCCGTCCAGCTCAAGGCGCCCATCGTGTCATGCCGCGCGCGCACATGCGAGACGACCTTCCTGTACGTCGCACAGCTCGTCCGCGTCCTCGCGTCGGCATTCCGTCACTCAAGGGTGCGTCCAGAGCGAAAACCCGCCGAACGTCTCGCGCCGATAGCCATTGCGCTCGAGTTGCGGTCGCGCCTCCTTCTCTGACTCTGACCCGGTGACGTAGACGGATGGGAGCAACGGCCCCGCCTGCTCGACGTCGCGCCTGTACGCCGCACGGTGCGGATCCTTGGCGTCGTTCAGGATCACGCGCTCGTGCGTCGCCAGGATGACGCGGTACGAAAGCCAGTACTCACTGACCGCCCGGGTGATGCCGCGCTCGTCGAGCGCTTTCAGTATGGGCTTGAGGTCAGGGCGCATGACGAGCTGCCCGTTTCGCACGTTGACCGCGTCGTCCCCCGCAATTGCATGCGCGCCACCCAGAGACAGCACGGCGATGACGACGAGCGCGGCGGCAGCGCGCAACGGCTGACCGAGGGGTTGCGCGACGAGCAGCGCGATCACGGGCGCGAGGACGAACGCGTAGCGCGGCTCCGTGACGAGCCATGTGTACGGCGACAGGGCGTAGATGAATGGGAACGTCAAGGCGACGAGGGCGAGCAAGCCCACCTCGTCCTCGCGATGTCGGACGAGGAGCCAGCAGACCCCGACGACAGCCGCAACAGTGACCGCGACGCCTATGGGAGCCGTGGCCGGCCAGTCGAGCGAAAACGGCGTCCTGACACCGAGCGCCTGGGGCAACACTGCGGTGAAGAACCCGCGCAGGCGCGACTCGTACGTCCCATTGCCAGGGGCGAGCCAGTGGAACCACCAGCCATTGCGAACGTTGACGACGATGGCCGGCAGCGCCGCAAGGACGGCGCCGACAACCCCGATCCAGGCCATGCGAAACGCCGCGGGACGCCGCCAGCAGAGCCACGCGAGCGCGGCGAGCACGATCGGCAACACCTGCAGGGTCTGCCAGGCGACGAGCCCACAGACGACGCCCAGTGCGAACGCATCCCGCCGCGTCGGTTTCTCGGCGAGCCTGATCACGAGGTAGATCACGAGTAGTCCGAGAATCTGACCCGAGACGTAGAACCCCTGGATTCGCGTCGCCCTCCAGATCTCGTACGCAGGCCACATCCAGAACAACGCTGCCGCGACGAGAGCGCGCTCGCCGTCCAGCACGCGCCGCCCGACCAGCCACACGAGCGCGGTCGCTGCGACGTCGAGGAGAAGCATGAGAACGCGCGCGCCGACGATACCCCCGCCGAAGAGCCAGACGAACGGGGCGGCGAGATAGATCTCGAGGGTACCGCCGTAGCCCTGCCCCCAAAAGTAGACGGGAAGTTCGCCGTCGAGCACATGCCGTGCCATGAGGGTCCAGATCGCCTCGTCGGAGTCGTAAGCCCCGAGCGGCATCCGGAGCACCCAGACCCGGATCGCGCTGCCGACCGTAAGCGCGAGCGTTAGCGCGACAATCAACGCGGTCGGTCGCGCGAGCACACGGGGACGGGAACGGAACGGTGAGGACGCGGAGTCGACCATCGCAGGGGGCCTATTATCGTGCGTCGTGACTTCCGTCCACCTCGAGCCAGTCGTCTCATGCCGCGCGCCGACAGGCGAGATGACGCTCCTCCGCAGTGGTTAAGAACAGGTTTCGGTCTCGCGGTGAGCGTTGCTATCCAGCGGCCCCTGTGGGACAAGTGGAACCCAGAGGGGTTCTGAGCGACATTCGAATGAAGGGAAGACCTCATGCCCGCAATGGCACAACCACTTGCTGCTGACAAGCTCGACGCCTGGGAGGCCTGGACGGACGAGCTGAACGGGTCACGCAAGGCGGGCTTCGAGGACATGAACACGCGTCTCGGGTTGACGGAGCACCGGGCCTACCTGCAGCCGACCCCCGGCGGCGACTATCTCGTCCTGGTCGTCCTGGAAGGACCCGGCAGTGACAGCTTCATCGGGAACGTGATGTCTTCCGATCACGAGTTCGACCAATGGTTCGGACGCTCGGTTGCCGAGCTGCACGGGATGGACCCGAGCGGCCCGATCCCGCCGATGGCCGCCCGCAAGCTCTAGCCCGACTCGGCCAACGGCCCACGGGCCGCCGACTCCTCGTTCCTCGTTCCTCGCGCAGGACGTCGATCGTCGGCTCGAGCCGGGCGAGGCACTCGACCGCGGGGCGACCCCAAACAGACGCGCCCATCCGGGCCGTGAGAACCTTGTGTTGATTCAACACAAAGTCCCGGCGCACCCTTGGGCGGGAAGCGGCCCGTTGGATGGACCAGCCGTTCCCGGCGCGTGACCGAATGCGCAACCGGTGTCGCGGTTGCCCGCGATCGGCAGGGCGGAAGCGGCCAAGGCGCCGACGAGGTCGGTCGAGGAGTCGCGGGACGGCTAGAGCCGGTGCTCTTCAGCACGCCGGCAGGCGCGGCAGCGCCCGTGCAGGCTCAGCTGCGCCGTCGCGAGATCGAAGCCGGACCGCTGCTCGATCCTGGCGATCGCCGCGCGAACGAGATCGTGCGGGACGTGCTCCGTGCGACCGCATTCGCCGCAGACGAGATGGTGGTGATGATCCTCGGCGATCTCGTAGGTGCTCCGATCCGGCTCGAGATTCGTCCGGACGAGCAGGCCGTCGTCGACGAGCCGGTCGAGCGTGCGGTAGATCGTCGCCCGATGCAGCGGCGAGCCGCCTTCCCGCACGGCCGTCTCGACCTCCGCGACCGAGAGGTGTCGCCCGTGCGCCCGGGTGAGGACGTCCCAGATCAGCGAGCGCTGCTTCGTCCGCCGCCGGGTCGGCGCGGTCTCGACGGCCGTCATCAGCTGCGCTCCACGAGCGAGCCCCAACGATCCTCGATCCGGCGGGTCTTCCAGAGGATGACCGAGAAGGCCCAGGTCGCGACAAAGAGGCCGACGACGACGTAGCCGATGTTGCCGAAGTTGAGGTTGTCGAGGAACGCCCAGAAGCCGCCCTCGAGCGAGAACCTCGCCGCCAGCACCTGGAGCAGCTCGATCGAGCCGATGATCAGCGCCACCGCGACCGAGAGGCTCGTGACGGTGATGTTGTAGTAGACCTTGCGGATCGGGTTCGAGAAGGCCCAGCCATAGGCCTGGCTCATGAAGGCGCCGTCGGCCGTGTCCATCAGGCTCATCCCCGCCGCGAAGATCAGCGGCAGCGAGATGATGGCCAGGAACGGAACCTGGTGCGTCGCAACTCCGGCAGCGATCGCGAGCAGCCCGATCTCGGTGGCGGTGTCGAAGCCGAGCCCGAAGAGGATCCCGAGCGGGTACATCTTCCAGCTCGAGTCGATCTTGTCGCCGATGCGCTTGAGGAAGAAGCGGCTCATCAGGCCCTGGCTCTGCAGCGCCTCCTCGAGCTTCTGCTCGTTGTAGACGCCGCGCTTCATCTGCCGGAAGACCCCGAGGATGTCGAGCAGCACTGCGAGGTTGAGCAGGCCGATCACGATCAAGAAGGTTCCGGAGACGCCGACCCCGATCGTGCTCGCCGATGTCCTGGAAACCGGGGAGCTTCGAGTTGACCGTCTTCGTCGCGAGCGCGAGCCCCGCTGCGAGCGCCAGGACGACGCTGGAGTGGCCGAGCGAGAAGAAGAAGCCGACGCCCATCGAGCGCTTCTCGTCCTGCAGCAGCTTCCGCGTCGTGTTGTCGATCGCCGCGATGTGGTCTGCATCGAACGCGTGGCGGAGGCCGAACGTGTATGCGAGCGACCCGAGTCCGGCAAGCGCAGGATTGCTCCGCGCGAAGTAGAGGAACAGCCCCCAGCCGAGCACGTGGAGGAACACGACACCGCCCGCGAATCCGCCGAGCCGCGCCCATTCAGCGCCCGTCAACGACATGCCGCGCCAGCCCCGGCGGCGACCGGCGCTCCCGTCCATCCTCACCTGCACGCGAACCTGTGCCTCCGACATCCCCGCCGCTCCCTCCGGTCGCTCGACGCTTGACGCGACTTGTTCGCAACAAGACACCAAGCGGTTCGATCATCGCTGAAGTTGCCGGGAGGGGGTGTAGGCTGACGCCCACAGCGGGTCGAGTCGCCTACTACGCTCCTCTGGCGCAACGCCGAGCCCTCTTTCCTCGCTGCCTGGATCTCAATGGACGAGCCCGCATCGGGCCAAGGAGGAACCATGGCGCCACTCGTCAACACCGTCGAGATCGATCGCACCCCCGAGGACGTGTTTGCTTACGTGACCGACCCGACCCGGTTCACGGAATGGCAGGACAGTGTCGTCAGCGCCAGCGTCCCGAGCAGCGAGCCCCTGCATCCCGGGTCGACGTTCGAGATGACGCGCAAGATGGGAAGCCGCGAGCAGACGATGACGAGCGAGATCACCGAGTATGTGCCCTCGAGCAGCTACGCGTTCCAGGTCATCGACGGTCCTGTCCGCGCTCACGGCAAGGGACGCTTCGAGCCGATCGACAGCGGCGCCCGCACCCGGTTCACGTTCGAGCTCGACTTCAAGGGCCACGGGATCGGCCTTGTCCTCGTGCCGCTCGTCGTCCGCAGGAATGCAGCGAAGGAGCTACCGGCGACCCACGCCAAGCTGAAGGAGCGGCTCGAAGCACACCAGGTGTAACGTCCCTCGTGCAGAGCTTGAGCGACGTCCGACGAGGGCCGATACAAGAGCGGTAGTTCCGTGACGCGAGGAGCATCTCGTGACCCCCTTCGAACCCGAAATCGTCGCCTTCGAATAGCCGTGGAGGATCGCCGGAATGATTCGAACCCGAGTGTCGAGCGCACCCTCCGGCGCGCGGAGGACGAGCGCGCCCAGGCAGCGGCCGATCGGGAGGCCGCGACCCGCGAGCGGGCGCAGGCGGCCGCCGATCGGGAGGCTGCCGCCGATGACCTGGCCGAGGCACAACGTCTCCGGAGTGAAACCGCTGCCAGCCTGGAGCTGGCGTCCACGGACGAATTGACGGGTGCCTGGACGCGCCGCTTCGGCCTCGAGCACCTGACCCGCGAGCTCGGGCGTGCACATCGCACCGGCGCTCGCCTTACCGTGGTATTCGTCGACGTCGACGGTCTCAAGCGGATCAATGACGAGCACGGCCATCTCGCCGGTGACGAGCTCCTGGGCCTGATCAGCGAGATCATTCGTGCCCACTTGCGCCCCTACGATCTGGTGGTGCGGTACGGCGGCGACGAGTTCGTCTGTGCGATGCCGGACGTGGGTGCAGTCGAGGCTCGGACGCGCTTCGACAAGATCGCCGAGGTTCTGAGGATGCTCGACCCGGAGCACTCGATCTCGTTCGGCGTTGCCGAGGCGAAGCCGACGACAATCTCCAGCAACTGATCATCCGAGCGGACGAAGGCCTGCTGGCTTCACGCGCGGCGCGCGACACCGCGCGATAGCCGGCCCGACGGCGGCGCGAGATTGCTCCTCGCGCCGCCGCATCGAAGACGACCGCCTGGTCGCGCGCAGGAGCCGGCAGGCGGTACCGTCCAGCACGCGCGCCTCGTCGGCATAGATGCGCTTGGCTGATACTCCGGTTCACCCGTGAGCCACGATCTCTTCCTCTTCTTGACGGCCTTCCTCGCGAGCGCGGTGGAGGCCGTCGAGGCGCTCACGATCGTGCTCGCGGTCGGTGTTGTGCGCGGTTGGCGCTCGACGCTGATCGGCGTCGGTGCCGCGGCGCTCGCGCTCGCGGCGATCGTGGCAGTGCTCGGACCCGCACTGCGCCTGCTCCCGATCGACACGCTCCGGCTGGTGGTCGGCGCGCTCCTGCTCGTCTTCGGGCTGCAGTGGCTGCGCAAGGCCATTCTCCGCTCGAGCGGCTACAAGGCGTTGCACGACGAGGGTGCGACGTTCGCGGCCGAGCGCGAGCTGGCTTCCCAGGTCGCGCCCGCCGCGCCGGCGGGGATGGACTGGTACTCGTTCACTGTCGCCTTCAAGGGCGTGCTGCTCGAGGGGCTCGAGGTGGTATTCATCGTCGTCACCTTTGGAGCGACCCAGGGCCGTGTCCCGCTTGCCGCCGCGGCGGCAGCGAGCGCGGTCGTGCTCGTGATCGTCGTTGGCTTCGTCGTGCGGGGGCCGCTCGAACGGGTGCCGGAGAACACGATCAAGTTCGCGGTCGGCCTCCTCCTCACGAGCTTCGGCGTCTTCTGGGGCGGTGAGGGCGCGGGCGTCACCTGGCCCGGCGAAGACCTCGCGATCCTCGGCATCCTCGCGTTTCTCGGGCTCGTCTCCTTCGCGCTCGTGCGGCAGCTCCGCCGCCAGCGGGTCGCCGGCGTCCCCGCAGAGGCCGCGAGATGAGCCACGTTCGCGCATTCGGTGCCTTCTGGTGGGACTTCATCATCGGCGACGACTGGCGCGTAGCGGCCGGCGTTGCCGTCGGGCTCGCGCTCACGGCCTTCCTCGAGCAGCGGGACATCGCCGCCTGGTGGGTGCTGCCTATCGTCGTCGCGGTAGCTCTCGTGGTTTCCCTGCGCCGCGCGACACGGCACAGCTGACTCGAGCACCCGCCGAGCATCGTCGACCGTCCTAACAGCCTGCCAATCGGCTCGTCGGCCGTAGGCCCGGCTACCGCACGTCGTAGAACGCCGCCAGCCTGCGCATGCCCTCGGCGATCGAGACCGCCGGCTGCCAGCCCGTCGCATCGCGGAACGGGCGCGGATCGAACCAGTGCGCGAGCGCGAGCTGGTCGACGAGAAAGCGCGTCGCCGGTGGGTCCTCGTCTGGACGCCTCCTGGCCCAGACGCGCTCGGCGGCGGCGGCCATGAGCCGGGCTACGCCGAGCGGCAGATCACGCCGCGGCGGCGGCACGCCGGCTGCGGCGCAGATCTGCTCGAGCAGCGACCGCACGGGTAGCGGCTCGCCGTTCGACACGACGAACGCGCGGCCCGCGAGCACGCTCTCCGGTGTGAGATGCTCGACAGCGGCGGCGAGGGCGTCGGCGGCGTTGTCGACGTAGGTCGTGTCGATCAATGCTCTGCCCCCGGCGACGACGAACAGCCGCCCCTCGCGAGCCCGCTCGACGATGCGACCGACGAGCTGGGTATCGCCCGGCCCCCAGATCGCGTGCGGGCGGATCGCCGTCACGGCGAGGGCCGAGTCGCTCGCGGCGAGGGCCAGCAGCTCGGCCTCGGCCTTCGACTCCGAATACCACGAGCGATCGCTCCTCGACGTGATCGGCGTGGACGCGCCGGCCCCGATGGTCGGGGTCGATTCGTAGCCGACCGACGGCGAGGAGACGACGACGAGCCGCGGAACGCCCGCCTCGCGACACGCCGCGATCACCGCCTCGGTGCCGCCCACGTTGGCGCGCCTGAAGTCCGTCCCGGCTGCCGGCGACTCCAACCCGGGCGGCGCCGTGGACGACTGCGTCGCACCCCGCCGCGGCCCTGGCCACGGCGCCGGCATCGCTCACATCCGCGAGCACCTGCTCGACAGGCGAGCTCGGCGCTCCGGTGACGCTGCAGGGCGACGACCTCGTGTCCGCGCGCCGCGAGCGCCGCGCACGTCGTCCGGCCGAGCAGGCCCGAGCCGCCGGTCACGAGCACGCGCATCAGACGCGTCTCGGCGCCGGGCCGCCCGCAAGGAGAGCGTCGGCGAATCGGCCGAGTCTCGCACGGTCGATCTTCGAGTTGTGGCGGATGTCGACCGGCAATGACGGGACCGAGATGACCGCAGCGACGGCCTGGCCGGCGACGGCATCCCGCACCGCGCGGTCGATGTCGGCGTGAGCGAGGCCCGCCTTGCCCTCGCCCTCGACGACGATCACGACCTGCTCGCAGCCCTCGGGGCCGACGCCCGTCGCCGCCGAGCGGAAGCCGGTGGCCGCCGTGACCGCATTCTCGAGCGGCACCGGCGTCACCGGCCCGTCGAGCGCCCAGACGACGTGGGCCAGCCTGCCCTCGACCCAGAGACGTCCTTCGCCGTCGAGATGGCCGACGTCTCCCGTGCGATGCCACTCGACACCCTCCGCGTCGACCGTGCGGGCGTGGTCGTTCGTGGCCCAGAGCCCGTCGTAGCCGAGCGAGAGCCACGGCGCGCTGACGACGATCTCGCCGCATTCGCCGTCCCCTCCGGGCAGCGGCTCGATCCGGAGCCCGACCCCTGCAAGCGGGCGCCCGACGCAGACCCCTCGTCCCGGCCCGGCTGCGGTCAGCTCCTCGAGATCGACGTCCGCGACCGAGAGCACCTCGGTCATGCCGTACGGCGTGTGCAGCTCTGCGGCGGATGCGAGCTGCTCGAACTCCTCGAGCACGCGTTGCGGCACCGGCGCGCCTGCAGAGAGGACGAGCCGGAGCGCAGCGGAGCGCCGCGGCGCCGTCCGGCGTCAGCGTCTCGCGCGACCCCAGCACACCCTCGCAGGGCTGCCGGAGCGGCGAAGACGATCGTCGCGTCGATCGCGGCGCAGGCGTCGGCGAGCGCCTCCGCCCGGAGCGTCGCCGGCTTCGTGATGTCGCAGTCGGGAACGGCGACCGGGATCCCGAGCGCAGGCCCGTAGAGCGCAAACGGCGCAAATGCCGCTACGAGACGGTCGTCGGGGCCGATCCCGTAGCAGTCGCGAACGGCCGTGAACTGCGCTGCCATCGTGCGCTGGTCGTAGAGGACGCCCTTCGCCGGGCCGGTCGCGCCCGAGGTGAAGACGACCGCTGCCAACGCATCGGGAGACGGGGCAAGCCGGGCGACGACGTCGGAGAGCAATGCGCCTGTTGCCGGGAAGTCGGCGATGTCGAGCCTGCGGGCAGTGGAGGCCCAGCGCAATGCCCGGGCGACAGCGAGCGTCCTGCGGCGTGCCGAGCAGCCACCGCGGCTCGGCGCTTCGCAGCGCGCGCCGCAGACCCGGTGAGCCCGAGACCGCGGTCGACGACGACGGCGACGGCCCCGCTCACCCAGCAGGCGTAGGCCGCCGCGATGAACTCGGGTGGCTCCGGCGCGAGGAGCGCAACGCGATCGCCGGGTACGACCCCCGCCGCCCGCAGGCCTTCCGCGATCGACGCGACGCGGGCGGCGAGAGCAGAGAAGGACAGCCTCGACCCGTCGCCGGCGGCAACGGCCGTCGTCTCATCCTCCTCGCGGGCGACGAGCGCGTCCCAGAGCGCGGCAGCGGGCGGCGCCGACGCTGCGCCGTCGACGCGAGGCGTGGGCTCGAGCAGGCGGTCGATCCAGGCATCTGCGAGCGCCGGCGACGTCCTCTTCCTCGACGACCAGGTGCCCTGCCGAGCGGGAATCGGTGCAGCTCGGCGTGCGGCAGCCGCCGGCGCAGGTCGGCGGCGAAGCCGAGGTGGAAGACGGGATCGCGCTCACCCCAGGCGAGCAGAACGGGCACATCGAGCTCGCCGAGGCCGGCCGCGACGCTCGCCAGCGCCGCATAGGAAGGATGGGACGGCGTCGTGGGAATGTCGGCAACGAACTCGGCGATCGCCTGCCGGTCGTCCGGCGTCGCGTAGGGACGGAGATACGCCGCGCGGGCCTCCTTGCCGATGCGCCCGTGGGCGGTCGCGAGCGTCGCGCGCAGGAATGTCGGCGTCCGCCGGCAGGCGAAGTCGCGCAGCAGCTCACTGCCTGCGAGCCGGATCAGCGGCGGCACGCCTGCCTCCGGTATCGCGACACCCGTGTTCGCGAGCAGGACTCCGAGCACCTGCTCCCGATGCTCCAGCGCCCAGCCGAGCGCGATCGGGCCGCCCCAGTCATGGGCGGCGACGACGACAGGGCCCTCGACCTCGAACGCCTCGAGGATGCGGCCGAGATCGTCGACGCGCTGCGCGAATGCCCGCGGGCCGGTTCGCCCGGAGAGCCCCATCGAGACCTGATCGACGGCGAGCACGCGATAGCGGTCGCCGAGACGCCGGTGGAACGAGCGCCACAGCAACGACCACGTGGGGTTGCCGTGGACGCAGACGACGGTCAGCGGCGGCTCTCCGCCGCCGCGGCGGCGACGCGTCGAGCGCGTGGACCTGAACGACGGTGCCATCGGCGAGCGTGACGGGAAGGCGGCGCGACCAGGCCGGCTCGATGCCCAGGCGCTCGAGCCGCCTCGCATCGAACGCGGCTGGCGCCGGGCTCACCAGACGATCTCGACGACGCTGGCGTTGAGGCCGGAGCCCATGCCCATGCAGAGCACCCGCTCGCCGGCCGAGATCTCGTCCTGCACCTGCGCGAGCGTGAACGGGATCGAGGCCGGGCCGATGTTGCCGAACAGCGGGAACGTCACGGGCGCACGTGCCTCGTCGAGCCCGAGCGTGGCGCACATCAGCCGCGTGTGCACCGAGCTGACCTGGTGGATGATGTACCAGCCGATGTCGTCGTTCCAGCCGAAGTCGTCGGCCGACTCGCCCCAGGCGGCGCCGGCGAGCTCGAGCCCTCCTTCGAGCAGCGCCTTCGTGTCGGTGGTCATCTGCTCGAGGTCGCCGATGCAGACCTGGTGGTACTGCGTCGCCGCACGCGAGATGCCGCCGACGATGCGATGGGCGTCGGGGCTGCTGTCGAGGCTTCCGAGCACCATCGCCGCCGAGCCGGAGCCGAGCGTCAGGCTGGCGAACTCCTGGTAGACGTCCTGCGTCACCTGCGCCGTCTCCTGGAGCCGCTTGATCGTCGTCTCGTGCGTGAGCCGCGCGCCCTCGCCGTCGACGATCAGGGCGTAGGAGATCTGCCCGGCATCGATCGCGGTTGCGGCGAGGTGGATCGCGTTCACGAAGCCGAGACACGCGTTGCCGAGGTCGAAGTTGAGGCAGCTCGGCGGCAGTCCGAGATGGTGGTGGACGGCGCACGCGACCGACGGCTCGAGATGGTGCCGGCACACCGAGGTGTTGACGAGCATGCCGATCTCGGAGCGGTCGATCCCGGCTGCCGCGATCGCCTTCTCGCCGGCGAGCGCGGCCGCCTCGTCGAAGCGCACGTCCTCCGGCCACCAGCGGCGCTCGGTGATTCCGGCGAGCTCCTCGAGCAGCCCGGGCCGCACGTCGCAGCGGGCGAAGACGTCGGCCAGCTGCTCGTCGATCCAGGCGGAGGTGACGACCTCGGGCGCCTCGACGGCCTCCACCGAGACGACGCCGACGTTCGTGTGGCGCTGCGTGTGGTTGCCGCTCATGACGCTCCTCCGGGACGCCTCGTCGAGCCCTGAATCCTCTCCACTCTCACTCCACCTCTCTCGATCGTCGTCCCTCTATGGGAAAGAGGCCCGGCCGGGCCTCTTTCAAGCGGAGAGGGCGGGATTTGAACCCGCGAAGCACCTTTCAGCACTTACGCGATTTCCAGTCGCGCTCCTTCGGCCGCTCGGACACCTCTCCGTAGCCGCGAAAGCGTACCCGCAGCCGGCGTCAGGACTTGCCGGCGACGGTCGAGACGTAGGCCGCGACGGCCTTGATCTCCTCGTCGGTGAGCTGGCCCTTGAACGACGGCATCGGGCTTGCGCCGTTCGTGACCCGCTCGACCACGAGCGCCTCGGAGGGCTTCGCGTCGTCGAGATTCGGGCCGACGGTTCCCGTCGAGCCGGCATCGGCGAGCGTGTGGCAACTCTCGCAGCCGGCCGTCTTGAACACGTCCTTCCCCTTCACGACGAGGGCGTCGGCGCCGGCCTCGGGCACGGCGCCCGGAACGGTTTCGGTCGTCGACGGGCCGCCGCCCGGCTTGTCCGGCTGGGCCTCGGAGGCTGTCTCGTGCTCGATCTCCTGCGTCGAGGTGACCCAGTAGACAGCGCCGAGCTGCGCGACGAGGAAGATGGCCGAAACGAGCAGGAACCCGGTCAGGGCGGAGGGGAAATCGGGGTTCCTCTTCGGGATCCAGATCGCCGTGATCAGCGCCCAGGCGATGAACGCCCCGGCGATGATCAGGAGCGTCACCTTGCCCGTCGTGGTTATCGCGTACAGCACGGCAGGGACGCTACCACGGCACCAAGAAGGCGTCACAGAGAACGAATCCTGGCCCCGATGTAGGCTGCATTCCGATGACTCCAGACGAGCGTCTCAACCGCTACGCCCGCCTCGCAGTCGAGGTCGGCGTCAACCTCCAGCCCGGCCAGTTGCTGCGCGTCACGGGCCATCCCGACCATCTGCCGTTCGTCCGCGCCATCGCCGAGGTCGCGTACGAGCGCGGCGCCTATTACGTCGAGGCGCAGTACCAAGACCCCCACATTCGGCGCTCGCGGATCCTCCACGCGCCCGCTGACTCGCTCGAGTGGTCCCCGCCGTGGACCCTGTCGATCGTCGATGAGCTGACGGTTGAGCACGGCGCGCTGATCGCGATTACCGGCGACCCCGAGCCAGAGCTGTTCTCCGACCTCGACCCGGCAAGGATCGCGAAAGCACGTCCGCGCCTCGTCGCCGAGAAGCAGCTCAAGGCGACGGGCGACGGCGACATTGCCTGGACGATCATCGGCTACCCCAATCCCGGCTGGGCGGAGGCGGTGTTCGGCGAGCCGGACGTGGAACGGCTCTGGGAGGCGGTCGCCTTCGCGACGCGCCTCGACGAGGAAGATCCGGTCGCTGCGTGGCGCGCCCACATCGCGAAGCTTGCGACGCGGTCGGATCTCCTCAACGAGCGGCGCTTCGACGCGGTTCGGTTCAGGGGGCCCGGCACCGACCTCGTGGTCGGGCTGATGCCCCAGTCGCGCTGGCACTCGGGCTCGGATATGACCACGACCGGCCTCGAGATGGTCGTCAACATGCCCACCGAGGAGATCTTCACGACGCCCCACCGCCTGCGCACCGAGGGCGTCGTCCGCTCGACGATGCCGCTCGTCGTGAACGGGCAAATCGTCCGCGACCTGACGGTGCGCTTCGAGGCCGGGAAGGCGGTCGAGGTTACCGCCACGAGCGGCGCCGACGTCGTTCGCGAGGAGATGAGCAATGACGAGGGCGGCGCCTACGTCGGCGAGGTCTCGATCGTCGACGGCGACTCACGCGTCGGGCAGACCGGGATCATCTTCTTCGACACGCTCTTCGACGAGAACGCGGCCTGCCACATCGCCTACGGCCTCGGATTCGCGAAGCTGGTCGAGGGCAGTGACGGCATGTCGCCCGAGGATCTCGTCGAGCTTGGCTGCAACGAGTCGACCGTGCACACTGACTTCATGATCGGCGGCCCCGAGGTGGAGGTCGACGGGATCGAGGCCGGTGGCGCCGCCGTGCCGATCCTGCGCGCCAACGAGTGGGTGCTGACCTAGGGTTAGAGGCTTGAGCGCGTGCGTGAGCTTGAGGCTGGGCGGTGACACCTCGTCCGGCGCGCCCGCTTCGCGACGCAGCTCGCCGTCGACGAGCTCGTAGTGCCCGATCGAGCCCAGCGGCGGCGCGTAGACGTGCACGGTGACGGCGCCTTCGAGGTGGTCGACGCGGTGGATCCGGTCGCCCGTGAACGAGAACGAGTCGCCGGCGCGGAATCGCGTCTGGCGGCGTGAGCCCTCGATTTGAAGGTACTCGCCCGTCACCTCGCCGGCGATCACGTGGACGCCGCCGCCCGAGCCGCCGTGGTCGTGGAAGCCGCTGTCGCGCGGCTGCCACCACGTGTTGAGCCACGCTTCCGAGTCGTCCGTGCGCCAGAGAGGCACGGCACTGCCCGGCCCGCTGCGGTCGAGCGCGTCGAGGTCGATGAGCGCCGCCGCTCGCGTCGCGACACCAGCGCACGCTTCGGGGTCGAGCGGCCCGACGGCGCCGACCGCGGTCGGATCGATCGCGAGAGCCATGCCTGGATATTCTCACCTCCGCGAAGCTCGCGCCACGGAGCCTGCACCCCTGCTCTATCGTCGCAGGATGGAAACGCGCCTCAACCCGGCGCTGAAAGCGGTCAGCGACGCGGTGCTCGCTGTCGCGGCCGGGCTGTCGGTCGACGAGGTCCTGCAACGGCTCGTCGACAGCGCCCGCGAGCTCGCCGGCGCGCGATTCGCGGCCCTCGGGCTGCCCGACGGCGAGGGCGGCTTCCGGCGCTTCCTCACCTCCGGGATGAGCGACGACCTGATCGCCTCGCTCGGCCCTCTCCCCCGCCAGCACGGTGTCCTCGGCGCGATGCTCGACACGCCGTCGTCGTACCGCACCCGCGACATCCACGAGCATCCGAGCTTCCGCGGCTGGTGGCCGGAGACGCATCCCGACATGCGATCCTTCCTCGGCGTCCCGATCGTCGACGCGACGGGCGTGATCGGCGCCTTCTATCTCACCGAGAAGCTCGACGCCACCGACTTCAGTGACGACGACGTCGAGCTGATCGAGCTGCTCGCTGCCCACGCGGCGATCGCGATCGCAAACGCACGGCTGCAGGAGCAGGCCCGCGAGCTCTCGGTCGTCGCCGAGCGGAACCGCCTCGCGCTCGATCTCCACGACGCCGTCAGCCAGAAGCTTTTCGGCCTCGTTCTCAGCGCCGAGGCAGCCGGCCACGCTGCTCGACCGAGACCCAGCGGCCGCCCGCGATCAGGTTGAGCGGCTGCAGGGCCTCGCCCAGGACGCGCTCGAGGAGCTCCGTTCGCTCGTCTTCGAGCTGCGCCCCGTCGACATCGAGAAGGACGGGCTCGCCGGAGCGCTCCGCAAGCACGTCGAGCTCGTGAGGCGGCTCGAGGAGCTCGAGGTCGAGCTCCTCGTCGAGGGCGAGGCACTTCCCGCCCCCGCGCGCGACCTGGAGATGCTCCGCATCGCGCAGGAGGCGCTCCAGAACGCAGTCAAGCATGCGCACGCGCGGCACGTCACCGTGACTCTGCGCGGCGACTACGGCCGGCTCCTGCTCGAGATCGAGGACGACGGCGTCGGCTTCGATCCCGCCGGCGAAGGGATCCGCTCGCGCAGGCTCGGTCTCACCTCGATGGAGGAACGGGCCGAGCGCATCGGCGGCACCCTCGAGATCGACTCGGCCCCGGAGAAGGGCACGACGGTACGTCTCGAGGCGCGCGATGTCTGACGAAACCCCTCGTGCCTCAGCGGATCCGGGTGCTCATCGTCGACGACCACGCCGTCGTCCGCGAGGGGCTGCGCACGTTCCTCGAGTTGCAGGACGGGATCGAGGTCGTCGGCGAGGCTGCCGACGGCAACGAGGCCGTCGCCCGGGCGGCCACGCTCGCGCCCGACGTGATCCTGATGGATCTCGTGATGCCGGAGCTCGACGGGCTCGGGGCGATGCGAAGCATCCGCGCCACCGCTCCCGGCGTCCGCGTCATCGTCCTCACCAGCTACCTCGACGACGCCACCCTCCTCCCCGCCCTTCGCGCCGGCGCCGCCGGCTACCTGCTCAAGAACGCGCAGCCGCAGGAGATCGCCCGCGCCGTGCGCGCCGCCGCTGCCGGCGAGACGCTGCTCGACCCGGTCGTCGCTGCCCGCGTCGTCGAGACGCTCGCGGCCGAGAACCACGAGGAGCCGCTCGACCGCCTCACCCCGCGCGAGCGCGAGGTGCTGATCCTGATCGGCCGCGGCTTCCCCAACAAGCTGATCGCCCGCGAGCTCGGCCTCTCGGAGAAGACGGTGAAGGCCCACGTCGGCCGGGTGCTCGCAAAGCTCGAGGTGAGCGACCGGACGCAGGCTGCGGTTATCGCAGTCCGCGCCGGGCTCGTCGACGCGAGGTCCTAGGACCAATTGCCCTCTGGCAGTCGGGACCGACTGCGCCGTACCGTGGGAGCCATCAACGAAGACCGAGGAGCTCTCATGACGAACGAGCAAACAGCGCACGACCGCATCACCGACGAGGTCACGTCGTGGCCCGGCGTCGAGGCGGGAACCGGCAGCCATGGCGCGTGGAGCTTCACGGTCGGCCGCAAGGAGATCGGGCACCTGCACGGCAACCACGCAGCCCACTTCGCCTTCCCGAAGACCACCTGGACCGAGCTGAAGGAACAGGGCAGGATCGAGGATCATCCGATCTTCCCGGGCCGTGTGGGGCTGGCCGCGCGCAGGATCGAGAACGAGGACGACGTGCTGGACGTGATCGAGCTGCTGCGCCTCAACTACGAGCGGATTGCCGGGCGCGTGCCGGCGCCGGTGGAGGTCTGAGCCGTGCAGGGGATCGTCACCGGCGCATCCCGCGGGCTCGGGCTGGCGCTCACTCGCGCCCTATCGGAGCGCGGCTGGCAGCTCGTCGTCGACGCACGCGACGGTGACGCCCTCGCGCAGGCGGTCGACGACCTCGACGGCGTCGTCGCCGTGGCGGGCGACGTTGCCGATCCCGAGCATCGGCGCCACCTCGTCGAGGCTGCCGGCGGCTCGATCGACTTGCTCGTCAACAACGCCAGCGTGCTCGGCGCAACGCCGCTCCCGCTGCTTGGCGAGTATCCACTGGACGAGCTACGCAACGTCTACGAGGTGAACGTCATCGCTCCGCTCGCGCTCGCCCAGCTCGCGCTGCCGCACCTCGCGGCCGACGCCCGGATCGTCAACCTCAGCTCCGACGCGGCCGTCGAGGCCTACGAGACCTGGGGTGGCTATGGCTCGTCCAAGGCGGCGCTGGCCCACCTGACGGCGATACTCGGCGCCGAGAATCCTGGCCTGCGCGCCTACGCCGTCGACCCGGGCGACATGCGCACGCAGATGCAGCAGGACGCATTCCCGGGCGAGGACATCTCTGACCGGCCGTTGCCCGAGGAGAGCGTCCCCGGCCTCCTGGCGCTGATCGAGGGCAACCTGCCGAGCGGGCTCTACCGGGCGCGCGAGCTTGCGGCGGTCTCGACGTGAGCTCACCCGCGCTCGAATTGCCGGCCCTCCTCGAGGCTCACGAGCCACCCGAGGAGCGCGGGCTTGCGCGGGACGGCGTCCGCCTGCTCGTCGCGGACGCGTCCGACGGCAGCATCGCCCACGGCCGATTCACGGATCTCGTTCACGTTCTTGCACCCGGTGATCTTGTCGTTGTCAACACCTCGGCCACCATTGCCGCCGCCCTTCCTGCGACCCGGGAGGACGGTTCCGAGCTCGAGTTGCGGCTTTCGACGCCGGCGGAGGGCAATGACCCCGAACGGTTCTGGATCGTCGAGCTGCGATCCGGCGAGGAGCCGTTCGGGGCGGCCGAGCCAGGCGAGGTGCTCTCCCTTCCCGGCGGTGGCGCTGCAGAGATCCTCGCGCCGTACGCAGGCGTGCGGCTATGGCTCGCCCGCCTCGACCTGCCTCTCGGCGTCGGGGCATATCTCACCGCGTACGGGAGCCCGATCCGCTACCGCTATGTCCCGCGCGCGTGGCCGCTTTCGATGTACCAGAACGTCTATGCACTCGAGCCCGGCAGCGCCGAGATGCCGAGCGCCGGCCGCCCGTTCACGGCCGAACTGATCACGCGGCTCGTTGCCGGCGGCGTCCTCGTGGCGCCGATCGTGCTGCACACGGGCGTCTCCTCGCAGGAGCGCCACGAGCGCCCGTACGCCGAGCGCTACCGGGTGCCCGAGGAGACGGCCCGGCTCGTCAACGCCGTCCGCTCGTTCGGCGGTCGGGTGATCGCGACGGGGACGACGGTCGTCCGCGCGCTCGAGACCGTCGCCGCCACGGACGGGCTCGTCGAGGCCGGCGAGGGCTGGACGAACCTGATCGTCACACCCGAGCGCGGCGTCCGAGCGGTCGACGGGTTGATCACCGGCCTGCACGAGCTCGAGTCGTCGCACCTCGACCTGCTCCGCGCGATCGGCGGCGAGAGCCTGGTGATGGCGTCCTATGAAGCGGCACTCGAGCACGGCTACCGCTGGCACGAGTTCGGCGACAGCCAGCTGATCATCGGCGAACGCCGCCGGGCCGCGTCCCGCACCTGATCCATTCTCCGCCCCGCGTGCGCTAGCCTTACAACCCTCCCGGGCGCATAGCTCAGCGGGAGAGCGCTCGCTTCACACGCGAGAGGTCCCTGGTTCGATCCCAGGTGCGCCCACTAACTAAAAGACCCTGCAAATGGGCTATTTTTGCTGGCGGCTTTCCCACACTCACGAGGTTCGACGCGCCAACCTAACACAGTAGTTCCCCGCAGGGCCTTTCGCGGCACTGTTGCCAGATGGGCAGCGCTCGTTTCTTGGGATGTGGCCAATCTGAATCGGGCCTGACCTCTTCTGGCTGGCTAGAGCGACCTTTCTAGACCCGGCTTGGGCTTCGATCCTGCCGTCGGCGGCCGCCTGCTGCAGCGCCGCGTGGTCGAGCTCGGTCTAGTCGGCGTAGGCGATGGCGAAGTCGGCCAGGGCATTGTCGAATCCGGACGCCTTCCCGAGGTACCCGGCGATCATGGCGGGGTCGCCGGTGCGGGCGTGTGCATGTGCGAGTACCTGTACGAACTCGATGGGCGTGAGAGCTCTCATCCGCCGGACGCGCGGGGGTTCGGCTCGATGAACTGCCCCGTCGCCCGCGACCACGATTCGCTGGGGCGAATCGGGCGGGATGTAGACAGTGACGGGCCGTCCGTCGTCGTAGGCGAACGACTCAGTGACCAACTGTCCCGCGATCGACGTCATCCTGGTATTCCTTATCAAGCCCAGCGGCCGCGCTCGGGCTCGACGGACCGTCGAACATGACAGAGACAGACGCTTAAGACGAGATCGGACTGCTCCACAGCGCTTCGTTGACGACGTTTTCGTACAGCTCCTGGCGGCCGGAGCGTGGGACGGGCACGATCTCACCCGACTCGACTCGCTCGGCCAAATCGGCCAGCGTCGACTCGCCGGCGGTGATCGACTGTCCGAGCGGGCCATCCCAGCTTCGATATCGATCTGCTCTCATCGCCTCAAGCCTCCCCTCCTCCACCAGCCCGGCGGCAGCGATCAGCGCTCGAGCCAGCGTATCGATGCCGCCGATATGCGCGTGAAAGAGATCCTCGCCGTCGAGGGACTGGCGTCGCAGTTTGGCATCGAAGTTGAAACCACCAGTTCCCAGTCCGCCGCCGCGAAGGATTTCGTAGAGAGGCATGACCAAGTCTTCGACGGAGTTCGGAAACTGGTCCGTGTCCCACCCGTTCTGCGGGTCGCCGCGGTTGGCGTCGACCGATCCCAACAGGTCATGCGCAACGGCGTAGGCGACCTCATGATGGAGGGAATGACCGGCCAACGTCGCGTGGTTGGCCTCGACGTTGACCTTGAACGACGTCCCGAGATCGTGCCGGCAGAGAAACCCGTGCACGACCGCCACGTCGTAGTCGTACTGGTGCTTGGTTGGCTCCATCGGTTTGGGCTCGATAAGCAAAGCTCCCTCGAAGCCAATGCGCTCCTTCTCCTCGACGACGAGGTGGAGGAAGCGGGCCAGTTGCTCTCCTTCACGTCGAAGATCGGTATTGAGCAGTGAGTCATAGCCTTCGCGTCCGCCCCAGAGGACATAGTTGGCGCCGCCCAGTCGCTTGGTAACGGACAGCATGTTCGACACCTGGGCGGCCGCGTAAGCAAAGACCTCGGGATCTGGACTGGTGGCAGCGCCGGCGTGGTAGCGAGGATCGCTGAACAGGTTGGCCGTTCCCCACAAGAGCCGCACGCCGGTTCGCTCCTGGTAGCCGAGTGCATCATCGACCAGCGCATCGAGGTTGGACTTGAATTCACGGAAGCTGGACCCGGGCGGCGCCACGTCGACGTCGTGGAAGCAGTAGAACGGCACGCCGAGCTTGGAGATGAACTCGAACGCGGCTGCCATCTTCAGGCGCGCGGCGTCCATTGGATCGATTCTCGCGTTCGTCCAGGGACGATCCCAGGTACCGCCGCCAAACATGTCGCTCCCATTCGCGGCAAAGGAATGCCAGTAGGCAACGCTGACGCGGAGCCAATCCTCCATACGCCTCCCGAGAACGACGAGCTCGGGGTCGTATGCGCGGAAAGCCAGAGGACCGGACCCCGCCCCGCTGGCGAAGCGGATCTTCTGGCCGACGGTCTGGAAGAACGGCTCAGTCGGTGAGTTCATCCGGCCACCACTCTAGGGGAATCGGTCAGCTCTTCACTCAATGCGTAATCCCTCGGGCTGAAGCAACCAGGATTGCGCGTCGTGGGTCGGCGACAGCTGCTCATCGAGCATCGATCAGCGGACCCGCGAGCCAACGTCTGTCGCCTCCGTGTCAGCCCCATCTGCCTCGAGCATGTGCTTGAGCCACTGCTCGCCCTCGGCGAGGTGAATGAGATCTGCTGCGCTGGCGCGCTCAGCATCGTGCTCTCGGAGGGCGTCGTAGATGTCGCGGTGCCGCTGCTTGGTCGTCTCGACTGCGCCTTGCTCCGTTACGGAGCGCCAGAGCCGCGCCCGCAGCGTTCCACCGGAGAGGTGCTGGATCAGCGATGCGAGAGTCGTGTTGCCCGAGGCCGTGGCGATGATCCGGTGGAACTCCTCGTCTGCGGCGATGAATGCCTGCGTCGTCTCGGCCTCGTCCATCTGCTCGAGGCAGATCTCAAGTGCGGCGTAATCATCTTCCGTGAGGCGTGTCGCCGCCATACCGGTCGCGACGGGTTCGAGGATGCGGCGGACCTGGTGGAGCTCGAGCAGGGTGTTGCCCGATACAAGGTCGCTGACGAAGCCCATGCCCGTAAGGAGCAGCTCGGGCTCGAGGCTCGTTACGTAGGTGCCGTCGCCGACGCGGGGCTCGAGCACCCCGATCAGGGTCAGGGCCCGTACCGCCTCGCGGAGCGAGTTCCGGGACAGTCCGAGGCGCTGCGCGAGCTCCTGCTCCTTGGGAAGCTTCGAGTCCGCCGCGAACTCGCCCGACATGATCAGTTCCTTGATCTTCGCGATCGCCTGGTCAGTGAGCGCGACCATGGGCCTCTCCGGTGGTTTCGGTTGACATGGCCGCCGCCTCGGCAAGCCGGTAGAGGCGCGCGGGAGTGTCCTCCAGTATGCGTTGCGTATCGGCGTCGCCCGCGACGTCAATCGTCGCGGCGACCGTCTCGCGCCACACGTGCGAGTACTCCCCGTTGAGCAGGGCGACGGGCCAGTCGCTGCCGCACATGAGCCGGTCCGGACCGAAGCACTCCATGGCCACGTCTACCGCCGGTCGCAGGTCGGATGCGCCCCACCCGGGGCTCGCCACCATCGTGTTGAGGCCGGAGATCTTCGCGCACACGTTCGGGTGCTCGGCGGCGGCTCGGAGCGCCGCTGCCCATTCGCCCATCCGCTCGGTGCGGAGGGGCGGCTTGCCGAGGTGGTCGATCACGATCGTCAGGCGCGGGAACCGCTTCGCGAGCTCCGGTAGGTCACCGAGGTGTCGGGGGAAGACGCAGGGAAGCTCGAGCACGAGGCCGCGCTCCTCCACGACTGCAAGGCTCTCGAGCACGCTCTCACGCAAGATCCAATGCGGATCGGGCTCCTCGTGGATCAAGTGGCGAATCCCTCGCAGCGTCGGTTGTCCCGCCAACACGTCGAGCCGCTCCTCCGCTCTCGCCGGTGAGAGGAGATCCACCCAGGCGGTGACGGCAGCGATCCAGGCGTGCTCCGCCGCCTGAGCGAACATCGCGTCGGTGTCGCCGTCGGTGCAGGCCGACTGGACGAGGATCGTGCGGTCGATTCCGCATGCGTCGAGCAACGGTCGCAGGTCGGCGGGCTCGAAGTCGCGGGCGATCACCGCGTGGGCGGGAGTCATCCACAGCATCGGCTCCCGCCGGAGGTTCCAGAAATGGTGGTGAGTGTCGACCGTCATTCGAGCTCTCTCGGGGCAGGGAGGGAGCCCCCGGCGCCTGTCGCGGACGCCGGGGGCTCGTCGTCATCAGGAGGAGGACGACGTCTTGGGTCGGGGTTAGCGTGAGCCCGACGATCACGATCAACAGGCCGGGGATCAGCGCCGGCCCGGCCCGGAGCGACCACAGCCCGATCTGAAGGAGCCCGTAGCGATCGAGGGACGCCTTTCAGCCGGCCTCTATCTGCTTCGGCTCGGTCACGGTGTTCATCCATCCTCTCCCACCGAGAGGGCGACGTCGACCCACGCCGGCCCGTCGGGAAACGCGTACTCGTCGAGCGACTCGGGCAGCATCTCGATGCTGTAGCCGGGGGCGGTCGGCGCCACGTACCGGCCGTCGCGCACGACGGCGGGATTCCGGAAGTGCTCGTGCAAATGATCGACCCACTCGACGAAGCGGTTCTCGAGCGAACCACTGACGGCTATGTAGTCGAAGATCGCGAGATGCTGGACGTACTCGCACAGTCCCACGCCGCCTGCGTGGGGGCAGACCGGGATGCCGAACTTGGCAGCGAGGAGTTGGATCGAGATCGCCTCGTTGACGCCGCCGACGCGGCACGCGTCCAGCTGGCAGACGTCGATCGCCTCGGCCTGGAAGAGCTGCTTGAAGACGACCCGGTTCTGGATGTGCTCGCCCGTGGCGACCCGGACGGGTGCGATCTCGCGCCGGATGCGCGCGTGCCCGAGGATGTCGTCGGGGCTCGTCGGCTCCTCGATCCACCAGGGATCGTGCGCACCGAGGACCTGCATCGCCGCGATCGCCTCGTCGACGCCCCACACCTGGTTGGCGTCCATCATCAGTACCCCCTCAGGCCCGAGCTCGCGTCGAATCAGAGCGGCACGACGGTCGTCGGAGGCAAGGTCGCTGCCGACCTTCATCTTGACGTGAG
Organism: uncultured Thermoleophilia bacterium; assembly: GCA_963797125.1. Taxonomy (GTDB): domain Bacteria; phylum Actinomycetota; class Thermoleophilia; order Gaiellales; family Gaiellaceae; genus Gaiella. The sequence continues at coordinate 116,577 of CAWCOI010000004.1, read as the reverse complement.
TGAAGCCCGACGCGACGGCCTCCCGAACGAGCGACTCGACCTTGCCGTCGTCGTAGCCGAGCCAGCCGGCCGAGGTCGTGTACGCCGGGTAGCCCGCCGCGGCGATCTCGGCCTCCCTTGCCACGCTGCCGCGTCGCGCGTCGCGCAGGAGCTCGAGCGCCTCCTCCGGTGCGAGCGCGTCCGTGATGTAGCGGAAGTCGACGCAACCGACGATCTCCTCTGGTGTGAGGTCGACAAGCAGCTTCCACAGAGGCTTTCCCTCGATCTTGGCCCACAGATCCCACACAGCGTTGACGACCGCTGCCGTGGCCAGATGGATCGCACCCTTCTCGGGCCCGATCCATCGCAGTTGGCTATCGGAGGCGAGGCTGCGCCAGAAGCCGCTCATGTCGCCGATGATCCCGTCCAGGGTTCGACCGACGACGAACGGCTCGAGCGCGTGGGCGGCGGTGACGCACACCTCGGTGCCGCGGCCGCTCGTGAATGTCAGCCCGTGCCCCTCGACACCGTCGTCGGCATCGGTGCGGAGAACGACGTAGGCGGCCGAGTAGTCGGGATCTGTGTGCATCGCATCCGACCCATCGAGCCAGCGTGAGGTCGGGAACCGAATGTCCATCGCGTCGAAGCCGACGATCCGCGGAAGCCGACTCATCCCGGCAACAATCCGATGTTTGGCGCGCCGCCGCGCCAATATCCGTCGATCATGGGCCGATACTGGCATAAAGGTAGGATCTTTACAAGAGGGACACCGAACCAGCAAAGCGATGGCGGGACGCCGGGGGGTGGGGCGCCGACGGCGGCGTGTTCGCGACGTCGGGATACGGCAGGATGGGAGAATGGGCTCGTGGCTGATTCGAGACCTTCGAGCGCCGGGACAGGCGGCGGTGTCCCACGCCGCTTCGGCGTCCGGCACCGCGCCGCGCTGGCGCTGCGCGCGTTGGTCTTGTTCGGCTTCGCGGTGTTCTTCGCGGTTCCGCTGATCTGGCTTGTCCTCGCGCCGACGAAGACGGACTTCGAGCTCGTCACCCGCAACCCGTTCGCATTCGGCAGCTTCCATCACATCTGGGAAGCCTGGCAGCAGGTGGACGGCTTCCACAATCACCTCTACCGCCGTTGGATCGGAAACTCGCTGTTGTACTCGCTGAGCGCGACCGCGATAACCCTCGCTACCGCACTCCCCGCCGGCTACGGGCTTGCGCTCGGGCGGTTCCCCGGTCGTAAGCTCATCCTCTCGCTGACGCTCGTCGCGATGATCATGCCGGCGGCCGCGCTCGTGCTTCCGATCTTCCTCGAGCTGAACAGCGTGCACCTGATCGGAAGCGTCTTCTCGGTCATCCTGCCGTTCGCGTTCTTCCCGTTCGGGGTCTATCTCGCTTACATCTACTACGCGAACGCGGTTCCCCCAGGGCTGCTGGATGCGGCGCGCGTGGATGGCTGCGGTGAGCTGCAGACGTTCCTGCGGGTTGCGCTGCCGCTGGCGAAACCGATCGTCGCGCTCGTGTTCTTCTTCAGCTTCGTTGCGGACTGGAACAACTTCTTCCTTCCCTACGTGTTTCTGTCGGACGAGAGGCAGCTTCCGATCCAGGTTGGGCTCTCGGACATCTTCGGGTCGACGCGATCCGCCGTGGCGCTCGCGACGCTGGTCGCGGCGATCCCTGTCGCGATCGTCTTCATCGCCTCGCAGCGGGCGCTCGAGCGTGGACTTCTCGGCGGCGCCACCAAAGGGTAGGCAGCGGTCTGGTCAGGCGGTCCGAGCTTCCCGCGATGGTGATCGGTTGCCTGCTCGGAGCCCTCGGAACGCTCATGAACCTTGTGCGGGGCGCGTGCTTCGGAGAGCACCGAGGCGTAGATCTGCGAGTGACGTCATCACACTGCTGCCACCGCGTCCAAACAGGTCGCGCAGGCCGACGTACTCGGCGAAGAGCTGTCATACACCCGTTGTGCCGTGGCGTTAGCAATGAAGATCTCACGGCTGATGGCCGTCGTTTCCCTAGATGGCCGCGCCGGTGCTTGGGTCGAAGAAGTGCAGCGCTCGGTGATCCAGCGCCACCTCGATGGTGTCTCCTTCGACCACGCTCGTACGAGGACTGAAACGTCCGACGAGCGCGGCAGAGGTCGTCGGTGTTCGGGCTGCGATCTGGCTGGCCCCGCGATCGTCTCCGACGTCCTCGGCCAGCTCGCGCATCTCGTCGGTCATAGCCTGCCGCGCGTCGATCGTGAAGTGCACGAGCACCTCTGACCCGAGCGCCTCACGCAACGTCACTCGTCCCGCGAGAAGCGGTCGGTTGCGATCGGCGAGAGCAGCGTCCTCGAGGTCCTCCGGCCGGATTCCGAGGACGATGTCGCGGCCGGCAAACGACGCAAGCCCACCGTGCCGCACGACCTTTTCGTCGTCGAGAGCAACCGTCGTCGAGCCGAACACCACGACCAGTCCACCGTCGTGCCGCTCGATTCGCGCCTCGAGCATGTTCATCGCCGGACTACCGATGAAGCCGCCGACGAACATGTTGACTGGGTGGTCATAGAGTTCTTGTGGCGGCGCCACTTGCTGCAGCTCGGCCTTGCGCATCACGGCAACACGATCTCCCATCGTCATCGCCTCGATCTGGTCGTGCGTGACATAGATCGTCGTGGCTGCGAGATCGCGCTGGATCTTCTTGATGTCGGCCCGCATCTGAACACGCAGCTTGGCGTCGAGGTTCGACAGGGGTTCGTCCATCAGGAAGACGGCCGGCTGCCTGACAATCGCGCGGCCCATCGCCACGCGCTGTCGCTGGCCGCCGGAAAGTGCGCGCGGCTTGCGGTTGAGATACGGCTCCAGGTCGAGGATCCGAGCGGCTTCGGCGACTCGAGCTTCGATCTCCTTCTTCGGCAGCTTCTTGATCTTGAGCGGGAAGGCGACGTTGCCGCGAACGGTCAGGTGTGGATAGAGCGCGTAATTCTGGAAGACCATCGCGATGTCGCGGTCCTTGGGCGACAGATCGTTGACGGTTCGATCGCCGATGCGCACGAGCCCTCCGCTGATGTCCTCCAACCCGGCGACCATCCTGAGCGCGGTCGTCTTGCCGCATCCGGAGGGCCCGACCAAGACGACGAACTCCCCGTCGGCGACTTCGAGATCGAGCCGATCGACGGCGAGCGTTCCGTCACCGTAGACCTTGGAGACACTGTCAAAGACGACGCTAGCCACTGATCACTCCTTCACTGCTCCGCGAGTAAGGCCGGCTACGAGCTGACGCTGCGACACGAGGAACAGCGCGCGTCGGCAGATCCTCTCAGCCCCTTCCGCCAGGCGAACGGCGGAGTGACGGCCGGGAGATCCACCAAGTCGACGTAGATTTTCGCGATCCGCACCGTCGGTAATCATCATACGAATGATCACCCTATGTCAAGGTCCGGTCTTCGAAACCCTCCGTTCGGCCCACGCAGACTCGATATGGAGGGCGGTCAGCTCGCCGGCAAGATCCGCATCGCGGGCGCGAAGCGCCTCGTAGATCGCGCGATGCTCGCTCGTCGTGCGCTCGAGCGAGGCGCGCGTCGCAGCCGCCGTCGAGATTTGCGGCCTGACCCCGCCGTAGCGGTGAATCGCCCGGACGATCGTGAGGCCCACGCGATTCTCCGAGGCTTCCATGATGATGCTGTGGAACCCGAGGTCGAACGCGCGGAAGCGCTCGTAATCGTCGCACGAGGCTTCCATCTGCTCGATGTTCGCGGCCAGCGAGGCGAGTTCGTCATCGGTGAGGCGCGGCGCGGCCGCTCGCGTCATCTCCTGTTCGAGCACCCGGCGCACGCTGATCAGGTCGTCGAGGAGCGACATGTCGTCGTCGTATTGCAGCGCGATGCCGAGGATGACCGGGTCGAGCAGGTTCCACGAGTTCCGCGACTGGACGGTCGTTCCGCGTCCCTGCTCGACACGGACGAGCCCACGCTCCTCGAGCATCTTCAGCGCCTCGCGCACCACCGTGCGGCTCATCCCGAACTGCTCGCACAGCGCCGGCTCGTTAGGGAGGACGTCGTTCTCGGCGTGTTGGCCGCCGACGATCTGACGCGCGAGGTCGTTGACGACCACCTCGGCCAGCCGGCCCGGCCGCCGGTACTGCGTGCCGTCGGCTGCGATCGCGGTGCGCACTGCATCACGTCCTGGAGCGTTCATTGCAAACATCATACGTCCGTTGCGACGGTGCAACCACGCGAGTCGTCGAACCTGCTCGATCCGGTCGTCCTCAACGCGGCGCTCCCCTGCGACCCGGACCGGAGCCTTCTCGACGACCCCCTCGGCATCCGCACGCTGCTCGAGCGCCAGATGCGCGGTCGCGAACTGGCCGCTGCGCGAGCGGCGGCGCATATCGACTCTGCGTGGACTGAGAGCCGACACCGTCGCTTCACGTAGGACTGCCTCCGGGCGGTTGAGAATTGCCTTGCGACGGCCCGGCCGAGGGTGATGGGAATGTCCTGCTTGACATTTGCTCATCATTCGTATGATGATTGCGCGGATGCGAATCGCCTCGGTCGATGTCGACCTGATCACGCTCCCGGCCGTTACGCCTGCGTTCGCATGGCGGCATGGGCTTCGCGGCTCACACGGTCCTCGCACAACCGCCGTCCTCCGCATCACCACGGACGACGGCGCAGTCGGCGAGGCCTACCACGAGTGGAGCGGAGCGATGCTCGCCGACATCGTGGACCGTGTACTCCGAGACGAGCTCGTCGGCGAGCGAGCCGAGCGACGGGAGTGGCTCTGGCACCGGCTCTGGGAGCTCGACCGTACGGAGGAGTTCCCGATCTGGCTCTTGGGTGTTGTTGACGTCGCTCTCTGGGACCTCGAGGGCCGCGTCCTTGGTGTCCCCGTTCACCGGCTGCTCGGCACCTATCGCGACGAGATCCCCGCTTGCGCGTCCACGACGACCTTCGCCACGGTCGAGGAGTTCCTCGATGTCGCCGACCAGTGCCTCGAGCTCGGCTATCCCGCGATCAAGCTTCACGCGTGGGGCGACGCGCGCGCCGACGCCAAGCTCTGCCAGCGGCTGCGCGACCACGTGGGGCCAGACGTCGACCTGATGTATGACGGCTCGGCCGGCTTCGACCTCCCCGACGCGATCTACGTCGGGCATGCCCTCTCGGAGGCGAATTACCGCTGGTACGAGGAGCCGATCCACGAGTTCAGCGTCACCGCGTACAAGTGGCTTGCCGAGCGCGTCGACGTCCCGCTCCTCGTCGGCGAGACCTCGGACGGTAGCCACCTCAACACCGCCGACTTCATCGCCTCTGGTTGCGCCACCTACGTCAGGACGAGCGCGAACCACCGCGGCGGGATGACCGGCGCGATGCGGATCGCCCATCTGGCCGACTCGTTCCGGCTGCGCGCCGAGGTGCACGGCCCGACCGAGACCGCCGTCCATCTCTGCATGGCGATCCCGAACTGCACGTACTACGAGTCACTTGTCACGTCTAACCCTGTAGTCCGCGAACCGCGCGTCGGCCCGGACGGCCACGTCCAGGCGCCGACGGAGCCAGGCATCGCCTTGCCGCCTTTCGTCGCCGAGCATCGTGCGACCCCCATCAGCTGACCACTACCCAACACCTACAACCAGAGGAGGAGGAGGAATGAAGATCAACCGCAGATTGCTTGTCTTCGTGGCGCTCGCAGCGTCCGCGATGGCACTCGCCGCCGCGTCGATTGGCGGAGCCAACACCAAGAGCGTCCACCAGGCCAGCGACGCGTCTGGCTCGATCGAAGTCTGGGTCGACGCGCCCCGCGAGCCGGTCACGGATGCGTACATCAAGTCGCACCCGAATGTGACCGTGAAGAAGGTCATCTACGACGGTGACGGCAACGGCGCGACGGGTCTGCAGACGAAGATCCAGCTCTGGAACCGCACCGGCTCGGGTTGGCCGGACGTCGTCTTCACCGAGCAGGCGAACGACCCGGTCTGGATGGGCCAGGCAGCCGTTCAACTTCGCTGCTGATCTGAAGGGCGTCTTCCCGGCTAACCTCCTCAAGGGCTGGCCGGCACCGTCGCTTGCGCAGTGCACCGTTGCCGGTCACCTCGTCTGCCTGCAGGACAACCTGGCGCAGGAGGTGCTGTACGTCAACCAGAAGCTGATGAAGCAGTTCGGCTACACGGTCCCGAAGACGTGGCAGCAGTGGGCTGCGATCGGTACCAAGGTTGCCAAGCAGCATCCGGGCTACGTCATCGGCACCGTCGGCGACTCGTACGGTCACTGGCTCTATCTCTGGCCTGGCCAGTGTCCGATCGAGCAGGTCGTGGGCGTCAAGACGGTCAAGATCGACGCCTCGGACGTACACTGCACCCGCATGGCGAAGCTGCTCGACCCGCTGCTCAAGAACGGCTCCGTCTCGAACGAGAGCATCTTCACGCCGTCCTTCGTCGCCAAGTACGGCGGCGCCAAGGACCGGATCCTGATGATGCCAGGCCCGACCTGGTACGCGGGAGGGGGCTCGACCTCGACCTTGGCGACGGGGACGCTCGGGATCCCGGCCGGCGAGGTGACGGCCGCACTGCCGCTTCGCTGGAACAGGGAGCCGCTCTCGACCGGTCAGGTCGGCGGCGGTCCGTGGGTCGTCTCCAAGCACACGAAGAACCAGGAAGCCGCCATCGACTTCGTGAAGTGGGTCACGACGACGAACGAGGCGAGGAACGTCGCCGGGGGCTACCCGGCCTACAAGCCCGCAGCGAACTTCCAGCTGTACAACATGAATCGCGACAACTACTTCTCCGCTCCTCCGGGGCCGGCGATGAAGGCGGCCGCGGGCCTGATCTGGAAGGGCTGGAGCATGGTCACCTATCCGGATCAGCCCAGCTGGTCGAACCAGGTCGTGGCGAAGCTGGCCCAGGGCAAATCGCTGAGCTCCCTGCTGCCGGCGCTCGACAAGGACCTCACGAACAACGCGAAGGCCGCTGGCTACAAGGTCGTCGACAAGTAACCAGTGGGCTCGTCGGCAAGCAGCTCGGACATCGCGGGGGCCACGCGTAGGCGTGGCCCCCGCCGCTCGTGGCGTGGGCTCGTCTTCGTCCTGCCCTACCTGCCGTTCCTGATCGTCTTCGGCATCGCGCCGACGATCTACGCACTCGATCTCGCCCTCACACACGCGAACGGAAGCTGGGCGGGCTACCACAACTTCGTGGGAACGTTCCACGACTTTCGCTTCGCCTCTGCGTTCCGGCACGTCCTCGTCTACACGACGGTCTGGCTCGTCGCGCTGATGGTCTTCGTCGTCGGTCTCGCGCTGCTCCTCCACGCGCGGGCGAACCGGGTCTCGGCGGCGTTCCGCTTCCTGTTCTACATCCCCGGTGCGCTGGCCGGCGCCGCCGCCGTGGTCATCTGGCTGTTCATGCTCGATCCGAGCGTCAGCCCCGGCAAGTTCTTCCTGCAGCACGGACTCGGAGCGCACAGCTTCGCCCAGTCGGTCGCTCCGGGGAACCTCCCATACATCTTCGCGATGATCGCGTTCTGGACCGGCGCCGGCGCCTGGATCGTCGTCATGTACGGCGCGCTGAACACGATCCCGCACGAGCTCGAGGAGGCCGCCCGCATCGACGGTGCGGGGCCCATCGCGATCGCGCTGCGCGTCAAGCTGCCGCTGATCCGCAAGTGGATCGCCTACATGCTGATCCTGTCGTTCGCGTTGGGGACGCAGCTCTTCGTCGAGCCCGAGCTGGTGCAGCACGCGAGCTTCGGACTCGTGTCGCAGACGTGGTCGGTGAACCAGCTCGCATACCAGTACGCGTTCGGCATCCAGGCCGACTTCAACGGCGCCGCAGCAATCGCGGTCGACCTGCTCGCGATCGGGCTCATCGGCGCGGTCTTGATCGTCACGCGCACCGGCCTCTTCAGGACGGAGGACTGATGCAGACCCGCGTCCTCGGCCTCAGCTTCCGCGCCGCGATCCTGACGGTGTTCGCGATCTTCTTCATCGCACCGATCATCTGGCTCGTGCTGACTCCGACGAAGGCCGATCAGGCGGTGATCACGGACCCCCCGTTCTCGTTCGGAAGCTTCCATCAGGTCTCACTCGCGTGGCAGCACCTCGACCACTTCAGCAACCACATCTACCGACGGTGGATCCTGAACTCCATCTTCTACTCGCTGGTCGCGAGCGCGATCACGCTCGTCGTCGGCATCCCAGCCGGCTACGGGCTCGCGCTCGGCAAGTTCCCCGGCCGCAAGCTCATCCTCTCGCTGACGCTCATCTCGATGATCATTCCGGCTGCCGCGCTCGTGCTGCCGATCTACCTCGAGCTGAACGCTGTCCATCGGATCTTCGGCATCCAGATGATCGGCACCTCGTGGTCGGTCATCCTCCCGTTCTCGTTCTTCCCGTTCGGCGTCTATCTCGCCTACATCTACTACGTGACCGCGCTTCCAGTCGGCCTGCTGGAGGCCGCGCGCGTCGACGGCGCCAACGAGCTGCAGACGTTCCTGAAGATCGCAATGCCGCTCGCGAAGCCGATCATCGCGCTCGTCTTCTTCTTCAGCTTCGTATCCAACTGGAACAACTTCTTCCTGCCATACGTCTTACTCACGGACCAGGACAAGGCGCCGATCACCGTCGGGCTGTACAACCTGCTCGCCTCGACGCCCTCGTTCAACCCGGCCGTCGGCGGCGGTGGGCAGTCGGTGAACATCTTCAAGCCGGAGCTGGCGCTGGCAACGGTCATCGCCGTCATCCCGGTCGCGATCGTGTTCGTCGCCTCGCAGCGCGCGCTCGTTCGTGGGCTCGTCGGCGGCGGTGTCAAAGAGTGACGGTCCGCGTCTCTCTAAGAACGCGCACATCCCACGGCTTTAGTTGCAAGAGATGGCCAACCGGAAGCTCTTCCTGGGTCAGTACGTCGACGGCGGATGCGGGGATCGTCAGGGTCCCGTTCTCCCATGACCAATTGTGAGCGAAGTGGACTCGTTCGCCGCGGCGGTTGGTCGCGGAGGTGACCGTAAGCGATTGAGATTCGGGCCGCCACGGGCTCTCCTCGCGCGGAATGTCGATCCAGCGCAGTAGATGCTCCGCAAGAACTGTGTTGGGGACCGTACCGACGACGGTGATGCGGCCCGTGCCGCACGCGTGCGTGGTGAGTGCGGGCCATCTGTGGAAGTGGCGATCCTCGTAGGTCACCAGCACGGTGGCAGTAGTCGCAACAAGTCCGTCCACCCACCGTGTCGCCATTGCTCCCGGGCCAAGACGCAGAACTGGCACCGCGCCGGGCGGTTGAGGGCAAGCAACGACAGCTATGTCGTTGTCTATGTTGCTGTATTCGTCGTACCACACGCCCGCCGCCTCATGTAGGCGCGCCGGCACGACCTCCGCGCGTGCCCGCGCTTCGTGATCGGCGTACGCGGTTCGCGGTCCGAGGATCAAGTGTCCCCCCGACTCGGCATACTCCAGCAGCCAATCGAGGTCCCGGTCGTGGGTGACGTAAAGGCCGGGTACGACGAGATTGGGATGCTCTACCGCTGCACTTTGCGGCGAGCTGTCGGGCGTGAACAAATGCTCGGCGTGAACGATGCGCGCCTGCAGCTTCGCATCAAAGGCACCGCGGTAGAGGGGGTCGAAAAGACCCTGGTAGGCACGTCGGTCGGGCGAACCGTTGTCGGTTACAAGCGGTGGTTGCGCCTGGAGCGCCCACCGGCTGCGAGCAGAGTAGACGAAGCTCACGTCCGCGTCCGGAACCAGGCCGGTGACCGCGTCACCAGCGCGCTCGAACTCGCTGCCGAGCTCTGCGATCTCGCGATACACCCGTCCGGGCCGGCCGCTGTGGGGAAGAACACCGCCCCAGTAGGTCTCAGCCCCAAAGTGCAAGGTGTGCCAGTGCCAGTACTCGATCATTTCGGCGCCGCGGGAAACGAGAGCCCACGCTGCCTGCCGCCACTGGCCGTCGTAGGCCGGGCGGTTGAGCCACGAGCGACCGATGGACTGAGCATCCGTCTCTGTAACGAGGAATGGGGCCTGCTTGGACGAATACATCCGGTCGGCGCTCAGGTACAGCGACCACGTACCGGAAGTGGCCCAATTCTGCTCCTTTTGAGCAGTGTCAGGTAGCTCGAGGCCGCTTTGCATCATGTAGTAGGGGTTGCCGGCAGCGACATCGAGGACCGCCGCCAACGTCCGGTCGTCGAATGCCCGAGTGTCGTAGGACATACAGGTAGTCACGAACTGGTCCGCCGACACGTACTCGCGGGCGATGTCAGCCTGCCACGCGATGAACTCGGTGGTCTGCTCGGCTTGGAACTGTCGCCAAGCGAGATCGTACTGAGGTTGTGCGTTTCCGTCAGGGGTCCACAGATCCGCCCATGTGGACAATCGGTGCGACCAGTAGACGAGGCCCCACTCCTGATTCAGGCTCTCGACATCGCCGTAGCGCTCCCGAAGCCAATCGACAAAGCGTTGGAATACACCATGGTTGTGCAGCAGCTCGTGGCCGGGCTCGTTGTCGACCTGAACGCCAATCACGCCGGGGTGTGCTGCGTAACGCGCGAGGATCTCGCGCACCACACGCTCGGCGTGGAAGCGGAATGCCGGGTGGGTGAAGTCGACTTCCTGCCTGGCGCCCCAACTGATCCGCTGACCGGTGGCTCGCTCTCCCGCGATCTCTGGATAGATCCGGGCGAGCCACGGTGGCACCGCGTAGGTCGGTGTTCCAAGGACTACGCCAATACGACGCTCATGCGCGCCGTCAAGCACCGGCAGCAGCCACTCAAGATTGAACGTCCCGTTCTGAGGCTCCCACGTGGACCAGACGGACTCCCCCACCCTGATCACCGAGAACGAAGCTTCCGCCATCAGGTCGAGGTCTGTTTCCAGCCGATCAACCCGCTGGTATTCGTGGTAGTAGGCCGCACCGAACCGCACACGCGTCGGCTTGTGGTACATGATGTCCGTTCTCCTCAGTGCGTGTGGGCGAACTGCGGCTTGCGAGCAGCACACCAGACTCCGCGGCGTGCGCTTCTCGTGGCAGCGTTAGGCGATATTAGCGCGGGCACGCCGGTCAAGGACGGCGCGCGCGGCGGGCGCCGCATCGGACGGTCTATCGGAACGCGCACCGGGCTCCCACGTGAAGGACAAGCTCGAGAACAAGCTCCACGACATGGTTTGCTCAGGAGCGATCTCACTCCGCAACGCCCAGCGGCAGATCGCCGCTAACTGGCGCGGTCTCTACCTGCGCGTGTTCGGCAGCGCCCCTACGGTCTAGGCGGCCTGAGCGCTGCTGACTTAGGCCGGCCGCGTCTCGCCGTTCATCGCGCTTTGGTTCAAGGCCGCTTTGACCGAGCGCTGATCGCGGGCGCGCCAGCTGCCGTGCCTTGAGCCAGACAAGAAGATCGTCCATGACCGGCCCGTCCGGTTGGAACATAGAGCCATGCAACCACTTTCAGCCTCGCGCCGTTCGCTGCACCCTGGTTAGCTGGACGTTCAATCCCAAGGTCGCTGGTTCGAGCCCAGCACGGCCCATACCAATGTCCTGGAAATCACGCGCTTGGCGGGCCGCAACTCGTTGACGTCCACAGCTCGCTCCTCAGAGCCCGGCGCCTCTCGTCCTGGTCCTGATGCGCACGATGTACGTCCCGGCGGTGATGTAGAGGTCGCTGCCATCGCCGCCGAAGGCGCAGTTGGCGGTCGCCCGGCCGGTGTCGACCCGGCCGAGGAGCGTGCTGTCCGGCGCGTAGATGTGGACGCCGCCGGGGCCGGTCGCGAAGACGTTTCCTCTCTCATCGACGCGTAGGCCGTCGGGAACGCCGGGATGCTCCTTGCCGACCATGCTGGTGACGTCCTTGAACACCTTGCCGGAGCCGATGGTGCCGTCCGCCTCGACCGGATAGATCATCCAGATGGCCTTGGCCGGATCGGAGTTGGCGACGTACAGCGACTTCTCGTCTGGCGAGAATGCGAGGCCGTTCGGGCGCGACAGGTCTTTGATCAGCAGTGCCACCTCGGCTGTCTTCTCCGACCAGCGGTAGACCCCGGAGAAATCGATCTCGCGCGTCGCGTCGTTCTCGCCTTCCGGCAAGCCGTAGATCGGATCGGTGAAGTAGATGTCTCCGTTCGACTTGACGACAACGTCGTTGGGACTGTTGAAACGCTTGCCTTGCCAGTTGTCGGCGACGGTTCGCTTGCCACCGGTCCAGTCGAAGCGCGAAATACGCCGGTCGCCGTGCTCGGCGGCGATTAGTCGGCCCTGGCGATCCAGCGTGAGCCCGTTGCTGCCGGGCTCGCTGCTGTACTCGCCGACGCCAGTGAAGCCCGACGGCTTCATGAACGCCGCGGCTGCGTGGCCCGGTTCCCACTTGTAGATGGTGTTGGCGGGGACGTCCGACCACAGCAGGAACCCACCGTCGCGGGGGACCCAGACGGGGCCCTCGGACCAGTCGTATCCGTTCGCCAGAACCTCGAGCTCGGTATCCGGCGCAATCAATGTGTCGAATCGCGGATCCGCTTTGACGAGCGAACCGATCGTCTTGGACGCGTTCATCATGTGCGCGACGAGGCCAACGTGGTAGCGGCCGGGCCGATGCCGGCCGCGACCGCCCATTTCCATCGGTCCGATGCAGTCCGCGGAGTAGCCTCTACCATCTGGTGATCCTTTCACGTACGGCAGGTGAGTGGCGTCCGAGACGGCATCGATACGGCGGAACCGATGCGGTCTACCCAGACAACGACCACGAGGGCGGCGGAGCGTTCCACCAGGTCGAGCAGATGACGTACCTACGCTCGCTCTTGTAGCCAGCCTTCGAGCAGCTCGCGTCCGCGGGGCAGGGTCGGCGTCGGATCGCGGTCGAACGAATGGTCCTCCAGGCCGATCGGCCCCATGTAGCCGACCTCGAGCAGCGCCCTGACAGTCTCCTCCAGCGGCACCACTCCCTCCGTGTGCGCCGCGTTCCGGTGGTCGAGCTCGAACTCGGGCGCGTAGACGTCCTTGAGGTGCACGTGGAAGAGCCGGTCCTTGAGCTCGTGCACCGCGACGACGGGGTCGAACCCGTTCGTGACCCACCAGCCCGTGTCCAGCGCCGCGCCGATGTGGCCGTCCGCCCCGTCGCCGATCTTGCGCAGCAGGTCCGCGGGCGTTCGCTCGTCGGGGTGGTTCTCGACGCCCAGGCGGATGCCCTCGCCCTGGAGGATCGCGACCGCCTCGGCGCGGTCGGCCGTGAGCAGGCGGAGGCTGCCGGCCAGCAGGTCGGTGCCGACGCCATGAGCGACGCGGCAGGTCGCACGGAGCTCCTCCGCGGTCCCGCCGAAGCCGCCGGCGAGGCTTACGACCGTGAGGTCGTGCTCCTCCAGCAACGCCCTTGCGATCGCCAGGTGCTCGTCGCTCGCCCACCCGGGGCCGAGGTGCGCCGTCCAGAGGTCGATCGCCTCGAATCCGAGGCTCCGCGTGAGGGCGAGCAGCTCGCCGAAGCGCTCCTCGAACGTCTCGAGCGGGGCGTAGTGCTCGTTGGTCGCACGGTCGCCGACCATCCATTCGCCCTCGAGCGCATACCCGACCTGGCGGGCGACGAAGCTCGGGGTAAGCAGCGAGACGACGGTCAAAAGAGGACCTCCTCGGTGGCCGTGGGGAGAGGCTCGGGACGCTCGCACGTCGTCTCGAGCGTGACGTGGGCGCCGCTGTCGGACGAGCGCTGGAACGCGGTCATCGTCTCGAGCGCGTGCAAGGCCAGCTCCGCGCTCGCGCGGTGCGGGCGGTCGGTGCGGATCGCGTCCGCGAGGTCGGCGACGCCGATGCCCCGCCCGACCGCATCGCCTCCGATCAGCTCGTCAGGCGAAAGCACTGCGATCCCGTGCTGCGCAGCGAGCGCCTCCGCGCGCGGCCCGTCCAGGTCGGCGCACGCCACGAGCTCGATACCGGGCCTCACCAGGGAATCTCGCGGCCTTCGAAGAAGAAGCAGCCGCTCGGCCCGTCTGGTGGCAGTGTGGCGAGCATGAGCGCCGTGGCCGTTGCCTGCTCCGGCTGGAGCGGGGCATCCGGGCCCCCCATGCCGGTCCGGACCCATCCAGGATGCACTGCGTTCACGAGAATGCCGTCCGGGCGGACCGCTGAGGCGATGACGGCGCTCGCGGCGTTCAGCGCGGCCTTGGAGACGGCGTAGCTCAGGCCGTCCGGCCGCATCCCACCGTCGAACTGGCCGGCCTCCGAAGAGATGAAGACCACCCGCGCGGCGCCGGCAGCCCGCAAGCGCGGAAGCAGGCGCTGCGTCAGCAGAATCGGCGCCGCGACGTTCACCCCGATGACCGCCTCGAATACCTGGGCATCGATCTCACCGAGCTCTTCACGGGGCCGCGGGTTGATCGCGGCATTGTGAACGAGGACGTGGAGAGCAGCGACGGCTTCGTCCACCTGGGTCGCGATCTGCTCGAGCTCCGCCGGGCGACCGAGGTCACCGAATATCGGAACCCCGCCCACCGCCTCGGCAACCTCGGTCGCGTCCGCAAGGGTGCGAGCGTGACACAGCACGCGTGCTCCGGCGTCTGAAAGGGCCTGGGCGAGCGCTCGGCCGATACCTCGCGAGGTACCGGTGACGAGCGCGTTCTTTGCCGCGAGCGATTCCATCGACCGGCGCATTATGTCGGTATGCGCGCCCGGATCACGCAAGAAGTCCCTCTCGTGCCGCAAACCGGGAACCCCCGTCCAAGCGGCCCGTGTCCGGCGGGCGGAGGATCAGTGCCCTGCCGGTGCACCATCACCCCGAGGAGAGTTCTGAATGTCTTGCGATTGGAAATCAACGTCTCCTCGCGCTGATGGTCGCGGCGACGAGAGGCGGGCGCGCTGCGACGCCGCTCCGTTCGCCCGTCTGACGGTTTCTCAGCGTGCTCACCCCGGGATGCGCACCACGGCGACGCCGCCGGCCGCTACCTGCATCGGGGCCTCGTGTTCGGCACCGGACAGGATGTCGACTCCGCCGACCGGGACGTGCGCCGTCTCGTTCGTGTGATTCATGACGAAGAGCCAGCTCGTGCCGTCCTCGCCATGGCGGCGCACCGTCTCCACGCCGGGGCCGTCGGGACGTCGGCACTCACGCCGGCCTCGGCGGCGACGCGTCCGACCAAGCCTTCGAGGCTTTCACGATCAGGCTGCGTCGCCACATACCACGCGACTCCGGCTCCGGCCGCGTTGCGCGTGATGGCCGGCACGCCGGGCAGCGGCCCGTCCACGTATGTGGCCACGACTTCGGCAGTCGTCGCCCGGACATTCTCCGTCCATACGGTCGCCGTCATGGAGCCCGTGAGCGTCACTGCCTGACCAACTGAGAGCGGAAAGAATTGATCGGTTCTGACGCCGAGGAGGTCACGAAACGCGCCGGGATAGCCACCAGGAATCACGTGGTCCTGCTCGTCGACGATGCCGGAAAAATACGTGACAAGCGCGTGTCCGCCGTTGCGCACATACGTGTCGATGGAGGCAACGATGTCGGCGGCCGCCGAATACAGAGTCGGAACGATGACGAGCCGGTACTGCGACAAGTCCGAGCCGGGCCGAGCAAAGTCGACGCCGATTCCGAGCTGCCAGCATGCGGCGTAGTACGCATACGCTTGCTCGCGGTAGTTGACCTCGGCCGACGGGTGCGTGCGGAGCTCGGACGCCCACCATGCCGAGTAGTCCAGGATGATCGCCACGTCGTTGCGCGTCGTGCTGCCGAGAACCTCGGCCATCGACTCGACGTGCTTGCCGAGCCGGACGACGTCGCGCCACACGTCGGAGTCCGTGCCGGCGTGGGGCACCATCGCCGAGTGGAACTTCTCGGCCCCCGCGAGTGACTGGCGCCACTGGAAGAAGCACGCCCCGTCAGCGCCGCGCGCAATGTGCTGCAGCGTGTTGCGGTGCATCTCTCCGGGCTGCTTGGCGATGTTGACCCATTGCCAGTTGACCGCAGATGTCGAGTGCTCCATCAACAGCCACGGCTCACCGCCGGCGAGTCCACGCGCGAGATCGGCGGCCATCGCCAACTCGATGTGCGGGTCCGGGTAGAACTCGAGGTAGTGGTCGACCGACACCACGTCGAGCTCGTTTGCGAACTTCCAGTTGTCGAGCAAGTTGAAGTTCGCAACCATCAGGTTCGTCGTTATGGGGATGTCGGGAGTCGCGGCTCGGAGCACCTCGGTCTCCGCCTTCAGCTGGACGAGCATGATGTCCGAGCTGAACCGGCTGTAGTCGAGCTCCTGCGACGGGTTTCGCCAGGCGGGAGCAATGCGCGGCGGCAGAATCTCGTCGAAGCTGTAGTAGCGCTGGCTCCAGAACGACGTGCCCCAGGCCGCGTTCAGTGTTTCGATGTCGCCGTACCGCTCGATCAACCACACGCGGAACGCGGCGGCCGACGCATCGCAGTAGCAACGCCCGTTGTGGCAGCCGAACTCGTTGTTGACGTGCCACATGGCCAAGGCCGGATGGTTCGCGTAGCGCTTCGCCGTCGTCTCCACGAGTCGCAGCGACTTCTCGCGATAGATGGGCGAACTCGCGCACCAATTCTGGCGTGCGCCCTGCCATAGGACGTGACCTTCGCGATCCACGGGCTGGACCTCGGGGTGCGCACGCGAAAGCCACGCGGGAATTGCGGTGGTCCCGGTGGCCAGGTCGACGCTGATCTCGTGCTCGTGCAGCAAGTCGAGCACGCGGTCGAGCAAGCCGTAGTCGAAAACGCCGTCTGCGGGTTCCAGCAGCGACCACGCGAAAATGCCGACGCTGACGAAGTTGACGCCCGCCTCGCGCATCAGTCGCACGTCGTCCAACCACACGGACTCGTCCCATTGCTCGGGGTTGTAGTCGCAACCGAAGATCATCCGCTTGCCGACGGACGGGACGCGGCCGAAGGGGGATTGGGTGCGCATCGCGCTTCCTTCTGTGGAGGTGGACGATGTGGACTAGCGCTCGGGCCCGACACTCTCGCGAGTGTCGGGCCCGAGAAACCAGCGTGCTGCTTTGCGGAAGGCTTACTGCCAGGCCTTGGTGAACTTGGCTGCGTTGGCTTTCGTCACCAGCGTGACGCCAGTGTCGATGCGCTTGACGTACTTCTGGCCCTTGAGCGACTTGACCGCCGCCTGGATGCCGAGGTATGTCATATGGAACGGCGACTGGGCCATCGTGGCCGTGGTCTTGCCGGCCAGGATGAGCTTGGCTCATCTGCGGGTCTCCGTCGTAGCCGAAGATCAACAGCGGGTGCTGCTTGGACTCCGCGACCGAAACAGCGCCGATCGCCGGGGAGTCACACGCCGAGTAGATCGGCGGTGAGGTTCGGGTACTTGGTGAGGAGGTCCTGCGTGACCGAGGCGCCGGTCTTGGGGTCGCACAGGGTTTGCTGAGCCCCGATCACGACCTTGACGCCAGTGCCTTCGAGGGCCTTCTTGACGCCGTCGATGCGCTGGTCGAGGTTCGGCACGCCACGTACGGCTTCGAGCAGACCGATGGTGTCGCCGGACTTCAGCCGGGACTTGATGTAGGCACCGGCAGCCAGGCCGCCCTTGACGTTGTTCGTCGCGGCGACCGCAGTCGGGACGACACCGGGGATTGTGTTGTCGACGAAGACGATCCGGACGCCTGCCTTCTTAGCCTTGTTCAGAGCGTCGGTGACGCCGACGCCCATCGGGGAGATCACGATCGCCTTGGCGCCCTTGGTGACAGCGTCCTGGATCTCTGCGATCTGGCAGGGCGTGTCGTCGTTGGTCTTGCACGCGTTGGTCGTGAGCGCGATTTCCTTCGGGTGGCTCGCTGCATAGTTCTTGGCCCCGGCGATCATGGCATCCCAGAAACCGCCCGTGGCCTTCGTGAGAAGAGTGACCTTGATCTTCCCCTGGACGGCGCCGCTTCCACTACCAGACGCCGCTGCAGTTGCGTTCTTGTTGCTGCTGCCGAACGCGGAGATGCTGCCGAATGCGGTGACGAGCATCGCGCACGCTCCGAGCACGATCAGTGCTCTCAGTCGAGTCGACATGTGTGTTGCCCTCCTTGTTGTTGGGTGTGACGCACGAGTCGTGCGTCCAGGTGGTGAGGCTTCATACGGTTGTGCTCCCCCGGGCCCCGACGATCCAGGACACGAGTTGCTCTTGGTTGTCCGCTGTTGCCGGCGCCTCGCCGATCTTGCGTCCGCGGCGCATCACCATCGCGCGGTCCGCAACGGCCATCACGTGGTCCATCGAGTGAGAGATCAAGATGACCGCGACACCGGAAGTTCGGAGCCGATCGACCAGCTCCAGGACCCGCGCCGACTCCCTGAGCCCGAGGGCAGCGGTCGGCTCGTCGAGGATGACGAGCTTGGAGGAGAAGGCCACAGCCCGGGCGACAGCGACCGCCTGCCGCTGGCCTCCCGACATCAGCGCGACGTCCGCGTCGAAGTGGGGAAGGCGGATCTGCAGCCGGTCGAGGAGCTCCTTGGTGCGGGTGGACATCTCCTTCTTCTTCATCCACTGCAGCCCCCGAGGGAGCCAGGAAGGGTGGGCCACCTCGCGTCCGGCGAAGAAGTTCGCCGTCGGGTTGAGGTTGTCGAACAGCGCCAGGTCTTGGTAGACGGTCTCGATCCCATTTGACCGGGCATCCGCCGCCGAGCTGATCTGAACGAGCGCGCCGTCGATCCGGATCTCGCCTCGGTCGAGCTTGTGGACGCCGCTGATGCACTTGATGAGGGTCGACTTGCCGGCACCGTTGTCACCGAGCAGGGCGAGTACCTCACCGGAGCGGACCTCGAGGTCGACGCCGTCGAGGGCGACCACGGCGCCGAAGGTCTTGGTGGCACCACGAACACTCAGGACGGGCTCCGCGTCAATGGGGGCCTCGAGCTGCGCGGAGTGCATGGCGTCAGTCATGCGAGCCTCGCCTGCATGCTGCGGAACCGGTTCTCGACGGCGGCCCGTATGACGTCGAGCTCGACTGCGATGACGACGACCACTCCGACGGCGATGTACTGGAAGTTCGGGTCGAGGCCGAGCAGGTTGAGGCCGTTGTGCATGACCCCGAGGATCAACGCGCCGGCCAGGGGGTTGAGGACGCCGCCGCGACCTCCGAGGAAGCTGCCGCCGCCGATGATCACCGCGGCGATGGCGCTGAGCTCCAGGCCCTGCCCGGTGAACGGAGAGCCGGCGTCAGCGGTACCGACGAAGAGCATGCCGGCGATCGCGCCGGACAGCCCGCTCATGACGTAGACCGAGATCAACGTCCCGTTCATGGGCACACCCGTTCGGACCGCGGCTTCGGGGCTGCCACCGACGGCGTAGATCCAGCGTCCCCACACGAGCTTGTGCAGGATGACCGCGCAGATGACCGTGAAGACGATGACGACCAGCGTGGCGTATGGGAACCAGCCGATTTGGCCCGCTCCTGGGATCCAGGTGATACGGCCGCCCCCGAGCGTGCGCACGATCCACGGCGAGCCCAGGACGGTGGAACCACCGGCGATGTACAACGCGAGACCGGCGCAGATGCTCAGCGTGGCAAGGGTGGCGATGAAGGGATGAGGAAGGCGACCCCACACAAGCAGGAGGCCGTTGGTGAGGCCGACTGCGAGGCCGGTCAGCAGGGTGACGCCGATGGCGAGCCAGGCTGAGTGGGTGTCTCTGTAGACCACCGTGACCACCACGCAGCACAGCGAGACGTTGGAGCCGATCGACAGGTCGATGCCTCGCGTGAGGATCACCAGAAGCTGGCCCAAGGCAATGATGCAGACGCCGCCGGACTGCTCGAGGACGTTTCCGATGTTCCCGAACGTCATGAAGACGTGGCCCTCGGTCGCCACCCAGAGGAACAGCATCATCAGAGCCAGGATGAAGAGCGGCCCCGCCTTCAGCGCCAGCAGGACACCCTTGATCGCTCGTGACGACCGGTCGTTGATCGCCTCCGGTGCCTGCTCGGGCTCGGGCGTGTCGCTGGCCATCTCAGATGAGTTCTGGGAGGACCAAAGACCCGATGATTGCGGGTGGAAGAGAGAGTTCAGCGTCCATCCTGCGCGATAGTACGCAGAAAGACCCGATCTTTGCAAGCGTCCTGGACCGAGATCTGGAGGCTGCGCCAGCGTGAGTCAGCTTGTGCTGCATCGCCGCCCGCCAAACAGACATGGATATCTTCATGGTCGCCGGTCGCTACACATCAGGCACCGGCGCGTCCCGGCGCAGGAGGCCCTCCTCCTTCAGCTCGACCCAGAGCGCGCCCGGTACGGCTGCACGGCCGAGCGCGGTGTTCCGCACGACCTGCTCGGGTAATCGGGCGCCGATGCAGACGCTGACGACAGCCGGGTGGGCGAGCGGGAAGGCGAGCGCAGCGGCGGGGAGCGTGGTGCCGTGCCGCTTGCAGGCCGCGGCGATGCGTGTCGCGCGGTCGACCAACTCGCCGGGCGCCTCCCGGTATTCGTAGCGGGCAGTGGGGGACGGCATCGGCTGTGCGAGCAGACCGCTGTTGAACACGCCGGCAGCTACGACTGCGACACCCCGATCGGCGCAGACGGGCAGCAGATCGTCGAGCGCCGACTGGTCGAGAAGCGTGTAGCGGCCGGCGAGCATGAGCACGTCGACGTCGGTGTGTCGCGCGAAGTCGGCCAGCATCGCGCTCTGGTTCATCCCCGCGCCGATGGCCTTCACGAGCCCCTGGCCGCGCAGTTCCTCGAGCGCGGGGTAGGCCCGCAGGAACGCGTCGTCCCGATGGTCATCGGGGTCGTGGAGATAGACGATGTCGACACGATCGACGCCGAGGCGCTCGAGGCTTTCCGCCAGCGATCGAAGGACACCATCGCGGCTGAAGTCCCAGACGCGACGAAAGTCGGCCGGTACCGCGAAGCCGCCGTCGTCCATCAAACCGTGCGAGGCGGCGGGCTCGAGGAGCCGGCCCACTTTCGTGGAGAGAACGTAGTCGCCGCGCGCCCGTCCTGCGAGCGCGGCCCCGAGACGTCGTTCCGACAGCCCGAGGCCATAGTGCGGCGCGGTGTCGAAGTAGCGGATGCCCTCTGCCCAGGCCGCCTCGACGGTCGCACGAGCCTGGTCGTCATCGATTGGCCGGTAGAGGTTGCCGAGTTGAGCGCAGCCGAGCGAGAGGTCGGTCAGACGTAGATCAGCGACGCGGGACGCCGACGTGGCGCGCGGGGCTTCACGCTGAGCCCCTGTCATCGGGCGAGCCAGCCGCCATCGACCGGGAGGACGACCCCATGAACGTAGTCGGCCGCAGCCGAGGCAAGGAAGACGAATGCGCCGGCCACGTCGTCGGGTGTTCCCCAGCGGCCGGCGGGGATCCGCTCGAGAATCTGTCGCGCCCGTGTTTCGTCTTCTCGGAGCTGTTGCGTGTTGTCCGTGGCGATGTATCCGGGAGCGATCGCGTTGACGTTGACGCCATGCACTGCCCACTCGTTGGCGAGCGCCTTCGTCAGCTGAGCCACCCCTCCCTTGCTCGCCGCATAGCCGGGAACGTTGATCCCGCCCTGGAAAGAGAGCAGCGAGGCGACGAAGATGATCTTGCCTTCGCCACGCTCGACCATCCGTCGCCCGAGCTCGCGTGCCAGGACAAACTGGGACGAAAGGTTCACCTCGAGCACGCGGTCCCAGAGCTCGTCTGGATGCTCGGCGGCTGCTCGGCGCTCGATGGTCCCGGCGTTGAGTACGAGAATGTCGACCAGCGCGCCGTCAGCCGACACCTGCTCGGTGAGCTCGAGAACCGCCTTTCGGTCTCCGAGGTCGCAGCGGTAGGCCTGGAAGCGGCGGCCTCTTGCCGCGATCTGGATTCCAATCTCGTCGGTCGACTCCAAGGAGCTACTCACGCCGATGACATCTGCGCCCGCATCTGCGAGAGCAATGGCCGCCGCCTTGCCGATCCCGCGCCGACAGCCGGTCACCAGAGCCGTCTTTCCACTGAGCGGCGAGCTCATGTCGTGCAGTCGACGAGTGTCTTGATCCCGCTCGCGCCGGCAGCCAGCTCCGCGATGACGACGGGCAGCCTCTCGAGTGGCTCGACGGCGCTGATCAAGCGCTCGAGGGGCAGCACCTCTGCCGCCAGCAGCTCGATTGCCCGCTCGAAATCCTCGGGCTCGTACACACGTGCGCCGCGGAGCTGGAGCTCCTTCCAGAAGACGTCGAAAAGCCTGACGGGCTGAGGCTCCGGGTAGATGGCGACGACGACGATTCGGCCGCGGATGGAGGCCAGCTCGGTCATCGCCATTGCTCCGGCTGCTGAGCCGGAGACTTCAAAGACGACGTCCGCCCCGCCCGCAGCGGCGAGAGTGCCGAGAGCGTCAGAACCGACCTCGCTCCCGGGGTCGATCGTCTCGAAACCGAGCTCTCGCGCGAGCTCGAGACGCTCGGCGCTGATCTCGCTCAGCAAGACCCGCGCTCCTTCATCTCGCGCGACGAGCGCGATCAGTAGCCCAATCGGGCCAGCACCGATCACGACGACGGTATCGTCGGCGGTGACCTCGGCCCGCCGGACGTCGTGACAGGCGACGGCAAGCGGCTCGGTGAGCGCTGCCAGGCGTAGATCGACCGCCTCGGGTAGCTGATGGATCGTGAACGCCGGCACCGTCCACGATGCCTGGAACGCCCCAGGCGTGTCGATGCCGAGGAACTTGAGGTTACGACTGATGTGGCTGAAACCCTTATCGGCTGGGGTTTCGCCTCGAGCATCCAGGGGACGTACGACAACGCGGTCGCCGACATCGATTCCGTCTACGTCCTTTCCGATCTCCGCGATCGTTCCCGACATCTCGTGGCCGATGACCTGGGGCACCCGCACCCGGTGATCCATGCCCCCGTGCGCAATGTGGATGTCCGTGCCACAGATGCCGCAGTAGGCGACGTCGATGCGTACTTCCCCGGCCCCTGGAGGCACCGGTGGCGCGGCCCGCACGAAGAAGCGCCCCGAGCCCTCGTAGTACACGCCTCTACCGGTCGATTCCACGTCTCGCTCCATCCACTAGGAGTTGCAGGCCAACATGCCAAATCATAATATCATCGCATCAATTGTCCTTTCTCAACCTCTGCGCTTGAAACCGAAGCCCGCGCTGGGGCATCGGCTGCGGGTCTCGCGGCGCCCCTCCTCGCCGCGAGGCCCGCGCTCCGCAACGGCAGTTACGAAAGCCATCACCTCGAGGAGGACTGATGCCGACGCAGGTCACCCTCTTCGCGGTGCTCAAGCCCGGCTGCGAGGAGGCGTACGACACGCTGCACGCCCGAGTTCCCGACGACCTTCTGGAGGCACACCGGCGCGCCGGAATTCACGACTGGCGGATCTGGCGCAGCGGACTTCACGTCTTCCATCTCGTCGAGTGTGACGACTTCGACGCGGCCATCCGCTCTCTCGATCGCGACCCTGCCAACGAGCGCTGGCAGCTGCTCATCGGCGATCTGGTCGATCACTTCGAGCAAACGGCCGACGGAAGCTGGGAGCTGCCACTCGTGTGGCACATGCAGGAACAGGCGCGCCAAGGCGGATGCGACCGCGCCTGCAAGACTGTGGCCTTGATCGAGCCCGAAAGCCGCCGCGGATGAGTAAGGATCAGGACCCGAACCTCTTCGGGCATCGGGTTATCCCCGTAGCGGTGATTGCGGATCTCGATGTGGTGGGGCCCCTCGCCGCGGCACTGGAGCGAGGCGGGCTTCCGATCGTCGAGGTCACCTTCAGAACGGATGCCGCGGCGGAAGCGATCCGGTTGTTCGCCGCAGAGAAAGGGATGCTGGTCGGAGCGGGGACCATTGTCCGGCCCGAGCAGGTCGACACGGCAGTTGAAGCCGGAGCACGGTTCGTGGTCACGCCGGGCCTCAGCGCGGGAGTCGTCGAGCGCTGCCGTCAGCTCGATGTTCCGTTGATTCCCGGCGTGGCAACGCCGACCGAGGTCATCGCCGCACTCGACGAGGGTCTCGAGCTGCTCAAGTTCTTTCCGGCCGAGGCGGCAGGCGGCGTCGACTACCTCCAGGCCCTGCAAGGCCCATTCCCGCTTGTTCGTTGGATACCGACCGGCGGCGTGACGGCGAGTAACGCTGCCTCGTACCTCAACCTGCCCTCCGTCGCAGCCGTCGGTGGCAGCTGGATGGTGGCGCCATCGTTGCTCGCCGCCCGCGACTTCGACAGCATCGCGCGCCTCGCGCGCGAAGCCGTCACGCTCGGAGAAAGGGCAGTACCGTGAGCGCTCTCGCGATCCGCCCAGCCGAGGAATGCCTCTTCGACCTCGTTGCACTCGGCGAGGTCATGCTCCGCCTCGATCCGGGCGAAGGGCGAATCCGAAACGCCCGCACGTTCCGCGTCTGGGAAGGAGGCGGAGAATACAACGTCGCTCGCGGCCTACGCCGCTGCTTCGGTAAGCGCACAGCGGTCGTGACAGCCTTTGCCGACAACGAGGTCGGCCGATTGCTCGAGGACTTCGTCCTCCAGGGCGGCGTCGACACATCGCTGATTCGCTGGGTGCCCAGTGACGGGATCGGGGCCGACGTGCGCAACGGCCTCAACTTCACCGAGCGGGGTTTCGGGGTGCGAGGCGCCCTCGGGGTGTCCGACCGCGGTCACACAGCTGCGTCGCAGCTAAAGCCTGGCGACATCGACTGGGAGCATCTCTTCGGGACGCTCGGCGTACGGTGGTTCCATACCGGAGGGATCTTTGCCGCTCTCTCCGAGACGACGCCGGAGGTCGTTACCGAAGCAGTTTCCGCCGCCGCGCGCCACGGCACCGTCGTCTCGTACGACCTCAACTACCGGCCGAGCCTGTGGCATCGGATTGGCGGGGTGGAGCGGGCCCGAGAAGTGAACCGTCGGCTTGCGCGTGACATCGACGTCATGATCGGAAATGAAGAGGACTTCACCGCCTGTCTCGGGTTCGCCGTGGAGGGCGTCGATGACCAACTGAACACGCTCGAGACGGGATCATTCCGGCGAATGATCGAGAAGGCAGTCCAAGAGTTTCCGAACTTCGCCGTCGTGGCGACAACACTTCGTACCGTCACGAGCGCTACCGTCAACGACTGGTCGGCGATCGCCTGGTCACAAGACGCCGGATTTGTCGAAGCGACCCCGCGACCGGGGCTCGAGATCCTGGACCGTGTCGGCGGAGGCGACAGCTTCGCCTCGGGCCTCATCTACGGAATGCTCGAGCATGGCGATTTGCAGCAGGCAGTCGAACTCGGTGCCGCGCACGGCGCTCTCGTGATGACCACCCCAGGTGACACCTCGTCGGCAACGCTTGCCGAGGTCGAGAAGCTCGCCCGGGGAGGGAACGCGCGCGTCCAGCGGTGACGAAGCCCGAACGGCCGCCGGCGATGATCATGCATAGCGATACAGACCACGCGCCTGGATCGCCGCATCGGCGCTGTGGGTGCTCGCACCATCACGGAGCGTCATCTGGTGAGATCAGATCGCGTGTTTGCGACGCCTGAGAGAAAGGAGCCGCCAAGACAAGAAGCGTCCTCTACGCGCCGGACCTCTGCACGGAGTTCCGGCACCTGTACCGGCCGCGGTCGGCTCGCAGTAGACAACGCCTTCGCGCTCCGGAGTCTTGGCGGAAGCCGAAAGAAAGCTTACGGCCTCTTGGGCGCGGCGTCCATGGCACATTGCCTGCGCCAGCGGCCCCTCACCCCGAGACCCCGAGCCTGAACGACGACCATCTCAGCGTACGGTGAGCGTACCGGCCTGTCTCTGCACGGCGCGATTCGCTGCAGTTCTGTTGCAATGTTGTGAAAGGATCTATTTGCATGCGGTTTCAAGCGCCGCGACCGCCGGCTTCGATGATCAACCGCTAGGAGATGTCCCGTTTGTGAGCGCTAACGCGAGGTATGATAGTGGCGTGGCGGCTCCACTGCAAGCGGACAGAGGTCGGTCGTGACGGAGACTGGCGGCAGCGGCCGTTTGCCGCGGAAGGCCCCGGTGATGGCGGACGTGGCCAAGCTCGCGGGAGTCTCGCATCAGACAGTTTCGCGCGTCATCAACGGCAGCGACCATGTCAGGGATGACACGGTCAAGCGGGTTCTGGACGCGATGCAAAAGCTCGACTATCGTCCGAACCCGGTCGCGAGGGCGCTGGCCACGGGCAAGTCGAACACGCTCGGAGTCGTGAGCTTCAACACCACGCTGTACGGACCGGCGTCGACGCTCTTCGGGCTCGAGCGCGCAGCTCATGGAGCTGGCTATTTCGTGAGCATCGTCAGCCTCCTGTCCCTCGACCGCAGCTCCGTCCTGGATGCGGTCGAGCGGCTGCGTGCCCAGGGCGTCGGCGGGATCCTCGTCATCGCACCCCAGACCGTCGCGGCGCACGCGGTCTCGCAACTGCCCAACGACATCCCTGTGGTCGCGGTCGAGGCTGGCCCCGCCGAAGGTGTGCCCGTCGTGACGGTCGACCAGTTCGCCGGAGCCGAGCTTGCGACTCGACACCTTCTGGATCTCGGGCATCGAACCGTCTGGCACATTGCCGGGCCAGATGACTGGCTCGAGGCACTGCAGCGCATCGCCGGCTGGCGCTCGACGCTCGAGGCGGCCGGCGCGCCGGTGCCGCCGGTGCTCGTCGGCGACTGGGGCTCCAGGTCGGGGTACGAGCTCGGCCGGCGACTCGCTGCCGACCCGGAGGTCACGGCGGTCTTTGCTGCCAACGACGCGATGGCGCTGGGGCTCCTCCGGGCACTCCACGAGGCGGGTCGGACGCCTCCGAGTGCGGTCAGCGTGGTCGGTTTCGACGACTGCCCGGAGGCAGCCTACTTCATACCTCCTCTCACCACGATCCGGCAGGATTTCCTCGAGGTCGGCAGGCGCGCGCTCAACCTGATGCTCGAGGAGATCGAGTCAGGGAGCCGCTCGGCTGTCTGTCCACCGGTGCCACCAGAGCTGATCGTGCGGCAGAGCACCGCCTCGCCGCGAGAGTAAGATCCGCAACGCACCCGAGGCGTGCTCGACAGCGACTGGTCGTGCGAGTGCTGGTTTCCGCCGACCCGCGACACTGCGGAACGGGGCAAACTGGCGCCGGCCCGGGAGCCGGTTGACGGAGGTGAATTGTTAGCGGTAACATGACCCAGTGCCTGCTGGTCACGACAGCTTCGTCGTAGGCGTAGACTTCGGAACCCTCTCGGGACGAGCGCTCGTCGTGCGCGGGAGCGACGGCATGGAACTCGGGTCGGCGGTGCACGAGTACGCCAACGGCGTGATCGACGCCGTGCTCCCATGCACAGGCGCGAAGCTCGAGGAATCGTGGGCCCTCCAGGATCCGGGCGACTGGCTCGAGGTGCTTGCGATCGCGGTCCCGGCAGCCGTGCAGGCGGCTGGAATCGATCCGGCCGGGATCGTCGGTATTGCGACGGCGTTCACCGCATCTACGCCGCTTCCGGTCCTCCGTGATGGTACGCCGCTCTGCCGGCTTGCGGAGTTCGAGCGACGGCCGCACGCGTACCCGAAGCTGTGGAAACACCATGCGGCGCAGGAGCAGGCCGATCGGATCACGGCCGTGGCGGCAGCGAGGCAGGAGCCGTGGCTCGCCCGCTACGGCGGCCGGATCTCGTCGGAGTGGGAATTCGCAAAGGCGCTCCAGGTGCTCGAGGAAGCGCCGGACATCTATGCGGCGAGCGAACGCTGGATCGAGGCTGCCGATTGGATCGTGTGGCAGCTTTGCGGTGCCGAGACCCGCAACGCCTGCACCGCCGGATACAAGGGCATCTTCCAGGACGGCCGCTATCCATCGGCGGGCTATCTCGGCGCGCTCCATGACGGTTTCGCCGAGTTCGTCGCTGAGAAGCTCGACCACCCGTTGGCTCAGCTCGGCGGCCGCGCCGGGAATCTGACGGCGCAGGCGGCCTCGTGGACGGGGCTGAACGAGGGGATCGCGGTCGCGGTGGGCAACGTGGACGCGCACGTCACGGCGCCGGCTGCGCGGGCGATCGCGCCTGGCCACATGCTGGCAGTGATGGGAACGTCCACGTGCCACGTCATGAACGGCGATCGCCTGGCCGAGGTGCCCGGTATGTGCGGCGTCGTCGACGGCGGGATAACCCCCGGTCTCCTCGGATACGAAGCCGGGCAGAGCGGCGTCGGAGACATCTTCGGCTGGTTCGTCGAGCAGCAGGTCCCTCCGGCCTACCACGTCGAAGCCGAACGTCGGGGTGTCGACATCCATCGCTACCTCTCCGAGCTGGCGAGCGCCCAAGACGTCGGTCAGCATGGTCTCGTCGCGCTCGACTGGCATAACGGCAACCGCTCGGTGCTCGTCGATCACGAGCTCAGCGGAGTGGTCGTGGGCATGACGCTACGCACCCGTCCCGAAGACACCTACAGGGCGCTGATCGAAGCGACCGCATTCGGCACGCGGACGATCATCGAGGCCTTCGAGCGCCACGAGGTCCCGGTGCACGAGCTCACCGTGGCCGGCGGTCTGCTCAAGAATCCACTGCTCATGCAGATCTACTCGGACGTGCTACGCCGGCCGTTGCACGTGATCGAGTCGGAAGAGGGACCTGCTCTCGGCGCCGCGATGCACGCCGCCGTCGCAGCGGGCGTTCATCCGAACATCACCGCGGCTTCGGCGGCGATGGGCAGGGTGCGCCGCAACGCGTACCGGCCGGATGCGGACGATGCCGACGCGTACGACCAGCTCTTCGCGCACTACTCGGTCCTCCACGACACCTTCGGTCGTGGCACGCTGATGCACGAGCTCCGCCGGCCCTCGCGGGCCAGGCATCGCACGGCGAATGCGACGATCGGCGACCTGCGCCGTCTGGTCTGCGACCTCCACGCGGAGCTCCCGAAGCACGGGCTCGTGGTCTGGACGAGCGGGAACCTCTCGGCGCGCGTCCCCGGCGAGGAGCTGATGGTGATCAAAGCGAGCGGAATCGACTTCGACGCGATGACGCCCGAGACGATCGTCGTCTGCGACCTCTTCGGCGAGCTGGTCGACGGCGAGCTCGCTCCGTCCAGCGACGCGGCCACCCACGGCTACGTCTACCGACACATGCCCGAAATCGGCGGCGTCGCACACACTCACAGCGCCTACGCGACGGCGTTCGCCGCCCGAGGCGAGCCTATCCCCTGTGTGCTGACCGCGATCGCCGATGAGTTCGGCGGTGCGATCCCGATCGGTCCGTTCGCACGGATCGGCGATGAGGAGATCGGCCGTGGGATCGTGGAGACGCTCATGGGGCACCGGTCACCGGCGGTGCTCATGCGCAGTCACGGTGTGTTCACGTTGGGCGCGACGCCACGGGATGCGATCAAAGCGGCGGTCATGTGCGAGGACGCGGCGCGCACGGTTCATCTCGCTCGCGCGCTCGGAGAGCCGTTGCTGCTCGAATCCGACGACATCGACGCGCTCTACGACCGGTACCAGAACGTCTACGGCCAACACTGAACGCGTCAGTAGTCCGCTCTCACGGTTCCGGGTCGAGGCGAACCGGGGTCATGGTGGGGCCTGCTTCCTCGGAGCGAACCATCCGACCTGATTCGGCTCCTCGACCCGGACCGCTTCCCTGTGGGCGCGTGATCAGCCTAGGAGGGCAGGCGGATCGCGTTGGCAGACGCCCGCAGTGCCGGAAGGCCGCGGTGGCGAGTCACTGTGTGAGGAATTTCGGCTAACTCCATCGGGCTGACTCGTGCGATTGTTAACGCTAACTATAAAATGTCCTGTTCGAGGCAGAATGTCCTATTCGAGGCAGTTCACGGGCATTGCTCTTGACAATCACTTAATGTGAGCGACAACATAGGGTCGTGCGGTACGGGCCACCCTGTTCTGATTCACCCGACGCTGAGCGTTGCGAAAGGAGATCTCGATGAACACGACGGCGACCAGGGAGGTCGCAGCTCGGAGTCGCGTGACCCCGGGCCGGCCCCGTCTCGGGCTGCTCGGGATCATGCAAGGCCTCTACGACGAGATGCTGCCCGGCATTAGCGAACGTCAGGAGGCGTACGCCCGCGAGATCGGTGCAGCGCTCGCCGGGGTCGCGGACGTTCACGTCGCGGCGCCCGTCAAGGACCGGGAAGGCGTCGAGAACGCCGTCCGCACGTTCGAGCACGAGGCGGTCGACGGCATGTTGGTGGTGATGCTCACCTACGGCCCGGCGATGCGCGTCGCGCGGTCGTTCGCCGACACGCGTCTCCCGATCTGCCTGCTCAACGTGCAGCCGGTTCCCGAGATCACGGCTGACTGGGACATGAGCGACCTGACGTACAACCAGGGCATCCACGGTGCCCAGGACACGGCCAACGCCTTGGTGCGGTCGAGCCGGCCGTTCCACGTGATCACCGACGATTGGCGGCTCCCATCTTTCGAGCACGCCGTCGGTCAGTGGGCGCGAGTCGCGGCAGCCGTCACGCGTTGGCGCCGGCTCAAGGTCGCGATTCTCGGGTACGCCATGAACGGGATGGGCGACATCCGGGTCGACATCCATACCTTGCTTCGCACGCTCGGCCCCCAGATCGACGCGATCGCGCCGGGCGAGCTCTATCGCGCGGCGAGTGCCGTCGATGCCGAGGCAGTCGCAGACCTGATCGCGAGCGAGGACGAGCTTTTCGAGATCGACCCCCGGCTGAGCGTCGGCGAGCGAGAGGATCATGCCCGCATGCAGCTCGGGCTCGAGCGAATTCTCGTCGACGGTGGCTACGGCGCGTACTCAACGCACTTCGGAGCAATCGCGGAGGACGGACGCTTCGCCCGGCTGCCGCTAGCGGCGGCCTCGAGCCTGATGGCAAAGGGATACGGCTTCAGCGCCGAGGGCGACGGACTGACTGCGGCGCTTGTGTCCGCAGCCCAGACCCTGATTGGCGAGACCCAGTTCACCGAGATGTACGCGATGGATTTCGTTCGCGACGCGTTCCTGATGAGCCACATGGGCGAGGGCAATTGGGCGCTCGCCCGGGACGACGAGCGGGTGAAGTTGATCAAGCGACCGCTCGGGATCGGCGGCCTCGACGATCCGCCGACCTTCCTCTTCCGCTATCGCGTCGGTGCCGCGACGCTGGCAACACTCGTTGCCCTGGGCGACGAGCGATTCCGGCTCGTTGTCTCCGAGGGTGAGATCCTCGACTCCGATGTGCTGCCGGCGCTGGAGATGCCATACGGGTTCTTCCGGCCGGACACCGGCCTCCGAGACTGCATCGACGGCTGGCTTCGATCCGGCGGCCCCCACCACCAGGTCCTGAACTTGGGGCGCAGGGCGACCGAGTGGCGCCTCTTCTGCGAGGCCGCGGGGATCGAAATGGTGCTCGTCTGAGGTGGCAGCCCACCCACGAGCGTGAGGCCTCGTGGCTGTGAGCCATGACCTCTTCCGTGCCCGCGCACCGGGTCGCGTCAACCTCATGGGAGACCACACGGATTACTCGGGCGGTCTCGTTCTGCCGGCCGCGATCAACCGTTACGTGACGCTAGAGGTCATACCGCGAAGCGACGGCGCTACCGTCCTCCGCTCCCAGGGATTCGAAGGCGTGACGAAGCTCACCTCCGACGGTCGACTCGACCAGGGTGGCCCGCCCTGGGGTCGCTACGCCGCTGCCGTGCACAACGAACTCGCCGAGCTGGGGCGTCCCGAGGTGGGAATGGAGGGATCCGTCCGCTCCGACATCCCTGTCGGTGCGGGCGTTTCGTCCTCGGCTGCATTCGAGGTCGCTCTCGCCACGGCGTTCTGCGGAGTAGCGGGTCTCGCGCCCGACCCCAAGGATCTCGCGCTCGCGTGTCAGCGGGCCGAGCACCGTGCCGTTGGTGTGCCCTGCGGACCGATGGATCAGCTGGCCTCGACGCTCGGAATCGCGGGCCACGCTCTACGAATCGACTGTGGCACGCTCGATGTCCAGCCCGTCAGGCTGCCGGCAGGGGTCATGATCCTCGTGCTCGATTCTGCTGTCCCTCGCCGACTCGAGGACACCGCCTACGCCGAGCGCCGTGAAGAGGTCGAGCGCCGCCATCCGGGCCGCATGCGCCACGTCGAGTCCGAGAACGAGCGCGTCGACGCTCTCCGCGGGCTGCTCGAGGCGTCGACCCTCGACCGCGCGTCGATCGGGAACGTGTTCGCTACGAGTCACCGAAGCCTCGCGGAAGACTTCGAGGTCGCGACGGCCGAGCTCGACCTGCTCGTGGCGTTGGCGCTCAACGAGGGCGCATTCGCAGCGCGCCTGACCGGAGCGGGATTCGGCGGCTCGGTCGTAGCGCTCGTCGACGTCGACCTGGCGGCTGCAGTCGGTGCGCGCGTTGTCGAACGCTACCGGGCCGAGAGCGGGCTCCCGGGCACAGCGCATCTCTGTGAGGCAGTCGCCGGCGCGCTTCTTCCGGTCACGCCGGCGAAGCCCGCAGTCGGTCAGCAGCTTCCTCGGGGGTAATGTCGCGTTGGGGTTCGGCGAGGAGCTCGTAGCCGACCATGAACTTGCGAATGGTCGCCGACCGGAGCAGGGGTGGATAGAAGTGCAGGTGCAGGTGGGAGCACTCGCGCGACCGGGCACCGGTCGTGGGTGCCTGATGGATGCCCATCGAGTATGGGAACTGCGTGCCGAACAGGCCGTCGTAGCGCTTCACCAGGCTCTTCAACAACGGTCCGAGGGAGGCGCGTTCCGTGTCGTCGAGGTCGAGCAGCGAAGGGGCTCGCCGACGGGCGACGACGAGCGTTTCGAACGGCCACACGGCCCAGTACGGCACGACCGCTACGAAATGGTCGTTCTCCTCGACGATCCGCTCCCGTTCGTCGTCCAGGTAGTCGAGCAGGACAGCGGAACGCTCGAGAGCTTCCTGCTCTCGCGCAACAATCGTCGGCACATGCTGGGTCGCCCAGATCTGCCCGTGAGGGTGCGGATTGCTCGCGCCCATCTGTGCTCCTCGATTTTCGAAGATCTGGACATGTCCGATGTGGGGGCGTGCGCCGAGCTCCTCATACTGCTCTGTCCAGGTCTCGACGATCCGCTGGATCGCTGGCGGCGAAAGGTCTCCGAAACCGAGGTCGTGGCGCGGTGAATAGCAGACGACTCGACAGGTGCCGTGCTCGCCGTCCGCTCCCGGCACCAGGGCGGGGAAGTCATTCGTGAACACGTAGGTTCCGTCGTAGTCCGGGTTCCGCTCGCCTCCGGCCCGTTCGTTGCCGGGGCAGAGGTAACACGAGGGGTCGTGCTGAGGAAGAGCGTCAGGCGGCGGCTCGTCGACGTGGCCCTGCCACGGACGCTCGCTCCTCTGGGGGGAAACGAGGACCCACTCGCCCGTGAGGGGGTTGTAGCGGCGGTGGGGGTCAGCCGGCGTCTCCATCGCCGTCACCGGCCGAGTCCATGCGGGTGGCCCGAAAAGATCAGCTCGGTGATCGACGTGTAGGTATCACCGGGACTCAGCTCGGTGGCCGGGAACTGTGGGTTACTCGGTGAATCCGGGAAGTGTTGCGTCTCCAGGGCAACGCCTGCATGGGAGCCGTAGACGGCACCGCCGGCACTGCGCAGCGTTCCGTCGAATCGGTTCCCCGTGTAGAGCTGGAGACCGGGCTCGCTGGTCCAGATCTCAACGGATGTCGCGTTTCCTCGATGGGCGAGCAGGGCGGCTCGCCGGAGCTGCTCGCCGCTCTGGCGGAGAATGTAGTTGTGGTCGTAGCCGCCGGCGAGCCTGAGCTGGTCGAACGATCCACCGATCCGCTCGCCGATGAGCGTCGGCCATCGGAAGTCGAATGGTGTGCCCTCGACGGACGCGATCGCCCCGGTCGGAATCATGTCCTCGTCGATCGGGGTGTAGTAGTCCGCGTCGATCGTCAACTCGTGATCGAGGACGTCACCTGACCCTTCCCCGCCCAGGTTGAAGAAGGCGTGGTTGGTCAGATTGACGACCGTCCTCCTGTCCGTACTCGCTCGGTAACGGATCCGCAGCACGTTCGCACGCACCAGTGTGAACTCGACCTCGACGTCAACGGCACCCGGATACCCCTCCTCCCCGTCGACGCTGTGGTAACAAAGAGCGAGGCTCGGCGCGCCCTCGCAGCCGCTGCGTCGGATCTCCCAGACCTTTCGGTCGAAACCGACGTGCCCTCCATGAAGATGATGCGCTCCCTCGTTGCGAGATAGCCCGTGGGTCGTGCCATCGATGACGAGTCGGCCACGGGCGACGCGGTTGGCGTATCGGCCAACCGTCGCTCCGAGGTAATGGTTCGTCGTGCGCGTGTAACCGTCGATGCTCCCGAAACCGAGGATGACGCTCCGTCCCGCGCCATCTCGACGCGCGGGAACGAGCGACTGCAGCGTCGCTCCGTAGGTGAGGATTGCAACCTCGAGCCCGTCCTGTCGAGAGAGAACGACGCGGTGCACCATCTGTCCCCCAGGCGTCCTGCCGAACCGATACGTGTCGACCGAGGAAAGTTCTCCATCAGTCACCTCGCGTGCCTCTCGAGCCATGTCCTCGGCGGCCATCTAGCCGGCCTGGGTGTTTCGCACGCGATACTCCTCGGCCACGATCGACGTCAATTCGGCAACAGAGGTCTCGCTGGTCGGCTTGTCGAATACGATGCGTCCGTTGCGGAGGAGGTTGACCCGGTCACACATTTCGAAGACGTGCACGTAGTTGTGCGCTATCACGATCATCGAGACGTCCCCCCGCTTCTTGAGTTCCGTGATCAGCTCGATGATCAGCGCACCCTCGCGCGCGCCCATCGCGGCAAGGGGCTCGTCGAGCAGGATGATCGTCGCGTTTGAATGCGTCGTGCGAGCGATCGCGATTGCTTGGCGCTGTCCCCCTGACATGCGCGCCACCTCTGCGTCCATCGACTGGATGCGCACGCCGATGGCCTCCAAATACTCGCGCGACCGGTTCCGCATCGCACGGTTGTTGAGAAAGCGCAAAGGGCCCACCCCGCGCGTGATCTCGCGATTGAGGAACATGTTGTGGTAGACGGAGAGGCCCGGCACGAGCGCAAGATCCTGGAAGACGGTGTCGATGCCCAGCGAGCGAGCATGGGTCACCGATTTCAGCTGCACCTCTTCGCCGTGGACGAACATTCGCCCCGAGTCGGGCTTGTGGAATCCCGTGAGGATCTTGATCAGCGTGGACTTGCCCGCGCCGTTGTCGCCGATCAGACCGAGCACCTCGCCGGGTCGGAGATTGAGCGAGACATCCTCGAGAGCCGTGACGACGCCGAAGCTCTTGCGGATGTTCTCGACGCGGATAGCGTCGGGCTCCGCTCGCGGCGTTCGATCGTCGGGCTGGACCGCGAGCTCGCTCATCTCGAGGTCCCTAGCCGGCCGGATTGGCGGATCCGCTCCAGCGTCACGTTGAACGCCATCGACGCGATGATCGCGATCCCGAGGACGAGGTCGAACGTGTATGCGTTGATTCCCTGCAAGGTGAACCCGAGATTGAGGACGGCGAGCACGAGCACGCCGATCGCGGCGCCGATGATTGTGCCTGACCCGCCGAACAGGGAGGTGCCGCCGATCACCGCCGCGGCGACGGCGTAGAACATCAGCTGCGTGCCACCCTGCAGCGCCTGGATGGACGTGATGCGAACAGACTCGAGAATGCCAGCCAGCGCGGCGAGGGTGCTGCAGAGCACGAAGTTCCCCACCTTGATCCTCCGGACGTTGACCCCGCTCTCGCTCGCTCCGATGAGGTTGCCACCGGTGGCAAGCGTGTGTAGACCCCAGCGTGTTCTGTTGAGGAGGATGGTCATCGCGACGATCACGCCGAGCGCCCAGTAGACCGTCACATAGGCGCCGCCGCCGAAGAACTTGAAGAACGTGCTCCCCCCGGGGGTCTCGACGGGAAAAGCGCCCGACATGATCAGCGTCAATCCGTTCAGGAGAAAGATCATCCCGAGCGTTGTGATGAACGAGGGAACGCCGACAAAGACCGTGACCACTCCGTTCACTACTCCGACGAGCGAGCCCGAGAGCAATCCGACGATCACCGCCAGCCAGATCGGCAGGCCCCAGCTGTGGTTCGCGAAGTAGAAGATCCAGGTGGAGAACGCGTAGACATTCCCTGCCGAGAGGTCGATCTCGCCGCAGATCAGGAGCATCACCTCGCCCGCCGCGATGATCGCGATCGGGGCGGAGAACTCGGCGATCACCCGTGCGTTCTCCTGCCCGAAGAACGCGTCCGTCCTCAGCGAGAAATAGACGACGAGTCCGAGCAGGACGACGCCGATGCTCGCCTCGCGGCGCCGAGCGAACGCACCAGCAACGCGCCAGCCGAGGCTGGCGCGTTGCGGTGGTTCGGGAGGCCGGGGTGCTGTCGCGGCCTCGGTCACGGGTTACGAGACAGGGTACTTCTGGGCTTTGGAACTGCCCTCGTAGCGCGTCGTCGTCGACAGATACGGCTTCACGTTCGCCTTCGTGACGAAGAGGATGCCCGTGTTCGTGTCGGACGGCGCCACCAGCCCGGAGGAGTAACGGTAGAAGAACAGCTGCAGGATCGGGAGCCAACCCTGGAGGTACGGCTGCTGGTCGATCGTGAAGTCCAGCTGGTTCGCCGCGATCAGCTTCAGCGTCGTCGGCGTGAGATCGTAGCCACCCGCCTTTACTCCCTTCTTCTTCAGCCCGTACTTGGCCACCGTCTGACCTACCGCCTGCGTCGAGCCGGCGTCGACGGCGAACATGCCCTTCAGGTCCTTGTGGCCGAGGTAGTAGGCCTCGACTTTCGCGACCTCGTCGGGGAGCAGGGCGCCGGTGGCGATCGATGTCGTCTTGATCTTGCCCGCGCCGAACTTCTTGATTGCCGCCACGGCACCGTCGATCCGCGGCTGGATGTTCAGCTGGCCGGGGGTGGCGATGAACAGCGCCACATCACCACTGCCGACGAGGTTGACGATCCGTTGCCCCATCGCATACCCCGAGGCGTAAAGATCCTGGCCGATGTACGCAAGCCGCTTGTTCGCGTTCCCCGGTGGCACGTCGGCGTTGTAGGCGAGCACCGGAATGCCTTTGGCCTCGGCTGCCTCGGTCGGTCCGTTGAACGCCTTCAGATCGACAAGGCAGCACGAGATTCCTGACGCCTTGGCCGAGATGGCCGAGTTGAAGGCATTGACCATCTGGCTGATGTCCGAGGTCGTAGAGCCGGTCCACTGGTAGCTGCAGCCGAGCAGCGAGCACGCATCCTGGGCCCCGTAGATCGTCGGGACGAAGAACGGGTTCGTCGTCACGTGGTTGACGAACACGAACTTCCAGTTCGGATGGGACTTGATGAAGCTGTCGGCTGCAAGCCCTTCGGTCACAGCCCCGAACGTCGGGCTCGCGACGACTGCTGACGGGATGGTGAGCGCTGCAGCTCCGAGTCCGATCCGCTTCAGAAGGGTACGCCGATCCGAGACGAGCTCTCGGCGTTCCTCTGCTTCAGCCTTGGGGACGTCGTCGCCGACGATGTCGTCGAACTCCACCGGAAACCTCCCTTGGATTGACGCGTCGTTCCTTCGGCGCGATCTTGGCGCGATTGTTACCGCTAACGGCCCGAGATGTCAAGAGCACGCGAAGTTGGGATTTACCCGTCCTTGGAGCCTCG
Organism: uncultured Thermoleophilia bacterium; assembly: GCA_963797125.1. GTDB lineage: Bacteria > Actinomycetota > Thermoleophilia > Gaiellales > Gaiellaceae > Gaiella. The sequence continues at coordinate 79,224 of CAWCOI010000004.1, read as the reverse complement.
ATCTCTTGCACGTTCCGACATTGTGAGCGGCAACACAACCCTCGCTGCTGCTGCGCCGGTTCCCCGATCACGGGGCCTCCTGGGCGCGACTCCAGCTCGCTCAACTCGAGCAGGTCGCCAGCTCTCGCGCGGCCGCGACAGCACCCGCCCGATCTTTGCGCCCCGGTCCAAACCTGCCAACCCCGGCAACCCGAACGCTTGAGGCCCACGAAAGGCTGGCCCTACGGGTCGAATCCTGTTCGCCTCGAGCTCCTACGTCTAGCGCACCAGGAGGTACGTCGGGAGGTTTCGGGCTCTAGGCCGGGGTTCTGGCGGGTAGGGCCAGCAACTACAGCGTACTCCCTTTCTGACGCCGAAACCTGAACCCTCGAGGCCGGCGCCCTTTCCCACACCCATCCCACACGCACCGTGGGAATTGTGGGCTTGAGTGGATCCGGCCCGCTCTTCAGATCTGAATTGTCCCTGCAAATGTGCGGGTTGTGGGTCCAGGCTCCGAATGGTGGTTCGTCAGGGGACACTGGTTCGATCCCAGGTGCGCCCACCCTGAATCGGTTTGTTCAAGCCGATGTCCTTCGTTGGCGTCGAGGCGATGCTCGTTACGCCGACGCTCCGACACGAGTTCAGTGGGGTGCCCAGGGCACGCACCCAGTCACTCGTCGGGAGACAGTCTCGCTCTGTTGCGGTAGAGGTCTTTGTCGGCCCGGGCGACAAGGGTTTGAAGGGTGTCGTCCGCGCGGAGTTCAGCTATGCCCGTGCTGATGGTCGCTCCGCGCGGATCCGTGAACTGACGAATGGGCACAAGCGCGTGTTTTGTGCCTGAACCCAGCGGATTCGTCCCGAATTGCCGAGGTGCGCTACTGAAAATCCCTGCAAATCGGAATTTTTTCTAGAGCACTTACCACATTCCTTCCGCAGCGAACTGCAGGATCAGCTCGCAGCTCCAGCCTCTCGACGCTTCAGCGGTAGCCTTAGGCGGCGGAAGCGCCGACGAAAGCACACCGAAACGGGCTCGAGAACCCCTAAGAGGTTTGCGGGTTGGCTATTGGCGTCACAACCATGCTCCACCCGCGTCGCTGATCGTCTGGGCGACTGTTCCGGTGGCCATCCGTCTACTGCTGGAGGCAGCACAGTGATTCGCCGCATCGATCGCATACTCACCGAGTTACCACCCCCTTCCGATCCGGACCCAGCCGGCGCGGCAGCGGTGCAAGAGCTGTTGGGAGGCAAGTTCGGGGAGATGTCGACGTTCCTGAACTACACCTTCCAGTCCTTCAACTTTCGCAACCGCCAGGGCGCCCGCCCGTTCTTCGATCTCGTCTCGAGCATCGCGGCAGAGGAGTTCGGGCACGTCGAGCTCGTCGCGACGACGATCAACACGATGCTGACGGGCGCGAGCGGCTCGAACGGCTCGCGCGCCCCGAAAGCCGCGCTTGCCTCGCTGAAGGGCGTTGGCAATCCGCACCATTACCTCGCCGGCGGCCTCGGGGCGTTACCGCAGAACTCGCAGGGACGCCCCTGGAACGGCGATTACGTGTTCTCCTCAGGCGACCTCGTAGAGGACCTCACCCACAACTTCTTCCTCGAGACCGGTGCGCGCAACGGCAAGCTCAAGGTCTACGAGGCCGTCGAGCATCCCGCCGCGCGCGCGCTCACCGGGTTCCTTCTTGTTCGCGGTGGCGTCCACCAGGTCGCATATGCGCGAGCGCTCGAACGGCTCACGGGCGCTGACCTGATGAAGCTGTTTCCCTCGCCGCGGATCCCGACCGACAAGATCCCCGAATGCCAGCCGCACATCAAGCGCGGCGAACACCTCCGCCTCTACCGCTACTCCCAAGACGACTACAAAGAGCTCGCCGCCGTCTTCAACGGCCCCCACCCGGAAACAGGCGAGGAACTCGTCGTCGAGGACAACTCGCCCGAAGGCTTCGCAGCCCACGACCTGCCCTCCCAGCCCTCGGTCTTCGCGCCCGACTACGCACCCGAGGAGATCGCCGAGATCGCCGAGAAACTCCGCGTCAAAGCCGGCCTCCCCAAGCAACCGTCAGGAGAAGTCGCAAACGGCGCCCGACGGCCACGCGTAAAGCGGCCCGCCACGAGCCGCGCAAAGAAGACCACGAAGGCCACGGCACGCTGACCGAAGAGGAGCTCACATGAGTAGGGCCGCTCCGACACTCAGGAGCGGCCCTACGACCCGAGGGAGACATCTTGGGAACACACGACGTGCAGGACAGGCCCGCACCGCCTTGATCAGATCAGACCGTCACCGCTGGCGCGCGACCGAGTAGGACGGAGGCGGCAGCTCTCCTCCCATTCAGGGCAAAGCCAACTACGGTCAGCGGCGCTCGATTGCCTGCAGGGCGAACGTCGGGGGATGAAGCGGATGGGTCGCGCTGCACGTGAGCAGGCCGGCCTCCTCGCCGTGAGTCGCGCGAACGGTCACGGACAGGGTTCGGCCTGCGTGTGCGAGGGCGACACAGATATCGCCGTTTGTTGTCTTCCGTGAACCGATGAGCTCGAAGTCGTCGATCGCCGGACTGCCCTCCGCGACTCGAGCGAAGTGCTGGGCTGCTTGCACTACCGGCCGGTACGTAGCGCGACCGCGAAGCAGATCGATGACGACCTCTGAGCGTTCCTGGGCGGCCACGATCTCTGGCGAGCGTGGAGCGTCCACGCGGCCGTAGTAGAGGCCGTGCGGGAGCAGGAGGACGTTTGGCGCGAATCTGTCTCCCCCGATGTGCGAGCACTCCCACGTGACGTCCGGTCGGTGCTCGGCGAGTGTGGCGGCCACTGCTCTGCCGCGGAGCGCACAGCATGCGTCGTGGCGTCCGTGGGTGCAGACGAGATACAGCGCCGGCAACGTGCCTGCGCCGTCGGGTTGTGCCAATGAGACGCGGAGCAGGTCTCGGTCAGTGTCATATGTGCCCCAGGTCAACGTCTCGGCGCCCGGGGTCGAGTCGGCGATGAACCATAGGCGTCGCTTCGTTCGTGGCGTTCGGCCGGGCCGCTTGATCAGAAGAACGCGATACGAGAGCGCTGTTGCTCGCGCCGCTATCGCAGCTGCGACCTCGCGGTCGAGGCGGGAGTCCGTCAGGGCGTTCTGACCCCACGCCTCAGGCGATTCGATCAGGACGAATCCGCAGGCGTGGGCTGCAGTTCCGGGAAGCGGATCTTCTCGCTCGTCCGCGGCGAACGAGCAGCGCAGCCGGCTGGCTGCCGGAACGGCGCCCTTCACCGTATGTCTGTAGGTGGGTCGGCAACGACGATGCCGGCGCGGATGAGCCGGCGGACGATTTCGGCCCTCTGCACGTCGTCGAGCCCGGGCATGTCGCCGATTCGCACGGGCGCCCGCCCCTCGAGGAGAGCACGCAGCGCATCGGTCTCGCGCGACGAGAAGGTGAGAGTCCCTCCCGCGTAATCGACCGTCACGTCCCGGTTCCTCGTCGAGAGCGTGGCCTTCTGTAGCGGCCGAACGCTGACCACAGTGTCCGGCGAGAGCGTGGCCAAGGCGTGCGCCTGCGCAAGTGGGCCGAGCGGGGCTGGCCGGCCGCTTCGACGATCGCGACGCTCCATGACCGTGGCGACGTCGGCTGCCGCGATCGATCGGATTCGCTCTGTCAGTGCCTCGACGGTCAGTGCGAGGTCGCGCTCGAGTTGATTGGAGTCACCGACGTCCACGCCCATTGGCAGCGAATGGCGTAGGCGTGGATCATCTGCTGCGAGCTCGAGGAGTGCCTGAACGAGGTCCTGGCGCGTGTGATTGTGGACGCCGACCGTGAGATGGACGGAAACGCCGCCCAGTGCCTCCGCGGAATGGATGAAGCCACGCGGGAGGTAGAGGACATCACCGGCCTCGAGGACCGACTCGTCACCGGGAATCTCCTTCGCTCGTGCTTCCACGGCAGCTCGGTGTTGTGTCCAGGGTTGATCGCGAAGCGGATCTGGATGCACGGGATCATGGATGATCCACTGTTTCTTGCCAGCGATCTGGAGAACGAACACGTCGTGGACGTCGTAGTGGGCTGCGAAACCTTGCGACTCGTTCGGAGTGATGTAGGCGTTGATCTGAACGGGGTGCCCTAGCTCGGCTCCGAGTCCTCCCGCGAATGCGACGAGTGGTGGCCAGAACCGGTGGAGCGCCTGCAACACGATCGTGTGCCCAGACGCGAACAGGTCAAGGATCCGCTCATCGGCCACCTGATCGGCGATAGCCGCCCCGACGCCGCCAGGGCCGGTGAACCGAGACGCGTCGACGATGGCACCGTCTTTGGCAACCCGGATGAACGGGGTCCGAAGACCGCGTGTGGAAAGGATCTCGTCGGCCGCGTCGAGCGAGAACAGATCGTCGAAACCTCGGTCCAGTTCGACCCCGCGCGTGAGTAACGCGGCCTTGCTCCAGAACTCTTCGGCGAAGCGGTCCGGAGAGACGTCGATCAGCCGCTCGAGAGCCGGACGGCCGTCCTGGCCCGTCCGACCCTCCGCAAGATCTGAAACGGTCAGCGGTCAGCTCCGCCGTCGGCCCCACCGTCGGCCCCACCATCCGAGCCTGCTCCTCCGTCAGCGCCACCGTCCTGGCCGGCCCCTCCATCGGCTCCACCATCGGCGCCGCCGTCGTGGCCGGTACCAGCGCCGCCGTCGGCCGGACCGTGTTCTCCGCCGGCTCCTCCGTCAGCGCCACCGTCCGCTCCCCCATCGTGGCCGGAGCCGGCTCCGCCGTCGGCGGGGCCGTGTTCGTCCCGAGTCTCGTCCGTCATGTCCAACCTCCGCGCTCGTCCGTTGAACCGGTGATCACCGGCGTTTCTATGTACCCCCGTTCGCGATTCACTCAAACTGCTCGGCCGCATACCCAGTCCGAGGCGCGGACCGCAATTGGCGGGCATGGCAGAGCGCGTGCGTCACGGGAGTCGGGTCGACCCTGTCTCACGCGCCGACGATTGCAACCCGTGCATGCCTACGAATCGATCAGCAGGTTCGCGTGAGTCGTCGCGCGCCCGTACCGTTCTCGCGGGCGATGTCGATGCCGCACTCGCCGGCGTGCGAATACACGACGAAGCCGTGCGAGAAGCTCGGGGCGCCCCCGCGGATGTCCGATGCCGGGATCTTCCTGAGCTGGGACCCGTCCCGCGCTCGGACGAGAGCGACCGACGTGCCACGTCCCGCCGGCGATCCACTTTCCGTCCGGCGACCAGGCGATCTGCGCGCCGATCAACGGCGTCAGGCGCCGCAAGATGCCCGTCTCGAGGTTGCGGATCCAGAGGCCGCCACCCGTGTAGGCGATGTACGTGCCGCGCGGTGACCAGATCGTGTACGCGCCGCCGCCACCGACGATCGAGTGGCCGTCGAGGTCGATCACGAGGTCGTTCGCTATCGAGAGCGCGAGCTCCGTGCCGTCGGGCGAGAACATCGGGCGCCGGGCCTGGAAGGTGTCGTAGATCTGGCGTGGCGATGTCCCGTCGCTCCCGACGAGCCAGATCGCGGTACAGCGGAAGCAGGTCTGGAACCGCGAGTACGCGATCATCTTCCCGTCGGGAGACCAGGCCGGCTGCCAGCTCTCGACGCCGAGGCTCGGATCGTCAGTCGTGACACGCGTCGGCGTCCCGCCGACCACGTCAACACGCCAGATGCTCTCGCCGCTCTCGTACGCAATGCTCTTGCCGTCGGGCGACCAGGCGAGATGCTGCAGCGTCGAGACCCCTCGCACCAGCCTTCGCCGGTGACTCCCGTCCCGCTCGAGCAGGTCTATCGACGCGACACTCCCGAGGGCGTGAACGAAGGCAACGGTGCCGCCGTCCGGGGAGAAGACCGCGTCGTAGTCGCGCGGCTGAAGCGCGCCCGAGACGGCGGCGGGCAAGAGCAGCACGATGCTCCCGAGGAGGACCGCGACGAGCTTCACGACCTCACGGTACGACCGGCATATGAGGATAAGGGTTAGGCGCTGTTAGGGATCCGGGGTGGTCACAGCGGGAGCAGCGTGTAACGCTGTGCGGCGGCTCTGGACTACAGGCCGTCCGCAGTTCCAATCGCAAGGAGGCGAAGATGGCACTCGCTCGCGCAGTGACTTTCGAAGGCGTCGACAGCCGGCACATGGCGGAGCTCTCGAAACAGATCGAGAGCGACCCGAGGCCCGACGACATCCCGGCGACCGAGATCGTGATGCTCCACGACGAAGCCACGAACACGTCGCAGGTGATCCTGTTCTTCGACACCGAGGACGACTACGCCAAAGGCGACGCCGCCCTGAACGCCATGCCGACCGGGGACACGCCCGGTCGCAGAACGTCGGTCACCAAGTACACGGTGGCCGGTCGCATGACCGCTTGAACTGGCGCCGGCGGCACGCCGCACCACCGGCGTGCCGCCGCCTCCACCTCTGTCATGCCGCACGCGTTGACGATGAGTGCTCGCGGAACGAGACTGCTCGCAGGTGCCAACGTGACCGCCCACGCCACCGACCTTTCGTCCCGCGGCGGCATGCTCGGGTCCCGCGCTCGTCGACCATGGGCGGGGCGCCGGAGCGTCGGGGTCCCCGCATGCTGGCTCAACAGCCGACCGGCCTGGGAAAATCGCGTTGCCGTTCGTGAGTACAAAATCGCCACGGGGGTTGCGGCCAACGAACGCACCCCCAGATCGGAGACACGCCTGTGTCCGCCGCCGACGAGATCGAGACACTCTTCGCTCAACGCGCCAAGCACGGTTCGAACGGGAGCGCTGCGTAGTGGCCGGTGCGACCACGGGACCTGGTAAGGGCGAGTACCTGCGGGCGACTGCGCTGCGGCCGGGAGATCTGAATGCCCGGAGCGGGTTTCGCATCGTGACGGTCGAACCGTTCGGGATGCAGGCGGCGCCAGGGTCAGAGTCACGTACGCGAGAGCCAACGGGGCGACCACGGAACGGATCTATCGAGAAGGCCAACTCGTTCGCGTCGTCAGACATCTCCAGGCGCAGGCATGAGGACCGGCTGAGGCAGAACGACCCCGGAAACACCCTGCTCAGGAGCCGTTTTCGAGCACCCCAATGGGGGACGTGCATGCCGAGGCCGCTGTGCCACGGTTGGGTCGTGCCGCCACACAAGAAGCTCGACATGGTGAGGGATCCCGTTGCCTAGGACACGGGCCGGGCGCATCGTGCACGGCGGTCGCGGCGGTCGACTGCTGCTCGTGGCCGCTGCTGCCGCGGTGGCCTTTGCCGTATTCGGCATCGGCGAGTTCACCGACCAGCGCTTCGGCGAGGCGATCCTGTTCGGCTTCGTGATCTCGCTGGCGCTCGGCGCAGGCGGCATGGGCTTGCGCGGCGGCCTGATGATCGGGATCCTCTGCAGCTCCCTCGCCGGCATCTGGTGGCTGCAGCACGATCAGTACGAAGGGACTCCGTGGATCGTGTCTCGCTCGGCCGCGTGCATCCTCGTGGGCGTTCTCCTCGGGTGGTTCCTCGACCAGGCACGGCGGCTCCTGAAGGACCTCTCACATCATCAGGAGTTCTCGCTCGACATGATCGTGACGTCGAACTTCGAAGGCCGATTCACGCGCGTCAGCCCCTCGGTCACCCGCTTGCTCGGCTACACGCGCGACGAGTTCCTGGCCGAGCCGGTCATCGACTACCTCCACCCGGACGACGTCAGCGCGACGCTGGCGGCGGCCGCCAAGCAGGTCGATGGCGAGGTGATCCTCAGCTTCCAGAACCGCTACCGCGCCAAGGACGGCACGTACCGCTGGCTCGAGTGGTCGTCCCGCCCCGACCTCGAGGCCGGCGAGATGCTTGCCGTCGCCCGTGACATCACCGAGCGGAAGGAGCTCGAGGCACGCGAGCGCGTCTACCAGGCACGCCTCGAGCAGGCGGTGCAGGAGCACACGCTCGAGCTCGAACGAACAACGCGCGAGCTCGCCAACTCCCACCACGAGACGCTGACGCGACTCGCGCTCGCCGCCGAGTATCGCGACGACGACACCCAGGCCCACACCTACCGGGTCGCGGACATGGCAGCCCGGATCGCTCTCGAGCTCGATCTGGACGGCGCGACCGTGACGCTGATCCGGGAGGCGGCCCTCCTCCACGACGTCGGAAAGGTCGGCATCCCCGACGCGATCCTCCTGAAGGCCGGCCCGCTGAGCATGGAGGAGTTCGACGTGATCAAGACGCACGCGGAGATCGGCCGGTCGATCCTGGCCGGCAGCGGATCGGAGATCCTGCGCGCGGCCGAAGAGATCGCGGCTTTCCATCACGAGTGGTGGGACGGCACGGGTTATCCCGACCGGCTCGTCGGTGACGCGATCCCGCTCGCGGCCCGGATCGTCGCGTCTGGCGGACGTCTTCGACGCGCTGACGCATGCGCGGCCCTACAAGGCCGCCTGGCCGCGCGGGAAGGCTCTCGCCGAGATCCGCCAGTTGCGTGGAATCCAGTTCGACCCCATGGTCGTGGACGCGTTCGAGCGGATCGAAGCGCCACGCAAGCGGGATGCTCACCTGAACGGGAATGGCCGACAGCAATTGCCGGTCGCGGTGACCCCCGACGCCGCTCTGGGCGTCGGGCTCGGCCACCCTTCGCCGCCTGCGTGAGCGCCAGTCTCGAGAGTGCGGGGAGCCCGCATGCACGGGCTCCCCGCACCGGGTGAGGATTACGGCAGGAAGTACATCGGGTTCGGGACCTTGAACGTCTCGTCCGCGAAACCGCCGTTGAGATCGCTGAACTGGTCACCGAAGTTGGCGACGATGTCGAAGCCCATCGACTCGATGTGCTGCCGGGTGAGCGACTTGTACTGGGTCGTCGTGCACGCCGGCGAGCAGCTCGAGAGCCACGGCTGGTTCGTCTGATCCTTGAGATACAGGTGGTTGGCGGCCGGTGTCGGATAGCCGGCATTCGTCAGGTTCGTCACCGTACCGGGGCGCTGCGACTCGGGCCGGCCGGTGAGGAAGAACACCTGGTAGCCCTTGGAGACGGCGTGGGCCACGAGGGCGGGCATGCCCGGAACCGCCGGGAACGCCGCGCTGTTGACGAATGCGGCGTTGCTCGTCGGGCTGTAGACGAAGTTGCTGTAGATCTCGTAGTTGTAGGTGTTGAGTGTGGTGTCGTCGATATCGAGGAGGATCGCCGGCGTGCCGGTGTCCTTCGGGCCACCCGTCGGACCGGGCTTCGGCTTCGGGCCGGGCCCAGGCTTCGGGTCGGGGCCGGGCTTCTTCGCCTGATGGTCGAGGTACCTGGTCGCGTCCGCCTCGAGGCGGCTCATCTCGGCGGCGTAGGCGCCGGTCGGCGAGAAGGTGTGGAGGGCGACGGTGCCGTTCACGGGATCGAGCGTCGCGGTCGGGGTGTCGCCGTAGTAGGCCTTGATCGCGGTCTTGACCTGGTCGATGTTCTGAATCTGATCGGCGCTCGTCGGATTCGCGGGCGGCGGTGCGACGGCGTGTGCGTGGGCCAGTGCAACCGCCGAGGCGGGAAGGACGACGACGAGGGCGATCGCGGCTGCGATGGCAGCGACGATGGCGCGCGGCGAGCGCGTCCGACGTGATGGCGTTGACGAATTGGTCATGCAGACCTCCTGTTGATGAAGGAACAACCCATTCGACATACCCACTTGCGTCGATAACTCACCTCCCCGACACCTGCTCCCGCCCGTACCCGGGAAATTCCGTCCGGTAGCCGCGCCGTCTCCCGACCCGGGCGAGCGCACCGAAGGCGACCTTCTGAAATCGCCACGACACGCCGGGGAGATGGACCTCGTCCAGGTATTCGTCGAACAGCAACGCGACCTGGAGCAGCCGCCGACGCTCGCTGCCCTCCTTCCCGCTAGAGATCGTTCGCGAGCGTGAAGGCGAGCTGCAGGCCACCCCTGTTGCCGTAGAGATCGGACGCCTCGACCTCGAGGTGGTACGGGCCGTCGGGAAGCAGCGCCGTGCTCCAGGTGTGCGCCAGATAGAAGCGGAACAGGCCGGGTTTGCCGGCTCGGTTCTGGCGCGTGCCGGGGGCGTAGATCCAGCGAAACCTGTCCTGCGGGAGCAGCCCACCGGCGAAGTCGATCGGGGTGTGCCAGGCCCGCACGGTTTTCGTCCCGCGGCGGACGCGCCAGCGCAACCGCGCCGGCGTCACAGGAAGGCCGCGCCACGGCTGGGGCACCGCCAGCGGCGGCATCTGGTGCGCCTCGGCAATCACGTCCACCGCGCCCGAGACACCGGCCGGGTCGAGCACCCGGCCGTTGCGCGAGAGCACGATCCTCGTCACCTTGGGCGCGGTCGTGTCACGCCAGGGCGTCAACGCGCCCGGCCGCAGCGGGTCACGGTAAACGCCGGCGCGGTGCTCCGCAAAGTGGAGGTGAAGCCAGGGCGCCTCGACATGACCGACGACCTCGTGCTTCGCGACGAACTGGCCGTTGTGCACAGCCGGGATGACGTGCCAGTAGCCGAAGGCGAGATCGCTGTCGCCAACCGACAGCGAGCGGCCACCCTCGATATGCACGATCCCCGGACTGACCGCATGTACCGGCGTCCCGTTCGCCGCCGCGATGTCGATCCCGAAATGGAACGATCTCGACTTGCCCGCAATGCGCGGGTCGTTGAAGTAGCCGCGCACCGGGTGCGCCTGCTCGAAGGGTTCGAGGGGCCACGAGTACAGGGGCTAAGCGTAACTCCACAACACCCTCATGCCGAGGCGTGCCCCCGCCGATGAGCAAGCAGCGGGCCGTCCGGCCCTCCGCGTCGTCCTGACACCGTTCCGGGAGCCCGATGGAAGCAGAGCACGAGGATCCGGGCACAGGTCGGCCGAGCGATCCGATGCGGATCGTCGACGCCGGCGCGCTCATCCTGCTCGTCGCCGCTGCGCTGATCGCCGCGAACGTTCACTGGCATCTGCTCCCATCGCTCGAGATCGGGACATCGCAGTCGTGGGAGAAGGATCACCCCATGCGGTCGGCGGCAGCCGGCACCGTGCTGCGGCTCGCGACCAGGCCCGGGCTCGATACGCCGGCAGCAGCAGTCACGCGCTGGTGGATCGACGATGCCCGCTTCGGGCGGGTCGGCGTCTACGTCCCGGCTGGCCACACCCCGCGTCAGGCGCTGACCGTCGCGCTTGCCTCACGTGGAATCCAGGTCGTTCGCTAAGCGTCGACGCCGGGCGACGGCCTCCTCCGACCGGCGAGCGTCGCGTTGATCACCGCCGTCGCCACTACGAGGCGGCTGATCAGGTAGAGGCCGAGGAGGAGCGCCGCCGCGATTCCGAGTGAGCCGTACGTGCCTTGCTTGCTGGTCGCCTGCGGCGCGATGAAGTACGCCGTGACGACCTGGAGCACCTCGATGCCGAGCCCGAACAGGATCGCGCCGGGGACGAGATCCCGCCAGGTCGCATCGCGGTGCGGAAGCTTGCTCGAGATCAGGAGCCAGAGTGCTCCGTACAGGACGGGGTCGAGCAGCGTGACGATGAGACCATCGGCGAACGATGCGTGTCTCGCCGCGCTCGTGAGCGCTGAGACGACGAAGTAGCCGATCATCGCCACGAGGAGCTGGAGCGTCGCTCCCAACGTCGGCTTCCCCACCGCGCCGCGAGCATCCGCCCAGACAAGACGATGCACGACCGATCAGCGTCCGCAGGAGGCTGCGCGTCGTGTAGACGAGCAGCGGGATGCCGATCAGGAGCGCGTACCAGCGGGCTGAGCTGTCCGCTGCGCTCGCGACCGAGGACGAGACGAGCCCAGCGAGGCCCATCGACTTCGCCGCGCTCTGGGGCGACTGGGACGCCGCGTCTGATGCAAAGCCAAGCCCGGCGATCGCGACGAACGTGAGCGGCAGGATCCAGATGAAGAGCCTGTACGCGAGAGCTCCGCCCATGATCCCGCCGCCGACCTCGGAGTCGCGGTCGGCCATTTCGAAGATCGCATCGATCGAGCCATGGCGCGTCCGCTCGACCTGAGCGCGGGCGCTGAGGCTCTCGGCGCGCTCGGCGCACGGCAGCCGCACGCGCGCGCGTGGATGCGAGGGCCGAGGGTGGCGCGGTCGGTTGCTCGACGTCCTGTTCGTCCGCGGGTTCCACGGTTGCCCTTTCGGCGACGCCGACTGATCGTAGTCGTCGCCGCCGCGAACGCCGATCGTCGCTCGATCCATCGGCTTACAGAACCTCCGCGCCTCGCGGCTACCATCGACGCCGATGCGAGTGCCCGCCGCCAGGACCCTCGTCGGCGCAGCCCTCGCATGCGCCATCGCGATCGGCACGGATCGTGGGTCAGCCGCAGAGGCGGCGCGCGCGAGCGCCGAGGCCCACGCGATCGAGCCGAAGCAGTTCGTCGAGTTGGCGACCGGGGTCGTACTGATCCGAACCTTCGACTGCGGCGGCAACACCAAGACGACGGGCTCGGGATTCCTCGTGGGAGCAAGCGTCGTCATGACGGCGAGACACGTCGCGTTCCAGCCGAAGACCCTGGCGTGCAAGATCAAGGTGCGGGCAGGTGGCAGGTGGATTCCGGTCGCCAGCAGGCACCGTTGGGCGACGCGGGGCCGACTCGGGAAGCTGGAGGACATCGCGACGCTGAAGCTCACGAGGCCCGTCGTGGGCGCACACATCTTCGAGATCGCAACCTCGTCTCCGCGGAAGTGGACCAACCTCGCGATGATCGGACATCCACTCGGAAACGCCATCAGCCTGACACAAGGCCTCCTGCTCTCGAGGTACACGGAGTCGCACGTGCCGTTCCTCGCCATAAACCTGCTCGGTGCCGAGGGAGCGAGTGGCTCCGCGATCGTCAACGAACGCGGAACCGTCGTCGGGATCCTTCAGAGAGGCTCGGGCTCGGAGGACCCGCTCGGCGAGATCACCGGCGGTCTCGTCTTCGGAATCGACCTCGCCAAGGTGTGGGACACGACTTCGAGACGAGCGCTCTGCCGCGGCTATCCCGCCGGCGGGATTCCCTCCTGCGAGCAGTCGGTGTCACTTGGCGTCACGGGCGTCTCGTTGAAGCCGAGCGGGAGTGGCGGGGCAGCAGCGTGCGCGATCGAGACGACGGCCACTGTCCCGTGCCTCACCGTGCCCGCCTCGGAGACCCAGGTCACGATCGGTCTCGCCTTCGACGCCGGAGCGGTGGGGGCACATGCTCTCTCGAGCAGCATCGCCGGCCCCCGCGGATCCGGCGCGGCACCCTGCTCGCAACGAATTCCTGCGGGAAAAAAGTCGATCAACTGCACGTTCACCATCCCGCGTCCCTTGCAGCCCGGGGACTACAGCTGGTCGTGGACCGTCACGAACTCCTCGAGCGGAACGCCAAACAGGACCGGCGCAGTCACGTTCACCGTGTTGCCCGCCTAGCCTCTCAACCGCTCTCGACCGCGTAGCGACGGCAGAACCGCATCTCCTCCGGATACGGGAAGAAGTCCACGATCTCGCCGCGTGCGACCTGCTCCTGGCACTGTTGCCAGAACTCGGCGCGCAGCAGGTCGGCGTGATGGAGCAGGAACGCCTCGCGCACCTGCGGGCTCCCGAGCAGGAAGGTCTCGAACTCCTCCGGGAAGACGTCGAGCGGCCCGACCGGATACCACGGCTCGCCCGAGAGCTCTGCCTCGGGGTTCGGCGGCGGCGGGATCCTGCGAAACACGCAGTCGGTGAGGTACTCGATCTCGTCGTAGTCGTAGAAGACGACCCGGCCGTGCCGGTTGACGCCGAAGTTGCGCCAGAGCATGTCTCCGGCGAAGACGTTGGCGATCGCCATCTCCCGGATCGTGTCGCCGTACTCGCGGACGATCTCTTCGACCTCGTCCGCCGTCGCAGTCTCGAGATAGAGGTTGAGCGGCGTCATCCGGCTCTCGACGTAGCAGTGGCCGACGATCACGTTGTCCCCGTCGATCTCGATCGTGGACGGCGCCAGCTCGAACAGCTGGTCGAGCAGCTCGGGCGCGAAGCGATCGCGTGGGAGCGCGAGATTCTTGAACTCCAGCGTGTCTGCCATCCGGCCGACGCGGTCGATCTCCTTGACCATCAGGAACTTCCGCTTCACCGTGGCGCGGTCGGAGTGCTTCGAGTGGCCGAACTCGTCCTTGATCACCTTGATCACGTAGGGGTATGAGGGCAGCGTGAAGACATGCATCACGAGGCCGCGCGTGCCGGGAGCCTCGACGAAGACGTCCTGCGAGTGGTGCAAGTGGTGGAGCAGGTCGCGGATAGAAGAGGGTCTTGCCCTGCTTCGCGAGCCCGACCGACCGTGTACAGCTCCGAGCGGGGCTTCGTCGGCATCAGGGTCTGCAGGAACTGGACGTAGCCCGAGGGAACGTCCATGTCGACCATGAAGTAGGCCCGCGAGAGCGAGAACAACACCGAGATGCTCGTCGGGGTCGAACAGCACGGTGTCGAGCACGAGCCTGCCGTCCTCGTCGTGGAGCACCGCCGACGCGCGAACGGTGTCTCCTCGTTGCCGTTGACGATCTTCCCGATCACGTAGGCGGCCTTGTTGCGGTAGAAGGCCGAGCCGAGCACCTGCACCTGGTGGTTCGGCTCGCGCGGCGGCCAGCTCGCCGCCGAAGTGCTCCAGCAGGGCCGCGCAGACGAACTCGACGTCACGCTCGAGGTCGGCGAACGGCCGCTTCCAGCCGAAGTCGGCGAAGATGTCGAGGAACGCAGGTGCGGAGGCCGACGCTCGGCGGGGTAGTAGCTCCGGTAGATCGGCGGGTCGGACTCGATGTACTCCGTCGAGACCGCGGCGCGCACGAAGGCGAAGTCGTTGTGGACGTACGTGCGCCGCAGCACGCGGGTGACGACCGAGTTGAAGAACGTCTCGGCGAGCTCCGGCCGCTTGTGGTCGACGAGCAGGCCGATGTAGAGCAGCTTCGCGCCGCGCCAGATCGTCGTCGTCGAGCGAGCCCGCATCGAGCTCGTCGCGCAGCCGCTCGACGCATTCCTCGACCCGCTCGTCGTAGAACCGGATCCGCTCCCGCACCGCCTGCTGCGCCTCCGGCCAGGCCGCGATGTCGAAGCGGTGCTTCGCGTCGGCGCTGGTCTCGCGAAACAGGCGGTAGTGGCGGTCGAAGCCCTCGATCATGATGTCCGCGATCCGCTTGCCGATCTCGCTGGACGGCATCGACGTGTCGGCGGTCACCATCCGTGGAGCGTAGTCAGCTCTGCCACCTCGACCATCCTGTTGTCGACATAGCTTTCAGGTCACAATTCCGACAAGACGAATCGAGGAGCACCGCATGAGCGCAGATTCACTCATCAAGGTAGCCGGCGGGTGGCGCCAGGATCGTGCCCGGGCAGCCGACCCCCGACAACCCGATCATCCCTTTCATCGAGGGCGACGGCATCGGCGTCGACATCACCCCGGTGATGCAGGCCGTCGTCGACGCCGCGGTCGAGAAGGCCTACGGCGGCGCGCGCGAGATCCACTGGATGGAGGTCTACGCCGGCGAGAAGTCGACCCGGCTCTACGGCGCCGACGTGTGGCTGCCGGCCGAGACGCTCGAGACCGTGCGCGACTACGTCGTCTCGATCAAGGGCCCGCTGACGACACCGGTCGGCGGCGGCATCCGCTCACTCAACGTCGCCCTCCGCCAGGAGCTCGACCTCTACGTCTGCCTGCGGCCGGTGCGCTACTTCGCCGGCGTGCCGAGCCCGCTCAAGGATCCGACGAAGACCGACATGGTGATCTTCCGCGAGAACACGGAGGACATCTACGCCGGGATCGAGTGGGAGGCCGAGTCGGACGAGGCGCGCAAGGTGATCGCCTTCCTCCAGAACGAGATGGGCGTCCGCAAGATCCGCTTCCCGGAGACCTCGGGAATCGGGATCAAGCCGGTTTCACGCGAGGGCACCGAGCGGCTTGTCCGCCAGGCGCTCCAGTACGTGATCGACAACGACCGCACCTCGCTGACGATCGTGCACAAGGGCAACATCCATGAAGTTCACCGAGGGCGCGTTCCGCGACTGGGCCTACGCGCTCGCCGCAAGCGAGTTCGGCGCGCAGCTGCTCGACGGTGGTCCCTGGATGACCTTCGCGAACCCGAACACGGGACGTGAGATCGTCGTCAAGGACGTGATCGCCGACGCCTTCCTGCAGCAGATCCTCCTGCGCCCGGGCGAGTACGACGTGATCGCGACCCTGAACCTCAACGGCGACTACATCTCGGACGCGCTCGCCGCGCAGGTCGGCGGCATCGGCATCGCACCGGGCGCCAACCTCTCCGACGACGTGGCGATGTTCGAGGCGACCCACGGGACGGCTCCGAAGTACGCCGGTCAGGACAAGGTGAACCCCGGCTCGCTGATCCTCTCCGCCGAGATGATGCTGCGCCACATGGGCTGGAAAGAGGCCGCCGATCTGATCATCGCCTCGATGGAGGCCGCGATCGGCGACAAGGTGGTCACCTACGACTTCGCGCGGATGCTCGACGGCGCGACGGAGGTCTCCTGCTCGGCCTTCGGCCAGGCCATGATCGATCGGATGTAAGAGGCTTACCGGCCGACCGGCCTGCGTGATAGAAGGACGGATGCCGGAGAGACCTCTGTCACGGGTTGTCCGATCGCCGTCAACTCCGAGGAGAGCGTGACCGCTACCGCCGAGCTTTCGGGTCGGGCCGAATACTGGGACGAGGTGGCGGGGGACTGGAGCCGGCGTGGCGCCCTCGGTGCGTGGCGGGAGATCAGCGACACGGTCAACCGTGACCTGATTGCGCGGTGGCTGCCGCCGGCGCTCGACGGCAGCGTGCTCAAGACGGACCTCTTCGACGAGCTCGTCGGTCGCGGTCTCGTCGACACCCTCTCGGGCTCGTTCGCCGCGGTCTCCGGGATCGACGTCTCCGCCACGGTCGTCGACCTCGTCCGCGAGCGGCATCCCGATCTCGACGCACACGTGGCGGACATCCGCGAGCTGCCGTTCGACGACGGCGTCCTTCGCGGCCGTCGTCTCGAACTCGACGCTCGACCACTTTCCCTCGCAGGACGAGATTGCGGCCTCACTGACCGAGATCCACCGCGTCCTCCGCCCCGGCGGCTCGCTGCTCGTGACGCTCGACAACGGGATGAACCCGGTCATCGCCGCCCGCAACGCAATGCCCACCCGCTGGCGCGACGCGAGCGGCCTCGTCCCCTACGAGGTCGGCGCCACCTGCCGTCGGCCCCGGGACCTGAAGGCGCTTCTCGACGACGCCGGGTTCGGGGTGACCGAGCTCGGAGCGGTGCTCCACTGCCCACGCGTGATTGGCGTTCTCGTCGGCAACGGCGTCGACCGCCGCGGCGGAGAGCGGGCACGACGAGCCTACGCGCGCGCCCTCGTCTGCTTCGAGGGGCTCTCGCGGCTGCCGACCCGCTATCTCACGGGTCACTTCCTCGCCGCACTCGCGCGAAAGCGATGAGATGACCGACGACAGGGGGTCGCGCCGACATACGCGCCGCATCGGCACTCGTCCGCGAACCCGTTTCTCGGCACGAACGTCGAGACGACCGAGGCCAGGCTGCGGCTCGCCGCACGCGACAGCCCTGACCGAGCTCGTCTCGCCGTCACAGCGGGTGGAGGTCGTTCGCGTCGAGCAGATCCCGCTCACACCCGGCGGCAAGCTGCGCACGATCGTCTCGCTCGCCTGACCCGGCGGTAGGCTGGCCGGACAATGCTGATCGACCTCAGCCACCGGATCACGGACGGGATGCTCACCTACCCCGGCCTCCCTGCGCCGGTGATCGGCACCCACCTCTCACGCGAGGCCGCGGAGGAGTTCTATGGCCCGGGGCTGACGTTCCACATCGGGCTCCTCACGATCTGCACCAACACGGGCACCTACCTCGACGTCCCGTTCCACCGCTATGCCGACGGCCATGACCTCGCCGATCTCGCGCTCGAGCAGGTGGCGGGCGTGCCGGCCGTCGCTGCTCGACCGCCGTGGCGTCGAGACGATCGACATCGCCCCGGACGAGCTCGAGGGGCTCGCCGGGCACGCGGTGCTCGTGCGCACCGATCACTCATTGCACTTCGGCACGGACCGCTACTTCGAGGCGCACCCGCACCTCAGCGCCGCCTCGGCGAGCGCGCTCGTCGCCGCCGACGTCGCCTGCGTCGGGATCGACTCGATGAACATCGACGGAACGTCGACCGGAGACCGTCCCGTGCACTCGATCCTCCTCAAGGCGGGGATCCCGATCATCGAGCACCTGACGAACCTCGCTGCACTGCCGGAGCGAGGATTCACGTTCACCGCCGTGCCGCCGAAGATCGAGGGCGCCGGCACCTTCACCGTGCGCGCATTCGCCACAACGTGACCGAGAGGACCCGACCATGAGCCTGCCCGACAGCCGCGCGCGAGCTGATCGAATCCGGAGCGCTGGCCCATCTCGTGACGATCGGCCGGGACGGCTCGCCGCAGGTGACGTGCATCTGGGTCGGGCTGGATGGCGACCAGATCGTCTCCGGCCACCTCTTCGAGCAGCAGAAGCTCAGGAACGTCCGCCGCGACCCGCGGGTCGTGCTCTCGCTCGAGAGCACGCGCGTTCCCCCGTCGGGCATGAAGGAGTACCTCGTCGTGCACGGCACCGCGGAGGTCGAGCCCGGCGGTGCGCCGGAGCTGCTGCAACGGCTCGCGCACGTCTACCTCGGGCCTGACGTGACCTTCCCGCCGATGGAGAGCCCGCCGCCGGGGCACCGGATGCGAATCACCGTCGACCGTCTCGGCGGCGTCGGCCCCTGGTCGAGCTAGGGATTAACGCGCCGCGACGGCAACACGGTACGTCGCATCGCGCGCGCCGGTGCCGAGCGTCACTGCGAGGTAGGCGATCTGTGCGCGGCCGGGGTTCTTGTACGTGACGCTCTCCACCGCTCCGGCGGTCCTGCCGCGAGCCAGGCGGTCCTTGCCGGGCCCTGTCTCCGTGACGCTCCGCGCCGTCGCAGCCCAGAGGCCGAGGTCGACGCCGGCCGCGGTCGTCGTCTTCACCGTGATCGTGCCGCGGGCGGGGACGAAGACGCGGTAGACGTCGCGCGGATCCTCGACAGCCGTCAGCCGCGCGACCAACGTCGTCGAGCGCTTCCCACTCGTCGTCAAGGCAGGGACGCCGGTGGCGAAGAGCGCACCCGGAGTGACGTAGTCGAGGTCGTCGTTCGGCTCCAGGGGATCCTTGACCGGAGCCACGTAGGCGAGCGCGGCCGGAACGTTGAGCAGGCCGTAGCCCGTTGCATCGTCGCGGCCCGGCTGTCCGATGTCGGTGGCCGAGCGGCGCATCACCTCGAAGAGCTGACTCGCGTCGAGCTCGGGGCGCACCGTCCAGACCCACGCCGCCGCGCCAGCGACGAGCGGCGACGCGAAGCTCGTCCCGTCCTCGGCCGCCCAGCTGCCGTCGAGAGCAGTGGCGACCGGGACGTCCTGCCCCGGCGCGGCGAGGTCGACGAAGCGCGAGCGGCTCGAGAACGACGTGGGCTCGGTTCTGCTCGTCGGTGGCCGCGCTCGTGAGAACGTGCGGCAGGCTCGCTGGGTAGGTCAGAGGGCTGCCCTTGTCGCCGTCGTTGCCCGCGGCGGCGACGACGAGCATGCCCTTGCGCACCGCCGTCTCGATCGCCTGCTGGATCGGCGACCTCGACCCCATCCGAGCCCAGGCTCAGGTTGATCACGCCAGGACCGGTGCTCGCCGCCGCGAGAATGCCGGCGACGATGTCGCTCGTCGCGAGCTCGGTGCCACGTGCCGAGCGCGGCGTCCCAGCTCTGCAGCCTGCGCCTCGGGGTAGATGCCGACGATGCCGACACCGTTGACGCCGGCTCCGATCACCGACGCGACCGCGGTTCCGTGAACGCCCCCGATCGGCTGTGGCTCCTGGGCATTGAGAGCGAGCAGATCCGGCCGCCCCGCGAACTCCGGGTGCGCCAGGTCGACGCCTGAATCGACGATCGTGACCGTCTTCCCGGGGCCGGGCGGCGTCAGATCGGCGACGCCGATCGCCGTGCGCCACCACTCGGTCGGAACCAGAGGGTCGGAGAAGTCGGTGGTGCTCAGCGTTCCCGCGACGGGCGATCGACGCTGGTGAAGCGAAGCGCGTGACAGGCGCGGATCCGCGGCAAGACGGTCGCCGCTGCAGCACCGTCGATGCGGTAGAGCCGCAGCGACGTCGACACCGTCGTCGCACCCGCGTCGCGCAGGAGCCCGGGCGCATCGCAGGCAGCGGCCGGCCGGAGCTCGACGAGAAGCGCGGTCGCAGTCGGGACCGGCTCCCGAGCGTGAGCGCAGCCACGGCGGCACCGGCCGCGCAGAGGGCACCGAGCGCGACCGGGAGCGCCCGCAACCTCACACCTGCGAGAGGACGGCCGCCCCGTCAGCCGGATCGCCCGTGAACCGGCCGTCGCGCATCGCGAGCCGCCTCGGGGCGCGGGCGGCGAGCTCGGCATCGTGGGTTGCGACGACCACCGTCGCCCCGTGGCTGGTCGCGAGCCCGGCGAGAAGGTCGATCACGTCCGCACCGGTCTCGCTGTCGAGGTTGCCCGTCGGCTCGTCGGCGAGGATCACGCGTGGGCCGACGACGAGCGCCCGCGCGATCGCGACCCGCTGCTGCTCACCGCCCGAGAGATGGGACGGGAGGTGCGTCGAACGGTCGGCGAGGCCGACCTCCTCGAGCAGCCCGAGCGAGCGCTCGCGCAGCTCGGTCGAGCTGACCCCGATGGGTGCGAGCGCCGACTCGACGTTCTCGAGCGCCGTCAGGGTCGGAATCAGGTTGAACTGCTGGAAGACGAACCCGAAGGCGTTCAACCGGAGCTGCCCCAGCTCGCCGTCACCGAGGACGGCGAGGTCGCGACCCTCGAAGAAGACGCTGCCCGAGCTCGGCCGGTCGAGCGCGCCGAGCAACTGCAGAAGCGTCGTCTTGCCCGAGCCGCTCGGGCCGACGAGCGCGACGAACTCGCCGGCGGCGATCTGCAGGTCGACGCCTCCGACCGCCTCGATCGTCATCGGCCCGCGCTGGAAGAAGCGCTTGGCACCTCTCACGTCGTACAACATGCTCTCCACTATTCCACCTGCCTCAGTGCGTCTGCGGGACGAAGCCTCGAAGCCCGGAAGGCGCCGGCCGCGCCGGCGAGCAGCCCACCGATGACGGCGAGCAGGAAGCCTACAAGCAGGACCCCGACGGCGATCGGCGCAGTGAGCGCAACCTGGTCGCTGGCGGTGCGGGCGGTCACCTCGCCGAGGCCGAAGAAGCCGTCGCCGCCACCGGTGCTCGAGCTGGCGGTCAGCGACAGGCCGAAGGCGCCGATCGACGCAGCAACGATGATCCCGAGGACGACACCGAGGAGGCCGCCGAGGATTCCCTGCGCGAGCGACTCACCGACCACCTGGCGGACGACGAGCCACTGCGTCCAGCCGAGCGCCTTGAGGGTGCCGAGCTCGCGGACCCGCTTGCCGACCGACGAAAGGGTGAGAAGAACGGCGAGGAGGAACGCGGCGACGGCGGCGAGCACGGCGAGCGCCGTCCCGAGCCGCTTCGAGAGGTTCGCAGCGTCGACGAGCGAGCCGCTGATCGAGTCGGCCACCTGCTTCGCGCTCGCGACCTGCGCCCGCGGATAGAGCGTCTCGATCTGCTTCTGCACGTCGCCGACAGAGGCGCCGTTGGCCGCCCGGACGAGCAGGACGTTGACGGAGCCCTTCTGGCTCGAGAGCACCTGCAGCTGCGGCAGCGAGATGTAGACGTCGGCCGTCTGACCGCCGAGCGGCGGGCGGACGAGGCCGACGACCGTGAAAACGGTGCCGTTGAGGTTCAGCTTCGATCCGACCTTCAGGCCCTCACGGCTCGCGTAGGTGCTCGAGAGCAGCGCCTCGTGCGCTCCCGCGCCCTTGCTCGCGGCGATGAACCTGCCGCTCGAGACGAGTGACGCCGTGACGACGCCGATGTCCGGAGTGGTCGGATCGACGCCTGCGATCGTGTAGGTGGAGCTCTTGATGTTCGTCTGCGGCGGGTTGACGACCTGCTGCAGCGTCTGCTCCGGCGTCGTGATCGTGGCGCGGAAGCGCTGTAGCCGCGCCGGCAGGCACTTGGAAAATGCCGCCCGGTCACCGCCGCCACGGGTCCGCTCCGCCGCCACCGAGGCCGCCGCCACCCTGCCCGTTCGCCGGCCCCCGCCCTGTCCGCCCTGCCCGCCGAAGGTGATGCCCGCCTTCTGGAGGCACGTCTGCATCGCAGCGAACTCCGCCGCCGTCGGGCGTGGGATCTGGCGGTTGACCCGGATCTGCTGGCCGCCGGCCTTGATCTTGGCGACGATCTTCGGGACCGTGCCGGACTGGTGCACTGCGGCCAGCACGAGGCCGCTCGACACCGACGCGACGCCGTCCACCTTGGAGATCTGCGTGGCGGTCGTCTCGGGGAACGTCAGCTGCGTCCCGGGCAGGAAGAAGTCGTGGACGAACTTGTCGCCCGGCTTCCCGAGCTTCGAGAGATCGGTGATCACCGACTGGTTGGCCTGGATCACCTCGCGGCCGCTGCCGCCGAAGCCGCCCCCGCCACCGCCGCCACCGAAGCCGCCGCCCTGCGAGGCGTCCTGCGTCTCCGGCGCGAGGGTGACGGTGAGGTCGGTGCCGATGCTCGAGAGCGGATCGAGCGCCTTCGCCTGAGCTGAGTCGAGCCCCTTGGAGAGAGCCGACACTGCGATCACGAGCGACGACGCCGACGGCGAGACCGAGGACCGTGAGAATCGTGCGGCTCTTGCGCCGGACGAGCTCGCTCCGCAGATAGCCCAGGAAGAACATGCGGGTCGATTGAAGCAGCAGCGCCTGAGAGCCACCTGGGAGTTTCCGGGCGAGGTGGCTGACGAGCCGTCAGCGCCGCGCCGCGACCGCAGCGGCGGCATCCGCCGACGACATCACCTCGATCACCTCGAAGCGCACGAGATCGTCCCAGGCGCCCATCCACTCGCTCGAGCAACGAGCGGTCGGCGCATTCCATCACCTGGTAGCACCGGGTCAGATCCTCGGTCACCCAGCTGCCGTGGTAGTCGAGCCCCGGCGGCGCCATCCTGCCGCGCTCCGCGAACCGCCGGTAGACGGGCTCCGGGTCGCCGCCCTCGAAGTGCTCGACGATCATGAAAAGCATCGGCACATCATCCACAATCGCAACGTCGTCTCACGGCTCGGGCACCACGGACGTTTCATCTCACATGACACAGCTCATCTCAACCACGTACGAGAGCCCCGTCGGCACGCTGACCCTGGTCGCGGGTGATGAAGGGCTGCGCGCGGTGATCTGGCCGCACGGCCGCCTCGACCGCGTCGGCCTTGCCGGCGAGACCCTCCAGCCTGGTGACGCCCCGGTTCTGGACGCAACAGCCGGGCAGCTCGACGAGTACTTCGCGGGAACGCGCACGACGTTCGACGTTCCGCTCGACCTCCACGGGACGCCGTTTCAGCTCGCGGCCTGGCGGGCACTCGCCGGGATCCCGTACGGCGAGACCCGCACCTACGGGGAGCAGGCGGACACGATCGGCCGGCCGACGGCCGTGCGTGCGATCGGCGCCGCAAACGGCCGCAACCCCGTGTCGATCGTCCTCCCCTGCCATCGCGTGATCGGCAGCAACGGCTCGCTGACCGGGTTCGGCGGCGGGCTCGAGGTCAAGGCACAGCTGCTCAGCCTCGAGCGGGAACACGCGTAGAGCTGGATGCCACGCGTTCGCGCGACCGGGCTCTTCAAGGAGACACATGCCCGGTCGCGCGCTCCGTCGTCGAAACAAGCTTCCCCGGAGGAATCTGCGTCGCCGGCTCGGGCCGGGCGGAACCGCGGCACCTGAGAGGGAGTCCTTAGCGCTGCTTCCTTCCGGACCTGACGCGGTTCGAACGCTCTCAGTGCGCGGGACCCGACCTGTCAACACCTCGTGCGCAGACCCAATCCCGATGAAGCCGTCCCTCGGACGGCGTTCGGTCCCGCTGGAGCGGATTTCGGGTTCAGGGAACCGCTGCCTCCCCACCTAGCGCGACCGGGCCTCGGGAGGGTAGCACCGTCCCGAGGCTCGCTCGCGCGACTCGGTCGCCGAGCGCCGCACCACGATCCCACCTCACGGCCGCGAGAGCCAGGTAGCGCCGCACGACTTTGTGTTGAATCAACACAATCTCCGTCGCCTCCTCGCTCGCGCTACCCAGGAGACACGCGACCGCACGAAGGACTTTGTGTTGATTCAACACGAACTCGCTCGACGCGCGGCTGGTGAGCCACGGCCGGATCAGACCGCATGCGGGCGCCTGGAGTTTGTGTTGATTCAACACAAGGTCGGAAACGTCGCCGTCTGCGAGAATCACCCCGTGGCTGCCCTCTACAGGACCTACCGCCCGCTCGACTTCGGCCACGTGATCGGCCAGGAGGCGGTCGTCCGCACGCTGCGGAACGCGATCGAGCACGGGCAGGTGCGGCAGGCGTACATCTTCGCCGGGCCGCGCGGGACGGGGAAGACCTCGATGGCCCGGATCCTCGCGAAGGCGCTGAATGCCGAAGGCGGCCCGAACGCGGATTTCGATCCCGCGAACCCCGTCGCCGAGGCGATCGCAAACGGCAGCTCGCTCGACGTGATCGAGATGGACGCCGCCTCGCAACGCGGCATCGACGACGTTCGCGAGATTCGCGAGCGCGCCGTGCTGCAGCCGGCCGAGGGCGGCTACAAGGTCTACATCATCGACGAGGCGCACCAGCTGACGCCCCAGGCGTGGAACGCCCTGCTGAAGCTCATCGAGGAGCCTCCGCCCCACCTCGTCTTCGTCTTCTGCACCACCGATCTCGCGAGCGTGCTCGCGACCGTTCGCTCGCGCTGCCAGACGTTCGTCTTCCAGCGGCCGCGCCTGCAGGAGCTCGTCGCAGTCCTGCGCCTGGTCTGCGAGGGGGAGAAGATCGACGCGCCCGACGCGGCCCTCGCGCTGATCGCCCGCGGCGCGCACGGGGCGTTCCGGGACGCCATCTCGACGCTCGACCAGCTCGCGGCGGCGACCGGCGGCGCGATCGGGGTGCAGGACGTGCTCCAGCTCGTGGGTGGGATCGAGGAGGACTCGCTCTTCCGGCTCTGCGACACGATCGTCGATCACGACACGGCAGGCGCCCTCGTCCAGATCGAGGAGCTCGCCGAGCAGGGACAGGACATCGGCCGGCTCGTCACCGAGCTGATCGAGCATCTCCGCCAGCTGCTCGCTCGTGCAGCATGTCGGGCACGTGCCGGAGTCGCTCCCCGTCACCGAGGAGACGCGTGAGCGCCTCCGCGAGCAGGCGAACCAGCTCCCCGAGCCGACCGTGCTGCGCCTGATCGACCTGCTCGCGATCGCCGTCGACGACATGCGCCAGGGCGGCGATCCACGCCTGCCGCTCGAGCTCGCGCTCGTGAAGATCACCCGCCCGCAGGCCGACCTCTCACGCGACTCGCTCGCGCACCGGCTCGAGGTGCTCGAGGCGCGGCCGCACGGCGGCGTCGCCCCGGCTCGAGCACCCGAGGCCCCGACGGAGGCGCGTGTCGTCCCACTCGTCGCCGTCCCGGATCCTGCACCCGCAGAGATCCCGGCGGCAGCCGAGACCGCGCCCCCGACCGCCGACGGCCGACGGCGCCCTCACCCGCGGCCGCCGCTGCCGCCGCCCTGCCGCCGCTCGAGCTCGACCAGCTCCGCGACGCATGGCAGCGCGACGTCGTCGACGCCGTCAGGAGCCGCTCGATCCCGATCTCGACGCTCGTCGCGGAGGCCCGCCCGGTCGAGATCCGCGGCGACACGGTCACGATCGAGTTTGCGCCGGCCGCGGGCTTCCACCGCACCCAGATCGAGGATCCAAAGAACCTCGCGATGCTCCGTGAGGCACTCTACGAGGTCACGGGCCGCAAGCTGGCGATCGAGACCGTCGTCGGAGCCTCGCCGCAGCCGACCGAGCCCGAAGATGCGCGCGAGCTCTCCGAGGAGGACGTGATCTCGCTGCTGAAGGACACATTCGACGCAGAGGAAGTGGAGGAGCAGTAATGGCGAAGTTCGACATGAACGCGATGCTGAAGCAGGCCCAGCAGATGCAGGCCCAGATGATGGAGGCGCAGGAGGAGGCGAAGCTCGAGATCGTCGAGGCCTCCGCCGGCGGCGGGATGGTGACCGTGAAGGCGAACGGCGGCGGTGAGATCGTCGAGATCCGGATCGACCCGAAGGCGATCGATCCCGACGACCCGGAGATGCTCGCCGACATCGTGATGGCGGCGGCGAACGAGGCGCTCCGCTCCGCCAGCGAGCTCGTCGAGTCGAAGATCAGGGGCCAGATGCCCGACCTGGGCGGGCTCGGGATCCCGGGCCTGGGCTAGACGGGAGCTTTGGGGTGAGACGGGTGAGGCTTCAGCCTCACCCGCTCGCACGACCCGAAGCGGCGAGCTGAAGTGCGGGTGAGGCTGAAGCCTCACCCCGGCGGCGGCGCAGCTGCATCGTCACGATCGCCGCGACGACGAGCCCGGCTCCGGCCAGCTGCGGCGAGGTCAGATGCTGCTTCAGGACGACGGCCGCAAGAGCGATCGTGACCGGGACCTCGACGGTCACGAGCAGCGAAGCCGTCGAGGGGCCGATGAGGTGCACGCCCTTGAGGAACGACGTCACCGCGAACACCGAGCCGACGAGCGCGGCGCCGCCGAGACACGCGAGCCCGACCGGACCGCCCACCGTCCCGAGTGAGCCGAGCAGGCCGCCGGCGACGAAGAAGGAGGTCGCGGCTCCCGCCGTGAGGTAGGCGGCAAGCGCGATCGGGTCGGCGTCGCGGAGGAGCCGGTCGGAGAGCAGGATGTAGACCGCGTAGGCCGCGGCGGAGCCGAGCGCCATGCCGACACCGACGAGGTCGGGGTTCGTCGCAGCGCCACCGACGAGCGCGACGCCGCCGAAGATCCCGACGAGCGCAACGAGGCGCCGACGCGTCAGCCGCTCACGGCCGATCATCGCCGCGACGCCGACGACGAGCACGAGGTGGGCGTAGTGGACGAGCGAGGCGAGCGGAGCCGACGTGCGCTCGAGCGAGCCGAAGAAGAGGGCCGAGTCGAGGGCGTACACGACGGCGCCGAGGATGAACGCTCCGAGCGCGGCCCGGCGCGGGACGCGAAGCATCTTGCCCCGGGCGAGCACGGCCAGCAAGAGAGCGGCCGCGAGGTAGCGCCAGGCAAGCACACCGGTCACCGCAGCGCCGTGGGAATAGGCGATCTGCACCAGCACCGGCGAGACGGAGAAGGCGACGCCGGCGGCGAGGCAGAGGAGCGTGCCGCGGACATGTGGGAGGCGAAGACGAGCCATGCGTTGAAATGTACGGGTGGTTGAACAAAAAGCCCTCCCTGAGTTATCTTCTCGATATGAAGGTTTTTCCTATATGACGATTCAGCAGCTGACGTACTTCCTGGCCACCGTCGAGCACGGCTCGTTCAGCGGTGCCGCGCGCTCGCTCTACCTGACGCAGCCGTCGATTTCGGAGCAGGTGCGCCAGCTCGAGGGCGAGCTCGGCATCTCGCTCTTCGCCCGGGCCGGCCGCGGCCTCGTCCTCACCGAGGCGGGTCGCCGCTTCCGCCCGGAGGCAGAGCGCGTGCTCGCGGACGTCGAGCGGGCGCGGGACGCCGTCGCCGAGGTGCGCGACCTCCGGGGCGGCACCCTCGGCTTCGGGATGTTCGGAACCGCCTCCGCCTACCTGATCGCCGACCTGGCGTCCGACTTCCGGCGCAAGTACCCCGACGTCCGGCTCCGGCTCGTCGGCCTCAACTCGTCCGAGGTCGCAGACCAGGTACGCGACGCGACTCTCGAGGCGGGGCTGATCGTCCTCCCGGTCGACGACGCCGGGCTCGACCTTCGCGTCGCCCGGCTCGAGGAGCTCGTCGTGATCAGCCGCGATCCCGAGCACACCGCCGAGCCGGTCACGATCGAGGCCCTGGCGAGCGAGCCGCTGATCCTCTACGACGCGCAGTACGGAGCCGAGGACCCGATGCGACGGCAGCTCGTCGACCGCGCCCAGCGGGCGGGGATCACCCTGCGACCGGTGATCGAGGTGGAGGGAATCGAGGCGGCCGTCGGTCTCGCGCGCCGAGGGCTCGGAGACACGATCGTGCCGCGGGCCGCGATCAGCCGCCAGGGCGCCCGCGGGCTCCACTTCGCCTCCTTCGCCGAGCCGCTCTACGACACGTTCGCCTTCATCGCCCGCACGGACGCTCCCGCTCTCCCCCGCGGCCCGTGCCTTCGTCGAGATCGTCGAGCGGCGGCTCGAGCGGGTGGCCGAAGCCGCCCTGTACGCAGCGGGCACGTCCGAGACGGACTAGTACTCTGGCAGCCCATGTTGAGCCCCGCCGTCGACAACCTCGTCGCCCAGCTGACCCGCCTGCCCGGGATCGGCACGCGCACCGCCCAGCGCCTCACGTTCCACCTGCTCTCCGTCTCGCAGGACGAGGCGCTCGCGCTCGCAGCGGCGATCACGGAGATGAAGGAGCGGGTGCACTTCTGCCGCGACTGCGGCAACCTGACCGAGGAGGAGCTCTGCGTGATCTGCACGGATCCGCGGCGCGACCGCACGATCGTGTGCGTCGTCGAGCAGCCCGTCGATGTCGTCTCGCTCGAGCGGACGGCCGAGTATCGCGGGCTCTACCACGTCCTCGGCGGCTCGCTCTCCCCGCTCGACGGCGTCGAGCCGTCGGATCTCCGCGTCGGGCAGCTGCTCTACCGGGTCGAGCAGGGCGGAATCGAGGAGGTCGTGCTCGCGACGAATCCGAACATGACAGGCGAGGCGACGGCCGCCTACCTCGCCGACCGCCTCCGCGACCGCGTGCGCGTCACCCGGCTCGCGAGCGGGCTGCCCGTCGGCGGCGACCTCGAGTACGCCGACGAGGTGACGCTAGGCCGCGCGCTGAGCGGGCGCCGGCCCGCGTAGGGACCTACGTCGGCTGCGGCGGGGGCACCGGCGTCAACGGCGCTGGGCCGACCGTCACCTGCGCGGACGCGGCCGCCTTGGAGGTGCCCGAGGCGTTCGTTGCGACGACGGAGTAGCGGATCGTCAAACCGGCGTCACCCGGCTGAACCGTGTAGGAGCTCGTCGTCGCGCCGGCGATCGCAGCGCAGTTGGCGCCGGCCGCATCGCAGCGCAGCCACGAGCGAGTGAAGGAGGTCGGCTCGTTCGTCCACGTCCCGTCGGCACCGGTCAGGACCTGACCGGGGATCGCAGCTCCCGTGATTGTCGGCAACCCGGTGCTCGTGGGCGTGAAGGCGGTCGCAACGTGGCCGGCGACGATGCGCTGGAGCTTTGCGATGTCTGCCGGGACGATCTTGGTCCTCGGGAAGCCCATTACGAACAGTGTCGACTCGACGCGATCGGCCCTGGTGACGCTGATGGCTACCGGGAACCGGATCGAGCTCAACGTGACCGTGACAGGCAAGAAGAACGTCTCTCCACCGGCGCCGAGCGATTGCATGCGGCCGAACGTCACCTTCGCGGATCCCTTCTTCTTCTCTTCCTTCTTGGCGTCGCTGAGGATGCCGGCAGTAAAGAGGGCGCGGCCCGCCTTCGAGCCGAAGAGCTTCTTGATCCCCACGTAGTCGGTATGCGCGCCGGCCGCGGTGGCAAACGCGTCGATGTCGTTCTCGAGCAAGAGCGTGAGGCCGTGCCCGATCGACGCACCTTCCTTGAACTCGCGCTCGTACGACGCGACGACGTCCGGATTCTTGACGTACTTCTGGCGTGCGACCTTCGCTCCCTTGAGGTCAGCCGGCCCGATTGCGATCAACGCAAGATTGGGAGCCGTTGCAGTCGGCGCGGCGGCCGCCGCCCGGACGGTACCTCCCGCGATCGCGAGGGCAACCACGCACGCGGCGGCGAACAGGGTTAGCACCCCTCGAGGTGAAACCGGAGCAGACCGACGGCGGGCCAACGCGACGGGAGCCTACCAGCCGTGATAACTCCAGTCGAGGGAGCCTGCGGCGCGGCGCGGCAGCCTCTCTTGCGTCGGCCGCTCGGCGACGATCCGTAGACTTTACGCATGGCCGAACCACGCATCGGAGTCGTCGGCGCGACGGGCGCCGTCGGCACGATCACGCTCGAGCTCCTCGCCGAGCGCGGGTACGACGTGCGCGCGTTTGCATCCGCCCGCTCGGCCGGCTCGCGCCTGCCGTTCGGCGACGACGAGATCGTCGTCGAGGAAGCGACACACGAGGCGCTCGGAGCCGGCGACGTCGATCTCTTCCTCTTCTCGGTCGGAACCGGCGCCAGCCGCGAGCTCGTTCCGATCGCTTCGGCAGCGGGTGCCATCTGCATCGACAAGTCCTCCGCCTACCGGCTCGTGGACGGCTACCCGCTCGTCGTGCCCGAGGTGAACGCCGATCGCGCGCTGGAGTCGCTCGAGCGCGACCGGATCGTGGCGAACCCGAACTGCTGCACGATCCCGCTCACCTGCGTCCTCAAGCCACTCCACGACGTCGTGCCGCTCAAGCGCGTGCACGTTGCGACCTACCAGTCGGTGTCCGGCGCGGGCGCGCAGCGGATGGAGAAGCTCCGCGCCGAGCCGTCGTCCGAGCACAACCTCGTGATGGACTGGGACTGGGAAGGCTCTGAGTCGGACGAGGAGTCGAAGCTCCGCGCCGAGACCCGCAAGATCCTCGAGCTGCCCGACCTCCCGATCAGCGCCACGTGCGTGCGCGTGCCGGTCCTGATCGGCCACTCCGAGGCGATCTGGGTCGAGTTCGAGGAGCAGCTCTCACCCGAGGACGCGACCGCCATCCTCAGCGAGGCGCCAAGCGTGCGCGTCCTTCGCCTGCCGGAGTTCCCGACGCCCGCCGACGCTGCCGGCGGCGACGAGGTGCTCGTCGGACGGATCCGCAAGGACGAGGCATCGAGCAACAGCCTGGCGCTCTTCCTCTCCTGCGACAACCTGCGCAAGGGCGCGGCGCTGAACGCGATCCAGATCGCAGAGGTGCTTCTCGCCGGAGTCGCTGCGGCATAGCGCTTCACGACGACCGCGGAGCGAACGCGTCTTGGCGCGCGAACGTCGCGTTCACGACTCCCACAATCGTGCGCGCCGGCCGGCAAGCTCAGCCCGACACCGCGAGCGCGGGATGGGATACTTGTCGCGTGCAGCCCGATCCCGCACCAAATCCACACTCCGGTGAGGCTGCGCTCCCGACGTCGAGTCACACTCTTGCAAGAGGCCTGCTCGAGACGGCCTCCCTTCGGCACGATCACCGACCTGCCGTCGTCTTCGTGGACGAACTGGGCGTCATCGAACGGTGGACGTTCGCAGCGGTGGCCGCGGGCGCAAGCCGGTGGTCTGCTCTCTTCAGAAGGCGCGACCTCGAACCAGGCGATCGGGTGCTCGTCCACCTCGGCCGTACACCAGAGTGGCACGGCGTCGTGCTGGGAGCACTCAGCGCCGGCCTTGTCGTTGTTCCCTGCCGTGCCGACTCCGACGCCCACGATCTCGCGCTCTTCGGAGAGCTCTCGGATGCGCGCATCGTCGTCACGGCGCGTGCTCGGGTAGGCGCGTTCGCGAAGGTTGACGTTCCCGTCGAGATCCTCGTGGTGGAAGAGGTCGCAGCCGAGCTCCTCGCCCTGAACCCTCTTCAGCCGTACTACGACACAATCGCAGACGATCTCGCGTTTTTGGTCTACCCTCCCGACCCCGCCGATGATCCCCTAGGCGACGCATACACGCAAGGCTCCGCTTCAGCGGCGCTGGCGATCTCCATCCAGAGTCTTGGCATCGAGACGGACGACCTCCTCTGGTGCAGCGGCCCGATCGGCGCCGCGGACTGGCTCTGGAGCCATCTGCTCGGTCCAGTCGGCGTCCGAGCCGGGGTCGTAGTCCACGACGCAACGTTCGATCCCGAGGAGAGGATCGATCTCGTGCAGAGGCTCAACGTCAGCGTGCTCTGCCAGACGCCGGCCGAACTCGAGGCACTTGCCCAGTTGCACGGGGGCCGCGCCCTCGGTCGGGTCCGTCGTGTCGTCTCTACTGGTGCACCACTGGAGCCTCATGTCGTCGAGGCATTCAGAGACGCATTCGGGCTCGAGATCTACGACAGGTCCGGACAGGAGGCATCGGCGACCGCCATGGGCGTACCGACAAACGTCCGATAGCCTTCTGCGCCCGTCGACTCCGTCTACGTGGCACTCCCTTGCCACGCCGGGTAGCGCCCGCTCACCGCCCGCCGGCACTGGCGCGCTGCCGGATCGTCGATCGCTGGCCACCTGCTAGGGAGCGGGAACAGAAGCGCCGGATGGCACAAACGCGTCCTGAACGACCCTGAGCACGCGTGCGCGACGACCCTTCCTCGACCGGCGCCAGACCCGCGAGCTCGAGTCGACACAGGTCCACACGGCCCTGCGAGCGAAGGGTGATGAAACCGAAGTCTTCGAGGAAGTCGCGCGGAAAGACCGTGCGATGGACGAGGAAGCGCATCGTCGTGGACTCCCGCTCCGGGTAGCGATAGGCGAACGCCTCGAGCGCCTTTGCGCCCTGATCGCGGGCCTCGCCGATGGCCGCGAGGAAGAGAGACTTCTCGACCCATTCAGCACCGCCGCCTGTCAGATAGGCACACGTGACGAGCACGGCATCATCGGAGGGCGGCCCGGCCGGCAGGTCGGCCGCACGCGGGAAGAACCCCGCTGGGCCATACTGCATCGACCCGAGTACCGAGCCGTCGTCGTCATAGTAGATCGTGCCCCACTCTCCCGACTCCTCCTCGACGCGCTCGATCCAGCGCTCCTTCGACGCGGTCTTGTTGCCGCGCGACTGCCACCAAACGCAGTCGTGGCAGACGGAGGGCGCCGTACTGATCGTGCCCCGCGTCAGGCCCGCGACCCGCGCCGCCACGATGACCTACACGCCCTCCGGCGGCGGGCCGATGTGGTCGACGATGACGTCGACCGAGGTGGTGGTGATGTCCGCCATGCGTTCGAGATACTCCGCGACCCGCACCTGGACGGCGTCCCCTGCGGCGGGAATGTTGACACCCCAGTCGACGCCGACGTGAAGCTCCACCGAGACGACGTCGCCTTCCTTTGTGATCCTAACTCCGTGATGACGCGGTCGCGTCCCCTCGACGAGCCTCGAGACGCCATCGATCTCGAGGGCCGCGTCCGCGGCGTAGCTCGCAAGGATGCTCGCCGAGATGAGGGAGTGACCTTCCATCATGGTGATTGTTGCAGCCCCGGCGCGCCGGGGCGCAGGACGAGCTCCGTCACCTCGGGCCGCGCGAAGAAGCGGAACGGAACGAACGTCGTGCCTGTTCCCGGCGAGACATGCATGACTCCGCCCGCTGCTGGGTACAGCCCCGCCACGAAGCGCTCGCGCGGATGCGCGAGAGTGACCCGCCCACGCGGGGTCGGGACGGGGATCGCGATCTGGCCGGCGTGGAGATGGCCGGCCAGGATGAGATGGAAGCTCCCGGCCGGGAGCGTGCGGTCGATGTCGGGGAAGTGGCAGAGGAGGACCCGCAAACGTGCTGTCGGATCGACGAGCTTCCATGGCTCGGCGGCGCCCTTCGGGAAGAGCTCCGCATCGGTGCCGACGAACTGAATGCGTTCTCCGCTCCGTCGGACCGACACCGCGTCGTCGCGGAGCAGGACTGCCAAGCCCGCGATGCTGTCGAGCTCTGCGGCCCGCGAGAACGGATCGCGCGTCACCGCGACGTCGTGGTTCCCGAGGACGACGAGCGGACGCTCGAGCGTGCCGAGCAGCTGCCGAAGGAGCGGGACGCCGCGGGGATGAGAGACGAGGTCGCCGGTAATGCAGACGATGTCCGGACGTCGCTCCGCCACCCAGGCCACTGCCCGCTCGGTTGCCACGCGACCGCGCGACGGCGCACCGAGGTGGAAGTCGGAGAGGTGTGCGATCCGGAGACCATCGAGTGCCTTCGGGAGGCCCGCGATCTCGACCTCGACCACCCTCGTGCGGAGCCAACCGGCTTCGAATGCGCCATAGGCGAGGACACCGATGCACACCATCGACGACACACCGATGACGATCGAGACCATCATGCGAGCCTACGTGTCACGAAAAAGCGGGAGGCAGTTCGACCCGGGAGGTCGCTACCGTGTAAGCCCTTCTAACCGTAGATGCCGGAGACCGAGGGCGGCTCGAGATCTCCCTCGAGGAGGTCAGCGATTTCGACTCGCGTGCCTTCGAGTGAGAGGGAGAGATCCACGGCTTCCATCATCCGCACGACCTCTAGGCCTACGCCGATCGATGACCGTGGCGCGACCCCTTTGTGGATCGAGAGGCAGAAGTCCTTGAGCTGCAATGCAAGCGGCTCAGCGGCGCCGATGTGGGGGGAGACGATGTCCCCCGTGCGGTAGGTGAGCTGATACTCGCCGAACGTCTCCGGGCTCGACGGGGCGTACGCCCGGAGTCGAATACCCGCACCGGCTCATTGCTCGTGTCGTCGTAGACGACCATCTTCCGCGAGCCGACGATCGTTGTCCGGCGCAGCTTGCTCGGCGCGAGCCACGAGAGCTCGACGTGCGCGATCGTGCCCGAGCCGAACTCGAGGTTGATGAACGCGACGTCGGGGATCGACTCGGGATGATGCAGCCGCGGCGACGTCGCGCTCGACGTGCGACGGCGTCTCACCGAGCCAGTAGCGGAGGATCGAGAAGTCGTGCGGGCCGAGGTCCCAGGCCACGCTGATGTCGGATTGGTGCAGCCCGAGGTTCACGCGGCTCGATCGAGATGAAGTAGATCTCGCCCAGCTCGCCGCTGAGGATCAGATCGCGGATCGCTGACCGGCGGGCTGTAGAGGAACGTGTGGCCCGGGCATCAGCATCGAGCTCGCGCCTCCGCGCGCGGCGGCGGTCAGCTCGCGTCCGCCTCGCGGTGCGACGCCGCCAGCGGCTTCTCGATGAAGACGTGCTTGCCGGCGGCGATCGCCGCCATCGCGAGCCGGAAGTGGCGTGGAGACCGGCGTGGCGATCGCGACCGCATCGATCTCGGGGTCGCTGAGCACGTCGGAGTACCGGTCGTCCGTCGCACCCCCGGGTAGCGGCGGCCGACGAGCGACAGGCGCTCGTCGTCGAGATCGCACACTGCGACCAGTTCGGCCTCGTCGAACTCCTGCAGGTTGCGCACGAGGTTCGGGCCCCAGTAGCCGAGCCCGACGACCGCTGTGCGGACGGGATCGCTCACGCTGTCGATATCCGCTGCCGGAGAAGAGCGACTGGCGTCCGCAGGATCAGCCGCAGGTCGAGGCCGAGCGACCACGCATGGACGTACGCGACATCCATGTCCAGCGCCTCCCCGAACGTCGAGTTTGCCCGCGCTGTCACCTGCCAAAGCCCGGTGAGGCCCTGCGGCACGAGGAAGCGATCCTCGTGGTGTGGCTCGAAGTTCTCGGTCTCGTAGGGGATGCACGGCCGCGGCCCGACGAGCGACATGTCTCCGCGGAAGACGTTGATGAGCTGCGGCACTTCGTCGAGGCTCCACTTGCGGAGCCACCGGCCGAACGGCGTCACGTCGTCGGCTCGATCGAGCTTGTAGACGCCGTTGCCGCCAACCGTCGCCGACGCGTCCCTGATCGACTGGATGTAGGCGCGATGCTCTCCTCATCAGTGTCGACCTCCATCGTCCGGAACTTGAGGGCCGTGAACGGCTCCTTGCCCATTCCGAGCCGCGTCTGCCGGAAGAACACCGGCCCTGGCGACCCTCGCTTGACACGGATCGCCGCGTAGGCGAAGAGGGGCGCGAGGAAGACGAGCAGAATCGATGACATGACCACGTCGACGATGCGCTTGATCAGGAGCGATGAGCGCGAGAGACGCGCCGGCGGGACACAGACGAGCGGGAGCCCCTCGAGCATGTGCATGCTGGAACGAAGTCCGACGAGCTCGAACAGCCGCGGCACCACGTCGACGGTTACCTCATCGTCTCGCAACGCCCGCACGACTTCCATTGTCGCGGCGTCTGGCTCACGGGAGAACGCCACAATGACCCTGTCGACGTCCAAGCCCGTCACGATCGGACCGAGGCGCTCGAGGTCGCCGAGCGTAGTGACCCCAGAGATCTCCGCGCGCTTGCCCTTCGGATCGCCGTCGACGAAGCCGAGCAGGTCGAGGCCGTACTCGGGATGCTGGCCGATCTTGCGAGCTACGAGCTGGCCGATGTCCCCTTCGCCGACGACGACGACCCGCTGGCGGTAGCTCGCCCGTCGCCGACAGAAGCCGCGTGCGATTGCACGGGCGGACGTCACGAGCACAATCGCGAGAACCCAGAAGAGCACAAGCCGTCCAATCACTGGCGAGGCGAGTCCCGTGACGAGGGACACCACCTCGCCCAGCCAGACGCCAAAGGTGACAACCTGAACGACGCCGAAGAACTCGTCCGCCGTGGAGTGGTCTGCTCGCTCCTCGTCGCGGTCGTAGAGGCCGTGCATCCTGAACAGCAGGAGCCAGATCGGAAGGGTCACGACGAAGAGGATGCTCTCGACCGAAGGGCCGATCGTGTCCCCTTGGTCGACGGGAACAAGGACTGTGGCGAGGAAGAACGCCACCACGATCCCGAGGACGTCTGCGCACAGCAGCGCGCGCCGGACCATGAAGCCGCGTCGTTGCCTGACCGTGCGTCGCGCGCCGACGCCAGTGATGCCGCCCTCTAGGACCGTCAATCCACCCTCCCCCGAGGCTCGGACGACTCATGCTTTGCCGCCTTCACCTATAGTGCCGCTCCCCCTAATACACCCTCACCGTACCTCAGGATCCGGAATTCGGCTACCCCCAGGACGTAAATATCTGGAGCGGCTTCGCGCGGAGCTCGCGGACGCTTCAGGGAAGGGCGCTTGGAGGGCGCGGCGGGGTACTCACGGCCTGGCCGGGAGGCTCACCGAACGGCGGCGGTGCTAGCCCGACGAGTGTCTTCAACGCCAGGAGCGTCGCCGTGCGGCGTCGCTCTTTGAGGTCTGTGTCGCCGCCCCTCAAGGCTGCTCGTGCTGCATAGCCAACAGCAAGCGCCGCCATCCCCGCGATACGCCGAGGCAGCGAGAAGTGCTTCGCCATGTAGAGCCGTCGCGAATAGGCCTCC
Source organism: uncultured Thermoleophilia bacterium (assembly GCA_963797125.1). Lineage (GTDB taxonomy): Bacteria > Actinomycetota > Thermoleophilia > Gaiellales > Gaiellaceae > Gaiella. The sequence goes on along the minus strand of CAWCOI010000004.1, from coordinate 42,312 downwards.
TGTGCGAGGAAGCGGGCTTGCCAACGATCGCCGTGCCCGTGATGCAGAATCGTCATAGTCGGCACGTGCCGGATCTTCCATCCGGCCTGCTTCATTCGTAGACAGAGGTCGGGCTCCTCGCAGTAGAGGAAGAAGCGCTCGTCCATGAGCCCTGCGCTCTCGATCGCCTCGCGCCGCGCCAGCATGAACGAGCCTGACGTCCAGTCACAATCCACCTCTCGCTCATATTGTCCAGGTCGGAGCTCACGCTCACCAAGCCAAGGCGCATGCAGCGGCAGTCGCTCCGAGCCGAGCGTCTCGAACATCGTCCGTGTGACGCTGGGGAAGCGTCTGATCGTCGGCGCGACAGCCCCTGTTGCGTCAACCTGCCGGACCCCGATCAGCCCCACATCCGGACGGCGGACGAGTGCCTCCACGACCGCTGCCAACGTCCCTTCGAGCAATTCTGTGTCCGGGTTGAGGAAGAGGACGAACGGTGCGTCCACCGTCAAGAACGCCCTGTTGTTCCCGAACGCGAAGCCGCGGTTTTCGCAGGCGACGACCCGCGCCGCGGGGAAACGGCGGCCGACGAGCTCCTGCGTCCCATCCGTCGACGCATTGTCAGCAACGACGACATCGAGCGCGATGTCTCCCGCGTGCTCGTAGACGGACGAGAGGCACGCATCGAGCCAGCGTGCGCTGTTGGCCGAGACGACGATGACGGCCAGATCGCTCACTGGGCTCCGGCAATACACGATCCGCATGCTTTCTCTCGTTGCCCCTCGCCGTCGGGGCGCTCGCTCGAGTCATCGAGAACCAGTCGACGCGAGAGGGCAATCTCGAGTCCAGCGGCGTTCGTTCCTCGGCGCTCACGGCGTGCCACCGAGGCAGCTTAGTGCGACTCGCAAGGGGCGAAGGCGATGTGGTCGCCGACTACGATGTCGCGGCCGTGCCGAGAACGCTCATCGCCGTCGAGAACATGTCCGTTCCCGCGGATCCGCGCGTCTGGCCGGAATGCCGCTCACTGACGCGCAACGGGTGGGATGTCACGGTCATCTGCCCACAAGGCCAGCAGCGTGACACGAGCCCCTACGAGGAGGTCGAAGGCGTTCATGTGCACCGATACGTCCCTTCGTTCGCAACCGGAGGGATGCGGGGCTACGTGTCCGAGTACGGGCGCGCGCTGGCGCACACCAGGGCACTGGCCCGCCGGTTGGAGGCTGAACACCCCTTCGAGGTCGTACACGCCTGCAATCCACCGGATGTGATGCTGCTCGCGCTCCTCGGACTTCGCCGGCGCGGCGCGGGGACGATCTTCGACCAGCACGATCTCACACCCGAGCTATTCGAGTCCAGGTTCGGCGGCCGTGGTCCGGTGCACCGCGGAACTCTCCTGGCCGAACGTCTCGCGTTCAGGCTGGCCGACGTTGTGATCTCGGCGAATCGATCGTTCGGCGATCTCGCCCGGTTGCGGGGCGGGAAGCAGCCGGAGGACGTCTTCGTCGTCCGGAACGGGCCGGACCCGACCGTCTTCCGCCCCGTCCCGCCCGATCCGTCCCTGAAACGAGGGAAGCGGTATCTGATCGGGTTTGCCGGTGTCATCGGGCCACAGGATGGGGTCGAGGAAGCGCTCGGTGCGCTCGCCGTGCTCCACGAGCGGCGGACAGACTTCGCGGCGGTATTCGCAGGGTCCGGTGACGCACTCGACCAGGCCCGTACACGGTGCGCGGCGCTCGGACTCGACGATGTCGTCGAGTTCCTCGGTTTCATTCACGACCGCGAGCGGCTGGTCACGGTGCTGTCGACCTGCGACATCGGTCTGTCGCCTGAGCCTCCAAGCGCTCTCAACAGCCGGTCGACATTGATCAAGGTCGCTGAATACATGGCAGTTGGCACACCTGTCGTCGCCTTTGACCTCCTCGAGACGCGCCGTACGGCGGAAGACGGCGCCGAATACGCGGCGGCCGCGAGCCCTGCCGCGTTCGCCGATGCCATCGAAGTCCTGTTGGACGACACAGAGCGGCGCGAGGCGATGGGTGCGAGAGCGCGTGCACGCGTCGAACAGACGCTGTCCTGGGCAGAGTCCGAGGCGACGCTGATCGAAGCGTACGAGCGGGCCCGCACCCACCCGGCCGCTCGACGGCGGCGGCGGCGCTAGCCGACTCGAGCGAGATAGGCGCCGGCGGTGAGTAGTGTGGAGACGTCGGATGGCACACTCGATGCATCCCATGAGCACCAGCCCCACCCATGTCGTGATCAGCCCGGTCAAGAACGAGGCCACGAACATGGAGCGGCTCGCCCGGAGCCTCATCGAGCAGACCGCGCCACCGACCGAATGGATCGTCGTCGACAACGGGTCCACTGATGCGACGGTCGAGATTGTCGAGTCGCTCGCCCGAGACCATCCGTGGATCCGGCTGATGCGCATCCCGGGGAGGCACAAGCGGCCCGCGGGCGGATGAGCATCCGCGCGTTCAACGCGGCCTCGACGAGCCTGGGCTACCGACCAGGCTTCGTCTCGAATATCGACGCCGACATCTCCTGCCCTCCGACGTACTTCGAGGAGATCCTGGCACGACTCGTGGCCGACCCGAGCATCGGGCTCGCAGCGGGGCTCTGCTACGAGCAGAAGGACGGCACGTGGAGCCCTGTCCATGTGACGACGCCGTTTCTCCGCGGCGGCCTCCTGACGTGTCGGATCGACTGCTATGACCGGATCGCTCCCTACGAGGAGCGCGTCGGCTGGGACAGCATCGCCTGCATTCGCGCCAACGTCTACGGGTGGAGCACCCTCCTCGTGGACGACATCCACTACCGGCATCACCGCCGGACGGGCGAGCGTGATCGGACGCGCTGGTCAGGCTGGAGGCTCGAAGGGGAGCTCGCGCACTACCTGTGGTACCGCCCGACGTACCTCGCCGTCCGGGCGGCGTACCGGAGCCTCCGCGAACCTACAGCCCTGGGGCTCATCGACGGATACGTTCGCGCCGCTCTTGCGCGGCGCGAACGCTACCCCGACGCCCGCGTTCGCACGTTCATGAGGCGCCACCAACGCCTTCGCGGCATCCCCCGCCGGAGAAGAGAGATCACGGGCGCAACGCTTCGAGACCCGTCGTCACGGGCCGGTGACGCGTGAGCTCACGTCCGAGGGAAACAGCGTCTCGTACGGACCACTCCCAGGCCCGTCAGCGGCTGGCAGCCACTTGAGCCGGACTACGACGGCTACTCGGCCCATCGTCGACGTCTTCCCGCCCAATGCATTCGGGGAGCGGAGTCGACTGCTGGAGGCGCTGGGGGAGGCAGCAGGCGTCCGCTTTCGGACGCTCAGCCCCGACAATGCTCCGGCCGTCGGTCTCGTGCAGCTCGGAGCCGTCACCGACGTGCCCGCCGATCTTCCGACCTACACCGCCCAAACGGCGTTACTCGAACCGCGCGCTCGAGATGGTCCAACTCGGTCTCGACGCCGACGTCCCGATACCGCTGCGCGGTCGGTCGATCGCCGACCAAGACGTGGGGCGAGCGGAACCGTTGAATCCCATGGATGGAGAGCACGTTCTCGCCCATTCTCCACGTGGACCGGTGTGGACGGTGTCTACGGCCGGCTCCGTCCTTCGAACCCGAGGCGCCGTAGCGCCGGACGAGCTTGCGCCCGACGAGCGGCTTTGTGACCGCCTCGTCGCCGGACGCTTCGCCTCCCTCCTACCGCTCCTCGAGTTCCTACGCTCGATCACAACGACCACGGCGTTCGTACCTGCGCCCGTCAGAGCCGCATTCGTCATCGACGACCCGAACCTTCATGCGTCGTCGTACGGGTTCCTCCGCTACGAGGCGCTTGCGACCCTCGGGCGCCGTCACGGATTCCACGTCGCGCTGGCGACCGTGCCGCTGGACTCCTGGCTCGCGAGACGCGGGCCGGCGCGCCACTTCCGCGGGGCTGAGCCACCGCTCTCGTTGCTCGTCCACGGGAACGACCACGTCCGCCAAGAACTTGCGCGAGAGGGCACCGAGCGTCAGGTGATCGCGCGGATGGCACAGGCGCAACGTCGGATCGAGCGGCTGGAACAGCGTGCAGACGTCACGGTTTCGCGCGTGATGGCTCCCCCGCACGGCGCATGCTCCCAACTGACGATGGCAGCTCTGCCACGGGTCGGATTCGAGGCGCTCTGCATCAGTCGCCCTTACCCCTGGCTCGACGAGCCTCCGGCGGACCAGCCGCGCGCGGGGTGGCACGCGGCTGACATGGTGGAGGGTCTCACCGTCCTTCCACGATCTCATCTCAGGAGCAGCCGCGAGAACCTCCCGTTTACCGCGTATCTCGGGAGGCCCATCATTCTCTACGGCCATCACGGGGACGCAGCAGACGGTCTCGATGTCTTCGTCGAGGCGGCGGAAGACGTCAATCGGCTTGGGACGGTCAGCTGGCTCCCGCTGCACGCGATCGCGAGGACCTCCTTCGAGACGCGACGACAGGGATCGGAGCTTGGGATGCGGCTATGGACCCGGCTGGCATCTCTGACGGTTCCAGCAGGCGTCGAAACGGTCGTGGTGGAGCAGCCCCCCGTTGCTGGGAGTCTCGAGATCGACGGTGCCGCGGGCCGGGTCTGCGGACAGGGGCATATACGGGGTCGAGGAGGGCGAAACGCTGACGCTCCGCGTCTCCCACGACGCGCCTGTGGACATCCGGTCGGTCGACGCGCCAAGGGTCGAGGCCTGGCCGATCGCACGACGGATCCTCGTCGAGGCACGCGACCGCGCGCAGCCGATGACCCGACGAATCCGGCGGTCCGTGCGGCTGAACTGACATCCTGCGACCGCGAGCCATCGTCCGACAAGCCGGAGCAGGGCACCTACCGCTCAGGGAGCGGTCAGCGGGACTCTCCGGCGCCTGCCCGGTCGACCTGCGCCATCCGGTAACTCGCTGCCCCGAGTGCCAGGAGGATGAAGAGCACGAACGTCACCTGAATGAAGGCGAACGCGTCGTAGAGGAACATCGCCACGGCAAAGCTCGCGACGGCCGCGGCGAACCCCGAGAACAGCCAGAAATCCGTTCCTTCGCTCCGCCGCGCGGCGCCGAGCATCCTGCGCAAGAACGACACGAACAGCCAGACCCACGCTACAAGGCCGAGGAGACCAATCTCCAGCAGAGTGCCGAGCCACTGATCATCCAGGATCGGAGCGTTCTTCTTTGGCCCGGCGACTGTGATCCGCGTGCCGTATCCGACACCAAGCAACGGATGCGCCTTCCAGACGTCGAGTGACGGGCCGAGCGTCACCACGCGGCCGCTCCCTACCGGCGCCGAATCCTGCTCGGCGATCAACCCGCCTTTCGGCGCGAATGTGTCCTTGATGGTGCCGAGCGTTCCCGGGAGCATGACGTGGACAACGACAATGAAAACCGGGAAGAACACCCACAGTCTCAGGACATCCCTCGGCCTGAGCACCGCATAGACGGCTACCTGGACAAGGATCATCAGGATGCTCGTCCGCGAGATCGTCGCGAGAGATCCGACGACCAGGAGCGTGGTGGCAGCCCACCAAAGGCGACGGCCCGATCTCTTCGCCAGATATACCGTGATTGGCACGAGCATCACCAGCACCGCCCCGAGCGCGATTGGATGCTGAGACGATGCGTAGGCGCGAGGAAGTCCACCCCGGCCAGGCTCGACACGGGCCAATCCGCGATCTTCGAGGATCGGGATCACCTTGTGCAGGTGCGCAAACACGTTGAATCCGGTGCGCACCTCGATGATCGCGAACACTGCCACGATCGCTCCCCCTCCCGCGACTACTGCGAGGATCCGGTCGATCGCGGCGCGCGTCGTGGCCTGACTGACGACCGCATAGACCACCGCTATGAAGCTGATGAAAAAGGTCAGTTCCTTGGCGACTTCAGCGAACAGATCTTGATCGCCGATCGAGCCGAAATTGACGATCTCGGAGGCCAGAATCACGAGCAGAAGGGTGACGATCGGCGCCTCGAACCCTGTGGCACGCAGGCGCACGCGTGGATCGATCAGGAGAGAGATCAGCCACAACGCAACGAGAATCGCGACGAAGACGCGGTATGGCTCGAGTTCGAACGGGAGGCTGCTCGGCAGCGAGTACCTGCCGATCGGAACGAAGAAGATGATCGCGAGGAGAGCCGTGGTGAGCGAATCCCAACGAAACAACGCGTAGCCGCCGACCGCGACAACCGAGACGATCACCGCGACGATCGCTACCACCCATGTAAACGCCCAACCGCCGAGCACGAACACCACGAGCAAGGCGGACATGACGACGAGAGCCGCGACGAGAGCGACCGAACTGCGGCCTCGCGGCTCAAGTGTGCTGTCGATCGATGTCATGAGCTCAGCCGCCCATGCTACGGGCGTCCCCCTGCGGCGCTAGTTCGTTTGCCGCTTGGTCAAGGGAGGGCTCCACTCCGGAGTCTCATCGCCTGCATCGGACTCGACCCGCCACCGGCGACCGGACGACACCTCGTCGGTGACGGCGGCGACTGCTGCGGGAACCGGGGTCGGTCGTCTGCACCGGCAGCTCTCCGACTGCCGGGCCGCGCGGGCTTCGCATGTTGTCCAACACGAAGACGAACCCGAGAAGAAGCGACATACCCGCGAGGAAGACCATGATCGGCAGGGTGACAGGACGGGATTGAACGAGCTGAGGCTCACTCGGGCTCTGAATCAGTTGGACGACGACCCGGTTCGTGTCTCTGATCCCGGCAAGCGCCTGCTGGCGTTGGATGTACTCGAGCAATGCATCCGTCGCACGCGCCGTGAGGGCCGCCGATCGAACTGGCGTCGCAGCAACACCGGTGACGTCGACGATGGGCAGCGCGGCACCGCTGCCTTGGACGACGATGGCGTCTGCGGACACCCCCTCACCGCTCGGCAGCTCCTTCGGCGAAATGAGTCGGCGCACCGAATCCGCGTCGATAAAGCTGGCATAGAGGAACGCGAGCTGTACGAAGCGGTCGGACGTGTCACCTACCGCAACGCGACCCTCAGGGAATCCCGCCTGGGTGACGAGGATCTTCGACGTGGTCTCCCACTTCTCGTGCTGCCGGTAGGCAACGCTGCCCGTTGCTGTACCTCACCATCGAGAACGCCGAGAGAAGGACGACCAGCACGAGCCCGATCGTGACGATCGCTCGATGACGCCACAAAACTCTCCATAAGAGCTGCAGGTCCATGACTCAGACCCTATCCGCAGTGATGGTGTGCACTAGAGGTCCTAGGCTAAACAGCCCGGTTCGGAGGTGACGACGGCGTTGCAACATACCCAAGAATACGGATCATCGTCGCGAACGCAATGCCTCCGCACGAGATCATTACTTCTTTCGACGATACAGCCGCACGGCCGGGGAGAGAGGAGCCGGGAACGCAGCGCGGAACGGATGAGAATCATGTACGGGCAGCCGAGGCGAGCGCCGACGACCCATGTCCTTCCGGTGCCCGGGTCATCGAGGGTCGTCGAAGAACGGGTCGCGCCCGAACCAGACGAGCAGGCGACGGTTTCCTCGACGACCCGAGGCGAACCGGTATCACCTGAGCTCGCGCTCGTCGACCCCGAGCTCGCGGCCGAGCTCCGCAGAACGCTCGGCATCTCGTGGCCACTGACTCCCGGGCTCCATGAAGGCACCCATCGTCCCGCCCGGGACGAAGCGATCGCGCGGACGACCCACCCGCTCCCTCACACGGGGGTCGAGACAAGAGCAGTGGCGCCGATAGGGCCAGCGATGGTGACCAGGGTGCGCCCGGAAGGCGACGACGGGCCTCTTCCGACGGAGCCGCGAGGCAGGAGCCTGACCGCTTACGTCGCAATCGCATTCGCCGTCCTGGCAACCCTGCTCGTGACCGCCGCCGCGGTGCGGCACGATGCGGCCGAGGCGACCAGTCAGTCGCCGACGAACCCGATCGTCCAACGCCCGCCGGCCCCCAAACAGCGTCACCCTGAAGCCTTGCCGACGGCAACGCGAAAGCCGGCACCCAGCCTCCTGCACCCGTACGCACCCTCGCCTGGGCACCGGCTGCGGGAGCCGCCACGTACGAGATCCAGCTCTTCCGAGGCTCCGAGCGGGTGTTTCTCTCACGCGAGAATACGACGCAGCTGGTGCTCGGCCCGACGTGGCGCTACGCAGGCCGAACGTACCGACTCACGTCCGGGACATATCGCTGGTACGTCTGGGCCGTGAGGGCCGGGGGCGCCCGCCAGGCGCAGCCCATCGTCCAGACCCGCGTCCAGATCGCTTCAGCCTGATCCCCGCGGCGACCCCTCCGAGGGTCGGCCCAATCCCCCAGGCGTGTGATGTGTCCACGAGACCGACAACCGATAGTCGCCGTATCGAGCAGCTCGTCCGGTCCCCGCCCTGCGGCATGCCGACCGGGAACGCCCTCGATCCGCCGCCATGGACACTCCTTCCCCGCGCACACACACCCGAGGCACACGCTTGCGGCACGCCTATCGCAGCCGTCGCTGGCTCCTCTTTGTCCTTGCAGGCGTCGTGGGGGTGCTCGGGACGGTAAGCCCGGCGGGCGCCGCTCACGCCGGGACAGCAGGCGACAGGAATCCGCCGAGCATGCCCTCCGGACTCGTCGTGACAGCTGCCGGCAAGTCGACAATCTCGCTGAAATGGAGCGCCTCCCATGACAATCGGGGCGTTCGCGGTTATACCGTCCAGCGCAACGGCACGCTCGTCTCCACCTCCCATCCGAGGGCCAGGATCGGTCACCTCGCCTGTGGCACCTCGTACAGTCTCGGCGTCAGGGCATTCGACGAGGTCGGCAACCCGTCGCCCCAAGCGACGGTGATCGCCGCGACACACGCCTGCACCGACAGCCGATCGCCGACCAAGCCAGGCCCAATTCAGACGGTAATGCGGACGGCGAAGGCAGTCGGAGTCAGGTGGTTCCCGGCGAAGGACGATGTCGGGGTCGTCGCGTACCTCGGTTACCTCAACGGTACGAAGGTCGGGACGACCGCTACCAACACGCTCGTGCTCGGACGGTTGCAATGTAATCGGAGCTACACGCTCAGCGTGCGCGCCGCAGACGGGGCCGGCAACATGTCCGAGCCCGCGGCCACGCTCGTCAACACTGACCGGTGCCCGGACACGACTGCGCCGACGGCCCCCTCAAAACTCGCCGTCACAAACCGAACGGCGTCGTCACTCAGGCTCGGGTGGGCCGCCTCGTCCGACGCTCGAAGGGTCGCCGGCTACGAGGTCTACCGGGATGGCACGTTGACCGAGACCACCACGAGCCGCGGTGTGACGCTTGCGGGCCTGGCCTGCGGCGGTTCGTACACACTCTCGGTCGACGCATTCGATGCTGCTTCGAATCGCTCGCCGCGGGTCTCGATCCGGAGCGCGACGACCGCTTGCCCACCAGCGACGGTGGCCCCCGTTGCGCCGAGCTCGCCCGCGGCGCCGCGCCCGGCGCCGGCGCCGGCGCCGAGCTCGCCCGCGCCGGCGGCGCCAGCGCCGAGTCCTGCCGCGGCTCCCTTGGATCAGACGGCGCCGAGCCGACCTGCGGTTTCCGTTTCGGCTGCGGCGGCCACAAGTATCACGATCACATGGACTGCGGCGAGCGACAACGTCGGGGTCACCGGCTACGGCGTCTATCTCGGGGGCGCGACCGTTGCCACGACGACCAGCCGCAGCCGGATGTTGTCGGGATTGAGTTGCGGGAGGGCATATACGATCGCCGTCGACGCGGTCGACGCAGCCGGCAACCGATCGCCCACGTCTTCCGTGCTCGCGTCGACGACGGCATGCCCGGACACGACAGCCCCCAGCGCTCCGACGAGGCTTACCCTAGCGGTCGCCAACGAGACCAGCGTGGGGCTCTCCTGGACGGCGTCGAGCGACAATGTCGGAGTCGTCGGCTACGGCATCTACCGTGGCGGGCTCAAGGTCGACGAGGTGACGGCAACGTCGTACGTCCTCACCGGCCTCGGCTGCGGTACGACGTACTCCGTTGCCGTCGACTCAGTGGATGGCAACGGCAACCGCTCGGCGAGCGTTCCCACCTTCCTGTCGACCACCGCCTGCCATGACACAACACCCCCGAGCGCACCGGCGAACCTCGTCAGGGCGTCCGTATCGACGTCGGCGATCACCGCATCCTGGGCGCCGTCGACGGACAACGTCGGGGTCACGGAGTACGGCCTCTATCTGAACGGCAACAAGACGACGACCGTCGCGTCTACGACTGCTGTCGCCAACGGCCTTTCTTGCGGGACGCAATACACGATCGGGGTCGACGCCGCCGACGCGGCCGGCAACCGCTCGCCGAAGGCGACGCTCGTCACGACAACTGCCGCGTGCCCCGCGCCGGCTCCTGCGCCGGCTCCCGCTCCTCCCGGGCCGGGCACGTCCAACCTCGTCGTCTCATCGTCCGGGAACGACTCGGCGTGCGCAAGGAACGTGCTGACGACGCCATGCGCATCGCTCGGGGGGGCATACGCGAAAGCCCAGGGGGGCGACGTGGTCGAGGTAGCGGCAGGCAGCTATGGAGATCAGACTGTCGGTCCGCGTTCGCTCGGAACCACCGACGTCGTCTTCCGTCCCGCGAGCGGGGCAGCGGTGACGCTGACCGGTCTCGGCGTCAGCGCGACGCACGTCGAGTTTCGGGGGCTCAGGGTCGACGGCGTGATTGCGATACAGACGGACTCCGCCACCGGCGCCAGACCGTCGTTCGTGACCCTGCGCGACGTGACATCACATTCGGCCTTCATCGCGGCCGACGACATCCAGCTCCTGGGCGGCAACTACGGCGGCTTCGATGCCTGCGCCGCCAACACGATGGAGGACGGCATCCAGATCTGGGTGACTGGGTCAGGGGTTCCGCCCAGCCGAGTCACGATCGACGGCGCCACGATCCACGATGTCTCTGATCATGCCGACGGCTGCTCCGGTACCCCCCAGTCAGGTCGTCATGTCGATTGCATCCAGATCCTCGACGGCCAATACATCACGATTCGGAACTCGCGCTTCTACGGCTGCGCGACCTCGAACATCCTCGGGCAGCCGTATCTCTGGGGGCTTTCACACGTCACGATCGAGAACAACTTCTTCGCCTCGCCAGTCAGGGCCGGGAACAACGTCTACCTCGGCGGAGGCAGCTCCACCAGCTGTAGTCAGATCGTCTATCGGTTCAACACGTCTCCGGGAATGGGGCTCACCGGTGGCTGCTCCGATCCGATCGCAACATACGCGAACATCATGAGCACCACGGCGTGTGTCGGCGGAGTCAACTACACCAACAACGTGTTCCTGGCCGGCTCGGCCCAGTGCGGCAGCGGCGCCAAGGTTTGCGCCGTCAGCTTCGCTTCGCCCACGAGCGCGAGCGCCGACTTCCATCTGGGTGCCACCGACAGCTGTGCCCGCAATAGTCTCCAGATTGCACCGGATCCACCGACCGACATCGACGGCCAACCGCGGCCCTCAACCAACATCGACGCCGGCGCCGACGAGGCCGGTTAGCGCGTAACCGCCACGCTCTCCTGCCAGGGAGCGAGCCGGCGCTCCGGCGACCGTATCGCCGGGTGCAACGTCTCGCGTCACCACTGCGCCCGCGCCGACGAGTGCACCGGCGCCGATCCGGATGCCTCCCATGATGACGGCCCCCGAGCCGATGCTCGCGCCGCGTTCGACGATCGTCCGCTGAAGCAACCAGTCGGCCTCCGTCTGGAGGGAACCGTCGGCGTTCGTCGCACGCGGTCGCTTGTCGTTGATGAACATCACGCCATGACCGACGAACACCTCGTCCCGGATCTCGACGCCGTCGCAGACGAAGGTGTGGCTCTGAATCTTGCAGCATGCCCCGATCGCGGCACCGCGCTGAACTTCGACGAACGGCCCGATTCGCGTCTCGTCCCCGATCGCGCAGCCGTAGAGGTTCGTGAACGACTGCACGATCACCCCTCTCCCGAACTCCACGTCGTCGATGAGTCGGTAGGGGGCGTCGTTGACCGGGCTACCGTTCACCGGCGAAGAACCCTTCAACCGACGCGCATACCCGCTCGAGCTGAGCTTCCGTCATCCCGGGGAAGAGCGGAAGCGAAAGCACTTCCTCGGCCAGTCGCTCCGAGACCGGGAACGAACCCGGCGCGATATCCGAGAGACGCATACGCCGGGGAGAGGTGAGGGGGCTGCGGGTAGTGGAGGCCCGTGCCGATGCCCTGCTCACGGAGATGCGCGGCAAGCGCGTCGCGCCGTGTCGTGCGGACGACGTAGAGGTGCCACACCGGCTGGCTACCGTCCGGAACGGGTGGAAGCCGGAGATCCCCGGTGTCGCGCAAACGCTCGAAGTAGAAATCTGCAGCCGCGGCGCGCGCGCGGTTCCACTCGTCGAGCAACGGCAGCTTCTGGAGCAGCACGAGCGCCTGAACAGTGTCGAGCCGCGACGTGAAACCCTCGTAGGCGTGGATGTACTTCTCACGTTGCCCGTGCTCGCGCAGCATGCGGACCCGCTCGATCAGCGACGGATCGTTCGAGACGAGAGCCCCGGCATCACCGAACGCGCCGAGGTTCTTGCCCGGGTAGAAGCTGAATGCCCCCGCGATTCCGGTTGTCCCTGCTCGCAATCCGTCCCGAACGGCGCCGTGCGCCTGACAGGCGTCCTCGACGACGAAGAGGTCGTGAGCAGAGGCGATCCCGGAAATGGCCCGCATGTCCGCGAGTTGGCCATACAGGTGAACTGGCATGATCCCTCGCGATTTCGAGGAGATCGAGCCGCCGAGCAAGCCGACGTCGAGATTGAGATCATCGCTCCGAGACGTCCACGGGAACGGGCGTCGCTCCCGCCTGACTGATTGCCTCGAACGTCGCGATGAACGTGTTGGCAGGTACGAGCACCTCGTCGCCGGGACTGATGCCGATCGCGATCAAGGCGAGCCGCAACGCGTCGAGCCCGCTGGCCAGACCGACGCACAACGGTGCCCGCGCGTGAAGCCGCAAATGCGTCTTCGAAGGCACGCGACCTGAGGCCCGTTCGTGAACGCTCCCGAATCTACGAGTTCGGCGAACGCGGCGAGGATGCCGGCCTTCAGCGGGCGGTGCGCGGAGCTGAGGTCGTAGAACGGAACGGGTACCGTCGCACCGGCCACGGGATCGGGTCGCATTCTCCCAATGTAGTCACGATCCGTGAGCAGCGCCTCGGAAGCCGGAGCATGATCGACCACGGTTCTCCTGGCGCAACTACAGCTAGTCTGTGGCCGTTCTCGAAGGCGAAGCTGTACCACGTCTCCCTGTGCGAACCACCAAGCTCATCGGTCTGTCGGCTGTCGCTCTCTGCGTGTTGGGGGTCGGCGCCGTCATCACGCGCGATACGAGCGCGCAGTCCGAACTCACACCGCCGCCGCGCCTGCTTTACATGAGCCCGACGGGAACGGATGGTGGTCGTTGCACTCGCAGCGACCCGTGCCAGTCGTTTCCTCATGCATACAACGTCGCCCACGCGGGTGATGTCGTCGAGCTTGCAGCGGGCACCTACGACGCACCGGACGAGACAATCGGCTCGGACTCCTCGCACACTTCCGGTGATCCGGTGATCTTTCGTCCTGCGCCTGGGGCATCGGTGACAATCACCGCCCAGGTGAGGGTCGAGGCGTCGCGCGCCTTCTTCAAGGACATGCGGTTCGCGGGTGGCTGGTTCGCGACTGGAGACAGGATCACCTTCAAGAACATCAACACCACGGCGATGTACATCATCAGCGGCACGAACATCAGGGTGCTGGGTGGTCAGGTCTACCCGGGTCCCGACTACCAGGGAGAGCAGGACGCCGACCCGTTGCTCGGTTCCAAAACGAACGGGACACCTCCGACCAACATCCTGATCGATGGGGTCTGGTTCCACGGCTGGCTGCGCCCCCCGGGAACGGACTATCACACCGAATGCTTCCAGGCGGGCTCGGGTGTAAACGTCGTAATCCGGCGCAGCCGATTCAGCGACTGCGCGACCCACGACCTCTTCATCCAGAGCTGGGGCGGCACCAACGGAGCGGACAACACGATCAACAACTGGGTGCTCGAGAACAACTTCTTGGGCGCTACGCACGACGGGTACTACTCTCTCCAGCTCCTCGATCGCGACGACGGGAGTGGAAAGGCTGCAACCTTCCTGCTGCGCAACAACTCATGGGCGCAGGACATCCATATCGACGTGCGGGATACGACAACCGTCAACGTCGTTGCAAACGTCGGGGCGCAATCCCAGAGGGAGTGCGGATTCTCGCAGGGCATCATCAACTGGTCGTACAACGTGTTCACGGCTGCTCGGTGCTCGAAGACGGATCGTCGGGCGCCGAGCCGCTTCATCAAGGTCTCGACGCTCGATCTGCGAGTTCCGCCAGCCGCGGCGGCGAAGAACCATGGCGATCCGAAGAACTACCCGCCGACCGACATCTTCGGGACCAAGCGTCCAGTCGGCACCAAACCTGACGCCGGAGCGGTGGAAGTGGGATAGACGAGCGGCGCGACGAGATCGCGACACCCGGTGAGGGACGCTCCTATGATCCGTGCGTGTCCCTGACGCATCAATTGCTCGGCCGAGCCACGCTCGACCTCTATCGCCTCGCCCGCCGTGCCTGGTCGAAGAGCTTCTCGCTGCTCGCAGGCGGGTCTTTTCGCTCGTTCGGCACGAATAGCGTGATCGAGACGCCCGTTCGAATCGTCGGCGAGCACCGGATCTCGATCGGCAACGAGGTGTTCGTAGGAGCCGGCTCCTGGCTCCAGGTCATCGAGGAAGCCGGCGCCGCCGAGGTCGCGGGGATCTCGATCGGTGACGGAACGAGCATCGCGGGCAGCTGCGTGCTCTCGGCGTCGTTCTCGATCCGGCTCGGTCGTCGAGTCCTGTTCGCTCGGAACGTGTACGTCGCCGACCACTCTCATGCGTTCGCCGACGGCGAGCGTGCGGTCCTCGATCAGGGAATCACCCGCGTCGGGGCTGTCGAGATCTGCGACGGCGCGTGGCTCGGGCAAAACGTCTTCGTCGGCCCCGGCGTCCGAATCGGCGTTGGAGCCGTCGTCGGTGCCAACGCCGTCGTCCTGGCCGACGTACCCGACCATGCCGTAGCCGTTGGCGTTCCCGCCCGCGTGGTCAGCACGAGGCCTGCGGGCAATCGCTCCGGTTGAGCCCGGTCGTCAGCGAGGCGGACGTACCGAATCCTTGCGTCGACTCAACCCCGCTCAGGCGCGCGTTGCCGGGAGCGAGACGAGCGATACGTCGGTGACGCATTCGACCGGACAAGGACCTCTTCGAAAAACGAGGCGAGATTGGACGCAAGAGTGCCGTACTCATACCGGGCCGCAACCTCGGCAGCCGGGCGGGGATCGGGGGCCCCTGCAAGGAAGCGCTCGATGCGCTCGGTGAGAATCGCCGTCATGGCCTCGATGTCGTTCGGCCGGCAGATGAACGCGTTGCCCGACGCAGCGAGGATGTCGCGCGCGTCGCCGTCCGGCACGGCGGCGAGGATCGGGCGGCCAGAAGCGACATATTCATAGGTCTTTCCCGGCACCAGCCCGGCGCGGACCCCCGGGGGCAGATCGTGCATGGGGAGAAAGAGGAGATCGGCTGACCGGAGCAGGGCGACCGAGTCGTCGTGGTCGAGGTACCCCAGCATCTTGACGGCGGCATCGTCACCGACCGCTTCACGATCCGCATCAGTCTGCACACCGGCGAGGTGGAGCTCGACGAGGCCGCGCCACTCCGGTCGCTCCTGAAGGACGCGTCGGAGCGCCTGCAGGAGGTAGACGTGCGAGCGCGTGACGATGCGAGCGTCGTCACGCCCACCCCCGAGGATCGCGCGCAGGCGTGCCGTCCGCTGCTGACGGCGACCGAGCGCCGTGTGGAGGTAGCCGGTATGAACGATCCTGAAGGCCTTGTCGTCACGAGGTCGTCTCGGTCCGACGAAGTCCGAGCGTTCCCACCCGACCGGGCCGACCGTGATCGGCTTCACAGCCAACTCCGGGAATGCCGAGACGAGCCGCGCAGCGGCCTCGGGCGTGCTCATCACGATCCCGGACGCGCTCGACAGCCGCCGCCGCATGCGTCGCATCTCGATCGTTCTGTGAAGCGCCGACGGAAACACGAGCATCTCGTCCAGCGCCCACGGGTCCGCGAGGTCAGCGACCCACGGGACGCCTGTTCGGGCAGAGATCTCGGCGGCAGGTGGCGCAGAACCGTAGGGCTGCATCGCGGCCCAGATCAGCTGACACTGCGGTGCAAGTCCGACTCCCGTCATCGTGAGCTCGGTCTCCCACCACCGTGACCACGGCTGCGGCACCCCGAGAAGCCGCTCGGCGCGCCCACGGCCTCCGCCCGCCGGAGGCTCGGGAGCGGCGATCCGGTGAACTTCGAGGTCGGCCGGTATCTGGCGCATCAGATCCTCGTCGCCGGGCGCCCACTGATCCGCAGTCGGCCCTTGCCCCGTGACGACGACAGGCTCGAAGCCGTGCTCACGAAGGTGTTGGACCAGGCGAAAGGGCCGCTGCGCGCCGGCACCTCCAATGGGCGGGAAGAAGTAGGTGAGGGCAAGGACGCGTTTCATGCCATGGATGCGCTGTCGCGCCGAAAGGGGCGATTCGGTGCCTCAACCCTATCGCGGGCTCGAGGGAGCGAGGACGCAGGGCTCGAGCGGTCAGCCCTATCCGACATACCACACGCGTCGACGAGCACTCTCGACGACTTGACCGCGCATCGCACTTGCGAGCATCAGCCACCGACCCCGTTCGGAGCGGCCACGAACGAGGCTCGGCAGTCCACGCAGGAGTCCTCCGGCCGCCCTCGCCGAGTCGACGAGACGACTGGACGGGGCTGCGAGGCTGCGGTACCGCTCATAAAGGACCACCGACCCCCGCCCGTAGGCGTAGTACTGTCGCGCGAGCGACGCCAACGACGCACGGTGGCGGTATTGGACGACGGCATCCGAGACCCAACCGATCTCGAAGCCCGCAAGCTGGGAACGAATCGAAAAATCGACGTCCTCGCCGACGTACTCCAGCGTCTCGTCGAACATCCCGACGCGATCGAAGACATGTCGCGCCACGGCGCAGTTCGCGCTGACGAAGAACACGAACCGATCGAACGCGGTGGGCAGGCCGTTGCCGGTGATCGGGTACCGCCACGACGCCGTTACAGGATCGTTGAGACCATAGTCATCGAGATGCCCACCCATCACCGCGTACCGACCGGCGTGCGCTGCATACGCCTGTAGCAAGCCCGGCGAGGCAACGTCGTCCCCGTCGAGGAAGACGATCAGCTCTCCTGTTGATGACGCGATCCCCACATTCCGCGCATAGGCCGCCGACGCTCCATTGCGCGCCGAGATCACTCTGAGCGGAAGTCTCGAGTCATACGACCGTGCAACGGAACCCGTCGCATCGGTCGAGCCGTTGTCGACGACGACGACGTCCCAGGTTCCGTCGTAGATCTGGTTAGCAAGCGCCTCGAGCTGCTCGCCCAGAGTGCCCTCGGCGTTGCGAGCGGGGATCACGACGCTGATCCTTGGAAGCGAACGAGGCTCAGCCGACATACAGGACCCTCCGACGTAGGCTCTCGACCCACTGTCCGCTCATGAAGCCGGCCCACCGAATCCACTGCCCGCACCGTACGCGACCGCGGAGGAGATTCGGAGAGCTGAGGAGCAGGCGAACGCTCTGTCGGATCGCGATCAGCGGTCGCCGCTCCGGGACCGCGACGCCGCGATACCGGTCGTACAGCGCCACGGAACCTCGTCCGTACGCGTACGACTGCCGAGCAAGCGCGCCGAGCGACGACCGGTGGCGGTAGTGCACGACCGCCTCCGGGATCCAGCCGATCTCGAACCCCGCGAGCTGGGCTCGAATCGAGAAGTCGACGTCCTCGCCGACGAACTCGAGCTCCTCGTCGAACAGTCCGACACGCTCGAAGACATGGCGCCACACGGCACAGTTCGCGCCGACGAAGAACGTAAAGCGGCCCAGCGCAACCGGCAGCCCGTTGTCGGCCAGGGCGTAGCGCCACGACGCCACCACGGGGTCGTTGAGCGCGATGGTCGTCCAGCCTTCCCCCCATGACGCCGTACGCCGCCGCGCGTTCGCCGAACGACGCAAGCAGATCGGGAGCCGCAACATCATCCCCGTCGATGAACACCAGCAGCTCACCAGTTGATGAAGCGATTCCGGCGTTCCGCGCGTATGCAACGGACTCGCCGTCGAGCGCCGGCAACACTCTGAGCGGAAGCCGCGAAGCATATGACCGCGCCAGCACGGCCGTCTGATCGGTCGAGCGGTTATCGACTACGACGACGTCCCAGGTTCCCGTGTACTCCTGCCGACAGAGCGCGTCAAGCTGGGCACCGAGCGTCTCTGCGGCGTTGTGGGCCGCGATCACGACGCTGATCGACGGACGTAGACCCGGCGAGCTGACCGCATCGGTTTCCTGGGGTTGGCCGGCCGGTTCCACTGACAAGACGTTAGTTGTGGCGACCAACGGGCGTCCACCACAGCGAAACGCGGACGCCGGATCCGTGCCGATCCGAGAGCTTTGACTTTCAAGGGATCGATCGGATGATGCCGGTAAGCTCGTTGCCATGCGCTCGAGCAACCGCCTCCCCCGGTGCCGGCTCACGGCTCTGCCGGCGTGCACGGACAAGCGGGTGCCGGGGCCGTCGTGACCGAGGAAGGACAGAACGGCAGCGACTCCTCCGGGTCGCATCTGATGCACCTCGACGTACGACGCAAGGCGACGGCGAGCGTCTTCTACATCGCCTCGGCGGGTGCGCTTCTGCTCGTCGTCGGCTTCATCGGGAACCTCGTCCTCGCGCGCCTGCTGACGCCGGCGGACTTCGGGATCGTCGCATTCGCGATGATCGTGATCACGCTCGCGACGACTCTCGCCGACGGCGGCCTCGCGGCGGGGATGGTCCGGCGCGAGACGCCGCCCACGCGCGGCGAGCTTCGAAGCCTAACTGGCCTCCAGCTCCTCATTACAACCGCACTCGCCGGGATATCGGTGGCGGTGGCGCTCAACTTCGGCGAGTCCGGGCGGATCGCTGCCGTGATGATCCTCACGCTTCCGCTCTCCTCGCTCCAGATCGCCGGCAGGGTTGGAATCATCCGCAACCTCGAGTTCTGGCGCACGTCGGCAACCGACTTCGTCGCGACGATCGCGTACTACGCGTGGGCGATTGCCGCGGCCGCATTCGGTGCCGGGGCCTGGGCCATGGCGACTGGCACAGTCGTACGCGTCGTCGTGACGACGGGAATGATCGTCGCCCTTAGCCCTTCCGGGATGGTCTGGCCGGCAGCGCCGCAGATCCGGCGCCTCCTCCCGGAGATCCGCTTCGGCGTTCGGTTTCAGCTCACCGGGATCATCATCGCCGTCCGTGATCAGCTGATCAACTTGGCGACAGGCGCCATCGGCGGTGTCCCCATGCTCGGAAGCTTCAGTCTGGCGAGCCGCCTGATGCAGGCGCCCGGGCTCCTCTTCCAATCGATGTGGCAGGTGGGTTTCCCTGCGATCGCGCATCTGCTCGCTGGTGGACGTGACCTGAAGCCGATTCTCGAGAAGGCCACGCGCGTTGCCAGCGTGGCCGCAGCGCTCCTCCTCGCACCTTTCGCGAGCGGGGCGCCGATACTCGTGGTGCCCTTCTTCGGATCTCAGTGGGCCTCGGTTGCCGACCTGATTCCGCTGTTGTGTCTGGCACTCCTCCTCATTGCGCCGGTCAGCGTCGGGGCGACGGGCTACCTGAATGCGGCTAACAGGCCCGGAGACCTCGTGCGGGGGATGATCTACGGCACGATCGTCGTGCTCGTCGTCGCGGGTTCGCTCCTCCCGATCCTGGGGCTCGTAGGCCTCGGCATCGCTTTCGTGATGAACTCGGCGGTGGAATGCTTCCTGTTCGACCGCTACGTTCGCAGGGAATGCGGCGCGCGGCTGATCCGGCGGGCCGTTGCTCCAACGGCGATCGGGATCGCCGCGGCGACCGCCGCGATCGGGTTCGGGAGCTCGCTTCCGTCCACCATCCTTGCGGCAGCAGCGACCGCCGCCGTCGCACTCCTGCTTTCCCTCGCGGGACTCGCGATCGTCTGTCTCGACGATCTCCGGGTGACGCTCGAGCTCTGCCGATCGTCCTTCCGGAACGCCTTGCGACGGGGTGACGACGAAGGTGGACCCGGTACGCTCGCCCGCCCGGTCGAGCCCCTCGCGGAAACGGCTCCCGGCCTCCTCGTCGAGCCGTGAGGCACACTCGCCGATGTACCAAATACCTCGCAGCGCGCTTTCTACGATCTGACCGCCGACGTCGCCAGCTCGCGAGCTAGCCAGCCGGTCGCACGTGTCGCTTCGCCGCCCTGATTCTGTCTGTGAGCGCAGGGCCGGCGAGCGTGCTGGCCAATAGACGCCAGGCGCGCGGATCACGCACGATTCCGACATCGTGCCTCGCGGCTTCGGCGAGCCGCTTGAGCCCCGGAATACGTCGCTGGTCGGCTCCCGCCGCACCGGCAGCATTCGCAATCAGCCCGCCGCGGTAGACGGACTTCGCAAGCCGCCGGAGCTCCGGCGCATTGAGGAGGGCGCTGCCCTGATCCGCAAGGAACCGCTGGACTACTCCGTACATGGCATCGATCATCTCCAAGGTATATGCATAGCCCTCGGCCTGCGGCTCACCGATCTCGGCTGACCCTGACGTGCTTCCCGCGTGGACACGCCACCCGATCAGCGGCGTGGCTATGAAACCAACGTCCCACCCCATTGCTATCCGCAGCCAGAATCCGACGTCGGGAGCCGATCCGTCGATCGCCAGGAACCGAATCTGCGGGATCGCAGCACAGCGCAGCAAGGCGGTGGAACTACACACCCGGCAGTTCCAGCGGATCGACTCCTCGATGAAGTCGACGCCCGTCTCGACAACGTCTGTGGAGAGGCCATGCGTCCAATTGACGGCGTCCCGGATCTGTCGGCCATCGGCAGAGACGATGTCGAACGCGGTGTGCACGAACCCGGCACGCGGGTTTGCGTCGAGCAATGCGACAGTGTCCTCGAGGTACCGCGGGTGCATGAAATCATCGTCGTGGAGGATCACGGCGTACGTCGTCCCCGATGGGATGTGGTCAAAGCAGCTGTTGATGTTCTCGCGCCAACCCACGTTCGAGGCGTGCCGCGAATGCGTCACACGCGGATCGTCAAGCGATGCAAGCCACTCGGACGTGCCATCGGTTGAGGCGTTGTCGGAGATATGGAGGACGGAGTCAGCGTAGGTCTGTGAGAGCACACTCGCGATCGCGCATTGCAGATACGCGAGGCGGTTGTACGTCGGAATCACGACCTGAACGCGAGCAGCTGCTCGCGGCGGCTCGTCGGACTCCTCGGCGCTGAGTTTGCTAGGTGCCATCGTCGTTGCGGCAAATCCTACGCATCGTGCCGTGGAGACGCAGACGCAGCCCGTCCGGCAACAGGGATTGATGTCGGCCGAAAACCGGCTATCGTTCATCGTGGGAAGGACGCCGGGGGTACGTTGGGCGGATCAGGGGATGGGGGGAACTGAAGAGTGCGTAGGACTGCACGACATCCGGGACGGCGAACCGGTCGGATTGCCATCGTTGCAATGGCGATTGCGCTCGCGGGCGCAATCGATGTTGCCCACGCGAACGCCTCCCAGCTGCCTGCAGGCTTCACCGATTCCGTCGTCTTCAGTGGCCTCACCGAGCCTTCGGCAATCCAGTTCAGTCCCGATGGACGTGTCTTTGTCGCGGAGAAGAGCGGGATCATCAAGGTCTTCGACAGCCTCTCCGACACGACCCCGACCGTCTTCGCCGATCTCAGCACGCAGGTCGACAACTACTGGGATCGTGGCTTGCTGGGCCTCGCGCTCGACCCGAACTTCCCGGCGAGCCCGTACGTCTACGTGCACTACACCAGAGACGCGCTGATCGGCGGCACTGCACCGCGTTTCGGGACACCCGGCACCCTGTCGGATCCCTGCCCCACGCCTCCCGGGCCGCTCACCGACGGATGCGTCGTCAGCGGCCGCCTCTCGCGCCTGCAGGCGAACGGGGACGTGATGACGGGGACGGAGAAGGTGCTGATCGACGACTGGTGTCAGCAGTTCCCGAGCCACTCGGTCGGCGCGATCGCTTCGGCGCCGACGGCGCGCTCTATACGAGCGGCGGCGACGGCGCCAGCTGGACGTTCGCCGACTGGGGCCAGGCCGGCCAGCCGAAGAACCCGTGCGGCGACCCTCCGTCAGGGTCTGGCACCGCCCTTTCGCCACCGAGCTCGGAAGGGGGCGCGCTCAGGAGCCAGGACCTTCTGACGTCGTCCGACCCTGCCGGGCTCGACGGGACGATCATCCGTGTCGATCCGGCAACCGGGAACGCCATGCCCACGAACCCGCGTGCGCTCGACAACGATCCCAACGTCCGCCGTGTTATCGCCTACGGGCTTCGCAACCCGTTCCGACTCACGGTGAAGCCGGGTACGAATGAGATCTACGCCGGTGACGTCGGCTGGGATACGTGGGAGGAGATCAACGTCGCGACGCCGTCGGCGGTTCGCAACTTCGGCTGGCCCTGCTACGAAGGGCCAGACCGACAGCCGACCTACGACGCTGCGAACCTGTCTCTCTGCGAGTCGCTGTACGGCCAGGCAGGAGCCGTCACGAGCCCTCTCGTCGCATACCAGCACGCCGTCACAGACGACGCCTGTGCTCCGGGAAGTAGCTCGATCTCAGGGCTCTCCTTCTATAGCGGCGGCTCGTATCCGAGCCGCTACAACGGTGCCCTCTTCTACGTCGACTACTCGCGGAACTGCATGTGGGCGCTGATCGGCGGCACCGCCGGCGGACGTGAGAGCTTCGGCACCGGACTCTCCTATCCGGTCGACCTCAAGGCCGGCCCAGGAGGGGATCTCTACTACGTCGACCTCACGCTCGGGGCCGTGCACCGCATCTCGTATTCGGGACAGACCGCGCCGACGACGTTCTTGTCGGATCTGGCGCCGTCGTCGGCGACGAATGGGTGGGGGCCGGTCGAGCGTGACCAGTCCAACGGCGAGCAGGCCGCGAACGATGGCAAGACGCTGACCCTGAACGGAACGACCTATGCCAGAGGCCTGGGCGTGCACGCGACCTCCGACCTCAGCTACACCGTCCCCACCGGCTGCACCACCTTCACCTCAGCGGTCGGGATCGACGACGAGGAAGGTGTCAACGGCGACGTCATCTTCCGCGTCTACGTCAACGGCGCCCTCCAGTACGACAGCGGCAGCGATGGCCGGCAGCAGCCCGACCAAGAACCTCACCGTCGCGGTCAGCGGCGGCGCCACCCTCCGCCTCCTCGTCGACCCGAACGGGATCGTCGACTACGACCACGCCGACTGGGCCGACGCCAAACTCACCTGCACAAGCGGAGGCGGCGGCAACCAGGCACCCCAGGTCACGACCCCCGCCGCCCAGAACAACACCGTCGGCCAGGCCGTCTCGCTCCAGGTCAACGGCAGCGACCCCGACGCCGGCCAGACCCTCACCTGGACCGCATCCGGGCTCCCAGCCGGCCTCACGATCAACTCCTCCAGCGGCCTGATCAGCGGCACCGTCGCCAGCGGCGCCCAAACCGCAAGCCCCTACACCACCACCGTCACCGCGACCGACAACGGCACCCCCCAACAAGCAACGAGCAAACAATTCACCTGGACGATCACCACCAGCAGCGGCGGCGGTGGTCGTCGTACGACGTTCTTGTCGGATTTGACGCCGTCGTCGCAGACGAATGGGTGGGGGCCGGTCGAGCGTGACCAGTCCAACGGCGAGCAGGCCGCGAACGACGGCAAGACGCTGACCCTGAACGGAACGACCTACGCCAGAGGCCTGGGCGTGCACGCGACCTCCGACATCAGCTACACCGTCCCCACCGGCTGCACCACCTTCACCTCCGCGATCGGGATCGACGACGAGGAAGGTGTCAACGGCGACGTCATCTTCCGCGTCTACGTCAACGGCGCCCTCCAGTACGACAGCGGCGCGATGACCGGCGCCGGCACCACCAAGACCCTCACCGTCGCGGTCAGCGGTGGCGCCACCCTCCGCCTCCTCGTCGACCCCGACGGCATCGACTGGTACGACCACGCCGACTGGGCCGACGCCAAACTCACCTGCAGCAGCAGCGGCGGCAACACACCGCCGCAACCGCAGATCACGTCACCGAGCGCGTCGACGACGTGGCGGGTCGGCGACACGATCGCGTTCTCGGGCTCCGCAACTGATACGCAGGACGGCGCTCTCCCGGCCTCAGCCCTGACATGGTCGCTGGTGATCAACCACTGCCCCAGCACGTGCCATGTCCACGACGTCCAGACCTTCACCGGCGTTGCCGCCGGGTCGTTCGTCGCCCCCGACCACGACTATCCGTCCACCCTCGAGCTCCGCCTCACGGCAACCGACTTCAACGGCGCGAGCTCGACGACCAGCGTCGTCCTCGACCCGAAGACCGTCACGCTCTCGTTCGCGTCGTCGCCGTCAGGCCTGTCTCTCGCGGTGGGAAGCTCGGTCTCGGCAACGCCCTTCACCCGCACCCTCATCGTCGGCTCGCAGACGACGATCATCGCACCTACGCCGCAAGCACTCGGCGGCCAGAACTACGCGTTCCAGTCGTGGTCGGATGGCGGCGCCACGTCCCACACCATTACGGCGCCGGCAAGCCCGGCCGCACTCACGGCGACCTACACTGCCGGTGGCGGCGGCGGTTCGTCGACGACGTTCTTGTCGGATCTGACGCCCTCGTCGCAGACGAATGGGTGGGGGCCGGTCGAGCGTGACCAGTCCAACGGCGAGCAGGCCGCGAACGACGGCAAGACGCTGACGCTGAACGGAACGACCTATGCCAGAGGCCTGGGCGTGCACGCGACCTCCGACCTCAGCTACACCGTCCCCACCGGCTGCACCACCTTCACCGCCACAGTCGGCCTCGACGACGAGGTCGACGGCAAGGGTACCGGCAGCGCGATCTTCCGCGTCTACGTCGGTGGCAGCGTCCAGTACGACAGCGGCGCCATGACGAACACGACCGCGACGAAGAACGTCAGCGTCGCGGTCAGCGGCGGCGCCACCCTCCGCCTCCTCGTCGACCCGAACGGGATCGTCGACTACGACCACGCCGACTGGGCCGACGCCAAACTCACCTGCACAAGCGGAGGCGGCGGCAACCAGGCACCCCAGGTCACGACCCCCGCCGCCCAGAACAACACCGTCGGCCAGGCCGTCTCGCTCCAGGTCAACGGCAGCGACCCCGACGCCGGCCAGACCCTCACCTGGACCGCATCCGGGCTCCCAGCCGGCCTCACGATCAACTCCTCCAGCGGCCTGATCAGCGGCACCGTCGCCACCGGCGCCCAAACCGCAAGCCCCTACACCACCACCGTCACCGCCACCGACAACGGCACCCCCCAACAAGCAACCAGCAAACAATTCACCTGGACGATCACCACCAGCGGCGGTGGCGGTGGTGCGTCGACGACGTTCTTGTCGGATTTGACGCCCTCGTCGCAGACGAATGGGTGGGGGCCGGTCGAGCGTGACCAGTCCAACGGCGAGCAGGCCGCGAACGACGGCAAGACGCTGACCCTAAACGGCACGACCTATGCCAGAGGCCTGGGCGTGCACGCGACCTCCGACCTCAGCTACACCGTCCCCACCGGCTGCACCACCTTCACCGCCACAGTCGGCCTCGACGACGAGGTCGACGGCAAGGGCACCGGCAGCGCGATCTTCCGCGTCTACGTCGGTGGCAGCGTCCAGTACGACAGCGGCGCCATGACGAACACGACCGCGACCAAGAACGTCAGCGTCGCGGTCAGCGGCGGCGCCACCCTCCGCCTCCTCGTCGACCCGAACGGGATCGTCGACTACGACCACGCCGACTGGGCCGACGCCAAACTCACCTGCACAAGCGGAGGCGGCGGCAACCAGGCACCCCAGGTCACGACCCCCGCCGCCCAGAACAACACCGTCGGCCAGGCCGTCTCGCTCCAGGTCAACGGCAGCGACCCCGACGCCGGCCAGACCCTCACCTGGACCGCATCCGGGCTCCCAGCCGGCCTCACGATCAACTCCTCCAGCGGCCTGATCAGCGGCACCGTCGCCAGCGGCGCCCAAACCGCAAGCCCCTACACCACCACCGTCACCGCCACCGACAACGGCACCCCCCAACAAGCAACGAGCAAACAATTCACCTGGACGATCACCACCAACAACGGCGGCTCCGGGCTGGGCTTCGCGGCCCCGACCTCCATAGCCACCGGCTTGGAATCTCACTCGGTTCTCGCAGTCGACGTCGATGGTGACGGCGACAGAGACCTCGTCTCGGCGGTCGCAGCTGCGAATCTGATTGCGGTCTCCCTGAACGACGGAAGTGGCACATTCGCTGCACCGGCCACGTACTCGACCGGGTCAGGGACATACCCCAAGTACGCCGACGTCGCAGACATCAATGGGGACGGAAAGGTCGACATTGCCGCTGCGAACCAAAGCTCGTCGACGATCTCGGTCTTCTTCGGCAACGGCAACGGGACATTCGGCGCCGCGACGTCCTATGCAGCATGCCCGAATACGCACGAGGTGGCGATCGGCGACGTCAACGCCGATGGGAAAAGAGACGTCGTCGCCGCGTGCTGGGGCAGCAACGTGGTCAGCGTCTTCCTCAATTCCGGCAACGGCACGCTCGCGTCTAAGGTCGACTACGTTGCCGCTGCGGCCCCTCACTCGCTCGTGCTGCGAGACTTCGACGGCGACGGCGATTTGGACATCGCGGCCGCGGCCTTGGACGGCAACGCGATTGCCGTCCTCAAGAACAGCGGTTCCGGAACGTTCGGCGCACCGACGCTCAACAGCGTGCCCCAACCCCACAACGTCCGCTGTGCGGACCTCAACGGAGACGGCCGCCTCGACCTCGTCGCGACGTCCCAGAGCACCAACGCCGTCGTCGTGATGCTCGGTAACGGCAATGGCACGTTCTCTGCAGGCGTCTCCTACCCCGTCGGAGTGGTACCAAAGGCGTCGGCGATCGGTGATCTCAACGGGGATGGGAAGCTCGATATCGCAGCCGCGAACACGAGTGACAACTACCCGAACGGATCGGCACCGACGAGCTTCACCGTGCTGCTGGGCGACGGCGCCGGCGTGTTCTCAGCGGGCGCCATGATCTCCGACAACCTCACGCCGTTCTCGATCGCAATCGCCGACCTGAACGGCGACGGAAAGAACGACGTTGCCACCGCAAACTGGCATTCCGGCGACATCAAGGTCTTCCGGCACGCGTAGCGCAGCTACGCCCGTGAGCCACGGCAGGTTCGCAGCCCTCCTCGGGGCCCTCGTGGTTGCGCTCGCGCTCCAGTCGGCTGGCCACCTCTGGGAAGCGCTGTACCGAGCCCAGATCGACTCCTGGCTCGACCTCGACCGCAGCAACTCTGTCCCGACCTGTTCTCGACAGTCGTCGTGGTCGCGGCCATGGCTGGCGCGGGCGCACTCGGGCGCAGGCAGCAGGGACCGGCGACAAGGATCGACCCTCGCCCTGGCCGGCGTCGTTCGCGCTCGTGGCGCTCGCAGACGTGCTTCATCTCCACCCCGGAGGAGACTCCGCGCTCGACGCACTGACCACGCTCTCTGCGGTGGCCGGGCTTGCTCTCCTGGGAGCGGCGCTGGCCGACTACGACAACGGCAGCCGCGCGAGGACGATGATCGCGGTCGGGATCGCGACCTTGCCGCCTCGCTCGCCGTCGGCGTCCTACCAGAGCTCGACGAATGGTTCGAGCGTGCGCGCGGCGATTCCATCATCGAATGGCAGATCGTCGCGAAACAGGGCTTCGAGATAGCCGGCTGGTGGCTGATCGCGATGGGTCTCTGGGACGCAGTCGGCGAGCGCGCGAGCGCACCGACGTGCACCAGAACGCCTTGACGATCGCAAGCTCTGTCCCGAAGCAAGTTCGTTCTCGGCGGAAGCCATTCGCCACCTGGAGCCCGGTGGTCGCGGAAGAAGCTTGTAATTGTGCTCTTCGGCGCCCCGACTGGCCGTGGCGCTTCGAGGCGCGTGCCGCTTCGTTGGACATCGAGTCGGCGGGGCGGCTCGCCACCAGCCTAAAGCCGTTGAGAGAAGGCTCGCGTGAGCGCGGTCAGCATGGACGTCATCACACACCGCAGCGCCATTGACCTCGATGCTGTCCTGAGGGAGCTCGAATGCTCGACGTACTGCCGTACGTAGCGCTACCTGGGGAGGAGCAGCTCGGTCGGCGCACTGATCGTCCTCCGCCACGCCGTCTAGGGACTGATGATCCCGTCTACGTCTGACGCGTCTCCTTCGACATCGGAGGAAATGTCCATCGCCACAAGAAGACGTGCATAGGTTTCGGCGACGTCGAACGCCTCGCGGACCCGTCGAGATGCTGCCTGTCGAATGGCGCCGAACTCGGCCTGGTTGAGGTCGAGGGCACTCCGCATCGCAGCACGGAGCTCGTCGGCGCTGTCCGGCGCGACAACCCAGCCAAGCGCGGCGCGATCGACGACCTCCGACATGCCACCGACGCGGGTTACGATCGGGGCACAGCCTGCCGCCATCGCCTCGAGTAGCCCGAGCGGCAGTCCTTCGCGGCGACTCGAGAAGACGATTGCGTCGAACGCACTAAGTGCGTCGAGTGGCGTCTCGACGAACCCGCTGAAGATAGCGCGGTGTTCAAGCGAGAGTTCGGCCGCCCGACGCTGTAGCACCGCAAGTTCCGGCCCTTCTCCCGCAACGACCAGCGCTACCTCTTTCGGAAGATGTGAGACGATAAGAAGCCCAAGCGCCTCGAGGGCAATGTCAATCCCCTTTACCGGGTCAAGACGCGTCAGCATCCCGTAGACGAACACGTCGGGCGAGATGCCGAGGTGTGCGCGGAAGGCGTCGCCACGAGCCGAGTCGCGGCGGTACGCATCTGGGGCGACGCCGTTGCGTACGACGACGACCTTGTGGGCCGGATGATCGTAGTCGGACACGAGACGGCTTCGGACAGCTTCGCTGACGGCGATCGTGAGGTCGACGTAGGCTGCCCGCCGTCGCTCGCGATGTCGTTCCACGAGCGTCCGAGGGCCGTAGACCGTGCCCGGGACACCGCGCAGGCGATACCGCCGAGCCGGCGACGCCTCAAGGTGTTCGATCACGTAGACGCTCCGAAACCGCCTGCGGCACGCCCGGAGGAACCAAAGGCTTGGAAGGTAATGACTGCCAATCGGAAGGACGACGACATCGCCGTCGACATCGGCGAACGTCTTCGTCCAGGCGCGGGCCTCGTTTAGATTGCAGTCGAGGCGCAGGTCCCTGTTCGACAACCGGAGGCCGGCGTCGTTGCGCCGAGCGTGGAATAGCCGCTCGTACTCCGTATGCCCGCACTGGATGAGATCGACCCCATGCCCGAGTGACCTGAGGATTTCGATGAGGCCACCCGTATGTACTTCCGTACCTCCAAAGGCGGCGGTCTGTGTCACGACGCAGACCGCCCGAGGCTCACCGCAAACACTCATAGCAACGCTGACGCTCGTTACCGCTGAGCTTCTCGACCACAGGGTCGACCGAGACGACGTGGCGCTTGAACTTCAGCTCCGAGCCCGGAGGCGACGGCGCCGAGCTGGAAGAGATGCAGGATTGGCATCGCAAAGTCCCTCCTTGCCTGCTTCTTCTGCTTCGACTGCCAGACGCCGAGCGAGAGACAGACCACGGATCAGACTCGTCGGTCTTCTCATCGAACGATCTACTAGCGTCAAGAGCCGCTCGAGACCGACTGGATCGACGAGGAATTCGAGTTCCGTTCCTTGCCTAGCGCGTGCATGCCGCGAGTGTAGTCGTAACCAAGACGCCGGCCGGAACACGCGGCCCGGAGACTTTCGCTGTATCGTCTGCGACTCCAAGGGGGACAGCGTCAACGGCCTCCGGTCGATGACCTTGATCTCGGTCTGGGCTTGTGATACTCGCAACCACACCCGTCGTCGGTGACAAAGGTGCGGTCCCGCACGCTGATATGGAGAGGCGTCTCGGCTACGAACCGGTACTTGCCCGGCGACAGGTGGAGCGGCATCGTGGACCCGCCATAGCCTCCGTGGCCGGTGACGCTCAGGCCACCGGCGCAGCCGCCGGCCCGGCTGTGCAGGGCCACCCCCAGATGCTGCTGATCACCACGGGCCTGCGACCGCGCGTGGAGGGTGACCGGAACAAGGCTGGAACGTTGCACCGTCCTGCGGAAGTTGTTCGGCAGCCCGATCATGCTGCCGAGCGCGGCGTAACGGCCCCGGACCTCGGTGGACGTTCCCGACTGGTGGGTGTCCATCCAATCGGCGGCGTAGGCGAGCCGGAAATTCTCCGAACCGTTCGGGATCACGTAGAGCTTGTCCAGGATGGCGTGAGACTCGACGAGGTAATCGCTTCCGGCGCAGATGCGCGCCGTGAGAGCGCCGAGGGTCTCCGCAGTGGGCGGGTTGAGCGAGACCTGGAACGGCTTCCCCTTGCGACCGTCGATGACGGTCGAGCTCGATCCGGAGACCTTGACAGTACGGCCGCCGAGAACCGTCGTGTCGTCGCTTCCGACGATTTCGGCGGCGACGACGTAGGTGCCCCTGGGTAGTTTCCTTGGCCCGGTTGGAGGTGAGGGTGTACGCCTCGCGGGTGTTCAGGTTGGTGGCGTGCACAGACGTGCTGACCTTGGCGCCGTCGCGGCCGTAGACGTGCACGGTGAGGGGGTTGGTCGCGGCTGATGCGGCACCGGGCATCGCGGTGATCGCGAGGGGAATGAGTACGGCGCTCGTGGTGAGCGCCGCGAGGGTACGTCGCATGAATCATCCTCCAGAATCGACGTACGCGGAATCTATCAAGATCGAATCTGAGGCGGGGTCCCCTTTTCGGCCGGTGGCGGGATTCGGCCGATCGGTGGAGGGATGGCGAGCCGTTTTCCCGGAAACGGTTCGGGCCGCCCCCGTTCGTCGAGGGCGGCCCATATCAGGGTATAAGATCAGCCGATCTTGTACGCCCGGTAGATGGTGATGTCGGAGGAGTTGCCCTTGGTGTCGGTGACCTTGGCCCGGAGGGTGACGTATCCGGAGCTCGGGTTCTTCACCGTGGCGATCCATTTGCTGCCGGACTTCTTGAGGGTCGTCTTCTTCCAGGTGTTGCCGTTGTCGTAGGAGGCCCAGGCGGTCATCGTCTTGACCTTCGGGGCGGTGCCGAGTTTCACGTCGCCCTGCTTCTTGCGGTCAAGGGTGAGGTTGACGTTGGTGGTGCTGCCCGGCTTGGCGGCGTTCTGCAATTCCAGGCCGGTCGGGGCGAAGCGGGTCAGGTAGACGGGCGCCACCTGCTGCTTCTTGGGGTCGGCGTGGAAGCGGAACCGCGCGGTGGTCCGGTACGAGAGCATGCCCGCCGGGACGGCGATCGTCGGGTGTTCACGCTTTGCCTGGACGGTGAGGCCGTACCAGCAGGCCGAACTCATGCGGTACTGGAACGTCGAGTCGTAGGCGCTTGTCGACGTCCTGGTCTGCTTCTTGAGCGTCTTGCCGCCCCGGGTCAGCGTGGTCGACGACTTGATGCCTTCGCCGAAGCTCCAGACCATCGGTCAGCAAAACTCGGTTGCACCGTCGAAGCCGGGGTCGGTGAACATGCCGCGCGGCTCGAATACCAGATTCGGCCCGTACGTGTACGGCAGGTCCAACCCGGGCCCGCGGCCGGCGGCGAAGAACGTCTGGCTGTAGCGCCCGCCACTGGCGAAGGTGCGGTCCCGCACGCTGATGTCGAAGAGCGTTTCGGCCTGGAACCGCCACTTGCCCGGCGACACGTGGAGCGGAATGGTGAACCCACCGGCGCCTCCGTAACCGGTGACGGGCATGTCGCGGGCGCAACCGCCGGCCCGGGTGTGCAGACTCACCCCCTGGTACTGCTGTTCGCCGCGGGACTGCGACCGGGCGGTGAGGGTGACCGGAACGAGACTGGAACGCTGCACCATCCTGCGGAAGTTGTTCGGCAGCCCCGTCATGCTGCCGAGCGCGGCGTAGCGCCCCCGGACCTCGGTGGACGTACCCGAGTCGTGGGTGTCCATCCAGTCGGCGGCGTAGGCGAACCCGAAAATTTTCCGAACCGTTCGGGATTACGTAAAGCTTGTCCAGGAAGGCGTGGGATTCGACGAGGTAGTTGCTTCCCGGCGCAGACGCGCGCCGTGACGGTGCCGAGAGACTCCGCGGGGTGGGCGGGTTGAGCGAGACCTGGAACGGTTTGCCCTTGCGGCCGTCGATGACGGTCGAACTGGATCCGGAGACCTTGACGGTGCGGCCGCCGAGAACCGTCGTCTCGTCTCTTCCGGTTATCTCGGTGGCGACGACGTAGGTGCCCCTGGGCAGCTTTTTCGCCTTGTTCGACGTCAGGTCGTATTCCAGGCGGGTGCTCAGGTTGGTGGCGTACACCCGCGTCTTGACCTTGGTGCCGGCGCGGTCGTAGACGTGCACGGTGAGGGTGTTGGTGGCGGCCGACGCGGCACCGGGCATCGCCGTGATCATGAGGGGAACGAGTACGGCGGTCGCGGTGAGCGTCGCCAGGGTACGTCGCACGAATCATCCTCCAGGATTCAGAGTCCGCTGAATCTATCAAGATCTAATTGAGGGCGGAATCCCTTTCTCCGGCTGTTCCGCAGAATCGATCCGGTCGGCGGATGGGTTTGCGGCGTCGCAGGATTAGGGCCGCCCTCCGATCAGGAGGGCGGCCCTAATGTCGATTGTGCCGTTCAGCCGATTTTGTACGCCCGGTAGATGGTGATGTCGGAGGAGTTGCCCTTGGCATCGACCACCTTGGCCCGGAGGGTGACGTATCCGGAGCCCGGGTTCTTCACCTTGGCGATCCACTTGCTGCCGGATTTGGTGACGCCGACCTTCTTCCAGGTGTTGCCGTTGTCGTAGGAGGCCCAGGCGGTCATCGTCTTGACCTTCGGCGCGCTGCCGAGTTTCACCTCCTCCTGATGCGGCTTCTTGCGTTGCAGAGTGAGGTTCACGTTCGTGGTGCTGCCGGGCTTGGCCTCGTTGTAGAGGTTCGCGAAGCCGGTCGGGGCGAAGCGGGTCAGGTAGACCGGTGCCACTTCGTACTTCGTGGGGTTGGGGTTGGCGTAGAAACGGAACCGCGCGGTGGTCCGGTAGGAAAAGGTCCCCGCGGGCACTGCCAGGTAATCGGTCTTCTCCCGCTTGGCGATGCACCGTGAGGCCGTACCAGCCTGCCGACTTCATGAGTGTACCTGAATCGAGGCAAGAACGGAAAACGTTACTCGCTGATGGTCTGCTTCTTGAGCGTCTTGCCACCCTTGGTCAGGGTGGTCGACGTCTTGACCCCCGTAGCGAAGTGGAAGCCGTTGCTGTCGGGGAAATTATCAACGAATACTGTCAAAGCCCGGATTCAGCGAACATATAGTGCTCGGGCATGTAGTATCAGAGAACCTGCCGAAGGTGTAGGGCAGGTCGTACGTTGGGCCCGCGTTTCCGGCAACCGTGGAAGGTCTGGCTGTAGCGGGCGCCTCTTGGCGAACGTACGGTCCCGGACGAGCAGCTTCGGACATTCGTCGCGGCTTCGAAGCGCCACTTGCCCGCCGGCACGTGGATCGGGATCTTGAACGCGCCGCCCTGGCATTTGTGGCTCGTCCACCGAGCAGGTCACGGGCGCAGCCGCAGGCCCGTCAGAGGACAGGGACACCGCCATTTTGGTACTGGTCGACGGCGGACCAGAGGCCCGCAGGGTGGTGGTTGACCGGGACCAGGCTGGAGCACTGCACCGTCTTGTTGAAGTTGTTCGGCAGGCCCAATCGAGGGTGTCGAGCGTGGCGTATCTTGGCCACCGTATCGTCGATGCTCGTACTCGGATCGACCGGGTGTCGGACCACTGGGCAGAGTAGGCAAGCCGCAGGTTGTCAGGACCCGTTCGGGATGACGTAGAGGCCAGTCCAGGACCAGGCATGACGCCTCCACCAGTTAATAGATTCGGGCCGCCAGACTACGCGCCGTCGATGTCGGAGTCCGAGCTTCTTCGGCAGAACGGCGGGATTGAGCGCCAGTCCTGGAAACGTCTTGCCCTTGCGGGCGTCGATGACGGTCGAGCTAGGCCCCGGAGACCTTGACGGTGCGGCCGCCGAGGACGGTCGTGCCGTCACGGGAGAGTTGATTTCGGCGGCGGCGACGTAGGTGCCCTTGGGCAGCTTGATACGCCTTGTAGCGCGCTGAGCTTGTAGGTGTAGCGGTTGCCCAGGTTGACCAGCGACACCTTCGTTCTTGACCTTGGTGCCGGCGCGGTCGTAGACGTGCACGGTGAGGGTGTTGGTGGCCGCGGATGCGGCGCCGGGGCGTCGCCGTGAACGGCGAGGGGAATTCGTTCGGCGGTCGTGGTGAGCGTCGCCAGGGAACGTCGCATGAGTCACCCTCCAGAATCGACGTGCGCCGAACCTACCAAGATCGAATCCGTAGCGGAGCTGCCCGTTTTACGAGTCGGCGGCGGGAATGGGCCGATCGGTGGAGCAACGATGCGTCCGATCGCCCGACCGAAAAGGGCTCGGGCCGCCCTCGTTCGTCGAGGGCGGCCCGTATCAGTGCCTGCGGATCAGGCGATTCGGTACGCGCGGTAGACGGTGATGTCGGAGGAGTTGCCCTTGGCGTCGGCCACCTTGGCCCGGAGAGTCACATATCCGGAGCTCGGGTTCTTCACCTTGGCGATCCACTTGCTGCCGGATTTGGTGACGCCGACCTTTTTCCAGGTCTTGCCGTTGTCGTACGACACCTGTGCCGTCACCGATCTCACGGTCGACTTGGCGCGGGGTGCGTCGTGGTACTGTTGCGGCCGCTCCAGCTTGAGGTGGACGCTGGTGGTGCTGCCGGCCTTCGCCCGGTTCTGCGAGTCGAGCCCGGACGCGGCGAAGCGGACCAGGTGCACGGGCATCGTCCGGTACAGGTCCGGGTTCGCGTGGAACCGGAACTTCGCCACCGTCCGTGGGGAGAGCAGCCAGGACGGCGTCGGCGCACCCTCGGGGTGGTAGCGCCGGGAGTCCACGGTCAGCCCGTACCAGCCGGCCGAGGAGATCCGGTAGCGGAACTCGTACGCGCTGCGGCTGTCGCGGGTCTGCTTCTTGAGCGTCTTGCCGCTGCGGGTGAGTGTCACCGTCGACCTCGTGGCGCCCGCGTCGGAGTAGTCGGAGAGCCCCGAGTCGGGGTTGGCGACCATCCCGAGGGTGCTGAAGGAGATGACGCGGCGCGCCACCCACGGCACGTACCGGTGCGGGCCGTAGACGGCGCGGAAGAACGTCAGGCTGTAGCTGTTGCCCGGTCAACGCGAGGGTGCGGCTCTGCTCGCTGGTGTTCGACCCGGTCGACAGCTCCCACGTGCCCGGGGTGACGTGGACGGTGGTGCGGTTCGGGCCGGCCACGTGTACCGGAAGTTGTTGTCGTCGTCCCATCCCGCGGGGTGCTGCGGCATGCGGCTCAGGCAGCCGCCGCCGCGATAGTCCAGCGTCATACTGTGTTCGTCGGGGAAGATCGCGCCACTGCGGGTACCCACGGTGACCCTGGCGAGACCGCTGCGCGGGACCCCCGGCTGTAGCCGGCCGGGATGCCCTTCGTGGTGCCGGCGAGGACGTATCCGGTGAGGCCGGGAGAGCTCTGCGCGGACCGCGGCTCGCTGACGTACGTCGCGTAGGCGAAGCGGAAGTTCTCCGAGCCGTTCGGTACGACGTAGAGCGGGTTCCGCGGGTCGCCGTTGGCTGCCCACTCCCCGTAGTTCGCCGGGGTGCAGATCCGGGCCACGGTCGTCCGGTAGCTGCCGGGTGCGGCGGCGGGGCTCAACCCGACGTCGACCGGCCGTCCCAGGCGGGCGTCGATGGTGGTGGCGCTGGCGCCGGAGACCTTGACGGTCCGGCCACCGAGGGTGCTGCTGCGCTCCCCCGGCGTGAAGATGTCGGCCATCGCCACGTACGTGCCCTTGGGCAGCGTCCGGGCCTTGCCCGAGGTCAGGACGTAAGGCTTCTTGGTGCTCAGGTTGACCGTTGTCACGCGGGTCGCGACCGTGGCGCCGGTGCGGTCGTAGGCGGTGACGGTGAGAGTGTTGGTGGCGGCGGAGGCGGCACCCGGTGCCGCTGTCGCCGCGAGGGGAACGAGTACGGCGGTCGCGGTGAAGACCGCCAGAGTACGTCGCACGAATCATCCTCCTGGATCGAAGCCTGCCGAACCTAGCAGTGCCGGGCCCGGGATGCCGTCCCGTTTCGCCCCGCCCGGCCGCCCCGCGTCGTCCCGTTTCGCCCCGCCCGGCCGTCACGCGCTGCGGGTCCCGGAGAGCCGGACCGCTCGCGCGGGCGACGTCAATGTCGCCAGCCGCAAACGCAGTGATTGCGATGATTTGAACACGGAACGGCAAAGATCTTGACGGTGAATGTTGTCTCAACTTGTGAGACGGAGCTTG
Source organism: uncultured Thermoleophilia bacterium (assembly GCA_963797125.1). Lineage (GTDB taxonomy): Bacteria > Actinomycetota > Thermoleophilia > Gaiellales > Gaiellaceae > Gaiella. The sequence goes on along the minus strand of CAWCOI010000004.1, from coordinate 5,876 downwards.
GGAGGGCGTGAGCGTGCGGCCCTCGCACGCAGCGAGAACAAGGCGTGACAGGCGCCACGATGCGGGACAGCGCTGCGCCTCACCGCCGAGGGGCGGGTCTAGCGTCCGGTCGACAGTTGGGGAGTTTTTCTCCAGTTGACCCAAGGCGTCCGCATGCGCCGGAAATGGCGTCCGCGGTGCGCGCGTATCCAGACGAGGTAACGCGAATGAGTTCCGGTTCGAACAGCCGCCGGCGCATCGCCGCCGTGGCGGGCGTCGCAGCGACGGCCCTGGTGCTGTCCGCCTGTGGCGGCAGCTCCGACAGCGCGGGTGAGGACGGTGTCCTCACCATCGGCACCACCGACAAGATCACCTCGCTCGACCCGGCCGGCTCGTACGACAACGGCTCGTTCGCCGTGATGAACCAGGTCTACCCGTTCCTGCTGAACACCCCGTACGGCAGCCCCGACGTCAAGCCCGACATCGCCGAGTCGGCCGAGTTCACCTCGCCGACCGAGTACACGGTCAAGCTCAAGCCCGGGCTGAAGTTCGCCAACGGCCACGACCTCACCTCCTCGGACGTGAAGTTCACCTTCGACCGCCAGCTCAAGATCGCCGACCCGAACGGCCCGGCGTCGCTGCTCGCCAACCTCGACAGCGTCGAGGCGCCGGACGCCACCACCGTCGTCTTCAACCTCAAGGCCGCGAACGACCAGACCTTCCCGCAGGTGCTGCTCGAGCCCGGCCGGCCCGATCGTCGACGAGGAGGTCTTCTCGGCCGACGCGCTCACCCCGGACGACGACATCGTCGAGGGCAAGGCCTTCGCCGGCCAGTACACGATCGCCAGCTACGACTTCAACAACCTGATCCAGTACAAGGCGTACGACGGCTACCAGGGCCTGCTCGGCGCCGCGAAGACCGAGCACGGTCAACGTCAAGTACTACGCCGACGCGTCGAACCTGAAGCTCGACGTCCAGCAAGCAACATCGACGTCGCGTTCCGCAGCCTGTCGGCCACCGACATCGACGACCTGCGCGCGAACAACAAGGTCAAGGTCGTCGACGGCCCCGGCGGCGAGATCCGCTACATCGTCTTCAACTTCAACACGCAGCCGTTCGGCGCCAAGACCGCCGAGGCCGACCGGCAAGGCCCTCGCCGTCCGCCAGGCCGTCGCCGACCTGGTCGACCGCGACGAGCATCGCCGACCAGGTCTACAAGGGCACCTACACCCCGCTGTACTCCTTCGTTCCCGAGGGCCTGACCGGCGCGACCGAGTCGCTCAAGGACCTCTACGGCGACGGCAACGGCGGCCCGGACGCCGACAAGGCCAAGCAGACGCTCGCCGGCGGCCGGCGTCACCACGCCCGGTCGACGCTGAACCTGCAGTACAACACCGACCACTACGGCCCGTCCTCGGCCGACGAGTACGCGCTGATCAAGGGCCAGCTCGAGACCGAGCGGCCTGTTCAAGGTCAACCTGCAGTCCACCGAGTAGGTGCAGTACTCCAAGGACCGCGTCAACCGACGTCTACCCGGCCTACCAGCTCGGCTGGTTCCCGGACTACTCCGACGCCGACAACTACCTGACGCCGTTCTTCCTCAAGGACAACTTCCTGGCCAACCACTACGACAACCCGGAGGTGCAGACGAGCTGATCGCCGAGCAGGCGTCGACGACCGGACACGGCCGAGCGCACCGACGCTGATCGAGGAGATCCAGGACAAGGTCGCCGACGACCTCTCGACGCTGCCGCTGCTGCAGGGCTCGCAGGTCGCGGTCGTCGGCACCGACGTCGCGGCGCGGACGACACGCTCGACGCGTCGTTCAAGTTCCGCTACGCGGCGCTGTCCGAAGAGCTGATCCGTGACGGCCGGCACGTCCGGACCGGCCGCCCGCGGGCGGCCCGCGCACAAGCGGGCTGCCCCTGGTCCACGTGCCGACCACGCCGATCTGGTCGAGTGACATGACGGCACGACGACGAGCCGGCCGACCCGGCACCGGCACGGCACCACCCGCCGCACCGCGCAGCCCGCACGAGCGGGCGGCGGCGGCCTCGGCCGCTACCTCCTGGTCCGCTTCCTGCTGATCATCCCGACCGTCTTCATCCTGGTCACGCTGGTCTTCCTGCTGATGCGGACGCACCGGCGACCCGATCACCGCGGCGCTCGGCGGCCGGCTCCGCCGGACCAGCTCGCCGAGCGCATCCACGCCGCCGGCTACGACCGGCCGCTGCTCGTGCAGTACGTCGAGTACCTCGGCAGCATCCTGCACGGGCGACTTCGGCACCACGATCAGCGACAACCGCCCGGTCACCGAGGTGCTCGCTCACCTACGGCGCCGCCACCCTCGAGCTCGCGTTCTACGCGCTGATCGTGGCGTTCATCGTCGGCATCCCGCTCGGCATGCTCGCCGCCTACCTGCCGCGACCGGCTGCCCGACGCCGTGCTGCGCGTCTTCGCGATCCTCTGCTACGCGACCCCGGTGTTCTTCGCCGGCCTGCTGCTCAAGCTGGTCTTCTCGGTCTGGCTCGGCTGGCTGCCGGTCGCCGGGCCGCGCGACCACCGGCACCGAGTCTGAGATGCAGCGCTGCCCGACAGCCGACCGGCATCTACCTGATCGACGCGATCCGCACGGCGACCCGGCGCGATCGGTCGACGTGCTCGCGCACGCGGTGCTGCCCGCGCGTCGCGCTCGGCCTGCTGACCGCCGGCATCTTCCTGCGGCTCGTCCGCACCAACGTCATCGGCACGCTCGGCACCGACTACGTCGACGCGGCCCGCTCGCGCGGTGTCAGCGAGTTCCGGCTGGTGCGCAAGCACGCCTACCGGCCGGCGCTGATCCCGATCATCACCGTCATCGGCCTGCAGATCGCCCTGCTGCTCGGCGGCGCGGTGCTGACCGAGACGACCTTCGAGTGGAAGGGCCTCGGCTTCCAGCTGGCGCAGTACCTGCAGGCGCGCGACTTCGTCGCCGTGCAGGGCATCGTCGCGCTGCTGGCGGTGATCGTCGCCGTCACCAACTTCGTCGTCGACGTCATCGCCGCGCTCATCGACCCGCGGGTGAGGTACTGACATGACCACCGACCGCCCAGACCACCCCGCCGCGCCGCGCGCCGCCGCTCCTGGCGCGACTGCCCGGTCGTGCACCAGCTGCGCCAGAGCGTCGGCCTGCAGCGCGGCATGCTCGTCGCCGGCCTCGTGCTCACCGGCGTCTTCGTGCTCGTCGCGCTCTTCGCGCCGCTGCTCGCGCCGTACGGCTTCGCCCAGCTGCGCGACGCGGACGGCGCCGTTCGGCGCCCAGCAGCCGCCGAGCGCCGAGCACCTGCTCGGCACCACCGTCGGCGGCTACGACGTGCTCTCCCGGGTGATCTGGGGCGCGCAGACCGCGCTCCTGGTGATCGTCGTCGCGCGTCGTGCTGTCGATCTTCGTCGGCGTCGCTCCTCGGCCTGGTCTCCGGCTACCTCGGCGGCTGGCTCGACCGGGTGCTCGTCGTCGTCGGCGACGCGATCTACGCGTTCCCGACGCTGCTGCTGGCGATCGTGGTGTCGATCGTCATCTCCGGCGGCCAGTCGAGCCTCTGGGGCGGCATCCTCGCCGCGGCGATCTCGATCACCGTGGTCTTCATCCCGCAGTACTTCCGGGTGATCCGCGCCGAGACCGTCCGGATCAAGGCCGAGGCGTTCGTCGAGTCGGCCAAGGTCGTCGGCGCCTCGACCGCGCGGATCATGTTCCGCCACGTGCTGCGCAACGCCACCCGCACGCTGCCGCTGATCTTCACCCTCAACGCCTCGCGAGGCGATCCTCACCCTGGCCGGGCTCGGCTTCCTCGGCTTCGGCATCGAGCCGACCGCGGCCGCCGAGTGGGGCTACGACCTCAACAAGGCGCTCTCGCGACGTGACCAGCGGCATCTGGTGGACCGCGCTCTTCCCGGGCCTCGCGATCGTGCTGGCCGTCCTCGGCGTCACGCTGGTCGGCGAGAGCCTCAACGACCTCGCCGACCCGCGGCTGCGCGGCCGCCGCGCGCGGCGCCGCGGCCGGCGACGGTCGCCGCGACCTCGGTCGTGCCCGGCGGCACGCACGACCGCGCGGCCGGGCGGCGCGCGACTCGCCGGACTCGGACGGGCTCGACGAGCCTCGAACGACCGACGGACAGCGAGGCACGAGCGCACGAGCGACGTCGTCGACATCAGCGACCTCGACGGTCTCCTTCGCCACCGACGCGCGGCGCCGTCAACGCCGTCGACGGCGTCAGCCTGCAGTCGCGCCCGGCGAGGTGCTCGCCATCGTCGGCGAGTCGCGGCAGCGGCAAGACCGTCACCGCGAAGACGCATCCTCGGGCTGCTGCCCGAGACCGCGACCGCCGCGCGGCGCGGTGCTGCTCGGCAGCAAGGACGGCAGCCGAGCGAACGACGTCGTCTCGCTGTCGCAGGCGGCAGCTGCGCGAGCTGCGCGGCAGCGACGTGGCGATGGTGTTCCAGGAGCCGTCGACGCGCGCTCAACCCGGTCTACACGTCGGCTGGCAGATCGCCGAGGGCCTGCGCGCGCACGGCAAGTCTGCCGCGCGCGAGGCCGCGCGCGAAGGCGATCGACATGCTGCGCCGGGTCGGCATCCCCGACCCCGAGCAGCGGGTCGACTACTACCCGCACCAGTTCTCCGGCGGGCAGAAGCAGCGCGTCGTCATCGCGCATGGCGCTCGTCCTCGACCCCGGCCTGATCGTCGCCGACGAGCCGACCACCGCGCTCGACGTCACCGTGCAGGCCGAGATCCTCGACCTGCTGCGCCGCTGCCGCGACGAGTTCGGCACGGCGATCGTGCTGATCACCCACAACATGGGCGTCGTCGCCGACCTCGCCGACCGGGTCGCCGTGATGTACCAGGGCGAGGTCGTCGAGGAGGCCGACGTCGCCGAGCTGTTCGCGGCCCCGCAGGACGAGTACACCCGGCAGCTGCTCGCCGCCGTGCCGCACGTCGGCCAGGGCACGGCGCCGCGCGCAGGACGCGCGCCGCGACGCGCGCCCGGCGGGCTGGGCCGAGCCGACGCCGGTCGTCGAGGCCGACGGACCTGCGCATCGAGTACCCGGGCCGGCTCGGCCGCAGCCGGGCTTCACCGCCGTCGACGGCGTCGAGCTTCGAGCATCCGGCCCGGCGAGGTGCTCGGGCTGGTCGGGGAGAGCGGCTCGGGCAAGACCACGATCGGCCGCGCCATCGCCGGCCTGACCAAGGTCACCGGCGGCTCGCTGCAGGTGCTCGGCACGGAGATGAACGGCGTCAGGGAGCGGCACGTTCCGGCCGCTCGCGCGAGCGACATCGGCTTCGTCTTCCAGGACCCGGCCTCGAGCTTCAACCCGCTGCTCACCATCGCCGACTGCGTCGCCGAGCCGCTGATCGTGCACGGCCGCGCCGCGGACCCGCGCGACGCCCGGGCGCGGGTCGACGAGCTGCTCGAGGCCGTGCAGCTGCCCGAGGCGTACGGCGACCGCTACCCGCACGAGCTGTGCGGCGGCCAGCGCCAGCGCGCCAGCCTCGCCCGGGCGCTCGCGCTCGACCCGAAGCTGCTGATCGCCGACGAGCCGACCTCGGCGCTCGACGTGTCGGTGCAGGCGCGGGTGCTCGAGCTGTTCGCCGAGCTGCAGGCGCGAGTTCGGCTTCGCGGCGCTGTTCATCAGCCACGACCTCGCCGTCGTCGACCTGCTCGCCGACCGGATCGCCGTGCTGCTACCACGGCGAGCTGGTCGAGGAGGGCACGGGCGAGCAGGTGCTCGGCGCGCCGCAGCACCCGTACACGCAGCGGCTGCTCGCCTCGCTGCCGGTGCCGGACCCGGCGGAGCAGGCGGAGCGGCGCACCGAGCTGGCCCGCCTGCGCGCCGCCGACTGACCGTCGACGGCCGCCCG
>CAWCOI010000003.1:0-15442 GCA_963797125.1 uncultured Thermoleophilia bacterium | reverse complement strand
GCGGGACGCCAGGAGCATCCGTGGACGGTGTCTGCCGACCCTGCGGAGCACGACAGCGGTGTCACCACTGACTGAGCGAGGCGTCGCGACACACGGCGTCGCCGGTCTGGCGCGCCTTCGGAAGGTAGACCCAGACGTTCGTGTCGGTCGTGTGCACGGCGAGCCTGTAGTTGTCACGCATCGTCTCGGCAAGCTTCGAGCCGAATCGAGTACCGCGAACCAGCCGAGGTCGGTGAGGGGGTTTGTGAGGACGATCCGGCTAAATGACTGCGTTTCCGTATGCCCCCCTCACAGGAGAGCGAGATCGGCTGACGCCTGGTCTGCAACCGATGGACCATGAACGCGTCGAGCACGACGGGCCGCCGGCCCGCGAGAAGAGGGAGCGTTGCGTCCTCGAACAGCTCGCAGCGGCCCGCCCCGGGAGTCCTGAGAGCGGATGGACCGCGATATCGGGCGTTCGGGTTGCCCCGGAGCTCGTGGGCCGCGGCAGAGCGGATATCCGGGACGATGGTGTGCCGGACTGCCAGAAGTGTGCTCCCGACGATTGCGAGCAGACGAGTCCGTGGACGAGCGGCGCGCGCGCGACCCTGAGGGGAGCGCTCCACATCCCGGCCACGACGACCGCGGTGAGCACAAGCAGGTCGAGGAGATGATTCTCGTATGCGCCCGCATCCCGTAACACGACGAGAAGGACGGGAACCGACACGACGAACCCGATCTCGTACGGGCCGCGCGTCGAGCGAGGAACGCGAGCCCGACGCCGACGCGGCCAACGATAAGCAGAATCGCGCCCTCGCGTTGATCTCGCAGGGCCAACTGGTAGAGACGATGCGCACCCACGAGAGCCGAGGCGCCATCGCTGCCTCCAAAGGCGAAGAGACGGATATTCTCAAAGAGCCTGCCGGAGCTGATGAGCTCTACGAGAAGCAGGCAAGCGGCGGTAGAGCCCAGGAAGGACGCGACGAAGGCACCGAGGCTGCGTCGCCCGGCGGCGGCCAGCCAGATGACGAGCGCCACAGGCGCCCAGACTGCGGTGATCTTGGCGATCAGTGCGAGACCGCAGCAGAGCCCGGCCAGCGCGCCACGCCGCCTCGACGTCTCGTGTTCGAACACGATGGCCACAGCAGCGAGTTGAAGGAGTGTTGCAAGTCCGTCCCAGCGGATGCCAAGGGTTGTCGTCGACCCTGCTGCCGTCGCGAGTACCGCGCCGACGAGCCCTACGGCTATCGGCCGCGGCGCGCCACGGCGGCGACCGACGAGTAGAGCAGGGTGTAGAGCCCGCCTGCAACGCGTAGATCAACAGCTTCGCGGATACCAACAACTCATTGGCGATCGCGGCCGCGCCGCCTCGAGGAAGGCCGGCAGCGGCATGTAGCGCGTGCCGCCATAGAAGCCGTTGTCGTAGACGGGCGGGTAGAAGACGCCGTCGCGCAGGGCAGAGCTGAGCCCTATCCAGACGCCGGATGCGGCCCTGACCCCGTACCGGTCGTCCACGTGAACGACCGCGCAGCACGATGGACAGCCACACGACTCCGGCCGCCGACCGTGGCGGTGGCGATGCGCACCGCCAGCGAGACGTGCGAGCCACATTCCTAGCGACGCGCCGGTCGGGACACCAACAGCGCGGAATGCGCGTCAGGCTCGTCATCCCGTGCGACTTGCTGGATGCACGTTGGCCCGAAGCACCCTACCGGCGGCGCGCGAGCGAATACCCAACCGGCTCCGCCGACGTCGGCCGTGACTACACTAACGACACGTGGAGGGTCTACCGCAGGATCCCGGAGCGTTCGGCTTCGCGCTCCTCGTCCTCGGTCTCCTCGCGGGAGCGCTCTACGCCCGGCTCGTTCGACGGCCCGTAGTGGCCGCCGTCGGCGGCTTCGTCGAGCGTCGGGTGGCATCGTGCTCGTGCTCACCGCGCACGACGGTCGGCGCGGCGCCGTTCATTGCGCTGGCGCGTCGTCGAGGACATCCGCTACACGAGCCACCTCGACGCCTGGCTCGTGCCCCGCTACGGCGTCTCGGTCTTCGGTGTCCATCCCGAGATCTTCGACAACGCGCAGCTACGCATCCCGCCGGGCGACACGTACTACCTGGCCCCGTCGCCGACGATCGACCCGACGCGCGCAGAAGGCGTTCAGGGAGTGGGCGCTCGGCTACCTCCTGCCCCGCATCGCAGTCACCGACCCGGCAGACGCAGGCTGGATCATGACGCTGGGAGTCGACCCGCGCAAGGTCGGCCCGACGATCTCGAAGACGTGGCTGCTGAAGGGCGCCGTCAGCGGCTTGCCCGCCGCATATCTCGGCAAGGTCGCCGCGATCGTGATCGCCGACGCGGCGGGCCTCCTTGTCTGCAACCTGCTCTTCCTCGCCGCCGGCGCCGGGCTCCTGCGGCTGCTCGGCGGCTGGCGCACCGCCCGCGGGCTCGCGCGCGTGATCGGCGTCGCGTATCTCGCCGGAATCGCCGCAGTCGGCGTCACGCCTCCAGCTCCTGCTCGCGCTCGGGACGTCGTTCAACCGCTGGGTCGTGATCGGTGTCTGTGCGCCGTCCTTGCGCGTCGCGGGCTCGCGGCGCCGGCTCGAGCCGCGAACGGACGCGCCCGCCCGCCGCATCGCTGTTCCGAAGGCGATGTGGCCGCTCGCCGCAGCGGTGACCTTCTTCGTCGTCGCTGCTCATGTCGGTCGACATGTGGTTCCAGCCTCTCGGCCAGTGGGATGCCTGGTCGCAGTGGACGGCGAAAGCGCGCTCGCTTCGTGATCTTCCACGGGCCTCAACACCGCTGTGCTTCGAGAACGGCGCGTACCGGACGCCTGGAACCCCGACTACCCGCTGCTGGTGCCCGTCGATCGAGGCCTCCGACTTCACGTTCATGCGCCACCTCGATACGCGTGCGATCCACCTCCAGTTCTCGCTCCTCTACGCGGGCTTCCTGCTCGCACTGCTCGAACTTCTGCGCGGCCGCGTGCGGGAGGTGCTCGTCTGGCCGTTCGTCCTCGCGATCGCCGCGGCGCCGGCCATGCAGATCGGGACCGCATCGGCCGCTCGCCGACATTCCGGTCGGCGATCATGTTCGCGCTCGCCGGCGTCTTCGCGTGGCGCTGGCTCGTCGACAGCGACCCGCGTGCCCTGCGGCTGTTCGCGCTCTTCTGCGCCGGCCGCCTACGCAACCAAGTTCGAGGGACGGATCTTCGTCGTCGCGCTGTCGGTCGACCGTGATCGTGCTCATCGCCCTCACCGACGTGAGCGCGGCTCCGGGCGACGGTTGCGGCGGCCGTCCGTCGCGCTCGTCGGGTTCGTGCCGTGGTGGATCTGGGTCGCGAACCACCACGTCGTCGGCATGTTCTCGACGTCGGCCTCGCGACCGCTCGGCGAGCGGGCTCATCGACAAGGTCGGCACGGATCCCGACGACGATCCTCGAGCACCTGGGCGGAAGCATCTTCAATCCCAACAGGTGGCTCCTGCTCGGGCTGCTGGTTGTCGTCGTGCCTCGTGATCGCGTTTCGCGCACTGCCGCGCGAGCGTCGGAGCCGTGGCTGCTCGCCGGCACCGTCGGTCTCATCCTCGCGGCCTCGTCTGGTCTACATGGCGACGCCGCTCGAGTTCCACGCCGACCTCGTTCCACTCGGCGCGCAGAGTCGTCAGCGGCGCCGGTTCTCTTTGCCGTCGTGCTGGCGCCGCTCCTGCTCGAGGCTGTGCTCGGGACACCGCAAACGTGAGGTGCGCAACAGGCAGTACCCTCTGCCTCCGTGACAGCGGTTCTCTTCACCTGCGCCGGGCAGCGCGTCGACATCGTGACCGCGTTCAAGCGGGCCGGGGCGACGACGATCGCATCCGACCTCGACCGCCTGGCTCCCGCGCTCTACCACGCCGATCACATGGCGCTCGTCCCGCAGGGTCGACGACCCGGGCTACCTCCCGGCACTCGCCGCCATCGTCGCCGAGCACGACGTCAAGCTCGTCGTGCCCGTCACCGACATCGACCAGAGCATCGTCGCGCGCGGCCGTGCGCAGCTCGAGCCCGCGCTGCTGCTCGCGCCGCCCTACGAGGTGTGCGCGACGATGGCGGACAAGTACGTCGCCCATGTCTTCTTCGAGGAGCACGGGATCGAGAGCCCGCGCACGTGGCTCCCGGGGGACGTGCCCGACGACGCCCGGTATCCGCTGCTCGTCAAGATCCGCGAAGGCTTCGGCTCGCGGCACATCTACCGCGCCGCCGACGCCGAGGAGCTCGCGTTCTTCCTCCGCCACACGCCGGTCGAGTCGATGGTGCAGGAGATGTGCCTCGGCGAGGAGTTCTCGATCGACGTCTTCTGCGATCTCGAGGGCCGGTGCCTCAACGCGATCGCGCGGACGATGATCCAGTCCAAGGGCGGGGAGTCGATCAAGGGGACGTCGATCCTCGACGCCGACCTGATCGCGCACGCCTGCCGCGTGGCGGAGACGATCGGGATCGTCGGGCCGGCCTGCGTCCAGTGCTTTCGCGAGCCCGACGGCTCGCTCCCCGTCACCGACGTCAACCCGCGCTTCGGCGGCGCGTTCCCGTTGCCGACGGCCGCCGGGAGCCGCTACCCGGAGCTGGCGCTGGCGCTCGCGAACGGCGAGCGGCCCGAGCCGCGCGTCGGCGAGTACCGCGCCGGGGTGTCGATGACCCGCTTCTACTCCGAGGTCTGCCTCGTGGAGGACGGCGGCGAGCTGCGGCCGCTGACCGCCTGATGCGCTACCTCGTCACCGGCGCTGCCGGCTTCATCGGCTCCCACCTCTCCGAGGCGCTGCGCGCCGAGGGTCACGACGTCGTCGGACTCGACTGCTTCACCGACTACTACGACGTCGCGCTGAAGGAGGAGAACGCGCGGGGGCAGGAGATCCTCCGCCTCGACCTGGCGCGCGACCCGATCGACGTCGAAGGCTTCGACGGCATCTTCCACCTGGCCGGCCAGCCGGGCGTGCGGAGCTTCGGGGACGTGTTCGAGACCTACCTCTCGCCGCAACCTGCTGGCCTCGCAGCGTCTCTTCGAGGCGGCCGCCGCGGGCGGGCGTGCGGGTCGTCTTCGCCTCCACCTCGACGATCTACGGCGAGGCGGAGCGCTACCCGACGCCCGAGGACGTCGTGCCGCGGCCGGTATCGCCCTACGGGATCACGAAGCTCGGCTGCGAGCACCTGGCGCGCGCGCTGGAGCGAAGCTTCGGCCTCGATATCGTCGTGCTCCGCTACTTCAGCGTCTACGGGCCGCGGCAGCGTCCCGACATGGCGTTCACCAGGATCGCGATGTGCCTCGCGGAAGGGCGCCCGTTCGAGCTCTTCGGCGACGGCGGGCAGTCGCGCAGCTTCACGTACGTCGGCGACGTCGTCGGCGCCACGATCGCGGCGATGGAACGAGGCCGCGGCACCTACAACGTCGGTGGCGGCGAAGAGGTCGACGATGCTCGAGACGTTCGCGCTGCTCGAGGAGCTTGCCGGCACGGCCGCTCGAGGTGCATCGCGTCGCCACCGTTCCGGGCGACCAGCGCCGCACGCGGGCCGATACGACGCTGATTCGCGATCGAGCTCGGCTGGGAGCCGACGACGCCTTGCGAGACGGTCTCGCGGCCCAGTGGGAGTGGGCCGCTGCTAGGGTCGCGGCGCGATGAGCGAGACAAAACCGCCCGATCCCGACGCCGAGCGGGAGGTCGACCTGCGTTCCGCCTGGACGCGGATCACAGCGCGCTGGTACCTGCCGGTTGCAGGGCTCGTGATCGGCGCGATCCTCGGAGTGCTCGCCTCGGCCTCTGGCGGGGAGGTCTTCCGGCGCCCGGACGCTGCTCTACCTCGGCCAGCCCTTCACGACCTCGGGCGGCGGCCAGATCCAGAGCCTCGCCACGAACCCGAAGACCGTGAGCCAGATCATCCGCTACGAGTCGACGCTGCGGAAGGCGTCTCAAGACAGCGGGCTCACGCTCGGCCAGCTGCGCGGCCACGTCACCTCGGCTGCCGTCGTCAGCGCAGGCCAGGGCAAGAACGTGACGCCACTCGTCGAGATCACGGTGATGCATCTGCGGGGCACAAGGCGGAGAAGGCGGCCGACTCGCTGGCCAACACCGTGATCGCCGTCGGTCTCGACCGTTCGTCGACCAGAAGATCGAGCTCCTCAACAAGCAGATCGCCTCGAGCAAGGCAGAGCTCGCCGACATCAACGCAGCGGGTCTCGAACGCCGTCGCGCAGCAGCAGGCGGTGATCAACGACAAGACGCTCTCATCCACCGACAAGCTGATCGCGTCAACACCTACAACAACACGATCAGCTTCTCCGAGCAGCGTCGCGGCACGGTTCAGCAGGAGCTGTTCCAGAACCAGCAGCTGCTCTCGCTCGCCGAGAACGTCGAGAAGAGCAAGATCGTGACAGGCGCGCGGCCGCGAGCAAGACGACCGCCACGAGCCGCCGCAACGCAGCCCTGATCGGGGCGTTGATCGGGCTTCTGCTCGGTGCGCTCGTCGCCTCCGTCGCCGACCCGTTCCTCCAGCGAAGGGCCGCGCGGAGCGCCGCGTAACCGGACGCTGATGGTCGAGGGCAAGCGTGTCGCCGTCGTCGTCCCCGCGTTCGAGGAGGAGCATCTCGTCGCCGAGACGCTGCGGGGAATCCCGGACTTCGTCGACCGGATCTACGTCGTCGACGACGCCTCGCCGGACGAGACCGCCGCGCGCGCCCGCGAGCGTCGGCGACCCGCGCGTCGAGGTGATCGTGCACGAGCACAACGGCGGCGTCGGCGCCGCGATCGTGACCGGCTACCTGCGGGCGCGAGAGGAGCGGATGGACGTCACCTGCGTGATGGCGGCCGACAACCAGATGGACCCGAACGAGCTGGCGGGGCTCGTCGGCCCGGTCGCTCGCGGCGAGGTCGACTACACGAAGGCGAATCGGCTGATCACGGGTGAGGCCTGGACGCTGATCCCGCACAGCCGCTACCTCGGCAACGCGGTGCTGTCCCTGCTGACGAAGGTCGCGTCGGGCTACTGGCACGTCGCCGACTCGCAGGCGGGCTACACGGCGCTCTCCCTGTCGGCGCTCGACCGGCTCGACGTCGACCGGATCTACCGGCGCTACGGCTTCCCGAACGACATGCTCGTGCACCTGAACGTGATCTCCGCCGGCGTTCGCGACGTGCCGTCGCGCCCGATCTACGGCGTCGGCGAGAAGTCGGGAATCAGGATCCGCTCGGTCGCGCCGCGGATCGCGTGGCTCCTCTTCAAGGGCTTCTGGTGGCGGATGAAGGAGAAGTACGTGATCCGCGACTTCCACCCGCTCGTCTTCTTCTACGTGCTCGGCTCGCTGATGACGGTGCTCGGCCTGCTCCTCGGCCTCGTCGTCGCCTGCTCGCGGATCTTCTTCGACAACGAGATCACGACCGCGACGATCGTCCTCGTGGCGCTGCTCCTGATCTCGGGCACGCAGTTCACCCTCTTCGGGATGTGGTTCGACCAGGAGTCGAACAAGGAGCTGCGCTGACCCACTGAACGGCTCTGTTTGCGGCGGCAACGAACACCCACGCGGCCGCCGCGCGAGCGAACTGACGGAGAGGCCCACCGGACCTCTCCGTTATGTTCCCGTCCTCTTGACGCCTGCCCTCTCGCCGCCGGTCCTCCAGGAGGACCCGTCCGCTCGCTCGAGCTCGACTCCGACGAGACGCTCGCATGGCAGGCGCAGCAGAACGAGCTCGCTGACGCCGCGCTTCGCGACTGGGACGGGTTCGACGGCCTCCGCGCCGCCGTCGCGCCGCACCTCGCCCGCGTCTCCGTGACCGCGCCCGTGCGTCGCGGCGCCCATTGGTTCCGCGTCGACTCCGGCCCGCTCGTCGTGGCCGACACGCCCGACCGGCCCCGGCCGCACGCTCGTCGATCCCGGCGAGGCGTCGCTCGACTGGTTCTTCCCTTCGCCGCGCGGCACGCGGGTCGCGTACGGGCTCTCGTTCGGGGGCGACGAGCAGAGCGTGCTCCACGTGATCGAGACGGCGACGCGGCGAGGTGCTCCCGGACCGGATCCCGTTCACCTCCAACGCCACCGTCGCGTGGTTTCCCGACGAGTCCGGATTCGCCGTCAACGCGGGTACCGCGCCCGACTTCGAGCGCGTCGACAAGGTGCTGCTCGTGCACCGGCTCGGCCAGGCCGAGCCCGCCGCGCCCGAGCCGATCGAGGTGCGCGAGCCGTACTGCGTCTATCCGCAGGTCTCGGGCGACGGACGCTGGCTCGTCGCGATCACGAGCGAGGTCGAGCCGCGCGCCGACTGGATCCGCGAGCTGCCGGACGGCGACTGGCGGCCGTTCCTGCTCGACGTCGAGGGCACGTGCAACGGCGTCTTCGACGGCGACGCCTACGTCGCTGTCTGCACCGAGGGGGCGCCGCGCGGCCGGCTCGTCCGGATCCCGATCGCCACGGCGGCCGACCGCGCAGACGTGGAGGGAGCTGATCCCGGAGAGCGACCTCGTGCTCCGCTTCGTCCAGCGGGCGGGCGACCTGCTCGTCGTCAGTGCGCTTCGCGACGCGTGCTCGGTCGTGATCGTGCTCGTCTCGCCCGACGGCGCGCAGCGAGGAGCTCGAGCTTCCCGCCGCCGGGCTCGTCTCCCGCTCGGCCTCCCACGGCGTTGCGCAGCCCGCTGCGGCGAACGAGGGCACCGGTGTGGCGGGCGACGACGACGGGCTTCACGTTCGTGCTCGGCGCGCCCGACCGCTCCGCCGGCCTCTACCGCTACGAGCGCGCGAGCCGGACGCGATCGTCGAGCTCCGGCCGCCGGAGGCGCGCTTCCCGTTCGTCGTCACGCGCTACGAGGCGACCGCACCCGATGGCGCGACGGTCGGCTACGAGGTCGTCCACCGCGCCGATCTCGAGCCGTCGGGCCTCCCGGCCGTCCTCTACGCCTACGGCGGCTGGAACGTCGCGCTCGTCCGAGGCTCGCTCGGCGCGAACGCCCACCTCGTCGAGGCCGGCGCCGCGTTCGTCCTCTCGCCACATCCGCGGCGGCGGCGAGGAGGGGACGGATTTCCACCGCGACGGCGCGCTCGAGCGCAAGCAGCACTCCTACGACGACCTCTACGCGATCGCCGAGGACGTCGCCGCGCGGGGGATCGCCGACCGGTCCGCATCGCCGTGCTCGGCGGCTCGAACGGCGGGCTGATGGTCGCTGTCGCGGTGACGCAACGGCCGGACCTCTGGTGCGCGGCGTGCTCGCTCGTCCCCGTCACCGACATGCTGCGCTACCACCTGAGCCCGTACGGCGAGACCGGCCTGCGGGAGTACGGCAACCCCGACGACCCGGAGGATGCCGCGGTGCTCCGGGCCTACTCGCCGTACCACAACATCCGTGCCGGGCTCGATCTACCCACCGACGCTCGTCGTCGCGGGCGCGAACGACATGCGCTGCCCCGCCTGGCACGCGCGCAAGCTCGTCGCTCGGCTCCAGGACGAGGCGCAGGGCGGCCCGTTCGTGCTCCGCGTGATGGGCGGCGGGCATCTCAGCACGCGGCGCGGGGCCGATCTCGTCGCCGAGTGGCAGGGGTTCCTGCTGCGGTACTTGGATCCCGGCGATCTCGCGGGCGCCGCTAGCATCCCCGCGTGAGCAGCGAGCCATTCAGCCCGGCCGGGCGACCCCTGGCCCGGCGAGGAGCGACGCAGCCCAACTGCCAGCTCCGCCCAGTGGGTCGTCCGCTCGGCCTCGCCCGCTGGCTGCGGGCGGAAGCGGACGGCTCAGAGCGGCAGTCTCCGTAAGGATCCTCGACGTCGGCTGCGGCCCGAAGCCGTACCTGCCGTTCTTCGCGGACCTCGCGAGTATGTGGGGCTCGACGTCGTCGCGACCCCGATGCCGACGTCGTCGGCTTCGTCGAGAAGATGCCGCTCGAGGACGGCCGGCTTCGACCTCGTCCTCTGCACCCAGGTCCTCGAGCACTGAGACAACCCTGTCGAAGCGGTTCGGGAGTTGCGCCGCGTCACCGCTCCGGGCGGGCGCGTCCTCGCCTCGACCCACGGTGTCCAGGTCCCACCCGTCGCCGCACGACTACTGGCGCTGGACGCACGAGGGGCTCGCGAGGCTCTTCTCGGAGAACGCCGACTGGAGCAGCCTTCGCGTCGACCCGGGAGCCGGTACGGCGGCGACCCTAGGGATGCTGCTCGGCGCCTACCTCGAGATCGGGCTCCGGCGTGCCCGCGTGCCCGGCCTCGCGCGCGGGCCCGTCTGGCTGCTCAACCGGGGCGCCGCCGGCCTCGACCGCCGCGTTGCGCTGTTCACGATCCGGTTCCCGGCGCCCTGTTCGCGAATCTCCACGTCACGGCCGACGTGGCCGCCGCCGTCGAGCCGTAAGCGATCCTCCGATGTGCCGAGTCAGCCCGACGCGGCTCCTCGTGCACGGTGGTACGCCAGAGCAACACACCGCCCCTGTTGTGAACCACCGCGATGTCGCGCCAGCCCTCCGGAAGCGCGGACTTCCACGTGAGAATTCGGTCTGCGGAAGGCGCCCGTTGCACCTTGGCAGCGCGGGGGGTGAAATGGCGTCCCTGCCGGGTACGCCGAAGCGGACGTTCTCGAACGATCGCGCCGTTTCCATCTCGCCGTCGGGTCTCCCCCGATGCGAGCCTTCTGGAATCGCCCGGGTGGCGTTCGGGTGAGGAACAGGTAGTACATGTAGGTCTGGTTCCACCCGTCGACCCAGACCGTGTCACAGGGCTGCGCCGCCGATCGGGCAGCCTGCAGGGCCGGGCGGAGCCCGAGTTCCAGCGGCGTCCCTCGCTGGCCGAAGAAGCCGTGAAGGAAGACGGCGTTGAAGGCGACGAACAGGAGCGTGGCCGCCGAGAGTCTGGACCTTCCCGATCTGCCAGCGTCTCGTGGCGTCCCCCAGGAGTCGAGTCGAGGCCAGGCCGTAGCCGGCGAGCAACTCGGGCAGCGGCAGGAGGTTGTAGGCACGCATCTCGTTCGGAATGCCGTGAGAGGTGATCGTTAGGCTGGACGCAATCGGGTACGTCAGCGCCCAGATGAGGACGAGCACCGGAAGCAGCAGGTGCGAGCGTTGCCAGAAGCGCCGACGCATCGCGAGCCGCGAGGCCGATCACGATCAGCGGCGCCTCGAGCCACGACAGCTCGCCGACACGATGTGGGTGAACCGCGGCGCCCTCGTCGAACCCTCGGAAGAAGAGGAAGCGGACGTTGAAGTGATCGCGATAGTTGGCCCAGAATGCACGGGGCCATTCGGCCTCGGTGAAGACGCTCAATCCGTTGAAACGCCCCTGGCTTACCTGCCACTGAGCAGCCAGCGAGCTGGATCAGATACGGGGTGACGGCGAGGGTGACGAGCGCGAGCCAGGCGAGGAGGACCCGCACGTGGCATCGCCAGACGTCCGATCCCGGCGACGAGACACGCCAGGAGCAACGTCGGTGCCTCGAGCTTCTATCGTCGGGTAGGTCGCGAAGAGAAGCCCGAAAGCGGCGGCCGAGGCGGCCAGCCAGCCGAGGCTGCGACGAGATCGGAGGGGTGGGTCTCCCTCGAACGGCGCGATCCCGCGCGTGTACGTATAGAGAGCTGCGACGGTGAAAAAGGGTACGACCGACGCGGGGAACGCAATGCGACTGTAGTTGACGTGCCACGGTTCGAAGGCAAGAAGGAGCGCCGTGGCGAGCCCTGCGATTTCGCCGAACCAGAGACGTCCGAGGAGCCCGGCCAACACGACGGTCGCGACCCCGAGCAACGCGACGGGCAGCCGCGTGGTGGTCTCGTCGAGTCCGAACAGGCCGACGAACGGGGCTGTCACGTAGTTGGCGACGGGCGGGACGTAGTCGTTGAAGTTCCTGAACAGCAACGGGAGCAGCGCTCCGTGCTGGTCGTGCCCGGTCCGCCAGATGCTCCACGCGTCGTACCCCTGGGTCATCTCGTCCTGGTTGAAAAATCGTGGAAACGAGCCAACCGGAACAGACGCAGGCACGCTGCGATGAGTGAGATGACGCCGAGCAGGGGATAGAAGTACCGCTTCACCGTCCGGAGCGACCGTAACGCCTCCAGCGCTGTAGAAAGCGACCTCGGGGTGAGCCCGAGCATCGGCATGTCCTCGACCGACGAAGGGCGGTCCGCGACTGGCGGATCTGTAGGGCTACGTCTCCAGCAGCCGACGAACGGGCTGGTCTCGAGTGCAGGAGGAAACCTCGATGGATCTGAACAACCGGCGGGTCCTCGTCACCGGCGGCGCGTCGTTCATTGGCTCGCACCTCGTCGAGGGGCTGCTCGCCCGGGGCGCGACCGTTCGCGTCGTCGACGACCTGACAGTGGGAAGCTCGAGAACATCCAGGGCCTCGTCGACGACGGCAGCATCGAGTTCGTCGAGGGCGACCTCCGCACCGCCGGGCCTCGCGGACAGGACGGTCAAGGGCGCCGACGTCGTCTTCCACCTCGCCGCCGACCACGGGGGCCGCGGCTACGTCGACCGCCACCAGGCGGCGTGCGCCACCAACCTCGCGCTCGACGGCATCGTCTTCCTGGCCTGCCGGACGCACGGCGTCGAGAAGATCGTCTACGCCTCCTCGGGCTGCGTCTATCCGAACAGCATGCAGACCGACCCCGACGAGATCTCTACCTGACGGAAGACCTCGTGAAGCCGCCTACGACTCGGACAACATGTACGGCTACGCGAAGCTGATGGCCGAGCTGACGCTGCAGGCGTACTGCGCGAATGGGGCATGAAGGCCGCGTCGTGCCGCTACTTCACGGTGTACGGCGAGCGCGGCAAGGAGAACCATGCGGTCACGGCGATGATCGCGCGGGCCTTCATCAAGCAGGACCCTTTCGTCGTCTGGGGCGACGGCCGCAGGTGCGGAACTGGACGTATGTCGAGCGACATCGTCGACGGGACGATCCTCGCCGCGGAGAAAATCGACGACGGCACGGCGATCAACCTCGGGACGATGGAGCGCACGCACGTGATCGACGCCGTCCACGAGGTCATGCGCTACACGGGGCACGAGGCGCGGATCGAGCTCCAGCTCGGACATGCCGACCGGCCCGCTGAACCGCGTCGCCGACAACTCGCTCGCCCGCAGGCTGCTCGACTGGGAGCCGCAGGTGTCGTTCGCGGACGGGCTCCACCGGATGATCGACTGGTACTTCGAGACGCATGATCCCGACGAGGTGCGCCGCACGCTCGAGGCGGCGGCCTGATCGAGCGGCGAGTCGAGCCGCGGCGACACCCCCTGACCGCCGGGCGAGGGCCTCGTCCCCGCGCGAAGGCCGCCTTCGTCTACCCGAACTCGCGGTTGCAGCTCGCAGCCGATGTCGCGGCGGGCACGGCGGCCGACAGCTTCCTGCTCGGCCAGAACCACCTCGCGGAGTTCGGCTACGACGCCTCCATCCACGAACCGCGCATCAGAGCGGTGAGCGAGGACGGCGTCTGGCACCGGATCCGCTGGAACGCCCGCGAGGTCACCTTCCCTGGAGCTCGGCGACGCCGACTTCGTCTTCACCGCGCTCGCGAACGTGATCCGCGACTCCGCGGCTGCGCCGCCGGCCACGTACCGTCGTGCTCGACTTCCAGCTCGGGACCGTTCTCGACCGCCTCGGCGCCGGAGCCGGCGCGTCCTGCCGCGTCGATGAGCAGCGCCGACGCGGTCGTCTGGCTGAGCCACAGCCAGCGCGACAGGTGCTCGACTGGGGAAGCTCGCCGGACCGCGTTCATACTCTCCGGCTCGGCATCGACCACGAGTTCTTCGAGCCGACCCCGGGGGGGCCGGCGACGACGTGCCACGTGCTCGCCGTCGGCAAGGACCTCGCCCGCGACTACGAGACGCTCGCGCAGGCCGCCGAGAGGACCGACGCGCCGTTCTACATCGTCACCGCCGAGCGGAACCTGCGGGGGATCGCCCTGCCGACCAACATCGAGGTCAAGCGCAACCTGCCGTACGGCGAGCTGCGTCGCCTCTACGCGCGCGCGCGCTGCATCGCGCTCCCGGTGCGCCGCCCGGACTATCCGTAGGGGACGAGAGCGGCGGCCTCACTGCGCTGATCGAGGCAATGGCGATGGGACGTCCGTCGTCGCCTCCGCTCGTCCGATCACCGACGAGTACTGCCGCGCCGACGAAAGCGCGCTGATCGTCCCCACCGAGGATCCGCGCGCCCTCGCGGACGCGATCACTCGCGTGCTCTCGGATGACGCGCTTGCGACGAGCCTCGGCGCCGCGGCGCGGCAGCGGATCGAGGAGCGCCACACGATGCGACAATTCGCGCAGGGCCTGGCGACGCTCTTCGAGCGGACCGCGTAGCGGTGCGGCTGCCTGCTCTGGCCCAACCGGAGACCCGTACGATCGGGCCGTAGATGAGAGATCCAGTTTCGCCAGCTGGTCTCCGGCCCAGCCGGTCCGGACGGACCGGATAGCCCTGCTCTCGATCTGGTTCCACGGCCACAACAACGGCCGCTATGCCGAGTTGCTCCCGCGCCTCGATCGAGTGGATGCATGCTTCCTGCGGCTGCCCGACAGCCGGGTGCCGCGCGGGCTCGGCTACAAGCTCTTCGACGCCGTGCGCCGACCTCTGTACGCCTTCGGGCTCGGGCGTGGGTCAACGCGGTACCGCTCCTTCTCTCCCTTGACTACGCGCAGCTCGCGGCCTGGTGGGGAGCGGCAGTCCTCGACGCCGACGACCCCTACTACACGCCTCGCGCGATCGAGCTGATGAAGCGGCCCTCGTTGCAGGCCTACGTCGTCACGGCCGAGCGTGCCGCGCGCCGCTTCGAGAGCCTCGGCGTCGAGAACCATGGTCGTGATCCGCAGGGCGTGGACCTCAGCTCTGCGACCGCCGAGCTCCAGAGCCGCTTCGCCGCCCTCAAGCGTCCGGGGGAGCTCGTCGTCGGCTGGGTGGCGGCGCACGTTCTCACGGGTGGAGACCGGGACTCGGATGGCCCGCTGTACAACGTCGACCACCTGCTCGATATCTGGGAAGCGACGCGGGCCCGTGTCCCCGATGCTCGGCTCTGGCTCGTCGGCGGACCGAGCGACCGTCTGCGGCGTCGCCTTGCGGGTCGCGATGACGTCCTCCTCCTCGGGCGCCTTCCCAGTGCCGAGGCGCTCGCGGCGACGTCGCAATTCGACGTCGCCGTCTATGGCGGACAGAGGACACCGGCATCCGGGCCGCCAAAATCGCCGAGTACATCGGCTTTGGCGTCCCGACGGTGTCGTACGACTACGAGGTGACGGCAAATCTTCGCGAGACCGGCGCCGGTCTGCTCGTCCCTGATGCCCGCGCCTTTGTCGAAGCGCTCGTCGGCCTGCTCACCGACGATGCCGCCCGAGGCGCCGTGGCGGAGGCAGCCTGGCGAGCGGGAGCACTGCTCGACTGGGACGTTCTCGCCCGCCGGTTCCAGGATGAGGTCCTCGACCGCTATCTCCCCTGACGGACGGTCGAGGTTCGGGTTCTGTAAGCCTTCTGAAGGGCCGGATAGGATAGAGC
>CAWCOI010000002.1:0-258310 GCA_963797125.1 uncultured Thermoleophilia bacterium | reverse complement strand
CGGCGGTGACCGGGCCGGTCACCGTTGCGGTGGACGTGTTCGGGTTGTTGTCCAAACCGTTGGACGTATGGTCGCGGTGTTCGAAATGATCGATCCGACCAGGGCGTTGGCCGGCACCGCGACCACCAGCTCCACGGTCCGTGCTGCCGACGTCACGGTCGGCCAGGAGCAGGTGACCGTCGCTCCGGGCTGGCAGCTGCCGTCGTCGGACGCGGTCGCCGAGACCAGCGTGGTGCCGGCCGGGACCGGGTCGTTCACGGTCAGGTTGCTGGCGTTGGACGGGCCGCCGTTGGCGGCGTGATCCGGTAACTGACGTGCGCCGGCCACGATCGGCCCGCTGGTGATCGCCTTGGCCAGCGTGACGTCGGACCGGACGGCGATCGGCTGCCGCACGGTCGAGGAGTTGTTGCCGCCGGCCGGATCCGGGGTGGGGCGCCGGTGGCCGGCGAGGAGGACACCCTAGCGGTGTTGCCGAGCATGCTCCCGCCGAGACCGGGGTCCAGCGGATGGTGATCTGCACGGTCGGCGAGGCCGGCCGCAGGTCACCGACGCGCAGGTCACCGCACCGCCCGCGAGTCGCAGGTGCCGCGCTGTCTGGTGACGTCGACGAACGTGGCGCCGGCCGGCAGCGGGTCGCTGATCACCACGCCGCGGGCCACCGACGGCCCGGCGTTGTTCACCGAGATCACGTATCCCTGGGTGTTGCCGGCCTCGGGCGGGTCGGCGACCGGCGCCTTGGAGATCGACAGGTCGGCGCTCGACGCGACGATCGTGGTGGTCGGGACGCGGTGCGGTTGGCCGGGGTCGGGTCGGGCGTCGGCGAGGCCACCGTCGCGGTGTTGGTCACGTCGGCCGTCGGCGGTGCCGGCCGGGACCAACGCCCGGATGACCACGGTTCGCACGGTCGGTCCGGCCGGCAGCATGCCGAAGCCGCAGTCGACCTGGGCGCCGCGGCGCGCCGCGCACGTGCCGTCGGTGGTGCTGACTCCGTTGGGCGGCACCACCAGCCCGTCCGGCAGCGCGTCGGACAGCGTCGACCGTCTACGCGGCGGACGGGCCGTTGTTGCTGATCAGAACGGTGTACGCGAGCACGGTGCCGGCCACGACCGGCTCAGGGCGGGCCGATTTCTCACCCGCAGGTCGGACTGCGGCCGCACGGCGGTGGTGATGGTCGCCCTGTTGTCGCCCGTGGTCGGGTCGCTGGTGTCCGACGTGCGGCGGCCGTGTTGGCGATCGATCCGGTGGCCAGCGGGTCGACGGCGACCGGGATGCCGATCGTGGTGGCCGAGCCGGCGGGCAGTGACGGGACGGTGCAGCGCACGACCTGCCCGGTGACGGTGCAGCTGCCGGTCGAGGCGGTGACGGCGGCCGGCGTCACGCCGGCCAGGGTGTCGGTGATCACCACGTTCTGCGCGTCCGACGGCCCGGCGTTGGTGACCGTGACCGTGTAGCGGCCGCTGGCCCCGGCACCAGCGGATCCGGCGTCACCGACTTTGCGATCGGGAGATCCGCAGAGGTGAGAACGGTGAGATTCGCCGTCGTGGAGCTGGATGTTGTTGCCGCTGGCCGGATCCGGTGTGGTCGAGCCGATATTGGCGGTGCCCGTGATGAGTCCGGCCGGGGTGGACGAGTTCACCCGGGCCTGCAGCGGGATGACCAGATTCGTACCGGGCGGCAGGTCGCCGAGGTCGCAGGTGACCGTGCCGTCGGTCACCGTGCACGCACCGCCACTCGAGCCGGCGATCGGGGTCATGCCGGGCGGCACCTGACCGGTGACGATGACCCCGCGAGCGGTCGACGGGCCGGTGCTGGTCACCGTGACCGAGTAGTCGACCAGGCTGCCTGCGGCCACCGTCGCGGCCTGCCCGGGGGCAAGCGCGAGCACCACGCCGACGTCGGCCGACGCGACGATGCTGCTGGTCGAACGCTCGAGTTGTTGCCGGGCGTCGGGTCGGTGGTGGAGGAGGTCACGGTGGCCGTGTTGGTCGAGGTGCCGAGGGCGGTGGCGGCGACCGTGCCGGCCACGGTGATCGTGATGCTGCCGGCGTTGGCCAGCAGGCCGACCGGGCAGCTCACGTTCTGCCCGGTGATGGTGCAGGTGACGCCTGGCCCGCTGGCCGACGTCGGGGTGATCCCGGCCGGCACGGCATCACCGACCACGACTCCGGCGGCGGCGGACGGACCGTTGTTGGTGACCACGAGGGAGTAGGTGAGGGGTGAACCCGCGACCGGATTCGCGGGTGCTGTCTTGGTGATCGAGACGTCGGCCTGGGTGCTGGTGGTGGACACCGCGCTGGCGCTGTTGTTGCCGGGCGTCGGGTCGCTGGTGGTGGCGCTGACCGCGGCGGTGTTGGTCACCGTGCCCGAGCCGCCGGCGGGGGTGTTGACGATGAACGACGCCGACCCGGCCGCCCCGTTGGCCAGGGTGCCGATCGGGCAGGTCACCACGCCCGCGCCGGCCGTGCAGCCGCTGGCACTGGAGGCGAACGTCAGGCCGGCCGGCAGCGGGTCGGAGACGACCACCCCGGTGGCCGACGACGGCCCGTTGTTCCGCGCGGTCAACGTGTAGGTCACCGGCTGGCCGAAGACGATGGTGGCCGGGGTGGCGACCTTGGTCAGCGCGACGTCGGCGCTGGTGCCGACGGTGACCGTGGCGGTGGCGGTGTTGTTGTCCGGGGTCGGATCGGTGGTGGCGCTACCCACCGTCGTGCTGTTGGCCAACGGCCCGGCGGCCCGGTCGGCCGCCACGTCCGCGATTACCGTCACCCGCACCGAACCGGTCGCGGTGAGCGAGCCGACGGCACAGGACACCACCCCGGCGGTGATGGTGCAGGACCCCTGGGTGGAGTTCGCGCTGCGGGCGGTGAGCCCGGCGACGACGGGGTCGGTGACCGTCACGTCCTGGGCGTCGGACGGCCCGTTGTTGGTCACCGTGATCGTGTAGGTCTCGCTGGTGCCGGCGATGACCGGGCTGGTGGCCGCGGTCTTGGTGACGGCGAGGTCCGCGGCGGTGGTGATGGTGACGGGCGCGGACGCGTTGTTGTTGCTGCTGGTCGGGTCAGGCGTCGACGACGACACGGTGCCGGTGTTGGTCGCGCTGCCCGCAGCGATGTTGGCGCCGACCTTGGTGACCAGCGTGATGGTGGCCTGCCCGGTCGGGCCGAGGGTGCCGACGGCGCAGACGAGACGGTGCCGCCGGCCGCCGTGCAACTGCCCTGGGTGCTGGCCGCGCTGACCAGCGTCTGGCCGGCCGGCACCGGGTCGGTCACCACCACACCCGCCGCATTGGACGGCCCGTTGTCGGGCCACCAGGGTGTAGGTGACCTGGTCCGCCGGCGCGGGGCGGGCGAGGCCGCCTTGGTCAACGACAGGTCGGCGGCGGTGGTCACCTGGGTGGTGGCCGATGCGGTGTTGTTGGTCAGACGTCGTCGGAGGTGTCGCTGGACACCCGCGCAGTGTTGTTCAGCGCGGTGATCGCCGTGCCGGCTCCGATGGTGGCGGTGATCGGCACCGGGATGGTGAGGCCGCTGGCCAGCGTCGCCGCGGTACAAGTCACCACCTGGCCGGACACGCTGCAGGTGGTGCCCGCCGGCGGCGCGGACGACACGTACGTCATGCCGGCGGGCAGCGTGTCGACCAGCACGACGTTGGTCGCGGGGTTCGGGCCGCTGTTGCGGCGGTGACCGTGTAGGTGACGGTCCCGCCGGCCGCCTGCGTGGTCGGGTTCGAGGTCTTGGTGATCGACAGGTCCGCCAGTGCCGCCACCGCGGTGCTCACCGTGTTGCCGATGAAGGTGTAGTCGGTGGCGATCGTGCGCGCCCGGTAGGAGAGCGAGGCGGTGTTGCCCAGCGTGGTACCGGCGGCCGCCCGGTCCACCGTCACCCGGTAGCGGAAGGAGATCGTCGAGTTGACGGCGAGGGTCCCGCCGGCCGCGGTGGTCGCCCCGGTGCCGGCCCGCACTCTGACCGTTCTGGACGCAGCGTTGTACTCACCGATGTCGTCACCGGCGCCGTCGGTCACCGCGCCGGTGGCCGCCCCGGTGTTGGTGGTGACCACGGTGCTCCCCGGTACGTAGGTCAGTCCGGCCGGCAGCGGGTCGCTGACGATGGAGGCGTCGGCGAAGTCCTGACCGGTGTTGGTCAGCGTGACCTGGTACTGGAGGGTGTCGCCGATCTGCGTGGTCGCATTGCCGGACAGGTTGGTCACGCTCTTCGAGACCGGGTTGAACGCCGGGGTGTAGAGATCGATCTGGGTGGTGACGATCCCGGGGTAGTAGAAGTCCCCGTTGGTGGTCACCGTCACGTTGGTCGAGGACGCGCCGTTGGGCAGCACTCCGTTGGCGCTGACCCGGGTGATTCCACACCGAAGTTGTTGATATCGGACGGATTACGGGTGATGAACTGGGTTCCGGCGTCGCTGATCGAGGAGTTGAAGAAGTTGTCGGCCGGGTGGGTGGCATCGGACAGCGAGGTGGTGCCCAGCTTGATCGTCTCGCCGGAGATGCCCTTGTCACCCTCCCAGGCGACGAATCCGACCGAGGCGTTGACGGTGCCGGCGGCGGCGTCAGGAACCCGCTGACCGGGATCGTCACGCTCGAGTTGCGTGCCGTTGGTGGTCACGTCGGCGAAGCCGCGGAAGATCCGCAGGTCACGCAGCGGCGCCGCCGGGTTGCGGTAGGCGACCACCATCGACCAACCGGCGTACCGGTCGGCGCCGGTCGCGGCGGCGATGTTGCCGACCCAGTAGGTGCCGTTCCCGGCCGCCTTCACCTGCGCGTCACGTCGACCGACGACTGGTACGGGCCGTCGCGTGGTGTTGTCCAGGCCCCGGAGCGACCACGGCCCCGGTGACCTGCAGTAGCTGCCGCCCGGTACTCGCAACGCACAGGCCCAGGGTGGCGGTGTTCGGCCGCGACGCCGCCGGTGCCGGCGTCTTCCGGCCACCCCAGACCAGCCAGGCGGACAACACGGTCGATCCGCCCGGCAGGGCGAGGTCAGCGCTGGTCGAATTAGTGGTGACGCGTCGCTGTCCTGGTCGATGAACGTCATCGCCCATTCGTTGTTGTTCAGATTGTCCGTGTTGCCGGTGCCGCCGCGGGCGGCGGTGCAGCCGTTGGACGCCGTCGGGCAGGTCAGCTGACTGTTGCCGGTGAGCGCGATGGCGCCGTTGTCCTGCGCGTTGAACACCGCGGTGAATGGATCACGAACGGCGGCCTCCGCCGGAGCGGGGCGGTCACGACGCCGAACGCGACCAGCGCCACCGTCAGCGCGATGACGGTGACCAGGCTGATCAGCCGGTGCTTGGCACGTTCGGGTCGGTGCGGCCGCGGATGACGCATGACGACGAACATGCGTCACCATCCCGAACAGTTGAATGTCGCCACCGAACCAACTCGGCCGCGCACTCACCCGTCTGTGACGCCGCCGACACAGAGTGTGACGCAAAAGTGGGTTAGCCGCGATACGCGATGTGAGCTCCCATCGACCGACTTGGCTCGATGTGACAACACAATTGCTCTGCGTTAGGGAGACTGGGTACCACAACCGACCCAACCGAAAGGAAAACATGTCAAACGCCAGCAGCAAGGACATGACCACCACCGCCCCGCTCGCCGTCGGGGCGCTGCTCGCGGCACTGGCAGGCATCTTCCTGGACGGTGCCTGGAAGATCGTCCCGGTGGTGATTTTGCTGGTGCTGGTGTTTGCCCTCCGCGAAACCATCACCACCGGGGTCAGGAAGATGCTCAACTGGCAGGCTGATCGGACGGGTGCTTTTCGTTTCCAACCTGTTGCGGACAAGTACGGGTTTGATGGTGGGGAGTCAGGACCGGGTGCCGGCCGGTATCCGCTCGGCGCCGGCGATCTGCAGGAGCCGTCGGGCCCGGTCGGCGACCGGGAGGTCGACGAATTCACCGCCGGGCAGCCGAAAGGCTTCCCCGCCTGATGCTTCGAAGGCGGTGAGCACCGATTGTGCCCAGTCGATCTCGCTACCGGTGGGGGTGAAGACGTCATGCAGGATTTCCAGCTGGCGGGGGTGGATCGCCGACTTGCCGAAGAAGCCGAGCGACGGCAACAAGTGCCTGGTCCCGCAAGCCCTTCGTCGTCCAGATGCGGGTAGACGCTGTCGATCGGCGGCTCGATCCCGGCGGCCCGGGACGCCAGCACGAGTGCGATCTGGCGTACAGCGTTTGCAGGTTCCCGCCGGAGGTGTTCAGGTCGCTTCTGCAGATCAACCCCGCCCATCGCGATGAAGCCAACGCCGGGCACCGCGGCGATCTCCGGGCGGCCAGCACGCCGCGGGCGCTTTCGATGGCGCAGATGATCGGCCTGCCCGGCGCCCGGGCGGTCACCCAGCCACGTCGTCGGCCGATTCGACCTTGGGGATCCTGATGCCGACGGCATGTTCGGCAACGGCGGCGAGATCTGCTTCGCACCAGGCGGTCTCGGCGGCATTGACGCGGACCCAGGCGGGTCGCTCCGGCAACACCTCGGCGACCATGGCGCGGGCGCTGGCCTTCGCCTCGGGCGGTACGGCGTCCTCCAGGTCGAGCATCACTGCGTCGGCGCCCGCGGTGAACACCCGGCCCAGCAGCTTAGCGTTGTGCCCGGGTGCGAACAGATAGCTGCGATCCATCACACGACCCCGCTGCCGCGGAGCTCGTCCAGCTTGTCGCCGGAAATGCCGAGCAGCTCGTCCAACACGCTGTCGGTGTCCTGGCCGAGTCGGCGGCCGCCGTGCCGGATCGCCCCGGGGGTGCCGCCCATCCGGAAGATCAGGTTCTGCATCTTCAGCGGGCCGAGGTCCTCGTCGTCGATGGTGGTGATGACCTCCCGCTCCTGCACGTGCGGGTCGTTCATCAGCTGCTCGATGTCGTACACCGGGGCGAGCGCGGCGCCGGCATCCTGGAATGCCGCGGAGACCTCCTCGTAGTCCCGGGCACCGATCCATTCGGCGACCGGGGCGTCGATCATGTCGGCGTGGTTGACCCGCTCCCCGGCCTGCGGGAACCACGGCTGTTCGGCGATGTCGGAGCGGCCGACGAGGTGCATCACCCGCTCGGCGACGGACGTTGCGCTGGCCGAGATCGCCACCCAGCGACCATCTTTCGTGAGGTAGGCGTTGCGGGGGGCGTTGTTGCTCGACCGGTTGCCGTGCCGCCCGGAGATCAGCCCGAGTTGGTCGTAGACGCTTGGCCCTGGACCGAGGATGCCGACCAGCGGTTCCAGCAGCGACAGGTCGATGATCTGCCCGGCGCCGCCGGCGGCGTCCCGGTGGTAGAGGGCGAGCATCACCGCGTAGGCGCCGGTCAGGCCGGCGACCCCGTCGGCCAGGCCGAACGGCGGCAGGGTGGGCGGTCCGTCCTCCTGCCCGGTCTGGTGGGCCAGGCCGCTCATCGCCTCGGCGAGCGTGCCGAACGCGCGGCGCTTGGCGTACGGCCCGGTCTGGCCGAAGCCGGTGACCCGCAGCACCACCACGGCCGGGTTGATCTGCAGCAGTTCATCGGGTCCCAGGTCCCATTTCTCCAGCACCCCGGGCCGGAAATTCTCGATCACCACGTCGGCCTGGGCGACCAGCCGGCGCAGGATGTCCTGGCCCTCGGGTTTGCTGAAGTTCAGGGTGATGGTCCGCTTGTTCCGGGCGATCACCTTCCACCACAGGCCGTGCCCGTCCTTGTACAGGCCGTGGGTGCGGGCCGGATCACCGCGGGGGTGTTCGACCTTGATCACGTCGGCGCCCCAGTCGCCGAGCAGCATCGCGGTGATCGGCGCCGCGTAGACGGTGCCGAGGTCCAGGACCCGCAGCCCGGTCAGCGGCCCGTTCGGCGGCACGGGGCTTGGCGGCGGGGGTCATGGCTATCGGTGGGTGCGGAGGTGGTCGGCATGCTCGGCTCGTTCTCCTCGGTTCGGTAGGGCACGGCAGCTGGGATGGTTGCCCGGGCGGGCCGAGGCGTGGGAGCCCGGCGGCGGGACCGGTGGTGGCCGGTCCCGCCGCCGAGGTCTGTTGTGGTGCAGAGGGTTGGGCGCTAGCCGGGCGGGCTATTCGTTGTAACCGAACAGCGAGTTCCACATGGCCTGGTCTTCCTTGGCGTAACCCTTGGCGTCGGGCGGCAGGATCCGGTGCACCTGGTCCGACTCGAACGGCGGGAACTGCTCACCCAGGATCAGCGGAGGGTCGACGTCGGTCCGCACCGAGTACTCGCCGAGCTCGCGGAATACGTTCTGCCCGCGCAGCGACAGGTTCCAGTTCATGAAGACCTTGGCGGCATTGAGATGCGTTGCGGTGGAGGCGATCCCGGTGTAGTAGTCGTAGACCGCGAAGCCCTCCTTGGGGATGACGAACTGGACGGGGGCGTTGCGGGCCTGCGCGAGGTTGACGGCGCTGACCACGGTGGTGCCGACCTGCACCTCACCGCGGGCCAGGCTGTCCAGTTCGGCGCCGAGGGAGTCGAAGATCCGGGGCCGGTTCGCGGCGTAGGCGATGAGGAAATCGTCGCCGAGCACCGACCGTTGGAACCGGGTCAGTGCCAGGGCGCTGCCGCCGGCGCCGACCTGGGCGATGCCGATCTTGCCGTTCATCGCTGGGTCGGTCATTACCGTCCAGGAGGTCGGTGCGTCCTCCTTCGACACGATCGCGCTGTTGTAGCCGAAGGTGTAGATCGGGTTGAACGTGCGGTAGTAGTTGCCGCCGTCGAACACGACGTCCTCGTGCAGGTTCTGCGCGGTTTCCGGGGTGTAGGGCTGGAAGACACCCTTTTCGCTCAGCGAGCTGGCGAACCCGGAGTCGGAGGTGCGGACCACGTCGGCCTTGAGTTTGCCGGCGCCGTATTCGGCGGAGATCCGCTCGTACAGCCGGTTCGGGGTGAGCCGGACGACGTTCACCTTGATGCCGGTGTCGGCGGTGAACTGCTTGAGCAGCGCGGCCTCGGTGTTCTCGGTGTATCCGGTGTAGAGGTTGAGGCTGCCTTCGGCTTCGGCCGCCGCCCAGAGCTGCTGGTCGGCGATCTGCTCGCCGTTCACGACCAGACCGTTGCTGGTGTCCACGGATTGCGCGGAGCAAGTCACCCAACTGAACGAAGTAGGTAGGCGAGTACCAGTCGGTGTCCGGCGCGGGCGCGCAGCGGATGGAGAAGCTCCGCGCCGAGCCGTCGTCCGAGCACAACCTCGTGATGGACTGGGACTGGGAAGGCTCGGAGTCGGATGAGGAGTCGAAGCTCCGCGCCGAGACGCGAAAGATCCTGGAGTTGCCCGACCTTCCGATCAGCGCCACCTGCGTCCGCGTGCCGGTCCTCGTGGGTCACTCCGAGGCGATCTGGGTCGAGTTCGACGAGCCTTTTTCACCCGAAGATGCGACCGCCATCCTCAGCGAGGCGCCAAGCGTGCGTGTCCTTCGCCTGCCGGAGTTCCCGACGCCCGCCGACGCGGCAGGCGGCGACGAGGTGCTCGTGGGACGGATCCGCAAGGACGAGGGATCGAGCAACGGCCTGGCGCTCTTCCTCTCCTGCGACAACCTCCGCAAGGGCGCGGCACTGAACGCGATCCAGATCGCAGAGGTGCTTCTCGCCGGGGTCGCGGGCGTAACCCGGAGCTGAGCCCTACGGCGCCGGAACCGAGGCGCCGCTCGGAACGAACGCCTCCTGCACGACGCGCAGCACCTTCGCCCGCCGCCCTTCCTCGATCGGTGCGAGCCCGGCCGAGCTCGAGCCGGCACAGCTCGACGCGCCCCTGCGTGCGCAGCGTCACGAAGCCGAAGTCCTCGAGGAAGTCGCGCGGGAACACCGTGCGGTGGACGAGGAAGCGCGTGCTTCGTCGACTCCCGCTCCGGATAGCGGTACGCGAACGCCTCGAGCGCCTTCGCGCCCTGATCTCGCGCCTCGCCGATCGCGGCGAGGAAGAGCGACTTCTCGACCCACTCCGCGCCCCGCGCCGGTCAGGTAGGCGCAGGTCACGAGCACGGCGTCGTCCGACGGCGGCCCGGCAGGCAGATCGGCCGCGCGCGGGAAGAATCCCGACGGGCCCGTACTGCATCGACCCGAGCACCGACGCCGTCGTCGTCGTAGTAGATCGTCCCCCACTCGCCCGGACTCCTCCTCGACGCGCTCGATCCAACGCTCCTTCGAGGCCGTCTTGTTGCCGCGCGACTGCCACCAGACGCACTCCCGGCACACCGACGGCGCCGTGCTGATCGTCCCCCGCGTCAGGCCCGCGACGCGCGCGGCACGGCATCAGGCGCCTTCCGGCGGCGGGCCGATGTCGTCGACGACGACGTCCACGGATGCACGCCGTCAGATCGGCCATTCGGCCGAGGTACTCCGCCACGCGCGCCTGCACGGCGTGCCCCGGCGGCGGGGATGTTGACTCCCCAGTCGACGCCGAGATGCAGCTCGACCGCGACGACGCCGTCAGCGGTCGGTGATCTTGACGCCGTGGTGACGCGGCCGCGTCCCCTCGACGAGCCGTGAGACGCCGTCGATCTCGAGTGCCGCGTCGGCGGCGTAGCTCGCGAGGATGTCCGCCGAGATCAGCGAGTGGCCCTCCATCAGCGAGGATTGTTGCAGCCCCGGCGTCGGCCGCGCGGAGCACGAGCTCCGTCACCTCCGGCCGCGCGAAGAACCGGATCGGCACGAACGTCGTGCCGGTACCCGGCGAGACGTGCATGACGCCGCCGGCCGCCGGGTAGAGCCCGGCCACGAAGCGCTCGCGCGGGATGCGCGAGCGTGAGCCGCCCGCGCGGGCGGATCGGGATCGCGATCTGCCCGGCGTGCAGATGGCCCGCCAGCACGAGGTGGAACGCGCCGTCGGGAAGCTTGCGGTCGATGTCGGGAAAGTGGCAGAGCAGGATCCGGAGCTCGTGCCCTCGGATCGACGAGCTTCCACGGCTCGGCCGCGCCGTGCGGATAGCGCTCGGCGTCGGTGCCGACGATCTGGATCCGGCTCGCCGTCTCGGTCGACGACGACCGCGTCGTCCCGCAGCAGCACGCCTGATCCTCGAGGCCGTCGAGCTCCGCGGCCCGCGAGAACGGGTCGCGCGTCACCGCGACGTCGTGGTTCCCGAGCACGACGTACGGCCGGTCGAGGCTGCCGAGCAGCTGCCGCAGGAGCGGGACGCCGCGCGGGATGCGAGACGAGGTCGCCCGTGATGCAGACGAGGTCGGGCTGCCGCCCGGCGACCCACGCGACGGCGCGCTCGGTCGCGACGCGGCCCGCGCGACGGCACGCCGAGGTGGAAGTCGGAGAGGTGCGCGATCCGGAGGCCGTCGAGGGCGGCCGGCAGCCCGTCGATCTCCACCTCGAGCACGCGCGTGCGCAGCCAGCCGGCCTCGAACAGGCCGTAGCGCGAGCAGGACGAGCGCGAGGAGCGCGACGCGGCGATTCCGATCGTAATGCTCAACCCCGGAGACAGGCTGAACCTGTCACCCCGCCTTGCGGCCACAGGGAGCAAACAACGCGAATGTCCCATCACAAGGGAGGGTTCACAGGGAACCGTAGGTTCCCGGCTTCAGGATCCGCGCGGAGCGCGGCAGCAAACATCGCTGAGCGTCTGGCGACGAAGATGGTGCGATACGCTTTTCCACCGCAGCATCTTCGTCGTCAGACGCTCAGCTTCTCGATCACGGGGTCGACCGAGACGACGTGCCGCTTGAACTTGAGCTCCGAGTCGGTCAGGCCGGCCGCGACGCCGACGAGCTGCGAGAGGTGGAGGATCGGCATCGCGAAGTCCCTGCCGGTCTGCTTCTTCAGCTTCGACTGCCAGGCGTCGAGCGAGAGATGACAGAGCGGGCACGGCGTCACCATCGCGTCCGCGCCGGCCTCCATCGCCTGCTCGATCGGCTGGATCAGCTCGGCCAGCGCGGTCTCCTCGCGCGCCTGGATGATCGGGAAGCCGCAGCACTTGATCTTGGCGGGGTAGTCGATCGCCTCGCCGCCGCAGGCCTCGATGATCCGCTCCAGCGAGCTCGGCTTGTCGGGATCCTCGAAGCCCATCAGCTTCGACGGGCGCAGGATCTGGCAGCCGTAGAACGGCGCGATCTTCAGCCCCTTGAGGCCCTTGTGCGCGACCGTCTGCAGCGTGTCGAACGACTCGCCTGCGATCAGCCAGAGGAAGTGCTTGACCTCGACCGTGCCGTTGTAGCGCGGCACGCCGACCTGCTCGAGGTTGTCGTTGACGCGCTTGCGGAGATCCTCGTCGATCATCAGCTGGTGGTTCGCCTGGCGCAGGTTGAGCGTGCAGACGTTGCAGACCGTCATCAACGTGTCGCAGCCCGTCGCCTCGGCGTAGGAGAGGATCCGCGCGTTCAGGTGCAGGTAGTAGTCGGGCTCGGCCTCGTGGATGTCGCCGGCCCCGCAGCAGGTGACCGACTCGAGCTCGACCAGCTCGTAGCCCACCTTCGGTGCGAGCGCACGCGTCGAGATGTCGAGCTCCTTCGCCGACAGCGATGCCAGGCACCCCTTGTAGTAGGCGAGCTTCTTCACGTCGTGACCCCCTCGGTCTCTTCTCGCTCGCTCGGAAGGAACGGGCGTGGCGCGGAATCGGCCTCGTTGTACGGATCGCGGCCCTCGGAGGCCTCGTGGTGCGACTCGATCCGGCCGAGCGCCTTCTCGCCCTGCACGATGCCGGCCGCGCCGTTGCGATCCTGCGACTTGACGAGGTCGAAGAGCGCCCGCGACTCCTCCACCTCGGCCGCGACGTGCGGCGGGAACGGCGGCGGCACCTTGCCCTTGACGGCGAGGCCCATCGCGAACTTCATCTCCTTGATCGACGAGACGATGCCCTGCGTCTTCGGCACGAGCTCGGTCTCACGGAGCCAGCCCGTCGTCTTCGCGGAGGTGACGAACCACTTCGCGTGCTTCGCGCCCATGTCGCGGTCGATCCCGTTCTTCATCGCCTCGGCCCCGAGCTTTGCGATCGCATCGCGCGGATCGACGCCCTTGGGGCAGCGCTCGTTGCAGAAGTAGCAGCGCGTGCAGTCCCAGAGGCCGTGCGGCTCCGAGTACTTCTCGAGCCGCTCGATCGTGGCGCCGTCGCGCGCGTCGCCGACGAACCGCATTCCCTTCGCGAGCGCGGCCGGCCCGAGGAAGTCGGGGTCCGACTCCATCGAGTTGCACTCCGAGACGCAGCAACCGCAGTTGATGCAGAGCGACTCCTTGTGAATGACTTCCATCTTCTCCCGCGGGACGATGTTCTCGCGCTCCTGCGCCTGGTCGTAGCGCGGCTGCAGGTACGGGTCGACCGAGCGCATCTTCTGCCAGAACGGATCCATGTCGACGACGAGGTCCTTGACGATCGGCAGGTTGCCCATGGCCGAGATCACGGGGACGCGGCCCTCCTGGGCGATGTCGTACATCCGCACCTTGCAGGCGAGCACGGCGCCGCCGTCCATCCGCATGCCGCACGAGCCGCAGATCATCATCCGGCAGCTCTTGCGGTAGGCGAGCGTGCCGTCGTGCTTGTCCTTGACGAGGTCGAGGCAGTCGAGCAGCGTCGCCTCCTCGGGCGCGTCGACCTCGTACTCCTTGAGGGCGCGGTCGCCTGTCTTCGAGTCGTAGCGCCAGATCTTCAGCCCCACCTGCATCAGTACGTCCTCTCCATCGGCTCCCACTTCGTCATCCGAACCTCGCCGTAGGAGAGCTCCGGCCCATCGCCGTTCCAGCGCGTGATCGAGTGCTTGAGGAAGTTCTCGTCGTCGCGGTCGGGGAAATCATAGGGCCGCGAGTGGGCGCCCCTGCTCTCCTTGCGCGCGATGCCCGCCTGGAGCATGCAGGCGGCGATGTCGAGCAGGTAGCCGAGCTCGATCGCCTGGGTGAGGTCGTTGTTGAAGACCTCGCCCTTGTCCTCGATCACGACGCCGCGGTCGTAGCGCTCGCGCAGGGCCGCGATGATGCCGATCTGCGTCTCCATCTTCTCGGGCCGGCGGAAGACGCCGAAGTTGTCGAGCATCGACTGGCCGAGCTCGTCCCGGATCGCCCACGGCCGCTCGCCTGCCGTGTTCGCCGAGAAGCGACCCGACCCAGGTCTCGGCGTCGGCGCGCGCAGCCTCGCCGCCGCTGCCGGCGGGGGCGGCACCGAGCGCGTACTCCGCAGCGGCGTGGCCCGAGCGGCGACCGAACGTGATCGTCTCCATCAGCGAGTTGCCACCGAGCCGGTTGGCGCCGTGCACCGAGACGCATGCGACCTCACCGGCGGCGTAGAGCCCTTCGATCCCGGTCAGCCCGTCGTTGTCCGTCTCGACACCACCCATGTGGTAGTGGGCGCCGGGTCGGACGGGAATCGGCGCGTAGATCGGGTCGACGCCGGCATAGGTCATCGCGAGCTCGCGCGAGCCGGGCAGCTTGGTCAGGATCTTCTCGGGGCCGAGGTGGCGGAGGTCGAGGAAGACCGAGCCGTTGACACCGCGGCCGGCCTCGATCTCGGTCGTCTCCGAGCGCGAGACGACGTCGCGCGAGGCGAGCTCGAGCGCGTTCGGGGCATAGCGCTGCATGAAGCGCTCGCCCTCCTTGTTGATCAGGTAGCCACCCTCACCGCGGCAGCCCTCGGTGATCAGGATCCCGCTCGGGTACATCGTCGTCGGGTGGAACTGCATGAACTCGATGTCCTTCAGCGGAAGTCCCTCGCGCAGCGCCATCGACATGCCGTCGCCCGTGCAGGCGTACGCGTTCGTGGTCGCGCGGTAGAGCCGGCCGACGCCGCCCGTGGCGAGGATCACCGACTTGCCGCTGATCAGCTTGACGCCCCCGTTCATCAGGTCCCAGGAGATGACGCCCGTGCAGCGGCCGTCCTCGACGACGAGCCGGAAGGCGAAGAACTCCTCGTAGACGACCATGCCCTCGGCCATCCGTCGCTGCAGCTGCTCGTAGAGCACCTGGATCAGGACGTGGCCGGTGATGTCGGCCGCGTAGACGGTGCGCGGCGAACCGGCCGCGCCGAACGGACGCTGATCGAGCCTGCCTTCGTCGTTACGCGAGAACACGCAACCCCAGTGCTCGAGCTGGTAGATGTCGCCCGGCGCCTCGGCCGTGAAGATCTCGATCGCGTCCTGGTCGCCCAGGTAGTCGGAGCCCTTGACGGTGTCGAAGGCGTGCTTCTCGGGACTGTCCTCGGCCTTGTTCCCGAGCGCCGCGTTGATGCCGCCCTCGGCCGCACCGGAGTGGCTGCGCGTCGGGTGCAGCTTCGAGATCACCGCCACCTTCGCGCCTCGATCGTGAGCCTCGATGGCTGCGCGCATGCCGGCGCACCCGGCGCCGACGACGAGGACGTCGTAGGAAGGCTCCATCGGCAGGGACGCTACCGCATCCCCGGAGGTTGGCGCGCCCGCAAGGGCCGCTAGGGAGCGGTCACGGCAAGCGTGAACGGGGTCGGCGCCGTGCCCCGGGTGACTCTCACGATGACGGACCGCTGACCGCAGATCGTGGAGCTGATCGTTCGGCTCGTGCTCGTGAACGCCGTCGAGCGTGCGATCAGCGTCCGGCCGTCGGCTCCGTAGAGCGCGACGCTGTGGCGGGGGCCGACCGGCATCGTCAGCTTGACGACGATGTTGCCGTCGAGCGGAGTCACGAGCTTCTTGTCCCACGCTCTCTTTCCCCGCTTCACGAACGCGGCCTTGAAGCGGCGCGTCGTCGGAGCCGTCCAGGGCTGGAGGACGTCCAGCTTGGCGGCTGCGATCATCGCCTCGTCGGGGTAGTACTTGCCGACGACAATCGACCAGGTGTCGCCCGGCAGCCCGGCGGCGCGCTCCGCGAGGATGCGGTAGGTCTCGGCCCACGCCTCGGCGGGGTTCTGCGAGTAGTGCTCACCTTCGTCGCCGGGGAAGGCGTTGCCGGTCTTCACGTCGGCGCAGACGTCGACCGCCGTCGACCAGCGCTTGGGTCCCCAGTCGAGCGCCGGCCACGGCGTGTTGAGCCTGCTCGCGGCGACATGGTGGCCGTACTCGTGCCGGGCGACCTCCTCGGCCGAGATGCCGCCGATCACCTCGTCGGCGAAGATCAGCTGCCCCAGGCGGTAGCACCCGAGCGCCTCGCTCGTGCACGAGGCCGGCAGCTCGGCGGCCGTGACGACCGTGATCGCCACCGTCGAGAGCTCGTCTCCGTGCGGCAGCGCGCCGAAGAAGTCCGCCCAGCGCTGCGTGCGCGCAGCCGCGTCGGGGAACGTCGCGGAGACGTGGATGTTCACGGTCGCGCCGGTCCGCGCAACGACCGGGCCGCCGACCAGCGATCTCGGGGCCGTCTGGTGCGCCGCAGGCTGCGCCGCAGCTACCGACCCCTGGCGGGCCAGGGTCTCCTGCAGCGCCACGGCCGCCGCGGGAGCGGCGGCCGCCTGACGCTGCTGGAGAAGGCAACGCCGCCGCGAGCAGGCAGCCGAGCACGAGCGCGGCTGCAAGCAGGCGGAGTCCGGAACTGGTCGGCGGTGTCGAGGTGGGCGGTGAGGCGGCATCCATCAACCGGTGAGGCGTCGCCTCGTGCTCACCCGACCTTGAACGAGAACGGGATCACGCTGGACTTGCCGAGCACCGCGACGGTGATCGTCCCGCGAGCCGTCTTGCCCTTGGACTTCGCCGGCGTCTTGAACGTGCAGGAGCCGCGGCCTGCAGCGACCTTGCCCTTGGCCGGGACCGGCGAGGTGCCGACCCGAGCAACGCACTTCGCCGTGCCCGCGGTGACGCCAAGCCCCGTCTCGACCCGCGTCACGGGAGCTGAGACGACGACCGGCTTGCCGGCCTTCGGCTTCGCCGGAACGACCTTCGCCTTGCCCGCCTTCAAGGTGACGGGATCGTCGCTCTCGAGGTTGTCCGTCGACGACGAGCAGCCGAGATCGGCGGCGTCGACCTTGCCGTCACCGTCGTCGTCCATCCCGTTCGAGCACTGGGAGAACGCGAGCGTGTACATGAAGGAGCCGCCGTCCGGAGCATTGTCCTCCGAGACGTAGTCGTCGCTCGTGTCGTAGAGCACGGTGGCGGCATCGAACCCGAACCGGCTCGGGCTGCCGATGTCCTGACGGCCGATCTTGAACTCGACGACGTTGCCGCTGATCGTCATCGACAGGCTCGGCGCCGGCGTATCGACAAAGGTGGTGCCACTGGCCTTCACGAGCCCAAATCCACCCAGGTAGCCATAGATGCTGTACTCGCTGCCGAGCACGCCCGTAGCCGGGTTCGCGTCCGTGTCGAGGTCGACGTAGACGTCGGTCAAGGCGTTGATCGGGGCGACGGTCGTGACGCGGAAGGTGAGGACGCCGGCTGGGTCGTTCGAGACGGCAACTCCCGTGATGTCCGGACCCGTCTTTGAGTCACCGGGCGGGTCGGTATAGCTCTGGTCCCCGAGCGCCAGCGGAACAGCGACGAGCGCGATCAGTGAGACAAGCGCGGCGATCAGCACTCGATGCGA
Organism: uncultured Thermoleophilia bacterium; assembly: GCA_963797125.1. Lineage (GTDB taxonomy): Bacteria > Actinomycetota > Thermoleophilia > Gaiellales > Gaiellaceae > Gaiella. Next base: position 240,935 of record CAWCOI010000002.1, on the reverse strand, counting down.
TCGAGACATCAATTCCTCCATCCATCTCTTTCGGCGGTTGACGTATGTATCTGAATGACTTCGAACGAACGACAGGTTGACTACAGACGTGATGGGCCTGGCGAAGTTGGTCGCCTGCCCGGGCTGAGGCTCGACGTCACCTTGAACGAGAACGGGATCACCTTCGACTTCCCGAGGACGGTGACGCACCCGCCGGAAGGACGAGCATGGCAGAAGACGAGGTCGACGGCATCGAGCGGTTTTCATGACGAGTCACCCCGTGATCAACGTGCACGGGAACGCCGACGCTCGTGGTCCTTGTCAAGAGCTGTCTCATCGCCTACGAGACGCGGACACCGCCGAGCGTTCCGGTGAGGAGGCCACGCTTCACGGTCAGCTTCCCGTGAGCAGCGCTCTTGCCCGACACCGTGAGCGTTCCCTTGAACAAGAGCGGGAATCCCGAGCCGGCGGCGTCGAGCCGCCCGGTCAGCTCCACGCCGGGAGCGATCGCGTACCGATCCAGCCTGAACGACGTGTTCGCCCCCGGCGTCAGCCTGCCGGAGAGCAGACCGGCAACCGGGGCGCCTGAGCCGAACGTCGCAGCCAGCCACATCGTCTCGGCCTCCTTGACCGTCCTGTCGGCAAGCACGAACGTGGCCCGCGGCGTGGCACCCCGAGCCGGCGCGACCACGGGCGGATACGCCCCCGGCAGGCGGCACGATGAAGGACGGCCGCTGGCAGGTGGCCGGCACAGGCCCACCCGTCACCCAGGAGCGCACGGCGCGGATCGCGCAGAGCGAGTTGTCGGCAGTGACGACGCTGTGGCCGATGCCCGGCACGACGAGGAGCTGCCCATGGGGGAAGCTCCGAACCACAGCGGCGGCGCTTGATGTGGGCGTTCGCATGTCGTAGCCACCACTGACCTCGAGCACCGGGATGTCCGGGAGCGGCCCCGGGCCGAGTGGTGGAATCGCCACCACAGGACTGGGCCATTTGAGGCAGAACGCCGCTGTACCGAGCGCGATGGCCCAGGAGCCGAATGGGCCGAGCGCGCCCGCCGGCAGCGCGCTGACGGCCGCCGTGAGCTTCGCCGGACGGTCCGCGAGCGGCGTTGCCGGATCCCACGGGAAGTGCCCGTCGGCGCACGAGGTAGCGGCATTGAGCCCCGCGCTCAGTTGCTCGGCGGTGTACGACGAGCCGCCGGCGTCGAGGTAGTGGAGCCGCAGAAGCGCGCCCATGCGACCGGTGCGCGCTGCATGAGTCGCTGCCGGGAGCACCGCAGCGAGCCCCGGGTTCAGATCGGAGTCGACAACGAGCGAGAGCATGTCGAGGCCCTCCATCCGCACGCTCCGCGATGTCCCGTTCGGGAGCCGCACGAGACCGCGGGCAGGAGTGTGCGCCAGCGCGTTTGCCACCGCCGCCACGTCGCCCGCGAAGTTCGAGGTTGCAGCGCGGCACACGCCGCCTCCGCAGTACCCGGAGAGCGCGAGCGGCATGTCGTGCAGGACGTTCGCCTGGAATGGCTCGGGGTAGTCCGTCGGCAGGACCGAGTCGAGCAGCAGGCGCTCGACGTGAGTCGGATACGCGAGCGCATATGCAAGTGCCAGCTTCGTGCCGTACGACGTACCCCAGATCCCGATCTTGTCCACTCCGAGCGCCACTCGAACTGCCTCGGTGTCCTCGGCGTGGTCGTGGGTGCTGTAGAAGTCGCGCGTCGGTCCGATCGAGGCGGCACAGCCGGCGGCAACGGTCTCCTGGCCGGTGAACGTCGTCGACTGCTGCAGCGCCGAGCAGCGCAGCAGGCCCGACTTGCCGGTGCCGCGATTGTCGAACGCAACGATCCGGTACCCCGGGAAGAGCGCGTGATAGAGCTCCGCGCTGTCCTTGTCGCCGATGTCGATCACGCTGGCGGATCCCTGACCCGGGCCGCCCGCGACCAGCATCATCACGCCGCGCTCGGCGCCTTCCGCGGGCAGCGACTCGACATGCAAGGCCACCGTGCCGGGAACGCGACCCGAACGATCGAGCGGGACGACCACGGTGGAGCACGCGACGCCAGTCGTGCCGTCACAAGCCGCAGCGGCCGACGTCGCGGTCGTCCGCGACCGACGGGATACGAAATACGGCTCTCGCAGCCGAGGCGCGGAACGACGTCAGGCTCGCGGGCCGGATCTCGTTCCCAGTGCGCGCCCCGGAAGCGGCGCTACTCGCAGCCGGCAAGAGCACCACGGCCGCCACGAGCGCGATGGCCGGAAGGACGTGCACTGGACGAAGACCCCGCGTGTCAAACCGCCTGCTCCTCTCCCGATTGCGAACCGTCAGCGCATACCTGCGACGGCGGCCGACGGCGTAGCCTCGTCCGCAGCTCCCTCAACGTCTCCCTGAAGCTGCGGATGCGCTCAGCGCCCGCACATCGTAGACGCCAATCCTCTCGTCCAACGTTGCGCCGAGACGGCAACCGAGCGTCAGGTGCGAGGACCGGCCTGGCTGACCGCCTCGCCGGCGTCTGCAGCGAACTTCTCGAAGTTCGCCACGAACATCCCAGCCAGCCCGGCCGCCTTGGCGTCGTAGGCCTCGGGGTTGCGCCAGGTCGAGCGCGGGTCGAGGAGTGACCGCTCGACGCCCGGGACGTGGACGGGAACGTCGAAGCCGAAGACCTCGTCGGTGCGGTAGTCGACCCCGTCGAGCTCACCGGCGAGGGCGGCGTGCAGCAGCCTGCGCGTCGCCTGGATCGGCATCCGGTGGCCCTCGCCGTACGGTCCGCCCGTCCAGCCGGTGTTGACGAGCCACACCGCGGCGCCGTGGCGGTCGAGCTTCTCGCCCAGCAGTCGCGCGTAGACGGCCGGAGGCTGGGGCAGGAACGGCGCGCCGAAGCAGGTCGAGAAGGTCGGCTGCGGCTCCTGGACGCCGATCTCGGTGCCGGCGAGCTTGGCCGTGAAGCCGGAGAGGAAGTAGTAGAGCGCCTGGTCTCGCGTCAGCCGCGCGATCGGCGGCAGGATCCCGAAGGCGTCCGCGGTCAGCATCACGACCGCGCTCGGGTGGCCCGCCATCTTGGTCCGGAGCGAGTTCGAGATCCGCTCCAGCTTGTAGGCGGCACGGGTGTTCTCGGTCTTCGAGTCGTCGTTCAGGTCGATCACGCCACGCGCGTCGACAGCGACGTTCTCGAGCACCGTGCCGTACGTCCTCGTGGTCTCGAAGATCTCGGGCTCGGCCTCCGCGGAGAGCTTGATCACCTTGGCGTAACAGCCGCCCTCGATGTTGAAGACGCCGTTCGGTCCCCAGCCATGCTCGTCGTCGCCGATCAGCGAGCGCTCGGGATCGGCGGACAGCGTCGTCTTGCCCGTGCCCGAGAGCCCGAAGAAGACGGCGACCTTGCCGTGCTCCCCGACGTTCGCCGAGCAGTGCATCGGCAGGATCCCCTCGAGCGGGAGCCGGTCGTTCATCACCGTGAAGATCGCCTTCTTGATCTCACCCGCCGTAGAACGTGCCGCCGATCAGCACCTCGCCCCTGGTCGGGTGGAGGACGACGAATGTCGGCGAGCGCGTGCCGTCGACGTCGGGGTCGGCCTCGACCTCGGGCGCGTGCAGCACGACGACGTCCGGGGAGAGCGACTGGGACTGCTCGGCCGTGGGGATGATGAACATGGTCCTCGCGAACAGCGCGTGGTACGGGCTCGCCGTGACCACGCGCACAGCGATGCGATGGGCCGGGTCGGCTCCGGCGAACGCATCGACGACGTACAGCGGAGCCTGCGCAGCGAGGTGCTCCACGACCTTTGCTCGGAGAGGCTCGTAGCGGTCCTCCGCGAGCGGATGGTTGACCTCGCCCCACCAGATTCGATCGCTCGAGCCCGGCTCGTCGACGATGAACTTGTCCTTCGGCGAGCGGCCGGTGAACTTGCCCGTGTCGACGACGAGCGGCCCCCCATGCGCGAGAACGCCGCCGCCGCTCTTCAGCGCTGCGGTGTAGAGCTGGGAGGTCGTCGGGTTCCAGACGACGGTCCCGATCGGGTCGATGCCGTGTTCTTCGAGGCTGCCTTGAACCCGCGTGGGGGTGGTCGTCATCTCAGCGCCTCCAGTGGACGTCGGTATCGGAAAGGTGTCGAAATAGTTCGGGGAGCAGGCAAAAATAGGGTTCCCGCAGACCGACCATTCTACGCCCTCGACCCTTCAGGCGTGGCGGTTCCCTCGCTAGCGAATCCCTGCGACGGCGCTCTCCGCCTCGGGCTCGACGTCGGCGTCCCTTGCGACGAGGAGCGAATAGCGCCCCCCGGCCGCGAGCAGCTCCTCGTGCCGGCCGGTCTCGGCCACGCGTCCGTGATCGAGCACCACGATCTGCTCCGCATCCCGAACCGTCGAGAGGCGATGGGCGATCGCGATCGTCGTCCGCCCCTCCGAGAGCCGCTCGAGCGCCTCCTGGACGAGCCGCTCCGTCTGGGTGTCGAGCGCCGAGGTGGCCTCGTCGAGGACGAGGATCGGCGGGTTCCGGAGCACGGTGCGGGCGATCGCCATCCGCTGCTTCTCTCCGCCGGAGAAGCGGTAGCCACGCTCGCCGACCACCGTCTCGTAGCCGTCCGGGAGGGAGGCGATCAGGTCGTGGATCTGCGCGGCGCGGGCGGCCTCCTCGACCTCCTGGTCGGTTGCGTCGGGCTTCGCGAAGCGGAGGTTCTCGCGCACGGTCGAGTGGAAGAGGTACGTCTCCTGCGAGACGACCCCGACCGCCGACGCGAGCGATTCGAAGGTGAGCTCGCGGACGTCGATGCCGTCGATCGAGACCGTGCCCTTCGTGGCGTCGTAGAGCCGCGCGACGAGATAGCCGCACGTCGTCTTGCCGGAGCCGGTCTCGCCGACGAGGGCCGTCTTGGTGCCGGCGGGCACGGCGAAGGAGACGTCCTCGAGCGTCCACGCGTCGTCGTCGTAGCGGAAGCAGACGCGGTCGAAGGCGACATCGCCCCGCGGCTGCTCGAGCGTCCGCGTGCCCTCGACGATGTCGATCGGCTGGTCGAGGTAGTCGAAGATGCGGTCGAACAGCGCCAGCGAGCTCTGCACCTCGATCTGGACGCCGAGGAGGCTGCCGATCGGGAAGAACAGCCGCGTCTGCAGGGTGGTGAAGGCGACGAGCGTGCCGATCGAGATCACCGCGGTGCCGCGCGCCTGCGACCAGCCCGCGAACCAGTAGACGAGGGCGGGCATGACGGCGAACGTCATCTGGATCGCGGCCATCATCCAGCGGCCGGTCATCCGGCTTCGCACCTCGAGGTCGGCGAGGCGCCGCGACTCGGTCGAGAACCGCTCCGCGAGGTCGTCGGTGCGGCCCATCGTCTTGCCGAGCAGGATCCCCGAGACCGAGAGCGACTCCTGCACGATCGACGAGACGTCCGCGAGCGAGATCTGCCGCTCGGCGGTGACCTTCTTGCGCTGAGCGCCGACCCGCTTCGTCAGCTAGACGAAGAGCGGCAGCAGGATCAGGGCGAACAGGGCAAGGCGCCAGTCGAGCAGGACCATCGCGACGATCGTCGCGATGACCGTGGTCACGTTCGAGAGCACGGATGTCGCGGTCGAGGTGACGACGGTGTCGATGCCGCCGATGTCGTTCGCGATCCGGCTCTGCACGTCGCCGGTGCGGGTGCGGGTGAAGAAGGCGAGCGAGAGCCGTTGCAGGTGGCGGTAGACGGACGTGCGAAGGTCGTGCATCACGGCCTGGCCGACGCGGTTCGAGAGCAGCGTCTGATAGACGCCGATCGCTCCCGTCACGATCGGGATCAGGATCATCCCGGCCACGAGCGCGGTGAGCAGCCGGATGTCGTTCTCCGGAATCGCGGTGTCGAGCACGCCGCGGAGGAGGAATGCCGGGATGACGCCGAGGAGCGCCGAGATGATGATCAGCGTGAAGACGACCGCGAGCTGCGGCCTGTACGAGCGGAAGAGCGGGAAGATCCGGCGCAGGTTCGCCTTCCGCACCGCGGGGTCGGCGGGGCGCTCGGGAAGCTCGCTCGTGTTCTGTTGCAAATCGGCGACCGGGCATCTGCTTAGAGTGCCTGCGCGCGCCCTGTCCAGGCGCGGGTCGTCGTCCTCAGGTCCCGAGCGCCGCAACCGCCGCCTGCAGCCGGTCTGTCAGCTCCCGCGCGACCGCGCCGGTCGGCTCCGTTCGCTCGACGGCGATCGGCTCGCCGATCAGAACGGCAAGCGGCGGGAAGCCGAACCTCCCTCGCCCGAGAGCCTTCCGCGTCTCGAGCAGTCGCACCGGCAGGAGCGGCGCCCCCGCCGCGAGCGCCATCCTCGAGCGCGCCGCGGAGCCACGGCCCCTCGCGCAGCACGCCTCCCTCCGGAAAGATGCCGACGACCTGCGCCGGCCTCGAGCGCTGCGACGGCCGAGTCGATCGCGACGGTATCGCTTCCGCCACGGCGCACCGGAATCACCTCGGCGCTGTCGAGCCAGGCGCCGAGGAGCGGCACACTCCAGAGCTCCGACTTGGCGAGGTAGCGCATCGAGCGGCGGGATCACCGCGGAGAGAACGAACGGGTCGAGCATCGACTCGTGGTTGCAGGCGACGACGAGCGGCCCGGTGGCAGGAACGTTCTCCTCGCCTCGCACCTCGATCCGGTAGAGCGCGCGAACCACCGGTGTCAGCGACCGGCGGTAGGTCTCGTAGCTCACGCCGTTGACCGTAGCGCGAAGCCCGCCTCGAAGCCGGTTCGTGCCCCCGACCGCTATGTTCATCTCACTGGTGATTCGTCCCGCACCCGCCCATTGGTTGCCCAGGCATGTCTGAGGCCGTGAGAGTCACCCCGGCGGAGGTCGCGGTCGCCACGGTTCGCGAGCACACGTCGCGCGCGAGCCAGGTCGTGACACTGGTCGCGATCGTGGTCCCGCCGCTCGGCCTGATCATCGCCGCCGTCGGCCTGTGGGGCGTCGCGCTCTCGTGGGTCGACGTGGCCGTATTCCTCGCGCTGTACGTCCTCACGGGGCTCGGGACGACCGTCGGCTACCACCGCCTCTTCACGCACCGCAGCTTCGAGACGACGAAGACGGTGCGCGCCGCGTTCGCGATTCTCGGCTCCATGACGATCCAGGGGCCGGTAACCCAGTGGGTGACCGACCATCGCAAGCATCACGCCCTCTCCGACCAGGAAGGCGACCCTCACTCGCCACATGCGGGATTCGCGCCGAGCGCGTGGGGCGCGCTGAAGGGCTTCTTCCACGCCCACATGGGCTGGCTCTTCCACCTCAAGGGCATGGAGCGCGGCGACCACTACGGCAAGGATCTCTACGACGACAAGCTGATCCGGGGCATCGACCGCATGTACTTCGTCTGGGTGACGTTGAGCTTCGCGCTGCCGTTTGCGATCGGCTATGCCGTCGGCGGCGCGAGCTGGAAGCTCGGGCTCGAGGTTCTCGTCTGGGGCGGCCTCATCCGTGTCTTCGCGTATCAGCACGCGACCTTCTCGGTCAACTCGATCTGCCACATGTTCGGGCGCCGGAGCTACCGCTCCCGCGACGAGAGCCGCAACAACTGGGCCGTTGCGGCGCTGACGTTCGGCGAGGGCTGGCACAACAACCACCACGCGTTCCCGGCCTCGGCCCGCCACGGCCTCGACCGCCTCCAGCTCGACATCGCGTGGCTCACGATCCGCTCGCTCGAGAAGCTCGGCCTTGCCTGGAACGTGCGCCTGCCGAGCGAGAGCCAGCGTGCCCGGCGCCGGCTCGCCTAGTCTAGCCGTCCTCGAACGCCTGCAGGCGCTCCGCCGACCCCGTCCACCCACGCCTGCGCCCGCGGCAGGCGCACGAGCGCGCCGGAGCGGCGCCTGACCGCCGCGCCGTGCAGCCCGCGCGGGATCAACGTGTAGGTACCCGCCGAACCGAATCTGCGCACGCGGTCGAAGCCGTGCATGGAGCTCGCGGGGCTCACACCCGGAATGCCCGGCAGGTAGCGATCCCAGCTCCCGTGGAGCACGTCGAGCCGCTTGCCGCGGAGACCGTCGAGAGGGAGTCGGTCGGGAATCCACGGAGCCAGCCCGAGCACGCCGACCGCATGTGGGTGATCGGCGATCCCGATCGACACCGCCCCGCCCATCGAGAATCCGACGAGCAGCGAAGGGCGAGCCACGAGATCGAGGGCGGCGCGGCCGTCGGCCATGCAGGAATCGATGGCGTGCCAGGACTTGATGCGGTAGCGCACCTCGGCGAACACGAGCCCCGGGAAGCGCGGCGCGAGCTCGGTCGCGAGCAGCTCGCTGGTCGAGCTCCATGTGCCCGGTACCGCTTTTGCCGAGGCCGCCGTTGACGAGCACGACCGCAAGGGGAGCGCCCTCGTTGCGAAGCCGGAGGTCGGCTCCGGTCGCGAGCCGGACGATCCGCCGTCATCGCTCGCTCACCGCCGGTGCGGGAGCACAGGATCGCGCCGCCTCGGCGACGGCCCGGGCCCGCTCGCGATAGCCGGTCTCGTTCCCGTGGAGGCCGTCGGCCGCGAGCCACTCGTGGTGGATCTCGATCAGCTCCGCCCAGGCGACGAGCCGCACGCGGGGATGCGCCTCGGCGGCCTCCCGCAGAACGTCGTTGAAGGCGTCGCTCGGCGCGCCGTCGCGCCAGATCGTCGCCCAGATCAGGCACCGGTTCGGGCCCGACGAGCTTCACCACGCGAGCCACGTCGGCACGAAAAGCGTCGACTGCCGCCGGCGGGTCGTTCGTCCCGAGGCTGACGACGACGTACGACGAGAGGTGCGGGCGGCCCGCCTCGAGCTCCGCGATTCCCTCGGACGTCGAGCGCCCGACGCGATCGTTCGCCACGATCCGCCAGCGCGGGAGCGCGTCGGCCAGGTAGGGCTCGACCCCCAGGTTGAGCGAGTCGCCGACGAGCGTGGCCGTCCCGACAGCCGCCGGTGTCGCCGAGTCGCCGCGCTGCCGCACGACGAGAACCACCGCGATGACGACGGCGACGATCAACGCGGCGAAGGGGAAGGTGGACCGCATGGGGAGGCAGGAGCGAGCAGGGGGCGAATCCAGCCGGGTGGACGCAATCGACCGTTTCCTCGACAGCCCGGGCCTGTCCGAGTCTACAAGGCGAGCCTACGCCTCCGACCTGGCCGACTTCGAGCGCTGGCTCGCCGCCGAGCGGCAATGCGATCGACCGCGTCGACGTGCAGGTGCTCGCCGCCTACACGACCGAGCTCGGCCGCGGCGGACGCAACCTCGCGCCCGCGACCGTTCGCCCGCCGCCTCGCCGCGGTGCGGTCGTTCATCGGCTTCACCTACGGCGCCGCGCGCGTGCCGGAGATCGCGCTGCCACCGCGTCGGCGGCGACGCCTGCCCGATGCGCCGAAGCTCGCCGACGTCGAGGAGATGCTCGCCTCCGTGGCGGGAGACACGGCTCTGGCGATCCGGAACTCGGCGATCCTCGAGCTGACCTACTCGTGCGGCCTGCGGAGCGCCGAGGTCGTCGGGCTCCGCCTCGCCGATGTCGACTTCGACCAGGAAGCGGTTCACGTTCTCGGCAAGGGCGGCAAGGAGCGGGTCGTGCCGCTCGGCGAGCGGGCTGCCTACGCCGTCGCGACCTACCTGCGCGACGCTCGCCCGGCACTCGCCCGCGGCGCCAACGACACGCTGTTCCTCTCCGTCCGCGGCCGGCCGCTCGACACGTCGACCCTCCGCCGCCTGATGCGCAATCCGCACCGGCTCCGGCACGCCTACGCGACCCACCTGCTCGAAGGCGGCGCCGACCTGCGCACGATCCAGGAGCTGCTCGGCCATGCGTCGCTCTCGACGACCCAGGTCTACAGCCACGTCGACGCGCGCAGGCTGCGGCGCGTCTACGACCACAGTCACCCGCGCTCATAGAGCTTGCCTCTGCAGGAGCGACGCCCGGGGCGCCGAATCGGGTCCAGCCGCATGACGCCTCCTGCCCAGACACCGCCGGATCCCGAGGTGGAGCGCTACCTGCTCCTGCTCGCGGCGCAGCGCTCGCCCCGGACGGTCGACGCCTACCGGCGCGACCTCGCAGCCCTCAGCTCGTTCCTCGACTGCCCCTGTCTCGACGGCGACGACGCAGTCACTCGAGGCGTGGGTCGCGTCGATGCGGGCCGCAGGTCTCGCGCCCTCGACGATCGGTCGCCGCATCGCCGCGGTTCGCTCGGCCTTCCGGCATCAGGTCCTGCTCGGGCTGCGGACGGACAACCCGGCCGCGGAGGTCGCAACGCCGCGCCGGATCCGCTCGCTGCCGCGCACCCTCTCGCCCTCCGAGTCGGAGCGGCTGATCGAGGCCGCAAACGGCACGACCCCGCGCGCGCTCCGCGACCGCGCCCTCGTCGAGCTCATGTACGGCGCCGGCCTGCGCGTCTCCGAGACGGTCGGCCTCGCTCGCACCGGAGTCGATCTCGACGCCCGCATCGTCCGCGTGCTCGGCAAGGGCGACAAGGAGCGCATCGTCCCGCTCGGTCGCCCGGCCGCCGAAGCCGTGCGCCGATACCTCGCCCTTGGTCGCCCCCACCTCGACCGCCGCTACCGGCCCGACCTGTTCCTCAACGCGCGCGGCGGCGCGTTGACCCGCGCCGGAGCGTTCCTGATCCTGCGCAAGCTCGCCGCGAAGGCCGGCCTCGAGCCCGAACGCGTTCATCCGCACCTGCTGCGCCACTCCTTCGCGACCCACCTGCTCGAAGGTGGCGCCGACCTCCGCTCGGTGCAGGAGATGCTGGGTCACGCCGACCTCTCGACGACCGAGCGCTACACGCACGTCTCCGACCGCCGCCGCCGCGAGACGTACTTCAGCGCCCACCCGCATGCCCGGCGACCCGCGGCCGTGCCGGCGCCGGCACGCGACGACACCGCGTCCTGAGTAGCCTCGCGACGTGTTTGAGTCGGCGCTCCTCCTGCCGATAATGGAGAGATGGCACTCGATCCCCAGCTCACCTCTGTCGTCGCGACCGCGGCCGTCGGCTGGACGATGGTCGCGACCGGCCGAGCCGAAGCGGATGCTGGAGACGAAGCGTCGGCGGCGCCGGTGCCCCTCGTGCGGCCTCGTGATCGAGGGTCGCACGTGCGACCGCCACGGCTGAACCTCCCGGGCCGCTAGCCGTCCGCCGCCGCGTCGACGAGACCGATCGCCTCGGCGACAACCTCGTCCGACGCGCCGACGAGCGTCACGTGACCGATCTTCCGCCCCCGCCGCGGCTCCTTGCCGTAGAGGTGGAGGTGCGCGCCCGGAAGTCGCAGCAGCTCCTCGGTCGCCGGAGCGCCGCCGATCAGGTTGATCATCACCGAGGGTGCGAGCGCGTCCGTCGCCCCGAGCGGGAGGCCCAGGATCGCCCGGAGGTGGTTCTCGAACTGGCTCGTGACGGCGCCGTCGATCGTCCAGTGGCCGGTGTTGTGCACGCGTGGTGCGAACTCGTTCGCGAGCAGCCTGCCGCCGGCCTCGAACAGCTCGAGGGCGATCACGCCGACGTAGCCGAGCTCGTCGAGCAGCCTGGACACGAGTGCCTCCGCCTCCGCTGCGGAGCCGACGGCGGCCGGAGCGCGCGAGACGCGCAGGATGCCGTCGCGATGCACGTTCTCGGCGAGCGGCCAGAAGCGCGTCTCGCCCTCCCGGCCGCGGACGGCGACGATCGAGAGCTCGCGGTCGAAGGCGACGATCTCCTCGGCCAGCTCATCCGTCCCGAGCTCCTCGTGGGTGACGACCCGGCGCTGCCCCTTGCCGTCGTAGCCGAGCCGGCGCGTCTTCACGAGCGCAGGCAGCCCGGTTTCGGTGAGCAGTGCCGAAGCGCGCCGTCGGGATCCCGAGACGCTGGAAGAGCTGCTTCTCGACCAGGCGGTCCTGCCCCAGCTCGAGCGCGAGCGGCGGTGGCAGCGGCAGCGACTCCACGCGCCGCGGCGACGGGGACGTTCTCGAACTCGTACGTGACGACCGCGGCGCCGTCGGCGAGCCGTGCGAGGGCCGCCGGATCGTCGTAGGCGCCGACGACGAGCTCGCCGACCTCCCGGGCGGGCGCCTCCGGCGAGGGATCGAGGAACCTGAACGAGAGCCCGAGCGGCAGCCCGGCGAGGCCCAGCATCCGCCCGAGCTGCCCGCCGCCGATGCAGGCGACGAGGGTCACCGGCAGGCGACATTGTGTCGAATCAACGACATCCTCAACACACTGCCCTCACGCGGCCGGGTCGGGCGCGTCGAGCACGGACTGCGTCTGCGCGGCGCGGAACGCCGCCAGCCGCTCGCGGATGCCGGCGTCCGAGCGCGCGAGGATCGCGGCGGCGAGCAGCGCCGCATTGACCGCGCCCGCGCGGCCGATCGCGAGCGTCCCGACGGGGACGCCGGCGGGCATCTGCACGATCGAGAGCAGCGAGTCCATCCCCTTCAAGCGTCTTCGACTCGACGGGCACGCCGAGCACCGGCAGCGCCGTCTTCGCCGCCGCCATGCCCGGCAGGTGGGCGGCGCCACCCGCCCCCGCGATCAGCACCTGCAGCCCGCGCGCCTCCGCCGAGCCGGCGTACTCGAAGAGCAGGTCGGGCGTGCGGTGGGCCGAGACGACGCGCTGCTCGAACGGGACGCCGAGAGCGGTCAGCGTCTCGGCGGCGTGCTGCATCGTCTCCCAGTCGGAGCGGGATCCCATGATCAACCCCACGAGAGGCTGCTCCGGCCATGCGGCTACTTCCTGTTCGACTTCTTGACGAGCAGCAGCGAGACGGAGCCAGCGGTCTTTCGCACGTCGGCGTCCACCTCGTCGTCGGCCGCGATGCCGTCGAGGATCACGATCGTCTCACGGGCAGGAGTGCCGTTCTTGAAGCAGACGATCGCAAGGCGGCGCACCGCGACGTTGGGATCGCGCGTCGCGATCTCGTGCAGCAGCGGCCGGTACGCGTTCACGTCGCCGGGATGCGCGCGCGAGAGGCCCTCCAGCGCGATCAGCGCCGACCCGCGCACGGCCGGGCTCTCGTCCTCGAGCCCCCGGCGCAGGAGCTCGAGCTTCTGGCGGAAGCGGAACTGGGCGATCGCGCGGTAGGCAACGGCGCGCGTTCGATAGTCGGGGTTGCGGGCGGCCGACTCGATCTCGTCGGCCCACTCTCCACGCAGGTTGGCGAGCTCGCTCTCGAGCCCGCCGTTCGCGTACTCGTCGGCGAGGGCGGCCGCCTGCGAGAGCTCCATCAGCTGCCCGCGAGCGCCCGCGGGCCGGGGCCGACGTAGATCGCCGAGGGGCGAACGAGGCGGCCCGAGCCGCTTCTGCTCGAGGATGTGCGCCGACCAGCCCGCCGTGCGCGAGCAGGCGAACATCGCCGGGGCGAGGCTCGGCGGCACGTCGGCGATGTCGAGCACGACCGCCGACCAGAACTCGACGTTCGTCGCGAGCACGCGATCGGGCTTGCGCCGGTGCAGCTCGGCGAGTGCCGCGCGCTCGAGCTCCTCGGCGACCTCGAACCGTGGCGATCCGAGGTCCATCGCAGTGCCGCGGAGAAGCCGCGATCGCGGATCCTCGGCCCGGTAGACCCGGTGGCCGAAGCCCATCAGGCGGTCGCCGCGAGTCGAGCAGGTCCCTGACGTAGTCCTCGATCGAATCGGCGGCCGCGGCGGCGTCGAGCATCGGCAGCACGCGTGCGGGGGCGCCACCGTGGAGCGGGCCGGAGAGGGCGCCGACGGCCGACGAGAGCGCCGCGCCGCAGTCGGCGCCGGTCGAGGCGACGACGCGGGCCGTGAACGTGGATGCGTTGAGACCGTGCTCGGCAGTGCAGATCCAGTACGTGTCGATCGCCTTCACGTGCTTCGGGTCGGCCTCGCCGCGCCACTCGAGCAGGAACCGGGTCGCGGCGTTGGCGCCCGCGGCGACGAGCTCGGGGTCGACCGCGGTCGTCTTCCCGTCGGCGACGCGGGCGGACTGGGCAACGACCGAGATCATCGTCGCCGAGAGGCGGGCCAGATCGTCGCGCGCCTCGTCGTCCGAGATGTCGATCAGCTTCTCGAGCTCCCATTCGCCCGAGAGGTGGGCGGTGACTGCCTGAAGGTCGGCGGGCGCATCTCCGGTCAGATCGAGCGCCTGATAGCGGGCCGCGGGCTCGAGGCCGGGCTCAGGAGCATTGTCGACGAGCAGCCCCCAGACCTTCTCGAACGGGACGATGCCGACGAGGTCCTCGATGTCGACGCCGCGGTAGCGCAGAGCGCCACCGTCGCGATCGGGCTCGGCGATCTCGGTCTCGAAGGCAACGACCCCCTCGAGGCCTGGTTTGAACTCGCTCATCACTCTCCTCGCTCCTCGCCGACCGGTCGCCATGGGACGCTACCGGACCGGTCAGCATCGCCCGTCGCCTATGCTCGTGGCGAGGCGGCGGCCCGGCAGCACGGAGGCCGCTGCCAGAAGATCCAACCCGCTGTCGGCAGCGCGCTCGTGCGCCGGCACGCTCATCGAAAACGCTGGCCGGGCGAAGTGTGGTGCGGCCGGAAAGGACAATCGTGAACGGAAGAAAGAAGGTCACCGTCGTCGGTGCCGGGAACGTTGGCGCGACGTGCGCCCAGGAGGTCGCACGGCGCGACTACGCAGACATCGTGCTCGTCGACGTGAAGCCGAACTTCGCCGCCGGCAAGGCACTCGACATCAACCAGGCGGGGTCGGTGCTCGGCTACGAGCCGTCCGTCGTCGGAGTGGAGGCATCGGGCTACGCGGCCACGGCCGGGTCGGACGTGATCGTGATCACGGCGGGGCTCCCGCGCAAGCCGGGGATGAGCCGCGACGACCTCGTCAAGACGAACGAGGCGATCGTCGGCGAGGTGACGCGGGAGGTCGCAAAGCGCTCGAAGAAGGCAGTCCTCGTGATCGTCTCGAATCCGCTCGACGCGATGTGCCATGTCGCGAAGGCGGTCTCGGGGTTCCCGCGCGAGCGGGTCGTCGGCATGGCCGGCGTGCTCGACACGTCCCGGTTCGAGTGCTTCATCGCGCAGGAGACGGGCCTCTCGGTGAAAGAGGTCACGGCCATGGTGCTCGGCGGCCACGGCGACCAGATGGTGCCCGTCGTCTCGGCGACGACCGTCGGCGGGATCCCGCTCGACCAGCTCGTCACGCGCGGGAAGATCACCAAGATGGTCGAGCGCACGAAGGTCGGCGGCGGCGAGCTCGTGAAGCTGCTCGGCACCTCGGCGTGGTACGCGCCCGGCGCGGCCGCAGCGCAGATGGTCGATGCGATCTGCCTCGACGAGAAGCGCGTCCTCCCGGCGACGGCGTACCTCGAGGGCGAGTACGGCATCAACGAGCTCTACATGGGCGTTCCCGTCCGGATCGGCGCCGGCGGCGCCGAGGAGGTCGTGAAGCTGAAGCTGACGGCGGCCGAGAAGAAGATGCTGAAGGCGTCCGAGGCG
This sequence comes from uncultured Thermoleophilia bacterium, assembly GCA_963797125.1. Lineage (GTDB taxonomy): Bacteria > Actinomycetota > Thermoleophilia > Gaiellales > Gaiellaceae > Gaiella. Next base: position 225,629 of record CAWCOI010000002.1, on the reverse strand, counting down.
GCGGTGCGCGATGTGGTCTCGGTTCTGACGCTGAGCTAGGGTTCTCGCCGCAGAGGAGAACGGTGGCGGGGTGTCTCCCGAAAAGCAGGGAGACACCCCGCCGCTGTTCGTGTCGGGCGCACACGCTTCCGCACGTCTTCCGCGGTACGGCTCTGCGCCTTTGCGGTCCCTGAACAGTCCCTCCGGGTACGCTTCGCGCGCCATGGATCTCGGACTTCAGGGCCGCAGCGCGGTCGTGCTCGGCGCCTCGCAGGGGATGGGCCTCGCCGTTTCAGAGGCGCTTGCAGCGGAGGGCGCGAACGTGGCGATGTTCGCCCGCAGGGCCGATGTCGTCGAGCGCGAGGCGGCCAGGATCGGCGCCGTCGCGGTTTCCGGAGATCTCACCGTCGCCGCCGACCTCGAGCGGCTCGTCGCGACGACTCTCGATTCCTTCGGAGGCATCGACATCGTCGTCCTGAACGGCGGTGGGCCACCGGCCGGCGCCGCGGTCGACGTCGATGCGACATCGATCACCGCTGCCGTGGAGCTCCTGCTGATCCCGCACGTGCGCCTCGTCGCTCTCTGCCTACCGCACCTGCGCGCGAGTGGCCGGGGACGCATCATCGCGATCGAGTCGTCCTCCGTGAAGGAGCCGATCGCGAACCTGGCTCTCTCGAACGCTGTCCGGCCGGGCGTGGTCGGGTGGCTGAAGACGCTGGCCCGCGAGCTCGGGCCGGACGGGATCACCGTCAACACGATCGCGCCGGGTCGGATCGACACCGAGCGGCTGCGCAGCCTCTACGGCGGCGATGGGCCGCCACCGGCCGCCGTCGTCGACCCCATTCCCGCCCGCCGGCTCGGCACGCCGGCCGAGATCGCGGCAACCGTGTGCTTCCTGGCCTCGACGCAGGCCGCCTACGTGAGCGGCACCGTCGTGGCGGTCGACGGCGGCCTCCTGAGCGGGCTCTTCTAGATGACGCGCCCACGTGTCTCGACGCTCCTCTGGGGCCTTATCGCCGTGGCGGTGGCGGCCATCGGGATCGCCTGGTGCGGCGCCGTCCCACGATTACCTCTACGTCCCGAACACCGCGACGCCCGTTGCGTCGAAGGTGCAGGTCGAAGGAGAGAAGCCGCATCCGTCGGGGCCTGGAGCGCTGTACTTCGTCGACGTCTCGATTCGTCGCGCGACCTGGGCCGAGAGGGCCTTCGCGTTCGTGCGGCCTGAGGGCTCGACCCTGGTGCCGAAGAGCGAGGTCGTCCCGCCGGGCTCGTCCTTCGCCGCCCGCCACGAGGACGGGCTGAAGGAGATGGCGCGATCGGAGCGGGTGGCGGCAGCCGTGGCCCTCAAGCAGGCCGGCTTCAAGGTCGGCATCACGAATCGTGGCGCCCTCGTCGAGGCAGTCGCCACCGATGTGCCGGCTGCGACCAAGCTCGACTCGGGCGACGTGATCGTGACGGCTCGAGGGCGTGCCGTCCGCACGCCAGGCGAGCTGCGCAACGTGTTCACGGGCGTCAAGCCCGGCGACTCCGTCGTCCTCCGCGTGCGGCGCGACGGGAAGGTCGAGTCGGTGACCGTGAAGACGGTCGCGTCGCCGAGCGAGCCGGGCCGGGCGATCGTCGGGATCCGCGTCGCACAGTCCGCGGACATCAAGCTGCCGGTCAAGGTCGACATCAACCTGGGCCAGGTCGGCGGGCCGTCCGCGGGTCTCCCCTTCGCGCTCGACGTGCTCCAGGAGCTCGGCACCAACGTCGACCACGGCCACAAGGTGGTCGCGACGGGAGAGATGGAGCTCGACGGCAGCGTCGGCCCGATCGGGGGCGTCAAGCAGAAGACGTACGGCGCTCGCCGCGCGGGCGCGGACGTCTTCCTCGTGCCGGCTGGGGAAAACGCTGCCGAGGCACGCCGCTATGCAGGGAACCTTCGCATCATCCCGGTGGAGAGTTTTCAACAGGCGTTGTCCGCGTTGAGTACGCTTTCCACGAATTAGCGCATTTGCAGGACTTTCGTCGGGGAGGGCAACAGGCGCTAATTGCGGGACTTTCCTTCACCAGGGGGTTGCACCCTGGAGGCCGTGGTGGACACAATGCCCCCTGTCCGGAGGAGACACGACTGTTTGAAGGGGAACGTTCTGCATGTCTGCTAAAGCATCCTGCAAAGATTGCTACTTCCGCCGCGAAGGTCTCTGCGCCCTCCCGGGCGAGACACCCTGCCCCACGTTCCGTGCCGTCGCGGCCGGTGGGCAGCTGCTTCCGCCCCGGCAGGCGCGCCTCGTGCTGCGCCCCGTAACACCCTTGGCATCGGCCTCCGCCGCGTAGAAGCTCAACCCTCTAGAATCCCGGCGTGACGACGCCATCCGTTCCGCAGGAGCCGGCCGGCAAGAGCCCGTGGACGCCGCGTCGCATCATCCTCGGCGTCATCGCCCTGTACGCGATTGTCGTCGTCCTCGCCAACCGCCATTCGGTCGACGTCAACTTCGTCTTCTTCAAGACGTCGGCGTCGTTGTTCGTGGTGCTGCTGCTGGCGATCGCTTTCGGCTTCGTCGTCGGCTGGCTCTTCGACGACATCCGCGATCGTCGCAAGCGCCGCCGCACCGGCGACGCCTAGCCCGCGCTACGGGCGGTCGTGGAAGACGGCCTCGATGTTGTGGCCGTCGGGATCGAGGAGGAAGGCGCCGATGTAGCCCGGGTGGTACTCCGGCCTCTCCCCCGGCTCGCCGTTCGAGACATAGCCCGCCTCGATGCCGGCGCGGTGGAATTCGGCCACCATCTGCCGATCGCGTGCCTCGAATGCGAGGTGGAGGTTCTCCGTCGGCGGGCCCTCGACAAGCGAGAAGGTCGCTCCGGAGCCGCGGATCTGCGTCCGGCCCTCGATAGCGCTCGACCGTGTGGTCGACGGCGGGGCAAACCGCCTCGTAGAACCGGCTGGCGGCCTCGAGCTCGCGCGTTCGCAGCCAGAGGTGGTCGATCACCCCGGGCTGCCGGCGCGGGCCGTTGTGCACGGCCTCGACGCTGTTGCCCGCGGCGTCGAGGACGAAGGCGCCGTAGTAGTCCGGCCCGTACGCGGGCCGCGGGCCGGGCTCGCCGTCGCTCGGGTAGCCGGCAGCGGTGAGCGCCTCCCACCAGGCGTCCACCGCCTGCGTCGACTCGGCTGCGAAGCCGATGTGGAGGCGACGCGTCGTGGGTCGGGTCGTCGGTCGCCTCGCCGATCGCGAAATCCGTCCATTCGACGATACCAGCCTCCGTCCGCCGGCTCACCCTCGAAGCCGAGCAGCTCGAGCGCCTGCCCGTAGAACCGCTCGCCCCTCGTCGAGGCTCGGGACGGTGACTCCCGACGTGGTCGATCACGCCGCAGGCTAGTCCACGCCGGCAGTGCGTACAGCAGCGAGGCCAGGATCGCAACGCCCTCGGCGATGCGCTCGGGCGACTCGTAGCTGAACGCGAGCCGCGCCGACGAGCGGCCCGCCGAGGCGCCCGGGAAGAAGTCCGAGCCACGGACGAACGTCACCCCCGCCTCGGTCGCCCGCGTCAGCAGCGCGGCCGCGTCGACGCTCTCGTCGAAGTCGAGCCAGAGGAAGTAGCCACCCTCGGGTGAGCTCCAGCGGGTGCCTTCGGGCATCTCGGCCGCGAGCGCCGCGAGCATTGCGTCCTTGCGCGCCTTGAGGAGGCCGCGCACGCGATCGAGGTTGGGCTCGAACGCGCCCCGGTCGATCAGCTCGAACACCGTTGCCTGGGGCAGCAGGCTCGGCGAGATGTAGGTCGAGACGGCCTGATCGTCGTAGGACGAGACGAGCGCCTGCGGCACGACGAAGTACCCGATCCGAAGGCCCGGCGCGACCGTCTTCGAGAACGAGGACGTGAACGTGACCCGCTCGCCACCCTCGAGCTCGTGGATCGACGGCAGCGGCTCGCCGTCGTAGCGGACGCGGCCGTATGGGTCGTCCTCGAGGATCGGCAGATCGTGCGCCGCGGCGATCTCGACGAGCCGGCGCCGCCGCTCGGTGCCGATCGTGCGGCCCGACGGATTCTGGAAGGTCGGGATCGTGTAGAGGAACGACACCGGCCCGCCCTTCGCCGAGCTCGGCCTCGAGCGCGTCGAGGTCGAGGCCCTCGTCGTCCATCGCGAGCGGCACGACGTCGGCGCCGTCGCGCGCGAGGATCTTCAGCGGCCGGTCGTACGTCGGCCCCTCGACGAGCACGCGCCCCGGCCGCAGGGCGAGTTGCACGGCGGTGTAGAACACGAAGCCTTGCAGGCCGCCCGTCGTCAGATAGACGCGTCCGGGCTCGACACCGTGGCGCTCCGCGAGCACCTCCCGCAACGGGCCGTAGCCTCCGCCCGTCCCGTAGGAGAGCACCGTGACCCCGTCCCGATCGAGCACGGCGCGGGCACAGTCGGCAATCAGGGCCGGGTCGAGGCATTCCGGCGCCGGAGCGCCGCGGGCAAACGAGATCGGTGCCATGTCAGGAGCCTACCCGGAGGCCGCCGTCACCACTGGATGAGAACCGCTCTCGGCGGCGAATCCGGAGCTACTGCTACGGTTATCCACAGGGAGTGGCGCTGTGCCGCCCCCGGGAGATCAGCTTCTTTCGACTCTAGGCTCGGATAACGCCGAGTTGGTGGTTCGAGGGTAGATGGTCTCGAATCACAATCAAGGAGTCGAAAAAACCTATGCCAGATTCAACCTTTGCCTCGATTGGGCTGAGCGCGGACATTGTCCGCGTGCTCACCGCCCAGGGAATCGAGTCTCCGTTCCAGATCCAGACCCGTACGATCCCGGCCGCGCTCGCCGGCCATGACGTCCTCGCCAAGGCCCCGACGGGCTCCGGCAAGACGCTCGCCTTTGCGATCCCGATCGTCGAGAAGATGCAGCCCGGCGACGGCCGCCCCGGCGCGCTGATTCTCGTCCCGACCCGCGAGCTCGCCGTGCAGGTGACCGAGGTCCTCGCCGATCTCGGCAAGGTGCGCGGGCTCAAGGTCGCGTCCGTCTACGGCGGCGTGCCGATCCCGGCCCAGGCCGCCAAGGCCAAGGCCGCGCACGTGCTCGTCGCGACGCCCGGCCGGCTCCAGGACCTGATGGATCGCCGCCTGATCACGCTCGACGCGGTCACGATCCTCGTCCTCGACGAGGCCGACCGGATGCTCGACATGGGCTTCAAGCCGCAGGTCGACAAGATCCTGCGCCGCGTCTCGGACGACCGCCAGACGATGTTCTTCTCGGCCACGCTCGACGGCGCCGGTCGGCGAGCTCGCCCGTGCGTACACGAACCAGCCGGTGCGGATCGAGGCCGAGCTCCCGAGCGAGCAGAAGCCCGGCGAGATCGACCACCAGTTCGTCTCGGTCACGCCGGAGAACAAGGTCGACAAGCTCGTCGAGCTGCTCCAGGAGGAGCGCGGCCTCGCCCTCGTCTTCGTCCGCACGAAGCGCGGCGCCGACCGTCTCGCCCAGCGCCTCGAGCGCCATCAGGTGCGCGCGGTCGCGATGCACGGCGACAAGACGCAGGCAGCTCGCGAGAAGGCGCTCGCGCACTTCGAGGCCGGCAAGGTGACGACGCTGATCGCCACCGACGTCGCAGCCCGCGGGCTCGACCTCTCGGACATCACGCACGTGATCAACTTCGATCCGCCCGAGGACGAGAAGGCCTACACGCACCGCGTCGGCCGCACCGGCCGAGCCGGCCGCTCGGGTACGGGCGTCACGCTCGTGCTCCCCGACCAGCAGGCCGAGGTCAGCCGCGTCGCGCGGATGAACGGCCAGTCGGACGCGTGGGAGGAGACCGGCATGAAGTCGCCGCCCCGAAGCTGCTCTACTCGGGCCGCAAGCGCGGCTCCAAGTGGGGCCCCACCAGGCCCCGCCGGAAGATCTAGATCTGACGTAACGCCCGGGACTGCTGCGATACGCTCTTTGATCGCAGCCGTCCCGGGCGTCGCGTCAGATTGATGTTCGTTGCCGCGCTGCGCGCGGATCCTGAAGCCGGGACCTACGGTTCCCCCTGACCTCCCTTGGGAGGCGGGTACGTCGCTCCAGTTCGCAGCACTCCACGGGCGGCCGGCCGCAGAGCCGGTCGCCTGACTCGCTTCTACGCGAAGTACGTGTCGTCGTGCGTGTACGGCGGCACGCAGCAGCAGAGCAACCGCGCGCCGTCCGCTCCGGCGCGCAGCTCGTGCCAGGCGCCCGGCGGGATCAGGATCGCGTCGCCCTCTGCCGACCTCGCGCGTCTCGCCGTCGAGCTCCATCGTCCCGCCGCCGGCGACGAGGAGGTAGATCTCCTCGCTGAGCGCGTGGTAGTGGCGCATCGTCGCCTGCCCCGGCTCGAGCGTCGCCTCGGCGAGCGACTGCGCAGGCGAGTGGAGGTATTCACGGATCGTCGAGCCGTCCTTGGTCGTGAACGGCTCGAGCGCTCGTAGCTGACGACGTCCATCAGCCCGCAGGCTGCTCGCCCTCGGGCTTCGCGCCTCGGCCGGTGCAGGCTTCGGGGGCGGCGCGGCAGGAGCGCGCAGCGGCGGAGCCGCCGCGATCGGACGCTGGTTGCGAGCTGACGCTGCGGCGCCTCGGCGGGCTCGTCCTTCGGATCGAGGATCGAGCGGGGGTGCATCTCGGTGACGGCGTCCTTCATCTCCTTGACGCCGGTAGCCGAGGCGGCGTGCCATGGCCGGCGCCCCCTTGGCTCCGAACAGGAGCACGAGCACGCCGACGAGGATGACGATCTCCCAGATACCGAGGCCGAAGGGCACGCCGGGAATGTACTGCCCCGGCTCGCGCAGTGGCTGACGAACTCCTTCAGGAGCACGATGCAGAGCCCGAACGACGCGTTCGCGGCACACGACGGCGCTCGTCGCGAGGCACGAGAGATCGCTCCTTGCGGGCGAAGAGCAGTCCCCACCAGATGAGCGCCGCAACGCCGTATCCGATCGCGATCCAGTACGCCGTCTGGGTGCGGATCAGCCCGATGCCGCCGGCGACGAGCGCGATCGTGGGCACGACGGCCGCCTGCAGGAGCGGCCATTCGGCTTGCGCGCGACCGGCTCAGGCCCGCGACGGGAGAACGGCTCGTTGCTGTCGAGCCGCCAGGCGAGCGCGTGGGCGTAGACGTGGGCGAGCCAGAACACGATCACCGTCACCTCGACGATCCCGAGCGACCGCCAGATCGCGTCGACTCGAGTCCGCCGCGGCGATCACCGAGGTCACGAGGATGGTCCCGTAGATGCCGCCGGCGAGGTTGTCGCCCCGATCGAAGAGCCGATGCCGGAATCGCATCAGAGCTCGTGGTCGGCGGTCACGCGGCCCGCTCGTGACCGCCCGTCGGCAGCGCCGCGAAGTCGCGATCGTTCTGCTCCGCGTACGCCTCGCTGAAGGCGAGAACGGCCCGGTCGAAGACGCGTGCCGGAGCCGAGGTAGCTCGCGATCGCGATCCGGTCGCCCGAGCGCGCGTGGGCGTGCGCAAGCGTCGCCGCGCAGAGCTGGCCGTAGACGCTGAGCGCCCGCGGGTCCATCGCCTCGACCGCGACCGAGCCCTTCCAGTCGCGGAGCTGGCGCACGTAGTAGTCGCGCTCCTGGCCGAAGATGCTCTCCGGGATGTGCAGCCAGCCGAGGAAGATGTCGCTCGACGCCTGCATGATCCGCTGCCCTGCAACGACGCGCTCGCCCGCATTCTCGTAGTCGCTTCGGCCGACGAACTCCTCCATCACCGAGGGCTGCGCCTCCTTGATCTGCAGGAAGAGCGGGTCGCGCGCTGTCTCGGCCGAGCAGCAGCGCCACCCAGGCGGCCGTCCCGACGCTGCCGACGCCGACCACCTTGCGCGCAGAGATCGACCAGCCGGAACTGGTTGAGCAGGATCCGGCGCTCGTGCGGGAGCGTGAGGCTGTACTCGAGGAGGAGGCGCTCGCCATCGGCCTTGAGGCGATCGCGCTCCTCGGTAGTCCGGGAAGTCGTCGAGCCGGACGATCAGCGGTGGATCGGAGACGATGCGCCGCTCGCCGTCGACGCTCCGCGAGAGCTTCGAGAACGCCTGCACGTTGTCGCGGCTGAGCGCCTTGGCGACGACCTTGTCGAGGCGCTTGCGCATCTTGCTTGCCGACCTGGGCCCGCATCTGCGGCATCAGCTTCTCGATCTCGAAGCGGGTGTACCAGACCTCGAGATTGCGCATCGCGCGCGAACTCGCGCCATCTGGGTGCGGTAGGCGGCGACCGTCTCGAGGACGACGCGCTCCTGCTCGGCGACCGAGAAGCCGCTGCTGCGGGCGCAGATCAGCATGCTGACGGCGAGGCGCTTGACGTCCCACTCCCACGGGCCCGGCAGCGTCTCGTCGAAGTCGTTGATGTCGAAGACGAGCCGTCGCTCGGGCGAGGCGTAGAGGCCGAAGTTGGAAAGGTGGGCGTCGCCGCAGCACTGGACGATGAAGCCCGTGCGTGGAGTCGGCGCCAGGTCGGCCGCCATGATCAGCGCCGCGCCACGGTAGAACGTGAACGGCGACTGCGAGCATCCGCCCGTAGCGGATCGGGACGAGCTCGGGCAGCACGCGTGTCGGCCTGCCGCTCGAGGAGCTCGACCGGGTCGGGCCGGTGCGATGCGGGCTCGAAGGCGGCGTGACTCGACCGCGGCACCTCGCGCCGTGCCGCCTTCCCGCGGGCGACCCGCTCGGCGACGCTCAGCTGCGGCAGCCCGGAGAAGTCGACCGCGCCCGACGGCCATCGACTGTCGCCCCGCTGCTGACCGGTCTCCACGGGCGGGAGCTTACTCCGCCGGGCGATCTCGGCGACGAGCTCGGCGGTCTCGGTCGGCGTCGTGCCGACCCGGATCCCCTTCGCCTCGAGCGCGGCCTTCTTGCCCTCGGCGGTGCCGGACGAGCCGGAGATGATCGCGCCCGCGTGCCCCATCGTCTTGCCCGGCGGAGCCGTGAACCCCGCGATGTAGGCGACGACCGGCTTCGTCAGCTCGGCCTCGATGAACGCGGCTGCCTTCTCCTCCTCGTCGCCGCCGATCTCGCCGACCATGACGACGAACTCCGTCTCGGGATCGGCCTGGAACTTGGCCAGGATGTCGACGAACGACGAGCCGACGACGGGGTCGCCGCCGATCCCGACGATCGTCGAGTTGCCGAGGCCCATCTGGGTCAGCTCGTGGCCGATCTGGTAGGTGAGCGTGCCCGAGCGGGAGACGAGGCCGATGTTCCCGGCGGTGAAGATCTCGGCCGGGATGATCCCGACGTTGGCCTTGCCGGGCGAGAGCGCGCCGGGGCAGTTCGGGCCGATCAGCGTGACGCCGCGGCCGCTGGACGTAGGAGTGGATCCGCAGCATGTCGTGCGCGGGAACACCCTCGGTGATGCAGATCACGGTCGCGATGCCGGCGTCGACCGCCTCGTAGATGGCGTCGGCTGCGAACGGCGCCGGCACGAAGATCATCGCGGTGTTTGCGCCGTGCTCCGCGACCGACTCGGCGACGGTGTGGAAGACGGGGACGCCCTCGACGTCCTGGCCGCCCTTGCCGGGGGTCACCCCGCGACGAGGTTCGTGCCGTAGGCGCGGTTGCGGAGGCCGTGGAAGCGCCCCTCCGAGCCGGTCAGGCCCTGGACGACGAGCCGCGTGTCGTTGTCGACGATGATCGCCATCAGGCAGGCACCGCCCTTCAGACGCGTATTCGGTCGAGCGTGACGAGGCTCTCGCCGGCGATTCGGTCGCCCGAGCAGCGCGATCACGCGCTGCGGCGTCCTCGCCCTCGCAGCCGCAGCGGTCGAGCCATGGCTGCAGCTCGATCGGCTTGTCGAAGATGCCGGACCTCCTCGACCCGGAGCCCTGCAGCGCCTCGACGAAGGCACGCCACTCCGCCTCGCTGTAGTTGCGCACGTGCGACGGGTCGCGAAGCTTCTCGGCCTCCTCGACGTCCTCGCCCATGAACGCGTTGTCGACGATCAGGACCGCAGTCCGACCGCGACGCGCGCCATCTCGGCGACCGCCTGCGCGACGTCCGTCGAAGTGATGTGCGGCGACGCGCGTGACGACGAGGTCGAAGCTGCCGTCGGCGAAGGGCAGATGCTCGGCCCGGCAGACGACGTCGGGCTGCATCCCGGGTGCCGGGTCGCTGCTGACGACGTCGATGCCCGCCTCGCGGAGCCGTCGCGCGACGTGGCCGCCGCCGGTCGCGACGTCGAGGGCCGTGCGGGCGCCGGCAGCCCACTCGACGACGAGATCGAGATCCGGGCCTTCCCGGTGGGCGTCGCTCGTGCGGTACTGCTCGGCGCGCTCGCTCCAGACGTCGGTCATGCCGCCAGCTCCACGGCGAGCTTGGCCGCCTCGAGCATCGTCGGGGAGACGTGCAGGTTCGGCGGAGCGGCGTCGGCGAGGATCTGCCGGCCCTCGGCGGCGTTGGTGCCGTCGAGCCGCACGACGATCGGCAGCTCGAGCCCCATCTCGGAGAGCGCCTGCAGGATGCCGCGCGCGACCTCGTCGCAGCGCGTGATGCCGCCGAAGATGTTGAAGAAGATCGCCTTCACCTGCGGGTCGCGCGTGATCACCGACAGCGCGTCGACGACGCCCTGGGCGTCGCCGCCGCCGCCGAGGTCGCAGAAGTTCGCGGGCCGTGCCGCCGGCGAACGTGACGACGTCGACGGTCGACATCGTCAGCCCGGCGCCGTTGCCGCACACGCCGACCTCGCCGTCGAGCTTGACGTAGGTGACGTGCTTCGCGCGGGCGAGCGCCTCGAGCGGGTCGGCGGCGTCCTCGTCGCGCATCTCGGCGATATCGGGGTGGCGGTAGAGCGCGTTGTCGTCGACCGTGAACTTCGAGTCGAGCGCCTTCACGACGCCGTCCGGCGTCACGATCAGCGGGTTGATCTCGCAGAGCATCGCGTCGAAGCGCACGAACGCGTCGTAGAGCTGGCCGATGATCTTGGCGATCTGCTTCTGCTCCGACGGATCGGTGACGCCGGCGCCGTAGACGAGGCGCCGCGCCTGCCAGGGGTTGAAGCCCTCGATCGGATCGATGTGGAGGCGGACGAGCGCGTCGGGATTCTCCTCCGCGACCTGCTCGATCTCGACGCCGCCCTGCGTCGTGAACATGAACAGCGGCTTCTTGATGCCACGATCGAACGTCAGCGAGAGGTAGTACTCCTTCGCGATGTCGGACGCCTGCTCGACCCAGAGGCGCTTGACGACGTGACCCTTGATGTCGAGCCCGATGATGTTCTTCGCGTGCTCCTCCGCCTCGTGCGCGTTGGCGGCGAGCTTGACGCCGCCTGCCTTGCCGCGGCCGCCCGTGAGGACCTGCGCCTTGACGACGACGGGCCCGCCGATCACCTCGGCCGCCTGCCGCGCCTCGCCCGGCGTCGTCGCGAGCCGACCGTCGCTGACCGGGATCCCGACGCGCCGAAACAGCTCCTTGCCCTGGTACTCGTAGAGATCCATTCGGCCTCCGAGCCTACCAACGCAGCTTGTGCGAGCATCCGGTTCATGCGGCGCGCGCTCCCCTTCGCGGCACTCCTCGTCCTCCTGCTCTCGCCCTCACGGGGTGCGCGGGCAGTGATGAGCCGGTGCCACAGCGGGCAAGGCGGGCCCGCAGACCGCAAAGCTCGACTGGGTCGAGCCCTACCCGGCGAAGGAGCCGGCACTCGTCTTCAGGGTCGCCTCGTTCACGGTGACGCCGACCGGCTGGTCGGCCCAGATCTCGGTCGAGAACACCTCGGACATCGGCTGGGCAGTCGGCGGAAAGAAGTACGCGGCCGAGCTTGCATTCGGCGTGATGCTGTTCCCGAACGACGACCAGAAGGAGTTCGAGGAGCGGACGAGGAACAACGACTTGCCTGCGATCCGCGCCGCAACGAGCTACACGCCGGCGCTTCCGACCGTCCTCAAGGCGGGCAGACGTGGAGCGGCGTCATCGCCGCGCCCGGCGCGCTTGCGGGCAGGTCTCTGGGTTCGCATCTCGTTCGGCCCGTTCAGGAGCGTCGGCGAGCCACCGGACGGCGTCGAGCCGTCCCTGGTGTGGTTCACGGACCACGCCTATCACCTCGAAGAGGCCGCGGTCTCGGCCCAGCCCGCCTGACGACGAGAGGCTTGTGCGTCGGCGCACCAAGCATCTACGACCTGAAAGACTGACGCCGTGCGCCGCTGGCTTCCTCTCGTCATCCTCGCCGCCGCGCAGTTCGTGATGGTGCTCGACTCGAGCGTGATGAACGTCTCGATCTCGCAGATCGTCGAGGATCTCGACACGACGGTCACCGGCGTCCAGGGCGCGATCACGATGTACACGCTCGTGATGGCGGCATTCATGCTCGTCGGCGCGAAGCTCGGCGACATCTGGGGTCGCGACCGTGCTTTCGGGATCGGGCTTGCTGTCTACGGGCTCGGCTCGCTGACGACGGCGCTGAGCCCGAACCTCACCGTGCTCCTCTTCGGCTGGTCACTCGTCGAGGGCCTCGGCGCCGTGCTCGTGATCCCGGCCATCGCCGCCCTCACCGCGGCGAACTACGAGGGCAAGGATCGCGCCTTCGCCTACGGGATCATCGGCGGCGTCGCCGGAGCCGCAATCGCGGTCGGTCCCGTGATCGGCGGCTTCGTGACGACGTACTTCAGCTGGCGCTACGTCTTCGTCGGCGAGGTCGTGATCGTGATCGCGCATCCTGATCGTGCGCAACCGGATGCAGAAGGCGCCGAAGCCCGCGCATCCGCCGAAGCTCGACTACGGCGGCGCCGCCCTCTCGGCCCTCGGCCTCGGTCTGATCGTCTTCGGGATCCTCCAGAGCAGCAGCTGGGGCTGGGTGTGGCCCCTCGACGCGCCGACGATCAACGGCCACGAGATCACGCCACTCGGCTTCTCGCTCGTGCCCTTCCTGATCGTCGGCGGCGTTCTTCTTCTCTGGCTCTTTGGCATCTGGGAGGAGCGGCAGACGCGGCTCGGCCGAGACGCGCTGCTCGATCGGGCGCTGCTGAAGATCGAATCCCTCCGGGCCGGCCTGGCGACGCTGATGTCGCAGCAGCTCGTGCTGATGGGCACCTTCTTCGTTCTCCCCGTCTACCTCCAGGTCGTTCTCGGCTTCGACGCCTTCGAGACCGGCAAGCGCCTGCTGCCGATGTCGATCACGATGCTCGCGGCGGCGCTCACAGGCCCGAAGCTCGTGACGTACCTCCCGCCCCGCGCGATCGTGCGGATCGGGCTGCTGGCGATGTCGATCGCGGCGTTCATCATGGTCGGCACGATCGACGTGAACCTCAACGAGACCGGCTTCAAGCTCTCGCTCGCGCTGTTCGGCATCGGCGCCGGCCTTCTGATGTCCCAGCTCGGCAACGTGATCATGTCGTCGGCACCGCAGGACAAGACCAACGAGGCCGGTGGCCTTCAGGGGACGGCGCAGAACCTCGGCGCCTCGCTCGGCACGGCGCTGATCGGCTCCGTGCTCCTGACGGGCCTGCTCACCGGCTTCAACGACAGGATCGCCGCGAATCCCGCCCTCTCCGACTCGGCGAAGACGCAGATCAGCGCCGCGACCGAGAACGGGATCGAGATCGTGACCGCCGAGCAGGTGCACGCTTCGGTGACCGAAGCGGGCGCGACGCCGGCCGAGGCCGATGCGATCACAGCCGACTACAGCGATGCCGAGCTCGACGCTCTCCGCAAGGCGATGCTCGCGGTGGGACTCCTCGCCCTGCTCTCGATCGTCTTCACGCGGCATCTGCCGGCCAGGCCCGTGCTGCCGCAAGAGCCCACTGCGCCCGGTTGATCCGCGGGCCGAACGGTACGCTCGCGCCATGGACGCGATCGTCGTCGACGGCCTCGAAAAGACGTACGGGAAGGACACCCGGGCGCTCGACGGGATCCGCTTCTCGGTGCCCGAGGGCGAGGTGTTCGGCCTGCTCGGACCGAACGGGGCCGGCAAGTCGACGACCGTCCGCATCCTCGCGACGCTGACCCGCGCCGACTCCGGCCGCGCGGTCGTGGCGGGCCATGACGTCGCCTCGGAGGCCGGCGCCGTGCGGCGGGCGATTGGCTACGTGCCTCAGGCATCGGGTGTCGATCGAGAGGCGACGGGCAGCGAGAACCTGCTTCTCCAGGGACGCCTGCAGGGCATGCGCGGCACGGATCTCGAGCGGCGCTCTGCCGACCTGCTCGAGACCTTCGGGCTCACCGACAAGGCGAACGCCCTCGTCAAGACCTACTCGGGCGGGATGAAGCGGCGCCTCGATGTGGCGATGGGCCTCGTCCACCGACCACAGGTGCTCTTCCTCGACGAGCCGACGACAGGCCTCGACCCCGAGGCGCGCGTCGCGATGTGGGACGAGCTCGAGCGCCTGGCCGCGGCGGAGCGCCTGACGATCCTCCTCACGACGCACTACCTCGAGGAGGCGGACAAGCTGGCGCGGCGCGTCGCGATCGTCTCTCGCGGCAAGGTCGTCGTCGAGGGCACGCCCGAGGAGCTGAAGCGCGAGCTGCGCGGCGACGCAGTCACCGTCGAGCTGGACGGCGCCGACACCACCCGCGCCGCGGAGCTCGCCCGCGGCATCGAGGGCGTACACGAGGTGACGCCGGACGGGCGGCGCCTCCACCTCCGCGTCGATCAGGGCGCGCAGGCGGTGCCCGGGATCCTCGCCGCGCTCGACGCCGCCGGCGCCGGCGTCGTGGCCGTGACGGTCTCCCGGCCGTCACTCGACGACGTGTATCTCCATCACACGGGGCGCGACTTCCGGGCCGACGACGGTGACCGACCGTGAAGGTCGTCACCCAGACGCTCTACCTCTGCGGCCGCGTCCTCCGCAACCTCTCGCGCCAACCGATCTGGATCGCGGTGATGGTGGTGCAACCGATGTTCTGGCTCCTTCTCTACAGCCAGCTCTTCCGCCGGATCACGGAGCTGCCCGGGTTCGGCACCACGTCCTACATCGACTACCTCACGCCCGGAGTGGCGGTGATGACGGCCTTCTTCTCGGGCTCGTGGGCCGGGATGGGGATGATCGAGGACCTCGACCGCGGCGTCCTCGAGCGCTTTCTCGCGACACCGGCCAGTCGCGGCGCGATCGTCTTCGGGCGGATCCTCGAGGCCTCGATCGTTGCCACGCTGCAGGCACTGCTGATCCTCGTCACGGGCCTCTTCCTGGGGGCGCGCAACGGCGGCCCGGTGGGCTGGCTCGTGATCCTTCTTGCTGCGTTCCTCGTATCGGCCGGCTTCGCCGGGCTGTCGCACGGGATCGCGCTGCGCACGCGGCAGGAAGCCTCGATGATCGCCGTGGCGCAGTTCATCAGCCTGCCGCTCCTCTTCTTCTCCTCGCTGCTGATCGCCCGGACGCTGATCCCGTCGTGGATGCAGAACGCCTCGCTGCTGAACCCGGTCGAATGGGCGGTTCGCTCCGCGCGCGGCGAGGCGCTGCCCGGCACCGACTGGGGCGAGATGGGCACCTTCCTGCTGCTGCTCGCCCTCTTCGTCGGGCTTACAACGTCCTTCGCGACGTGGAGCTTCCGCTCCTACCAGCGGACGCTCTGAGCCGATGATCGTCGCGCTCGGCGATCGCGACGTTGGCTACCTGACGCACCGGGAGATCGATGCGGCGCTGCCGCTCTTTCCCGACGGTGCGCGCGCGAGGTGGGTTGCCACCGACAGCCCCGACGCGCGCGATCTCGACGGAGCCAGCGGCGTGTGGCTGCTTCCCGGGACGCCGTACCGCGACGCCGACGCGGCATTCGCGGCGATCCGCCACTGCCTGGAGACCGGTCTTCCCTTCCTCGGCACCTGCGGCGGCTTTCAGCATGCGCTTGTCGAGCTCGCACGGAGCCGGGCCGGAATCGAGGACGCGGCGCATGAGGAAAGCGATCCCGAGGCCGTCGCTCCCGTCGTCAGCCGGCTCGCCTGCAGCCTCTACGGCGAGGTGCGGACGGTGACGCCGGTGCCGGGAACGCGCTTCGCGGAGATCTGCGGCACCGACCCGTTCGACGGTTTCCACTTCTGCGGCTACGGGCTCGGTCCGCGCTACATCCAGCCGCTCGAGCGGGCCGGCGTCGTGATCGGCGCCACCGCTCCGGACGCGGGAGTCGAGGCGATCGAGCTGCCGGAGCATCCGTTCTTCGTCGCGACGGCCTTCCAGCCGCAGGTGGGAGCGGGCGCAGCGGGGCGTCTTGGCCCGCTGCTCGAGGCGTTCGTCGCGGCGACGCTGGCCGGCTGACGGCCGCGCGGCCGTCGCTCAGTCAGCGACGGTCGCGAACCAGCTGGACGTTGGCTCAGGGTCGGTGCCACAGCTCGCCGGCACCATCGGGCCAGAGCGCTCCTCGACGCGCACCGCCCGCTCTCCGGCTGGGGTCGAGAACGTGACGTGATCGGCCTCGTGCTCGACGAGCCGCAGGTCTGTGATCGTGTCGAGCCCGGTCGCGACGCGAAGGGCGATCTCCGCCGCTTGCACCGGCGCGGAGTACATCGTCCGGCCGCGGTAGAGATCGAGCGGAATCCGGCCGGCCTCGAGCAGGCGCGCGACCTCCGTCGAGCGCTCGACGGGGATCCGCCCGAGCTGGATTCCCGCCGGCAGGACGAGGACGTTCGGCGCGAACCGATGCCCGCCCAGATGCGACGACTGCCAGAGCCGCACGGGCGGAAGCACCGGCTGCAATGCGTCGAAGAACGGGAGCCCGAGGCGCGCGCAGCAGGCATCGCGGCGGCCGTGGGCGCAGACGAGGAAGATCGGGTGGGCCATCGGCGTCGCCGAGTTCGAGGTCGAGTCCCGGCAGCTCGGCGAGCGAGCCGAGCTCGCGGTGGGTCGCGCGCCCCCCCACCCTCGTCGGCGCGCGCGCGGATCAAGGTGACGCCGTCGCGTCGGTCGGGACGCCGGATCAAGAGCACCTTGCCCGGGAATGCCTTCAGCGCATCCTGCACGGGATCGGGGAGGCCGCTGTCTGCGACCGCGTCTCTGCCCCATGAGCCCCGCACCTCGACGAGGAGCCAGCTCGCGGCCTCGGTCGCCGTTCCGGCGAGCGGCTCGCCCGCGGCGAGCGACGCCACGGAGCAGGTTGCCGGGGCTAGCGCCTCGGTGTCCGAGCCCGTCACGCCGGCAACAGATCGGCGAGCAGCCGTCCGAGGGCGGGATCGATCCCGAGCTCAGCGGCGAAGGCCCGGTACTCGCCGAGCGCCTTCGCCGTGTCGCGACCGGGGCGTGCGACGGCGCGGAGCAGCACGTTCTTCGGCGTGTGCTCCAGCTCGATGAACTCGAGCACCTGGACGTCGTAGCCGACGGCGCCGAGCAGCTGTGCGCGCGCGGCATCGGTCACCTCGGCGGCGAAGCGCTCGCGGAGGGTGCCGTGACGCAGCAGGGGCGCGAGCGCCGGGCTCTCGAGCTGAGGCAGGAGCTCGTGCTGGCAGCAGGGCACGGCGAGAATCACGGGCGCTCCGGCGCGAACTGCGCGGTCGAGAGCGTCGTCGGTCGCGGTGTCGCAGGCATGGAGGCTGACGACGAGGTCGACCCCGGCGAGAGCCCCGTAGCCCGCAATGTCCCCGACCTCGAACCGCAATCCGTGGGCGTCGAGCGTGCGGGCGAGGGCCTCGCAGTGCTCCACGACGTCGGCCTTCAGATCGAGGCCGACGATCTCAACCTCGCGCTCGTGGACAACCGTGAGGAGATGGTGCAGCGCGAACGTGAGGTACGACTTGCCGGAGCCGAAGTCGACAACCCGCAGCGGCCCTGCAGGCAGAGACGGCAGCACGTCCTCGACCAGTTCGAGGAAGCGGTTCACCTGACGGAACTTGTCGTATCGCTTCGCCCGCACCTTGCCCTCGGGTGTCATCACGCCGAGCTCGACGAGGAACGGCACCGCCGCCCCTTCGGGCAGGACGCGCCGCTTGACGCGGTCGTGGGCGAGGCTGGCGGTCGGACGGCTCGGCGGCCGGCGGAGAATGCTTGGCGTCTTTCCTGCAGTCAGAACCTGCCAGTCCGCGTCACTCGACTGGAGCAGGCCCTGGCGAAAGTCAGCCTCGAGGAGCTGCACGAGATGGTCTGCGGCCGCGGCGGGCGCAAGATTCTCGTCCGTCGAGCGCGCCGCGTAGTGGGTCGTGAAGCGATAGCGAAGCGCATCCGCGATCGTCACGGGTGCCACGGTGACGCGAGACGCGCGGGACGGATCGCTCCGACGCGGCCTGCTCAGGGTCGCACCTGTGAGCGATTCCTCTCCGATCAGGCGCCGAACCAGTGCGCCGACATCCGACTCGGCGGACGTCATCAGGCGGCCGCGACGACGCAGATCAGCTGCCCGTTCGTGACGCCCTGCCCGGGGCTCACGCCGAGGTCGGTCACGACCCCGTCGCGCGGCGCCGCGATCTCGTTCTCCATCTTCATCGCCTCGATCACGCAGATCACATGCCCCGCCTCGACGGTCTCGCCCTCCTCGACGAGGACCTTGAGCACGGTGCCCTGCATCGGGCTTGGGACCGCGCCCGAGCCCTCGGCACCGTTTGCCGCTGTGCGTTCCCTGCGGCGACGCCCGAGGGCGGCCCACGGGGGCTCGGTCGTGTGGAGCCGCACGTCGAACGAGCGACCGTCCACCTCGACTGCGACGACCCGCTCGCGCGTCTGCATGCCGTCCGCCCCGCTCGATACCGTTGTCTGATGAGAGAACGCCTGCGTCATTTCCTCCGCACGTTGCGCCAGCTCCTCCGACTCCACGAGCCCGTGACAGGTGCCGCCATCGATGAAGCACGGCTCCGTCAACAGCGCCGCGTGGAACCCGATCAGCGTCGGTGGCCCTTCGATCCGGAACTCCGCGAGGGCGCGGAGCATGCGCTTCCGCGCCGTCTCGCGATTGGTGTCATGAACGATCAGCTTCGCGATCATCGGGTCGTAGAGCCCCGAGATCTCGTCGCCCGCCCGCACGCCGGAGTCGACGCGGACGCCGGGGCCCGACGGCTCCTCGTAGGCGGTGATCAGGCCGGGAGCCGGCAGAAAGCCCTTGCCGACGTCCTCCGCATTGATGCGGCATTCGATCGCGTGGCCGCGCAGGCTCACGTCCTCCTGCTGTACGGAGAGCGGCTCGCCCTGCGCGATCAGGATCTGCTCCCGAACGAGATCGATCCCGGTGACCAGCTCCGTCACGGTGTGCTCGACCTGGATCCGCGTGTTCATCTCCATGAAGAAGTACTCGCCCGTTGCCGTGAGGAGCCCCTCGATCGTGCCGGCGGAGCGGTACCCCGCCGCCCGCGCGGCGTTCACCGCGATCTCGCCGATACGTGCGCGCAGCTCCGGGCCGACGGCGGGCGATGGCGTCTCCTCGATCAGCTTCTGGTGCCTCCGCTGGATCGTGCAGTCGCGCTCGCCGAGGAAGAGCACCGTCCCATGGGCATCGGCGAGGACCTGCGCTTCGACGTGGCGCGGATCCTCGAGGTAGCGCTCGACGTAGACCGCGTCGTCCGCAAAGTACTTCAGGCCCTGGCGCTGCGCGGCCTCGAACGCCCGCTCCGCCTCCGAGGGGTCGGCGACGAGCTCCATGCCCTTGCCACCGCCGCCGGCAGCCGCCTTGATGATCAGCGGATAGCCGATCTCCTCCCCGATCGCGACGACCTCGGCAACCGTCCGTACCGGGTCGGTGGCGCCCGGGATGATGGGGACACCCGCGGCACGCATCGCGGCGCGCGCCTCCGTCTTCGACCCCATCAGCTCGATCGCAGCCGGTGGCGGCCCGATCCACGTCAGTCCAGCCTCCTCGACCGCGCGCGCGAACGCTGCGTTCTCGGCCAGGAAGCCGTAGCCCGGATGCACGGCCTCGGCTCCCGCCCGCAGCGCGGTCTCGACGATCACGTCCGCCCGCAGGTAGCTCTCGTCGGCCGGGCCAGGCCCGATCCGAAAGGCCTCGTCCGCGACGCGCGTATGCATGCGACCGCGGTCGGCGTCGGAGTACACCGCGACGGCCGCGATGCCGAGCTCGTGGAGCGTCCGGAAGATCCTGACGGCTATCTCGCCGCGGTTCGCGACGAGCACTTTGGTGAAGGGTGCCATGCTCTCCGCGTATTCTCTCCCATGGATGACCGTCCCCGATCAGTTGACGCTTGCACGGGCTCTGGCGGTTCCCGTCGTCGTCGTTCTCTTCGCGTGGGATTTCCCGAATCACGACTACTGGGCGACGGCCGTCTTCGTCGTCGCAATGGCGACCGATCAGGTCGACGGCTGGCTCGCCCGCCGCTGGAACCAGACATCGGCGTTCGGCTCGCTGCTCGACCCGATCGCGGACAAGGTGCTCGTGATGTCGGCGCTCGTGATGCTGATCGCAGAGGGAGTCGCCCCGGCCTGGATGGTCGCCGCGATCGTTGCGCGCGAGTTCCTCGTCTCCGGGCTCCGCCTGGCTGCGATCCAGCGAGGCATCGTGATCGCGGCCCGCGATCTCGGCAAGCTGAAGACCTGGGCCCAGGCGGTGGCCGTGGCTGTCGGCGGCATGGCCGCGGCCGGCGCCTGGAGCAGCGACGTCGCGTGGTGGGTCCTGCTCGTCGCCGTGGCACTGACCTGGATCTCCGGGCTCGACTACGCGCGCGTGGCGCCGCGGCTGCTGCGGGCGAACAGCGCCTAGAGGCTGACAGGCGCGTCCGGCGACGCGGCCTGGCGCCGAGCCCTGCCCGTGTCCGCGCGACCGACCGCTGCTTCGTGCTCCCGCGATGCCATACCCCGCTCGACCGCCTCGTGGACTCCGGCACGCCACCAGGCACTCGTGTTCCCGGCGGGCCGCACGTCGTCGGCGAGGCCGGTCCGCTCGATCGCGGCCTCCGCGGCGAGGAACGCCAGATCGTCGGGCTCCAGCTCGGGAACGAGCTCGATCTCCATCTAGACGAGTGCCTCGATCCGGTCGACGAGTGAGGAGAGCACGGCGAACGTCTGCTCGACGGGCTCGGGCGAGGTGAGGTCGACGCCGCCCCGCCGGAGCGCTTCGAGCGGATAGAGCGAGCTCCCGGCGGAGAGGAACTCGAGGTAGCGATCGGCCGCATCCGGCTCGCCTGCGAGCACTCCCTGCGCGAGCGCGTGCGCGCCCGAGATCCCGGTCGCGTACTGGAAGACGTAGAACGGCTCGTAGAGGTGCCCGAACTCCGCCCAGGTGATCCCGACGCGATCTCGGTCGAGCTCGACCTCAGGCCCGTAGCCCTCGGCGAAGAGATCCGCCATACGGTCGCAGAGCAGCTCGGCGGTCAGTCCCTCACCTCGCGCGACGCGCTCGTGCATCTCGCGCTCGAAGCGAGCGAGCGTCGGCATGATGAAGAAGTAGCGCCGGAAGTTCGCCATCGCCTCCTCGAGCACAGCGAGCTGCAGGGCAGGATCGTCGACGTTGTCCAGCAGGTGGGCGCGCAGCATCACCTGGTGGAAGTTGGACGCCACCTCGGCGACGAACATCGAATAGTGGGTGTAGACCTGCGGCTGCGTGCGCCAGGAGAGGTACGAGTGCATCGAGTGGCCGAGCTCGTGCGCCAGCGTCCCGAGGCTGACACCCGTGCCGTCGAAGCTCATCACGATGAACGGCGCCGTTCCGGGAGCCCCGGCGGAGAAGGCGCCGCCCATCTTTCCCGCCGTCGGAAGAACGTCGACCCACCGCTCCTCGAGGCAGCCGCGCCTCAGCGTCTCGACGTAGTCGTCTCCCAGCGGCGCGAGCGACTCGCAGATCCACGCGACGCATTGCTCATAGTCGAGGACGGGCGAGGAGTCACCGAGTGGCGCGGCCAGGTCGTACGGTGCGAGGTGGTCGACGCCGTGGATCCGCCGGCGAAGATCGAAGTAGCGGTGCCAGGTCGGCAGGTTCGCCTCGAATGTCGCAATCAGGTTGTCGAAGACCGCTGGTGGCACGTTCGAGCGCGAAAGAGCCGCGGCGAGCGGCGACTCGTGGCGGCGGACGCGCGCCTGGAACACGGCCTGCTTGACGGTCCCTGCGAGGTTCGCGGCGAGCGTGCCGCGCACCCCGAGATAGCCGTCGGCATAGCTCTCCCAGGCCGTGCGCCGTAGCTCCCGGTCGGCGCTCGCGAGCAGCGCGTCGATCGATCCCTGGGTGACGTCGGCCTCCTCGCCGTTCTCCGACACGGCCGGCGCGAAGACGACATCGCTGTCGACGAGCGCGCTGTAGACCCCGAACGGCCCGGAGAGCACATCCGAGAGAAGCCCGAGCACCTCCTCCACCTCCGCCGAGCGCGTGTGCCCGGCGCGTCGGCCGAGATCGTCGAGGTAGTGGGCGTAGACCGTCAGCGCAGGCTCGCTCGCCGCCCACTCCGCAAGCCGGTCGCTACCGAGCGCGAGCACCTCGGGCTCGACGAACGAGACCGCCGCCAGGACCTGGGCCTCGGCCGCCTGCGCACGACCGAACCGGGCCACGGCGGCCGGATCGGTTGTGTCGACTGCGTAGCCGAGCAACGCGTAGACGTACACGCGGCCGAGGCGGTGGTCGACGCCATCGCGGGCCTCGAGCGCTTGCACGAGGATGGAGGCGCTCTCACCGAGGCGGCCCTGAAAGGCGGTCAGCGTCGGCAGCTCGGCGAGCATCGAGTCGAGCTCCGCCTCCCACGCCTCGACGGTCGGGAAGACGCTCGTGTCGTCCCAGGTGCGGTCGTACGAGACGCTGTCGCGCGTCAGCGTCACAGGGGAATGTTGCCGTGCTTGCGCTTCGGCGTCGGCTCGCGCTTCGCCAGGTGCATCTCGAGGGCGCGGATCAGGTACGGCCGTGTCCGACGGGGCTCGATCACGTCGTCGACGTAGCCGCGCTCCGCAGCGGAGTACGGGTTGGCGAAGCGCTCCTGGTAATCCGCGATCAGCTCGGCCCGACGTGCGTCGGGGTCGTCGGCCTCGGCGAGCTCCTTGCGGAAGATGATGTTGACCGCCCCGTCCGGGCCCATCACGGCGACCTCGGCGCTCGGCCAGGCGACGTTCACGTCCGCGCGGATGTGCTTCGAGCTCATGACGTCGTAGGCGCCGCCGTACGCCTTCCGCGTGATCACGGTCAGCTTCGGCACCGTCGCCTCGGCGTACGCGTAGAGCAGCTTGGCCCCGTGGCGAATGATCCCACCCCACTCCTGCGCCGTGCCGGGCAGGAAGCCGGGCACGTCGACAAACGTCACGACGGGGATCCCGAATGCGTCGCAGGTGCGCACGAACCGGGCCGCCTTGACCGAGGCATCGATGTCGAGCACGCCGGCCAGAGCGTTCGGCTGGTTCCCGACGATCCCGATCGAATGGCCGCCAAGGCGCGCAAAGCCGCAGACGATGTTCTGCGCGTACTCGGACTGGAGCTCCATGAAGTCGGCGTCGTCGACGACGGCGCGGATCACGCGCTTGATGTCGTAGGGCTTGTTGGCGGAGTCGGGAATCAGCGTGTCGAGCTCGGCGGACTCGCGATCGACCGGATCCGCCGGCGCCGAGTACGGAGCCGGCTCGAGATTGTTCTGCGGCAGGAACGAGAGCAGGTAGCGCGCGTCGTCGAGCACCGCCTCCTCGTCGGCGCCGACGAGATGGGCGACGCCGGAGCGGGACGCGTGCGCAGACGCGCCTCCCAGCTCCTCCTGGGTCACCTCCTCACCGGTGACCGTCTTCACGACATCGGGGCCGGTGATGAACATGTACGACGACCCCTCGGCCATCAGCACGAAATCCGTAATCGCGGGCGAGTACACGGCACCGCCGGCGCACGGCCCGAGAATCAGCGAGACCTGCGGGATCACGCCCGAGGCCTGCACGTTGCGCCAGAAGATCTCCGCATAGCCGGCGAGCGAGACGACACCCTCCTGGATCCGCGCGCCGCCCGAGTCGTTGATCCCCACGACCGGGCAGCCGACCTTCACCGCCATGTCCATCACCTTGCAGATCTTCTCGGCGAATACCTCGCTCAGTGAGCCGCCGAAGACCGTGAAATCCTGTGAGAAGACGCAGATGGGGCGGCCGAAGACCGTGCCGTAGCCGGTCACGACGGCGTCGCCGAATGGCCGCTTCTCTTGCATCCCGAACTCCACCTCGCGGTGGCGCACAAACCGGTCGAGCTCGACGAACGAACCCGGATCGAGAAGCCGTTCCACCCGCTCGCGCGCAAGCAGCTTGCCGCGGGCGTGCTGTCGCTCCGCCGCTTCCTCACCCATCGGCAGCATCGCCTCAGCGCTCAGCTCCTCCAGCCAGCGGAGCTTCGCCTCGGTCGTGTCGTGGGTCATGCGGGTCGTCCCGTGCACTGCCATCGCGCCTGAGCCTATCGCTCCGGCCCGGAGACCGGCGGGGCGAACGCGAGCTACGCCTCGCGCTCACAGACGACGGGGAACAGGGGATGATCCATCGGAGCTCCCGGCGCCAGCTCGTCGGCGAGGCCGGGAAACTCGGGCGACGTCTTCCACGATCGCGGCGCATGGGTCGACATCGTCGCCGAGGAAGCGGAGCGAGAGCACCCGGCGCCGGTGCGGCCCCTCGACGCCACCGGCGCAGTGCAGCGTCAGCATGTTGAAGAAGACGGCATCGCCCGGCTCGAGCGCCCAGCCGATGATCTCGTACGCGGAGCGGTCGGACTCGATGTCAGGCAGATCGTCGAGGGCGCCTTCGGGGAACCACCGTGCCTCGTTGTCCATGAAGGTCCGCGGCATCAGCCACGGGCCGCGATGCGAGCCGGCCACGAACTCGAGGGTCGCCTCCCGTGAAACGGGATCGACCGGCAACCACACCGAGCAGGTCTGGGTGCCGTCGACGTTGTAGTACGGCTGATCCTGGTGCCACGGCGTGCGTTGGGTCGTCCCCGGTTCCTTCACGAGCACGTGGTCGTGGTAGAAACGCACCCTTGCGGAGCCCATCAGGTCGGCGGCGATCGCCGCTGCGGGAGACGTCCGCACGACGCTCTCGAGCTCCGCCAGTCGCTGCCAGTTGCAGAAGTCTTCGAAGAAGCGGCCCGGGTCCTCCGGCCTGCTCGCGACGAGGGCACGCGGGCTCGGATCCTCGAGGTTCCGGTCGATCGCCGCCTCTGCAAGAGCGATTTCCGCGTCGGAGAACGCTCCCCGGATGCACACGGCGCCGTCTCGACGGAACGCCTCGACGAGCGCGGCGGAAACGACCGACGGTGGCTCCATCCGGCGAGTCTACGTCGCTCGTACGAAGGGCTTGATGCGCATTGCAGGCAGGTCTGGATGCGGCGCTACACGCTGCGGATCGCGTCCGCCGAGAAGATCAACAAGGCAACCAGCCTTGACGGCCTCCTCGTCGAACACGCTCCCTGGTGCAGAACCACCCCAAAACGCACCCCCAATACCCATCAAGCCTCTAGAGTCGAGCCGTGGGCGCTTCCCTCGACCGCTCGGCAACCTGGCCGTACGACGCGACGGGTGAGCCCGGCCCGTTTTCCTACGCCCGCGCGGAGCAGCCGAACGCCGTTTCGGTCGAGAACGTCATCGGCGAGCTCGAGGGGGGCCGCGCACTGCTCTTTCCCGCCGGCATGGGCGCCGTCACGTGCGTCCTGCTGACGATGCTCCGTCCGGGCAGCACGATCGCCCTCGCCGAAGGCTCCTACTACGGCCACAAGCAGCTTCTCGATCACCTCCACCCCTGGGGTGTCGAGGTCGTCGAGTACGACCAGGCCGGAGCGCCGCCTGAAGGCGTCGACCTGATCCTCCTCGAAGCGCCGTCGAACCCAATGCTGACGATGCCCGACTTCGCCGCGGCCGCCGCCCACCCGGCGCCGGTCGTGTGCGACGCGACGCTCTCGTCGCCCCTGCGCCTGCTCCCGCTCGAGCGAGGGTGCGATGTCTCGCTGCACAGCGCCACGAAGGTCCTCGCCGGGCACGACGACCTGATTGCAGGCGTCGCCATCGTCAAGGACGACGGGCTCTTCAACAGCCTTCACCTGACCCGTCGGCTGACCGGGCTCGTCGCTTCCGCCGATACCGCGTGGCTCCTCGAGCGCGGGCTGAAGACCCTGACCGTGCGCTTCGAGAGAATGGAGGCGACGGCGCAGACGCTCGCGGCACGACTCCTCGGCCACCCCGCCGTGACGGCCGTCCGCTACCCGGGCTTCGGATTCCTGGTCTCTTTCGACGTCGCAGACGGCGACGCCGCGCGGCGGGTCGAGGTCGCCGTCGACGACGATCGAGAACGCGACGAGCCTCGGCGGCACGCGCACCAAGCTCGAGTCGCGCTACCGCTGGGAGGGCGACCGCTGCCCGGAGGGGTTGCTGCGGCTCTCGGTCGGCCTCGAGGACGGCGAGGCCCTGTGGGCCGATCTCGAGCAGGCGCTCGCCCAGGCCTGATCCGTTCCACCTGGCCATCCCAGCGACCTCCGGCGTTCTCGACACGGCTCCACCCGCCAGGTCAACTCCGAGAGCAGTTCGTCGCGCATCCCTGGCCTCGGCCATGGTTTGTGTTGAATCAACACAAAGTCACGAACGCGGGCACGCGGCTCGGCCGAATTGCGCCCCGCACGCGAGAGTAGATCGACCTTGTGTTGAATCAACACAAACTCGAGCGCCGCTCCCGCACGATTCCATGCTCCGTTGGTCGGTTCGCACCCGGAGATTGTGTTGAATCAACACAATCTCGTGCCCGCGGCGCGCGCGGTTGTCCCGGTCGGCGTGTGCCTCCGCCTCGGCGACTTTGTGTTGAATCAACACAAAGTCTCGCTCGCGCCCCCGGTTCGAGCCAATGCCGCGAGAAGGCACGTCCGTCGCATCCGCGGCCGCCCGCCCGCTGTAACGTTTCGGCCCCGCGCCATACCGTAGGAACATGCTCTTTACACGCAAGTCCCACGACCATGCCCGCGCCCGAGGACACGCTCCCCGGCACGCCCGGGCCCAATGCCGGTGACCGAGCCCCATGTGGTGCTCGACACACCGCTCGAGCCGCCTTTTCCCGAGGGCATCGAGACCGCGATCTTCGGGATGGGCTGCTTCTGGGGCGCCGAGCGGCTCTTCTGGCAGCTGCCGGGCGTCTCCACGACCGCCGTCGGCTACGCCGGCGGCACGACCCCGAACCCGAGCTACGAGGAGACATGCTCCGGCCGCACCGGCCACACGGAGGCCGTGCTCGTCGCGTACGACCCGGAGCGGATCTCCTACGACGACCTGCTGAAGACGTTCTGGGAAGGCCATGACCCGACCCAGGGAATGCGGCAGGGGAACGACCGTGGCTCGCAGTACCGCTCGGCGCTCTACTGGACCACTCCCGCCCAGCAAGAGGCCGCGCTCGCCTCGAAGGCGCGCTATCAGATGGCGCTCGCGCAGGCCGGCGTCGGCGGGCTGATCACGACCGAGCTCGCCGAGGCAGGACCGTTCTACTACGCGGAGACCTACCACCAGCAGTATCTGGCGCGAAACCCGCGCGGCTACTGCGGAATCGGCGGCACCGGTGTCTCCTGCCCGATCGGCACAGGCGCCGGCGTCACAGGCTAAGCAGGCTCAGGTCGGGCAGACCGGCAACTAGTGGTCTGCCCGACCGCTGCCCGCCGAGCCCGTGGCGCCTGCCGCCAGCTCGACGAGACCGGCGCCCAGCTCGGCGGCATCCGCATCTCCGAGCGGCGCCAGCCGGCGCCAGAGATGAAAGTCGGCCGCGGCGCGCAGCGCCGCGTCGACGCGCGCCCGGCGGCGGCCGCGAAGGCCCGACCGGATTGGCTCCCCCAGAATCCGGCATACGGCCTCCAGATAGCCACCGAGACCATCCACGACGAACGGCCGCATGGCCGGAACGAGCTCGGCATCTCGCAGGATGTTCGCCGTCATCGGCTCCGTCTCGCGATACCAGGCGTAGAGCTCACACAGGCCGAGCCGTAGCCTCTCCCCCGGATCCGAGACCGCCAGCCACGGTGCGGGATCGGGAGCCGGGTGGAGCTCCCGCCAATGGGCCGAGCACGCGGCAAAGAGCGCCGTCTCGTCGGGGAAGTGCGTGTAGACCGTCACGCGTTGGACACCGGCGCGACGCGCGATCTCGCTGATCTGCGTCGCGGCCGGGCCGACGGTGCGATGCAGCTCGACCGTCGCCTCGGTGATGCGCTGCCTCGTCGCTCCGACCTGCTCGGCACGCTTCTTCAACTCGTATTTTCGCTTGTCTCCCATTCGCTATACGCAATGTTAGACGAATTTGACAGGCCGCCGCCCACCTGTCATTATCGCTGAACACTGTGTTCATCGAATAAGGAGAGGCACTGATGATCAACGCACCAGCTGCGAAAGTGCTCGGGCCAGCAGACGGCCACGCAGGCTTCCTCGGAAGTATCGGCGTACGGTTCATGATCGACGGGATCGAGTCGGGCGGCGGCTTCTCACTCGTGGAGCACCCGATGTCCCCACACGCGCTCGCAGCCCCGCTCCACCGGCATGCCCGCGAGGACGAGTACAGCTTCGTGCTCGAGGGGCAGGTCGGCGCTCTCCTCGGCGACGAGGTGGTGATCGGTAGCCCTGGCGACCTGATCTTCAAGCCGCGCGACCAGTGGCACACCTTCTGGAACGCCGGCGACGAGCCCGCACGACTCCTCGAGATCATCGCCCCGGCCGGCTTCGAAGGATTCTTCCGCGAGCTCGTCGACCTCGGTGGCGCGATCGAGGCCGAGCCGGAAGCCCTGGCCGAGCTGTCGAGTCGCTACGCCCTCGAGATGAAGCCCGAGACGGTGCCCGACCTGCTTCAGCGTTTCGATCTTGTCATGGGCGAAATGCTCACCCCCGTCCGGCCCTAGGGCCCGAACCATCGCCGCGCGTGACCACGCCCCGACCCCGGGGCATGGTCAGGCGCGACGAGATGCTCAGACCAGATCCCAGAACGGGCCGGTGAGCCCCACGCGGGCGAGAATGGCCTGGTTCTCCTCGCGCGTGTGCGGCGTCCAGCCGGGGCCGAGACGATCGCCCCACCACGCGTGAGCGAGCGCGCTCAACGTACCGACCGAGATCGTCGCTCCGGCCGCCCGCCCGTCCAGCCAGCGCTCGATGTGCTCCTCCGACCGGAAGAGGTTCATCGCGCTTCAGGTGAAGACGATGTCGTCCCACCACCTGGCCGCGGGAACGAGGCAGTGGAAGAGCAGGCTCTCGTCGTCGGGCAGCCGATTGGCGAGACGGACGCGAAGCTCCTCCCCGCAATCGGGGCACGACGTCTCGATCAGACCGTCGACGTGAAGCGCGGCGCAGATCCCGAGTGCGTCCCAGGCGCAGTTCGCGTACCACCAGCGACCGTCGGCGAGCACCCGATACGGCGTCGGGACGGCCGAGAACGGGTTCGCCATCAGGATCGCCCCCGTCGCAAGGTCGAGCACGAGCGCGTGCTGCTCGTGCAGCCGCAGCCATCCCTCGACGACGTCCGCCTCTTCGAGCCCGCCGGCGTCCGCGGTCTCGATCGCGGTCGGCGCCCGGCCGAGCTCGACGAAGAGCCCGTAGGTCAGTCGCCGCAGGCGAAGATCGCCCTCTTCCATGACGTCACTCTTCCAGATCCGAGCCCGCAAGCCGATACAGCACGTGGGTCCGCAGGCGATGGCCGGGCGCGACGTTCGGGTGCTCGAACTCGCCGTCAAAGCGCATCCCGAGCCGCTCCATCACCGCAATCGAGCGACGATTCTCCGGGGACGTGAACGACACGATCTCGTCGAGCCCCGCATCCGTGAAGCCGAAGGCGAGCGCCAGCCGGGCGGCCTCGGTCGCGTAGCCACATCCCCAGGCGTCGAACGCCAACCGCCAGCCGATCTCCACGCACGGAGTGAAGTCGGCCTCGAACGCAGCTGCCTGCAGACCGACGAAGCCGATGAACGGCTCTCTCCCTGGCACCTCCACCGCCCAGAGCCCGTACCGGCGCTCGGCGAACTGGGGCAAGATCCGCTCCCAGACCATCGCATCCGATCGCTCACGCGTGAGCGGCTCCGGATAGTGCTCCATCACCCGCGGGTCCGCGTTCAGGTCGGCGAACGGCTCCAGGTCGTCCACCCTCCAGCCGCGCAACAGCACCCGCTCGCCGCGCAAGAGCGGCGCCGCTCCCGCGTCGAGCCATTCTGTGGCCGCGTCGCCCACCGGCGGGATTCTTACGGTTTCCGGCGACCGTGGCCGCGTGCGAGGATCCGAGCGTGACCGATTCGCCGTTTCAGGTCCGACCCGCGACGGACGCCGACCGGGTGCCGCTCGCCACCCTCTTCGCAGCAGTCGCCGAGGAGCGCGACGGAATCGCGACGGAGCCACCTGTCGATGTCGACGCGACAGCAGCGGGCTGGACGATCGAATGGACGTACGTCGCGGTTGCGGGCGACGAGATCGTCGGCTCCATCCATCTGGACCCGAACCGCTTCGGACTCGGCGAGATAGCGATGGTGGTCGCGCGCAGGTGGCGCGGCCAGCGTGCCGGCTCGGCGCTGCTCGCGACTGCGATCACACGGGCACGGGACGAGAACCTTCACAAGCTCAGCCTCTCCGTCTTCGCCCACAACGACGCCGCCATCGCCCTCTACCGCAAGTTCGGCTTCGTCGAGGAGGGGCGCCGCGTCAAGCACTACCGTCGTGCGAGCGGTGAGCTCTGGGACTCGCTCGAGATGGGGCTGCTGCTCTCTGATCGCTAGGTTCCGGCGATGCCACGCGCACTGATCCTCGGCGGCACGGGCGCGGTCGGCCGCGCCACCGCCGGCCGGCTGCTCGACGCCGCCTGGGAGGTGGACGTGACGGGACGCGATCCGGCGCGATTCCCGGCCGAGCTCGCAGACGCCGGGGCCCGGTTCATCGCGTCCGACCGCCGCGATCCGACGCAGCTCCATGAGGCGTTCGGGAATGGCGCCGACCTCCTCGTCGACTGCGTCTGCTTCACGGCAGACGATGCCGTGCGACTCCTGCCGTTCGTCGGGGACGCGGGCTCGACGGTGATGATCTCGAGCAAGGCCGTCTACGTCGACGACGAGGGTCGCCACTCGAACTCCGATTCCGCGCCGATGTTCGCCGGGCCGATCAGCGAGGCGCAGCCGACGGTAGCCCCGCGGAGACATGGACTACAACTCCCGCGAGGGTTACGGCGCCAACAAGGTCGCGGCCGAGCAGGTGCTGCTCGACAGTGGCCGTCCCGTCACCGTGCTGCGGCCGTCGAAGATCCACGGCGCGGGCGCGGCACGTGCCCGCGAATGGATGTTCGTCAAGCGCGTGCTCGACGGCCGCAAGGCGATATTCCTCGCGCAATCTCGGGGCGGGCGTCGATCATCCCTCCGCGGCCGCCAACATCGCATCGCTGATCGAGGCGGTGGCCGCTCGCCCGGCGGCGCGGATCCTCAACAGCGCCGATCCCGATGCGCCGAGCGCGCTCGAGATCGCGCGCACGATCGCGCGCCACCTCGGTCACGAGTGGGAGGAGATCCTGCTGCCTGACGGAGCGGACGAGAGCCTGGGCGTCACTCCCTGGAGCTCACCGCACCCGATCATCCTCGACATGAGCGCGGCAGCCGAGCTCGGATACACGCCCGTCGGCGACTACGCGGCGACGGTGGTCGCCGAGGTCGACTGGCTCGTCACGGCCGCACGCGGCGGTGCCGAGGCGTGGCTGCTCCCGCCGCCCGGCGACGCGTTCTTCGACGCCCTCCTCGACTACGCAGCCGAGGACGCATATCTCGCAGCGCACGGCTGAGCAACCAGTAGCCTCTGGCCATGGCCAGAGGCGTTCGCGTGTTCATCGCCTGCTCGCTCGACGGCTTCATCGCCGGTCCGGACGACGACCTCTCCTGGCTGCCGGCGCCCGATGCGGGCGGCGAGGACTACGGCTACGGCGCCTTCATCGCGGAGACAGCCGCGATCCTGATGGGCCGCTCGACGTACGACGTCGCCGCAGGATTCCCCGACTGGCCGTACGGCTCGCTCCCCGTCTTCGTCGCGACGTCACGCCCGCTCGACCCCGTCGCCGAGACGGTCGTCTCGATCAGCGGCTCACCATCGGAGCTGCTCGCCGCGGTGCGCGTCCGCCAAGACGGAGCCGTGTACCTCGACGGCGGGGCGTTGATCCGCTCATTCCTCGACGCGGGTCTGGTGGACGAGCTCACGGTGACGATCGTCAACGTCATCCTCGGGCACGGGTCGCCGCTGTTCGCGGGTGTCGGCCGCCGTCGGCGGCTCGCGCTGATGTCCGCGACTCCCTATCCGAGCGGGCTCGTGCAGCTGCGGTACACGCTCGAGCCTGCCGAAAGCTGACCCAGAGTTGGCGCTCTTCGACCCGACCGAGCACGAACCACTCACGACGACGCCCTGGAATCCGGAGCGCGCACGGAACGCTGTCGAGCGGATAGCCGCACCGCCGAGGCCGCCGCGCTTCGACGAGAAGGACGACGCCGACCTCTCCTTCTGGACGGGCGCCGCCGGCGCCCTCTGGGCACTCGACCGCCTCGGGCATGGCGTGGGTGAGCGAGGGCTGCTCGAGCGCTTCCGATTGCGGCCGGAGGCCACGTTCACCGGGCCTGATGACCGGCGAGACCGGTATCACGCTGGTCTCGTGGATGCTCGCCCCCTCCGACGAGAAGGCCGACCGGCTGTTCGACCTCGTCTCGGCCAATCGCGACAACCCGTCACACGAGCTCTTCGACGGATCCCCCGGGACGATGCTGGCGGCGCTGCACCTCTACGAGCAGTCGGGCGACGCGCGCTGGCGCGACCTCTGGCTGCGATGCGCAGACACGCTGCTCGACGAGTTCCGTACCGACCCCGAGTACGGCTGCCGGATCTGGATCCAGTACCGGCGCGGGCGCCTGATCCGGAGCATCGGCGCGGGCCACGGTTTCGCGTCGAACGTCCACACGCTGCTGCGAGGAGCGGCCTTGCTCGGCGAGGCGCGCACCGCAGAGCTCCACCGGGCTGCGGCCGAGACCGCGATGGCGCTCTGTCTCGACGAGAGTGGTCTGGTCAACTGGCCCACCGCCGCCGATCGCTTCTGGGCCGAGCAGTTCCCGATTCGCGTGCAGTGGTGCCACGGAGCGCCCGGCCTCGTCACGAGCCTGGCCTCGCTTCCGCGCGACGACACCACCGACCGGCTACTGGACGCCGCCGGCGAGTTGACGTGGCACGCCGGGCCCGCTTCGCAAGGGGCCGGGTCTCTGCCACGGCACCGCGGGCAACGGTTGCGCGTTCCTCGCGTTGCACGCGCGCACGGGCGACGAGGAGTGGCTCCGTCGCGCCCGCACCTTCGCGATGCACGCGCTCGAGCAGGCGGAGCGATCGCCACCCGAACGCCTCCCTCTGGACGGGCCAGATCGGCGTCGCGATCTATCTCCGGGGCTGCCTCGACGGCTGGGACGGGATGCCCGTCCTCGACGTTTTCTAGAGGGCTTAGCCCGCGTCGGGGATCTGCGCCGCGATCTCCCAGATGTGGCCGTCGGGATCGGCGAAGCTCGCCGTCCGCATGCCCCACGCCCGGTCGATCGGGCCGTTCGACAGCTCCACCCCACGCGCAGTCAGCGTCACGCAGGCCGCATCCGCGTCCTCGACCCAGATCGTGAGCTGAAACCGCGAGCCCGCCTCCGGCGCTCGCCACCGCCGCCGGGCCGATCAACCCGGGCGCCTCGCGCTACCGCAAGCAGGTTCACGACCATGTTCTCGAACCCGAACGCGACCGAGTTCTCGTCCTCGTAGATCGCCGACGCCTCGAAGGCGCGCTCGTAGAACGCCTTCGAGCGTTGCGATGTCCTCGACGAACAGGGTGATGGCGCCAACGCTCTTCGGCACTGCTTCCACGCTCGCACCTCCTCGACGGTTTCGGGCGACCCTACCCGGTCGGGGCCACGACTATCCCCGCCCCGTGCCCGGGTCGCTCGTCAGCCGCTGCGCGAGGAGAACCGGAACCAGGCTGACGACGATCACGACGAGGGCGATCGCGTTCACGATCGGCAGGTTCTGGCCCTGGCGGATGAAGCCGAAGAGCAGGAGCGGCAGCGTGTTCTGGGCCCCGGCGGTGAAGTAGGTGACGACGATCTCGTCCCAGGAGAGCGCGAAGGCGAGCAACCCACCCGCGACGAGCGCCGTGCCGATCACGGGCAGGGTGACGAACCGGAAGGTCTGGAAGCCGGTCGCGCCGAGGTCGGCCGAGGCCTCGAAGAACGAGCCTGACGTACGGCGCAGGCGGGCGATCACGTTGTTGTAGACGATCACGACGCAGAACGTCGCGTGGCCGATCACGATCGTCCAGAGCGAGAAGCTGACGCCCCAGATGACGAAGAACGAGTTCAGCGCGAGCCCGGTGATGATCCCCGGGAGCGCGATCGGGAGGATGAAGAGGAACGAGATCGAGTCGCGCCCGAAGAACCTCGCGCGCGCGAGACCGAAGGCGGCGAGCGAGCCGAGCACGAGCGCGACAGCGGTCGCGAGGAACCCGG
Source organism: uncultured Thermoleophilia bacterium (assembly GCA_963797125.1). Lineage (GTDB taxonomy): Bacteria > Actinomycetota > Thermoleophilia > Gaiellales > Gaiellaceae > Gaiella. The sequence continues at coordinate 191,427 of CAWCOI010000002.1, read as the reverse complement.
CCCGCAGCGACAGCCAGAGGGCGTCGCGCACCTCCTGGTCGTGCCATGCCTCCGAGAACCACTTCGTCGTGAAGCCCGGGAATCGGCCAGCTCTGGATATTCGACGAGTTGAAGGCGTAGAGCCCCATGATCGCGAGCGGGATCCAGAGGAACAGGAAGATGAGGCCTGCCCAGGCCCAGAGTCCGATGCGGGTCGCACGCGTCTCCATCAGAGGGACTCGAACGCCCCGAGGCGCTTCATGAGCAGGAGGTAGACGGCCATGATCCCGAGCGGCACCATCGCGAACGCGGCCGCGAAGGGCGCGTTGTTGGCGAGGCCGAGGCTCTCGAAGACCACGGTCCCGATGAGCGACGAGCCGGGGCCACCGACGAGTGAGGGTGCGATGTAGTCGCCGAGCGTGAGCGAGAACGTGAAGATCGATCCCGCCGCGAGCCCCGGAACGGCGAGGGGCAGGATCACCCTGCGAAGCGTCGTGAAGCCGCGGCCCCCGAGGTCGGCGGACGCCTCGATGAGGGAGTACGGCACGCGCTCGAGCGCCGCGTAGACCGGCAGCACCATGAACGGAAACCAGATGTAGGTGAAGACGATCCACATGGCCCAGTTCGTGTAGGCGATGTTCAGATCGGGCAACCCGAGGCGGTTGAGGAAGTAGTTGAGCGCGCCGTCGGGGTTGAGGATCAGGCGCCACGAGTAGACGCGTACGAGGTAGCTGACCCAGAGCGGCAGCACGGTCGCGACGAGGAGGGCGATGCGCAGCCGGCGTCCGGCGATCCTGACGAGGAAGTACGCGTACGGGAACGCGAGCAGCATGCACGTGACCGTCACGGCGGAGGCCATGAGCAGCGTGCGGCGGATGATCGTCGGGTACGGGTCCTGCGCGATCGCGCGGAAGTTGTCGAGGTTCCACGAGTGGATCACCTGCCCGGTGAACGAGTCGGTCGTCCAGAAGCTCTGGATCAGCAGCGCGACGAGCGCCGCGACGTAGACGAAGAGAAACGCGGCGACGGGGAGTGAGATCTGCCCGAATGTCTTCAGCCGGGGCCGCCGCCACGAGAAGCGGGAGAGCGAGCGGAGGGCTCCCCCGCGCGGGGAGCCCTCCGTCACACGTGCCGGGTCGGCTGCCACGCTGGCTAGCCCTTGATCTGCTGCCAGGCCGTCGTCCAGGCCCGGAGATCGGTGCAGTTGCTCTGGCCGTTGCCGCAGGCGGCGATCGGCGTCTTCCAGAACTTGATCGAGTTGTAGAAGCTCTCGGGCGCGTTGGCCGAGTACTGCGCGCACGAGCCCTTCGAGATCGAGTTCATCACGGCGCACGCCTTCTTGTTCACGGGCGTCTCACCGAAGTAGATCGCCTGCTGGGCCTGCGGGACGGGCTTGGTGATGTACTGCATCCACTTGTAGGCGCAGTTCGGGTGCTTCGCCTTCGACGAGAGCATCCACGTGTCGGCCCAGCCCGTCGACGCCCTCCTTCGGGATCACTCCGACGACGGGCACCGGCTTCTTCGCGCCCTTCAGCGCGTTGACCTGATACGGCCAGGAGGCGCCGATCGTCGAGCCGCCGTTCGCGAACAGGTCGATCTGGTCGGACGCGAGGCCCCAGTACTTCTTCACGAGCGGCCGCTGCTGCTTGAGCAGAGCGACGGCCGCGGCAAGCTGCGCCTGGTCAGCTCGTACGGGTCCTTGATCCCGAGCGCCGGCTTCGTCTTCGACAGATACAGCGCGGCGTCCGCGATCTGGATCGGGTTGTCCGGGATCGTGATCTTGCCCTTGTTCTTCGCGTCGTAGATGGCGGCCCAGCTGGTCGGAGCCTTCCCGTACAGCTTCGTGTTGACCATCAGGACGTTCGGGCCGAACTGCAGCGAGATGCCGTAGTGCTTCCCCGCCACCGTGTTGTGCGCCGGCGACTGGAACGCCTTGAAGAAGTCCTTGTAGGACGGGATCAGGCCGACGTTGACCTCCTGGACGGCCTTCGCGTAGATGAGCCGCAGGCTCGCATCGCCCGACGCCGAGACCATGTCGTACTGGCCGCCGCCGCCCGACGTCATCAGGTTGAACATGTCGTTCGAGCTGCCGGCGTACTTGACCGACACCTTGCAGCCGGTCGCCTTCTCGAACGGCGACACCCACTGCTTCTCGGTGTAGCCCTCCCAGGCGACGAGCGTCGAGCTTGCCCTCGCCGGCGCCGACCGACGTGGGCACCGCCTGTGCCCTTCGAGACGCCTGCCGCCGGAACCGCGAGTGCGGCCACGAGCGCGGCGAGCGCGATCATTCCGAAGCGATTTCGCTTCACTGTTTTCTCCTCCTGCATCACGAATTCCACGTCCGGGCTCCAGCGGAGCCGGACGCGCTCCCTCTCCATCTCGCGAACGTCCTCCGACGACGTCTCGAGGTTCTGCTGCACCACCGTCAACTCGCCGCCTCCATCGAGCGCGACGATGAACTTGGTCACCGGCCCGAGGTAGACGGCCGCCGTGATCACGCCCGGCTCGCCCTCCGCCGTCTCGTCCGTCGACAACCTGATCTTCTCCGGCCGCACCGTGAACGTGCGGCCGTCACGCTCGAGGATGTTCGACGTGCCGATGAAGCCGGCCACGAACTCGCGTCGCGGGATGCTCGTACATCTCGGCGGGCGAGCCGATCTGCTCGATCTTGCCCTTGTTGAAGACGGCGATCCGGTCGCTCATCGTGAGCGCCTCTTCCTGGTCGTGGGTGACGTAGATGAACGTCATCCCGAGCTCCTGCTGGATCTGCTTCAGCTCGATCTGCAGCTCCTGCCGGAGCTTCAGGTCGAGCGCGCCGAGCGGCTCGTCGAGCAGCAGCGCGCGCGGCGTGTTGACGATCGCCCGCGCGAGCGCGACGCGCTGGCGCTGCCCACCGGAGAGCTGCCCCGGCTTGCGGTCGCCGTAGCCCTCGAGCCGCACCATCGCGAGCGCCTCGTTCGCCTTCAGCCGGCGCTCCGCCTTCGGCACCTTCTTCACGCGCAGGCCGTACTCGACGTTCTGCTGCACCGTCATGTGGGGGAACAGCGCGTAGTCCTGGAAGACCGTGTTGACGTCGCGGTCGAACGGCGGCAGCGACGAGACGTCCTTGCCGCCGAGCTCGATCGTGCCGGCGTCGGGCCGCTCGAAGCCGGCGATCATCCGCAGCGTCGTCGTCTTGCCCGAGCCCGAGGGGCCGAGCATCGTGAAGAACTCGCCGCGCGCGATCTCGAGGTCGACGCCGCCGACGGCGGCGACCGATCCGTAGCTCTTCCGGAGCCCCCTGATCCGGACGTCGGCGCTGCGCCGGCGCCTCAGAGAGCTGCGTCAAGCGACTCCTCCAGCAGGCGTCAGACCCTGCTCGAGATCGGCCTCGCCGATCGTCAGCGGCGCCAGCAGGCGGATCACGTTGCCGTACATGCCGCAGGCGAGCAGCAGCAGCCCGCGCTCGAACGCCGCGGCGACGATCGCGGCCGCCTGCTCCGGCGCCTGCTCTGCGAGCTCGAACGCGAGCATCGGGCCGAGGCCGCGCACGTCGCCGATCGCTGCGTGCTTCGCCGCCAGCGCGTCGAGCCGGGCGCGCAGCGTGTCGCCGAGCGCCGTCGCCTGCGCGAGGAACTCGGGCTCGGCGACGGCGTCGAGGACGGCGATCGCGGCGGCGCACGAGAGCGGGTTGCCGCCGAAGGTGCCGCCGAGCCCACCCGGCGGCACGGCGTCCATGATCGACGCCGGCGCCGGTCACGGCCGCGAGCGGCAGGCCGCCGCCGATCGACTTGCCCGAGACGAGCAGATCGGGGGCGACGCCGTCGTAGTGCTCGACGCCCACATCTTCCCCGTGCGTCCGACGCCGGACTGCACCTCGTCGTCGACGTAGAGGATCCCGTGCTCGTGGCAGAGCTCCTGGAGGCGGAGCAGGTAGTCGCGTGGCATCGGCAGGAACCCGCCCTCGCCCTGCACCGGCTCGAGCACGGCGCACGCAACCGTCGGCCGGGTCGACGTCCGCCTTGAAGAGCTGCTTCAGCCCCGCGATCGCGTCGTCCGTGCGTGACGCCGCGATAGAGGTTCGGCACAGGCGCCCGGTACACCTCGGGTGCGAACGGGCCGAACCCCGCCTTGTACGGCTTCACCTTGGCGGTCATCGTCATCGTCAGCAGCGTCCGGCCGTGGAAGGCGTTGTCGAAGACGACGACTGCCTGCCGGCCCGTCGCCGAGCGCGCGATCTTGACCGCGTTCTCGACCGCCTCCGCTCCCGAGTTGAGCAGCAGCGACTTCTGTTCGCGTCCCGGCGCACGGCGAGAGCTCGGCCAGCCGTCGGCACACCTCGACGTAGGGCTCGTAGACGCCGACCATGAAGCACTGGTGGAGGTACTCGTCGGCCTGGGCCTTGATCGCGTCGACGACGGGCGCGAAGCGGTGACCCGTGTTCTGGCAGCCGATGCCGCCGGCGAAGTCGATGAAGCGTGCGGCCGTCGACGTCGGTGACGCGGGCGCCGTCGGCGTGGGAGACGACGAGCTCGAGGCGTCGAGACGCCGGCGCTCACGTAGCGCGACGCGCTCGGCGAGGATGCGGTCGTGCGCGGAGAGTGTCGAGGTGGAGGTCATCGCGGGAGTATGACGCAGTCGCACCGCCGATTTCACGCGAATCGATCCTCGCATTGCGAGGTTGAATCACAGTCTTTGCTTGCCTATTGCGCGCCCAGATACCGAGATTGGCACCGCTTTTCGTCGTCAGCTGGCAGTGCGGTTGGCCGCACTGCGGCCCGGCCGACTCTTCTGCCACGATTGCTTCCGTGACCCACACCGTCCTCATCGTCGACGACCACCCGAGCTTCCGCGCCTCGGCGCGCGCGATTCTCGAGGCAGACGGGTTCACGGTGATCGGTGAGGCGGAGGACGGCACGACGGCACTTGCGGAGCTGCGCCGGCTTCGTCCCGACGTCGTGCTGCTCGACGTGCAGTTGCCCGACATGACGGGCTTCGACGTCTGCATCGAGTGCGGTGATCTCGACACGACGTCGGTCGTGCTGGTGTCGAGCCGCGACGCGACCGACTACGGGTCGCTGATCGAGTCGAGCGGCGCGCGCGGCTTCATCGCGAAGGCCGAGCTCTCGGGTGAAGCAGTCGTGAACCTGCTCAAGTGAGGGCACTGCGCTTCGCGCTTGCGGGCGTCGTGGCGCTCGTCGAGACGGCCATCGCCGTCACCCTCGTCTTCACGAGCGACCACGACACGAACCCCTGGCTCGTCGCCGGCTTCGCGGCGACCGCCGGGCTCTCGTTCGTCCTCGCCGGCCTCGTCGCCCTCTGGCGACGCCCGCAGAACACGACCGGCTATCCTCCTCGCCGCGACCGGATACCTCTGGTTCATCGCGGCGCTGACGGAGGCCGACAACCCGTGGGTCTGGGTGATCGGCTTCGCGCTCGGGAACCTCGCGCTCGTCTCCTTCGCCGCCCTGATCCTCGCCTACCCCGACGGGACGCTGAACCGCCGCGACCTGTGGCTCATCGGTCGTCGGCGGCAGCGCGGCGATCCTCGGGAACCTCGTCGCGGCTCTCGTCAGCGAGAGCGCCGGCGACGGGATGCGACCGCTGCCCGTCGAGCCCGATCGCGATCGGCGACAGCTCCGGCGCACGCGACGCGATGTCCTCGCTCGGCTCGATCGTGGTCGGCGTCGTCCTCGTCTGGATCGTCGTCATCCTCGTCCAGCGGTGGCGGCGGGCGACGAGCGCGCAGCGACGGACGCTCCGGCCCGTCTACGTCACCTGCGCGCTCGCGCTGATTCTCCTGCTCGCCTCCGTCGTCTCCGACCAGGTCGCGGCGCGGTCGTACTCGGTCGTCTGGGTGCTCTTCCTGATCTCGTTCGCCGCCGTCCCGCTCGCGTTCCTCGCGGGCGTGCTGCGCACCCGGTTCGACCGCGCCGCCGCGGCGCGCATGCTGCTCTCGCTCGACGCCGGCGTCCCTCTCCGCGACGCCGTCGCGGATGCCCTGCACGACCCCTCGCTCGAGATCGTCTACCGGCTCGGCGACCGGGAGGGATGGGTCGACGCCGACGGTCGCGATGTCGCCGGAGCCGGCAGCCGACGCCCGACGCGCGCGGTGACGACGGTCGAGCGCAACGGACGGCGGGTCGCGGCGCTCGTCCACGACCCGTCGCTCGCCGACGAGCCGGACACGATCGATCTCGTCGCCTCCGCGGTCGGGCTCCCGCTCGAGAACGTGCGCCTGCAGGCCGAGCTGCGATCGCAGTTCAGCTTCCTCGTCACGCTCGTCAACACCGCGCCGAGCCTCTTCGTCCATCTCGATACCGAGGGCACGGATCGTGAACCAGAACGCCGCCGCCGTCGAGGCGGCCGGCGAGGACGACGAGGAGGCGATCCGCGGCCGCACTTCTGGGACGTCTTCATCGACGACGTCCGAGCGCGACGACGTGATCGGCCGCTTCGCGGCCGCGGCGCCCGAGCATCCGGCCGTCGAGTACGAGAACACGTTCGTCAACCGCCGCGGCGAGAACGCGGGTCGTCTTCTGGCGCTCCGCCCCGCTCCACGACGAGCTCGGGCGGACGCGCGGGATCATCGCCGGCGGCATCGACATCACCGCGCGCCACGAGGAGGCAGCCGCCCGCGAGCGCGAGCGCGAGTTCCTCAGCACGATCGCGAACGAGGCACCGAGCCTCCTCCTCCTGATCGACGAGAACGGCGTCGATCGAGCCGCGCGGCTCGAACAAGGCGTTCGAGCGGACGCTGGAGGTGAAGCCCGACGAGACGCCGGGCACGGTCCTCTGGGAGCGACTACGTCGCGCCGGAGGAGGCCGCGATCCGTGCGGGAGCTGATCGGCCGCGTCGCGGCCGGCGAGACGGTCGGCGACCACGACAACACGTGGGTGACGAAGAGCGGGCGACGGCTGTCGGTGCTCTGGTCCGCGATCCTCCTGCCCGTCGGTCGACGACAGACGCCGTCCTCCTCGTCAGTGGCCGCGACGTGACGGAGCGCAAGCAGCGGGAGGTGCAGCTGCAGCGCGAGCGCGACATCACGAGCACGCTGATGCAGGCGATCCCGAGCATCGTCGTCGTCGTCGACCGCGGAGGGCGAGATCGTCGACGGCGGCGTCGACGTCGAACAGGGCCGGGGTCAACGAGGCGTTCCGGGAGGCGCTCGGGTGGCCCGACGAGGAGATCGTGCACACGAGCGTGCTCGAGCTGATCGACCCGGACGACGGCTACTTCGCGCGGATGGCGATCGCATCCGCGGCGAACGGCGTCCCGAGCGTCGAGCGAGAGACGCGCTGGCGGAAGGCGAACGACGAGCACATCGTGATCGCCTGGACGGGCGACGCCGATCGACGACGTGACGGGGCGCGAGACGTCGCTCGTTCTCCTCTCGGGCGTCGACGTGACCGAGCGCAGGCGCCAGGACGAGGAGATCCGAGCCTCGCGCGCGCGCATCATCGAGGCCGCCGACGAGGCGCGTCGCGTGCTCGAGCGGAATCTCCACGACGGCGCCCAGCAGCGCCTCGTGGCGCTGTCGGTGTCCCTCCGGCTCGCCGAGGCGCGCGTCGCTTCCGATCCCGGAGGGCGCGGCGGCGATCATCAATGCCTCGCGCGAGGAGCTCGCCGCCGCTCTCGAGGAGCTCCGCGAGCTCGCCCGGGGCATCCACCCGGCCGTCCTGACCGACCGCGGGCTCGCCGCCGCCGTCGAGGCGCTCGTCGTCCGCACGCCGGTCCCGGTCTAGGTCGACGATGCCGCCCGAGCGGCTGCCCGTGCTCGATCGAGGCGGCCGCGTACTACGTCGTCTCGGAAGCCGTCACGAACATCGTCAAGTACGCGGGTGCGACGACGATCGACGTCACGGTCGAGAGTCGACGAGACGCACGTCATCGTGACCGTCAGCGACGACGGCTGCGGCGGCGCCGACCCGAGCGCCGGCACCGGCCTGCGCGGCCTGCGCGACCGGGTGGCAGCGCTCGACGGGACGCTCGGCGTCGACAGCCCGACCGATCGCGGCACGCGGATCGTCGCCGAGATCCCGCTCGAGGCACGCCCGGAGCTCGCCCGCTCGAGCCTCTAGACTTCGCTCCGATGAGCGCTGCCGACCCGAGCACGGTCGCCTTCCTCCTCTGCGACATCGAGGGGTCGACGCCTCTCGTCCACAGGGCCGGGCGCGGACTACGCGACGATCCTGAACGGCGTCCGGCGCATCATCCGAGACGCCGTCACGACGCAGCGGCGGCACGGTGATCGACGCGCTTCGGCGACGAGCTCTTCGCCGCATTCCCGATCGCTCGACGACGCCGTGACCGCGGCCGTCGAGGCCCAGCGCGGGCCTGATCGAGGAGACACTGGCCCGGCGACCACGTCGTCCGGGTGCGGATGGGAGTCCACGTCGGCGAGCCACTCGATCACCGACGAGGGCTACACCGGCATCGACGTCCATCGCGCCGCGCGCATCGGCGTCGGCCGGGCACGGCGGGCAGATCCTCCTCTCGTCGACGGCCTGCTCACCGACCGGGTTCACCGTGCGCGACCTCGGCAGCCACCGGCTGGCGGGCCTGCCGACGCCCGAGCACATCCACCAGCTGCTCGCGGACGGCTTGCCGCGCGACTTCCCGCCGCTGCGGAACACGGTCGCGATGCTCGGCAACGCGATGACGGTGGTGATCGCCGAGGACTCGATCCTGCTGCGCGAGGGAGTCGTCCGGCTGCTCGGCGAGTCGGGCTTCGACGTCCTCGCCCAGTCCGACAACGCCGACGACCTGCTGCGCCACGTGGCGATGCACAAGCCCGCGGTCGCGATCGTGGACATCCGGATGCCGCCGACCCACACCGACGAAGGACTCGTCGCAGCCCGCGAGATCCGCGCCGAGCTTCCCGGGCACGGGCGTGCTCGTGCTCTCGCAGTACGTCGAGCCCGGCTACGCCGTGGTGCTGCTCGAGGAGGGCGCCGAGGGCGTCGGCTACCTGCTCAAGGACCGGATCTCCGACCTGGAGGAGTTCGCCTCGGCCGTGCGCCGCGTCGGCGAGGGCGGCTCGGCGCTCGACCCGGCCGTCGTCAGCCAGCTCGTCGGCCGCCGCCGCGCCGACGACCCGCTCGACGCCCTCACCCCGCGCGAGCGCGAGGTGCTCGAGCTGATGGCCGAGGGCCGCTCGAACCAGGCGATCGCGGAGCGGATGTTCGTGACGCTCCGCGCCGTCGAGAAGCACGTGACGAGCATCTTCACGAAGCTCGACCTGCCGCGCGAGTAGCGACGACCATCGTCGGGTGCTCGCGGTGCTGACTTTCTGCGCGACTCCTGAGATCCTGCGATGAAAACGTCGCAGAATCCCAGTTCGCGGCTCCGAAGCGGGAACCTGCGGTTCCCGTGACCCTCCCTTGCACGTGGGCTTCGGTTCGTGTACCCGCCACGCTCAACGGTGCGGGTAACCCCACTCAAAGACGCCTGACCGCCGCACTGTCGGCAGGGAAGGCATTGCGCGAGCCTGCGAGGACTGAACAACGACCTCGAGGAGACCACGCATGTCACCCCTGAAACAGAGCACCAACATCGCGGCCCGGATGGGTCGTTGGAGTGCGAAACACCGCAAGACCGCCATCTTCGGCTGGCTCGCGTTCGTGATCGCGTCGTTCGCGATCGGGACCGCCGTCGGCATGGTGACGATCGACCCGAACGACACCAACGTGGGCGAGGCCCGCAAGGCCGACCACATCATCAAGCGACGCCGGCTTCAAGCTGGACGAGCAGTCCGAGTACGTGCTCGTGCAGTCGACAGACGCAGACGGCGTCCGATCCGGCGTTCCGCGCCGTCGTCGGCCAGGCGATCGCGAAGCTCGAGACCTATCCGAAGGTGCAGAAGCTCCGCTCGCCGCTCGCGAAGGGCAACGAGGGGCAGATCTCGGAAGACGGCCACTCGGTCCTGATCCAGTTCCGCCCCAAGGGCACCTACGACGAGGCCACGGCCTACATCGACACGATCGTCGCGGGCACGAACCAGGTGGCAGAAGGCCAACCCCGACTACACCGTCGTCGAGGCCGGCTCGGCGTCGACGGGCAAGGCGCTCGACGCGATGTTCAGCTCGCAGCTCGCCCGCGCGGGCCTGATCTCGATCCCGATCACGCTCCTGATCCTGCTGCTCGTGTTCGGCTCGCTCGTCGGTGCGCTCATCCCGCTCGGGCTCGCGCTCACGGCCGTGTTCGCCACGCTCGGGCTCGTCGCCCTCCCCAGCCAGATCGTGCCGATGGACGAGTCGGTGGCCGAGGTCATCCTCCTGATCGGGCTCGCGGTCGGCGTCGACTACTCGCTGTTCTACATCCGCCGCGAGCGTGACGAGCGCCGCGCCGGTCGCAGCGAGTCGGCCGCCCTCGAGGCTGCCGCAGCGACCTCCGGCCGCGCCGTGCTCATCTCCGGGATCACGGTGATGATCGCGATGGCCGGCATGTTCTTCTCCGGCGACAAGACGTTCATGTCGTTCGCGATCGGGACGATGATGGTCGTCGCTGGTCGCGATGATCGGCTCGCTCACCGTCCTGCCGGCGATGCTCTCGTGGCTCGGCGACCGCGTCGACAAGGTGCGCGTCCCGTTCCTCGGCCGGATCAAGCGGGACGACGGCCAGGGCCGCGTCTGGGGCGCGATCCTCGGCGCCGTCCTGCGGCGGCCGCTCGTCTCGGCCGTCTCGGCGACCGCAGTGCTGCTCGTCCTCGCGGCTCCCGCGCTGCGGCTCCACACGAGCCAGTCGGGCTTCGACGCCCTGCCGAAGTCGCTCAAGGAAGTGCAGTCGTTCAACAAGATCCGGGATGCCTTCCCGGGCGGCGCCACCCCGGCCGTCGTCGCGATCAAGGGCGACGCGTCCGATCCGCAGCTGCAGGCGGCTGTGGCCGACCTGAAGAAGCAGGCGATCGCGTCCGGCAAGGCGCTGCAGCCCATCTACTCCGACACCTCGCCCGACGGCACGGTGCTTCGCGTTGCGGTGCCGCTCGTCGGCTCGGGCACGGACACGGTCTCGAACGACGCGCTCGCGACGCTCCGCACCGAGATCCTGCCGGCGACGATCGGCAAGGTCGCGGGCGTCCAGTACGCGGTCACCGGCGACACGGCCGCCTCGGAGGACTGGAACGAGAAGATGAAGTCGTCGGCTCCGCTCGTGTTCCTCTTCGTGCTGAGCTTCGCCTTCCTGCTCCTGCTCGTCTCGTTCCGCTCGATCGTGATCCCGATCAAGGCGATCGTGATGAACCTGCTCTCCGTGGGCGCCGCCTACGGCCTGCTCGTCGCGACGTTCCAGTGGGGCTGGGGCTCGAACCTGCTCGACTTCCAGCGCAACGGCGGCATCGCCTCGTGGCTGCCGATGTTCCTGTTCGTGATCCTGTTCGGCCTCTCGATGGACTATCACGTCTTCATCCTGAGCCGGGTCAAGGAGTACTTCGACCGGGGCCTCTCGACCGAGCAGGCCGTCGAGAAGGGCATCCGCTCGACCGCCGGCGTCGTCACGAGCGCCGCCGTCGTGATGGTGTTCGTCTTCGGCGTCTTCGCGCTGATGCCGATCATCGACATGAAGGAGATGGGCATCGGCCTCGCGGCCGCCGTCCTGATCGACGCCACGATCGTCCGGGCCGTGCTGCTGCCCGCGACGATGAAGCTCCTCGGCGAGTGGAACTGGTACCTGCCGACGTGGCTCGAGTGGCTGCCGACGCTCGAGCACGAGCGTTCGGAGGACAACCCGGTGATCGACGGCCGAGCCGGCGCGCGTCGCCGCCTGATCGCTCGATCGGCCACCGCACGCGCGAAGGGCCCCGGCAGCTGCCGGGGCCCTTCACGGTTCAGGTGCGAGTAATCCGCCGCGCGGCCCACGCGACTACGATGTCGCGGTCGGCCGGAGTAGCTCAGCTGGTCAGAGCACGCGCCTTGTAAGCGCGGGGCCAAGGGTTCGAATCCCTTCTCCGGCTCTCTTCCCGTACCACCCTCGTCGCTTCGGAATAGCCCGACTCCAAGAGTGTCGTTGTCCGTCCGAGCAACATCGTACTATCGATTCATGGAGCATCCGAAGGACGTCGGAGACCGCACGACCCTCGCAGTCATGCTCGCTCTGCACGCGGCCGGATACCAGGTCTCGACCCCTTTCGGCGAGAACGCGCGCTACGACCTCGTCCTCGACGACGGAGCGACGCTTCTTCGGCTTCAGTGCAAGACAGGACGGATGCGCTTCGGGGCCGTCGAGTTCGCGACGGCGAGCTCCTACGCACATCATCCGAACGAGAAGCCTACGCAGCGTCACTATCAGGGTCAGATCGACGCCTTTGCGGTCTACTGCCGCGAAACAGGCGGCGTCTACCTCATCCCGATCGAGGATCTTCCGCTCGATCGTGCCTACCTTCGCGTCCAGGAGCCGCGGAATGGCCAGCGCAAGCGGGTCCGGTTCGCGAGGGACTACGAGATCGCCATCGTGTCCTGGGCAGCGTCCAACCGTGGGGTCAGGTGCTCACCAGACCATGCGAGGACTCGAGATGCCTCGAGAACACAAGCCGGGAAGAAAACACGCATCCGGCGCGTCGTGTAGTCGGGTCGGCGCACGGCAAGGGGACGTCGGGCGCAACCACCCCGGGGGGAACGCGACACCTTCGCGTTTGGGGGAGACCAGTATCGACGCCACCGTCGGCAGGCCGGTGGCGTCGATACGTCGGTCCCTGGCCCGGTCAGGCTGCGGCGAGCTCCTGCTCGGCCCGCAGCCAGTGCTCGTCGGCGTCGCCCGGCTCGCCCTGCTGCCAGAGGTAGTACGCCCGCACCGCGACGTCATCGGGCTGCGTCACCAGCGTGACGGTGGTGCGCCGTCGGGTCGTCGCCGGCGATGCCTTCTTCTTCGCCGCGGTCTTGCCCGCGGCCGCGTCGGTGTCACTCGCCTTCTTGCGGGCACGCGGCGCCCGGGGCTTCTCGTCCGCCATTGGTTCCCTCCTTGCTGCGATCGTGAGGATGGAGGCGACCCCCGCCGTCGTGGGCCGACCGCTCCACCGAAAAGGGTAGCGCGGCGATCGGTCGCCCGCTCCTCGCCCACCGGCGCCCCGATCCGCCTCGGCTAGCTTTCGTCTATGAGCAGGCTCCGATTCACGATCTCGATGTCCCTCGACGGCTTCGTCGCCGGGCCCTCGCAGAGCCTCGACGACCCGCTCGGGATCGGCGGCATGGCGCTGCACGAGTGGGTGTTCCCACTCGCGGCATGGCGCGAGCCGCACGGGATGGAGGGCGGGATCGCCAACGAGAGCACGCCCGTCATCGCGGAGCGGCTCGAAGACATCGGCGCCACGATCATGGGTCGCAAGATGTTCGGCGGCGGCCCAGGCCCGTGGGGCGACGACCCCTGGAACGGCTGGTGGGGCGACAACCCGCCCTTCCACCACCCGGTCTTCGTCCTCACCCACCACGCGCGCGAGCCGCTCGCCTGCGAGGGCGGCACCACGTTCACGTTCGTCGTGGACGGGATCGAGTCGGCGCTCGAGCAGGCACGCGCGGCGGCCGCCGGTAAGGACGTGTCGCTCGGCGGCGGCGCCGAGGCAGCACGCGAGTACCTCGCGGCGGATCTCGTCGACGAGATGGAGATCAGCCTCGTCCCGATCTTCCTGGGAGAGGGCGAGCGCCTCCTCGAGGGGCTCGGCCCGGGTCGGCCGAGGCTCACCCACACCCGCACGATTGCCGCGCCCGGTGTGACGCACCTGAAGTTCGAGCGCGCCTGAAAGGGCTCTGGTGCGCTGACCGCCCTGTGGCTGCGGCGGGGAACCGGGACCGGCCCACGATCCCGTTCGTCCGCCGAAAACGCACGCTACCGCTCTTCCTGCATCCGGCCTGCCTCGCCCCGATCTCGTGCATGTCGTCGATCGTGGCGTCGTCCGGCGCGACCGGTGATCGCGTCAGGGCCTGACGGCGGCTACGCGGGAACGGCGCGCGTAGCCTGATGCGCCACGATCTTGCGCTTCACCCGCTGCAGCGCGTTGTCGATCGTCTTCGTGTCACAGTCGAGCTCGACGGCCATCGTGTCGTACGACTTCCCGTCCAGGTAGAGGCGGAGCGCGTCGGACTCGAGTGACGAGAGCGTCGTGCCGAGGCAGCCGACGAGGCTCTGCAGCTCCTCGGTCGAGATCACGCAGCTCGACGGATCGTTCGTCGACGGGCCGGGGAGCGCGTCGCCGAGCGTGCAGTCGCCGTCGCTCTCCTGGCCCGCAGGCGTGTGGCTGAACGAGACATACGTGTTCAGCGGGGAGTGCTTGAACCGCGTTGCCGTCTTGATCGCGGTGATGATCTGCCGCGTGACGCAGAGCTCGGCGAACGAGCGGAACGACGTCTCCTTGTCGTGCCGGAAATCGCGCATCGCCTTGTAGAGCCCGATCATCCCCTCCTGGATCAGGTCGTCGGCGTCGCCGCCGGCCAGGAAGTAGCTGCTCGCCTTCAGGCGCACGAAGCCGTGGTAGCGGCGCATCAGCTGATCGAGTGCCACCTGGCTGCCGTTGCGCGCCTTGAGGACGAGCTGCAAATCCTCAAGTTCACGTTGAAGCTTCTGTGGCGACTTGGGGGCTGCTGCGGTACGGGCGGACATCGATTCTCCCTGTTTTTGGCGGTTTCCGAGGCTCTATGCGGCCCGGGCTCGACGAAGTCTCACCCTGAAGTTGAGGGAGAACCTAGCACCTTCTTGCACGCGTTACAACCCCTTTGCAAATTTTGCACGGTGATCAGAACAGGTGTTCGTACTCGCCTCGGGCGACAGGCTTCGGCCTGTCAGTCCGGACAGTCGAGGCTCTACTGCGCCGCGGCGCATGCGCTCGAGCTTCGCCCGGGTCTCCGGGTCGAGCCGATCGCGGAGGCGAGATGCCTGGTCCTCGCTGTGCACCGGCCGCTCGAGATCGCGCAGGAAGGTAGCCGACGACACCTTCCCGACCTCCTGGCCCGACGTGCCGCGGATCGCCGCATCGGACGAGACGAGGCAGACACGCTCCCCGTGCCGGTGGTCGGCCGCGAGCCGCTCGAGCAGCGTGTCGGCGTCGGGCGCGTAGCGAACCGAGAGCGGCCCGACCTCGAACTCCTCACCGACGCCGTCGAAGACGACGACGCCGCGCGCGCCCTTCATCGCGACGAAGCCGGCGAGCTCGTCGACGAGCTCGCGCACGTCCCTGCTACCCCGCGCGTGGAGCAGGTTGTAGCCGTCGAACAGGTAGAGGGTCGGCTCGGGCACCGGACGGCGACAGGCTTCAGCCGTCGCCCGGGTATGTCGCCTCGGCGCCCCGCTGCCGACGGGCCTCGTAGAGAAGGACGGCGGCCGCGACGCTGACGTTGAGCGACTCGACGCCCGCGGCGAGCGGGATCGAGATCGGCGGCGTCGCACGTCTTGCGCACGAGCGGCCGCACGCCCTTGCCCTCGGCGCCGAAGACGAGCGCGACGCCGCCGGTGAGATCGGCCTGCCACATCGTCTGCGGCGCATCGGCGGTAGCGGCGTACGACCAGAGGTCGTCGCGCTTGATCTCGGCCAGGTAGCGCGCGAGGTTCGGGACGACGGCGACCGGCAGGTGCTCGACGGTTCCCGCGGACGACCGGCAGACCGCCGGCGTCACCTGAGCCGAGCCGTGCGCCGGCACGATCACGCCGGTCGCTCCGGCGCCGGCGGCCGAGCGGATCACGGCGCCGAGATTCCGCGGGTCGGTGACCTGGTCGAGACACGCGAGCAGCGGCTTCTCCTGCCCTGCCAGCTCCCACGGATCGGCGTACGGATACGGGCTGGCCCAGGCGACGACTCCCTGGTGATCGGGGCTCCCGGCCGCCTCGGTGAGGTCGCGTTCCTTGACGACCTGCGGCGCGAGGCCCCTCTCCAAGCCATTCCAGCGATGCCGCCGCCCGCTCGGAGACCCAGAGCTCGAGCACCTCACGGCGCCCCCGTAACGCCTCCCGGACGGCATTCCGCCCGTAGATGAGCTCTCGCGTCACGAGAGCGGCACGAGCTCGAAGCCGTCCGCCGAGCCCTGCACGTCCCGTACCTCCCAGCCGGACGGCGGCTATCTCGTCGCGCAGGCGGTCGGACTCGGCGAAGTCACGAGCGGCACGCGCCTCGGCCCGGGAACGGGCGAGCGCGAGGATGTCGTCCGGCGCCTCGATGGTGTCAGCGAGCCCTGCGAGACCGAAGATGGCGAGGCCGCGGCCGAGCTCCGCGAGCGCGCCCTCGCGCGCCCAGCGGTGGAAGATCGCGAGTGCAGCGGGCGTGTTGAAGTCGTCGTCGAGCACCGTCGGCCAGCTCGTCCCAGTCGCCAACGGACCGGGCCTCACCTCGGAGCGCGTTGCGGAGGCTCTCCACCTGGACGGTCGCCGCCGTCATTGCGTCCGGCGAGAACTCGAGCGGCTTGCGCCAGTGCCCGGTCATCAGGAAGAGCAGCGCCGCCTCGCGACCCCACTCGGCGATCACCTCCTGGATCGTCGCGACGTTGCCGACCGACTTCGACATCTTCTCGCCGCTGAACCGGAGCAGGCCGTTGTGCATCCAGATCTTCGCGAACGGACGTCCGACCGCCTGCGACTGCGCGCGCTCGTTCTCGTGATGCGGGAAGACGAGGTCGAGCCCGCCGCCGTGGATCCAGAACTCCGGCCCGAGCGTCTTCTCGGCCATCGCCGAGCACTCGATGTGCCAGCCGGGCCGGCCCAGGCCCCACGGCGACTCCCACGACGTGTCCTCGCCCTCCTTCGTCGTCTTCCAGAGCGCGAAGTCGCTCACGTCCTCCTTCAGCGGGCTCGGCTCCTCGTCCTCGGCCTGATCGAGCCGGTGGCCGGAGAGGGCGCCGTAGCTCGCGAAGCTCGAAACCCGGAAGTAGACGTCCCCGCCCGCCTCGTAGGCATGACCGGAGTCGATCAGCTCCCCGATCAGCGCGACGATCTCCGGGATCGTCTCCGTCGCGAGCGGCTGCTCGTCCGGCATCTCGAGGCCGAACGCAGCCGTGTCCTCCAGGTACCAGGCGGTTGCATCGCGTGCGCGCGCGGCGCTCGCGCCGGGCGCGGCCTCGTAGATCTTGTCGTTGACGTCGGTGATGTTGTGGACGTAGGTCACCTCGTAGCCGCGCTCGCGCAGCCAGTTGCGGAGCCAGGCGAAGATGACGAAGGGGACGGCGTTGCCGATGTGCGCGCGCTGGTAGACGGTCGGGCCGCAGACGTACATCCCCACCTGCAGCGGAGGCGGCGGCAGCTCGACGAGCGATTTCGTCGCGGTGTCGTAGAGGCGAACGCTCATCGCGGTGTTATAGCGGCGGCGGCACGGCGGAGCGCCTCGTCGCGAGGGACGGCGGCGACGACCGTCCACAGCTCGGCGCCGCGCTCGGCGCCGGTCAGGGCCAGGCGGAGGAGCTTGAGGTTGCCGCCGACCGCCTTCAGCTCGCGCACGATCTCGCGGGCACCTTGCTCGTCGAGCAGCTCCGGGGCCGGGCCACGAAGCTCGGCGAACCGCTCCAGCGTCGGCAGGGCCTCGTTTCCGAGAGTGACGGCGGCAGGCTCGAGGATCTGTTGTGCAATCTGGCGCGCCTCGACCAGCGTTCGGGCGCCGCGGAGGGCACGGGCCAGCTGTGGCGGCGCTCCTGCGGCGGCGGCAAGGTCAGCGTCGGGCATCTCGGCGATCGCATCGATCGCGAGTCGCTGGATGCGCGCAAGATCGAGGTTGACGTCATGTCGTGGCAGCCCGAGCTCGTCGAGATAGGCGCGCACCGCGGACGCAGGGAAGCCGTCATCGCGCAGGTCGCCGACCGACGAGTGCTCCGCCCGCTTCGACAGCTTCTTGCCGTCCTCCCCGAGGAGGAGCCCGTGGTGGATCACCTCCGGGAGCTCGCCGCCGAGCGCCCGTGCGATCCGCTGGTGCACCTCCTCGTTCGGCCGGTGATCCGAGCCGCGGATGATGTGGGTAATCCCGAGGTCGAGATCGTCGACAACAGTCGCGAGCTGGTAGGTCGCGGTCCCGTCGGCGCGCGCCAGCGTCGTGCCGGCGAGGCGAATCGAGCCGTCCGCATCCCGCACTGCGCCGCCCGTGGCGAGCGCGAGCTCCGCCGCCTCGGCGTGCCGCTCCGCCCGGTCGCTCTGCCGGATCGGCCCCTCCTCCCAGCGTGATCGCGAGCCAGGCGAGATCGGAGAGAATCGCCTCCTCGCCGCCCGGCACCGAGCGCGCGGGGTCGGTGTCGTCGATGCGGAGCACGAGGGCTCCCCCGCGCTCGTCGGCGAAGTCGCGGTTGGCGACAGCGCTGAGCGCATTCCCGAGGTGGAGAGACCCGGTCGGGCTCGGAGCAAAGCGAACGCGGACGGCGTCGCTCACTCGTCGATCGCGATGTGACCCGGCCTGCCGGGGACCCGCTCGAGCCAGGCCCGGATCGCGGGGTACCGCTCGAGGTCGAAGCCGCCCTCGTGCGCCACATGCGTGTAGGCGTAGAGCGTGATGTCGGCGATCGAATAGCGCTCACCGACGAGGTACGTGCGCCCCTCGAGGTGCCGCTCCATCGCGTCCAGCGCGATGTAGCCGTTCACCGTCTGCTCCTTGATCCGGTCGGCATGCTTCTCGGCCTGACCGGAGTAGGCGATCAGGAACCTCACGACGGCGATCGACGGCTCGTGCTGGTACTGCTCGAAGAACTGCCACTGCAGCACCTGCGCCCGCTCGTAGGGGTCGGTCGGCACAAGGTCGGTGCCGTCGGCGAGATACCAGAGAATCGCGTTCGACTCGGCCAACGGGCGGCCGTCGTCGAGCACGAGCGTCGGAACGCGCCTCGCCGGGTTGAGGTCGCCGAGCACCTCGGCCCGGTTCGAGCGGTCGACGACGCTCAGCTCCTCGAGCTCGAGCGGAACGCCGAGCAGGGCCGCAACGAGGCGCACCTTGTAGCAATTGCCGGAGACGGCGGAGTTGTAGAGGAGCATCGCCCCACTCTTGCACAACGACGCCGGGCTGCGTGCCGGCTGCTTACGCTACTCCTGGAGTGCCTCGCCGGAGCCGCCCAGCTCGGCGGGGAAGTCCTTGAGCTTGGGCAAGCCATCCTTCATCGGCAGCACGGTCGACTCGTAGTTGACGTGCACGCCGGGCGCGAACGGATACGACGGGATCGTCGCCGCGTAGACGTCGACGAGGTCCCACTGCGGATGCCGGGTCAGCAGATGGCCGCCGCAGGCCGTGCACCACTGGCGATAGCTGCGGTCGTTCTGCGTTGTACTCCCCGATCTGCTCCGCTCCCTGCGTCACCTCGACCGCCTCGGACTTCCACAGCGTGAACGCGTTGACGGGGCCGGCCGACCAGCTCCTGCAGGCCGCGCAGTGACAGTAGCCCGCGCCCACCGCGTCGCCCGTGACGACGAGCTTCACCGCGCCGCAGTAACACTGCCCTTCGAACGTCTTCTCATCCTGGCTCATGTTGTCTCTCCCGTTGACGGAGTCCAATGGCCGATCTCGCCGGACAGGCTACAGCGAAACAGCCGATCCTGGCACGCGGACCAGCGACCGATCTGCCAGCGTCAATCTCTGCACCCAGAGACCGATGCCAACCAGCGACACGGAGCCAGTGGACGCGCCGGCCTGACGGTGAGGACATGAGGCGCGTTGTTCGGGCGCTCGGCGAACACGTACGATCAGCGCGCCGTGGAGGAGCGACTGCTGGCCTGGTACGGCCTGAACAAGCGGGATCTGCCCTGGCGCAGGACCACGCGACCCGTACGCCGTCCTGGTTTCAGAGGTGATGCTGCAGCAGACGCAGGTCGACCGTGTGATCCCACGCTACCTCGGCTGGCTCGAGCGCTGGCCGACGGCGACGCTCTCGCCGAGGCGACGAGCGGCGATGTGATCCGCGCCTGGCAGGGTCTCGGCTACAACCGCCGGGCGCTCGCCCTGCACCGCGCCGCCCGGGTGATCGCGAAGCGCGGGCTGGCCCGGACGACCTGACCTGCTCTGCCGGGCGTCGGGCCGTACACCGCGGCGGCGATTCGCAACTTCGCCTTCGGCGAGGACGTGCTCCCTCACGACGTCAACGTCGACCGAGTCGAGCGCCGCACCCGCCACGCCTTCACCGGCGAGGCGGCGCAGGCGCTGATGGATCTCGGCGCCACGGTCTGCCTCGCGCGGATCCCCCGCTGCGAGGCGTGCCCGTTGGCGAGCGACTGCCCTTCGCGCGGCGCCCGCGACGAGCCGGCACGGAAACAGGGGCGGTTCGAGGGATCGTTCCGGCAGCGGCGGGCCGAGACGCTTCGCGCGGTGGCGGCATCTCCTGCAGCGCGTGGCGAGCTCGACGGGGAGGCGGTCGACGCGCTCGTCCGCGACGGGCTCGTCGTGGTCCTCGCGGACGGCACCGTCAACCTGCCGTCGTAGTGCGGGCCTGGTCCGGACGGGAGCGCGCGCTCCGGCAACATCACGCGTGACGGACTCGTGCACGCCCGCAACCTCCCGGGAGCCGCCGGAAGCCTCCCCGACCTTCTCGCTCCAACCTCGCCCAGGTTCTCGCCCCAACCTCCCCCAGGGGGCTTTGAGGGCCCCTCTTGGAACGCTAGCCACGATCGCGTGACGTGTCTGCACCCGAAGCGTGACGGGTCTGTGCCGCGCTTACCCGATCCTGTGGTGCATCCAGACGTTCGGCTCGACGTAGACGCCACGGTCGGATTCGACGTCGATGTCGACCGGTTGGAGCGCGCCCGGGACGACGTACGGCCCACTCGCCGGGAACCGCATCTCCGTCCATCCCTCCCACTGCGGCGACCGAGCCCGGGATGATCATCGACTCCGGGCACACCTTCACGATCTCCGCTCCGGCCCGCGCGTGGACGCGCAGCCACGGGTCGAAGGGCAGGCCCTCGGGCGTCGTCCAGTGCGCATAGACATCGCTCGGTGTCAGCGGATAGCGGCTCTTGAGCGTCGGACGCACCGGGGCGACGAGATCACCGAAGCCGGCCTGCTGCGCGAGCCGGCGCATCTCGCCGAGCATGATCGCGCTGAGGCCGCCGCCGTGCTTCGTCCGGTCGACGAGAACCTGGATCGCCGAGACGAGCGTCGGCTCCTCCTCCCCGCTCGTCGCGTGCTCGATCGACGTACTCCCATCCCCGGTCCGGCAGATCGGCGAGATCGAGACGCACCGGCAGCGAGTTTCCTTCGGCGAGGATGTCGTCGCTCGCCTCGTCGACGAGCCAGAACTGGAAGCCGCCGAAGCGCTCGTAGAGGAGGTGCCAGCGCTCGCCCGAGATCGGCGACTCGAGCATGAACGCCGGCCACGCGTCGCGCAGGAACCCCGCCCGCCCGCGCAGCTCGGGGCGCTCCTCGTACGTGAAGAACCGGTGGCTCATGCGGCTCGGGCTTCGAGCAACGCGACCGCCTGCGCCGCAAGCCCCTCGCCCCTGCCCGTGAACCCGAGGAAGTCGGTGGTCGTTGCCCGCACGCCAACCCGATCTGCGTCGACGCCAAGCGCAGCCGCGAGACGCTCCGACATCGCCGCCCGAAACGGCGCGATGCGAGGCTCCTGGCCGATCAGCACGCAATCGGCGTTGACGAGAGCGAACCCTGCAGTCGTCACCTGCCGGTACGCCTCCGCGAGCAGCTCGACCGAGTCCGCGCCCCTGTAGCGCTCGTCATCGGAGGGGAAGAGCGCGCCGATGTCCGCGAGGCCGGCGGCGCCGAGCAGGGCATCGGTCAAGGCATGGGCGATCACGTCACCGTCGGAATGACCCGCGAGCCCCCGCGGATGGTCGATCCGAACGCCACCAAGAACGAGGGCCACGCCCGTCTCGAAGGCATGGGCATCGACGCCGAGTCCGATCCGTAGCTCGCTCACAGGAGCGAGGCTAGCGCGTCGGGTAGCGACGCGAGGTCGTCGAGACCGAACGCCGCCTCGGCGGGAGTGCGTTGCAGCGTGCCCCACGGCCCACGACGGATGTGAATCGCGACGAGGCCCGCCGCAGCGGCGGGGATGATGTCGTTCTCGACTCGATCGCCGACATATGCCAGCTCACCCGCATCGCATTCCGCGAGCTCGACGATGCGCTCGAAGAACCGCGGATCGGGCTTCCGGACGCCAAGGCTTTCGGAGGACGAGATCACGACCGCCGGCAGACCGGCGGCCTGCGCCCAGCGCTCCATCGCGGCGGGCTGGTTGCCGACGATGCCGACCCGCAGCCCGAGCGCCGCAACCGCCTCGAGGCACGCCAGGGCATCCGGGTAAAGGTCGTCGAGCTCGTACGGGATGTCCGCAACCCAGGTTGGCGGCCGCTCGATTCCCAGGTGACTCCAGAGCAGATTGTGGTCCTCGCCCCGCTCGATCGTGACTCCGAGCGCGGCCCAGATCACATGGGGCTGAAGACCCGCTCGCGCGGCGAGGGCCCTCCACCAGCGCTCCTCGTCGAGGAGCGTCTCGCCGAGGTCGAAGAAGACGGCCTTCAGAGCCACGACTCGACGAGCGCAAGATCGGCCGCTGTCGTGATCTTCAGTAGCCGCAGATCGCCGGCGACGACGCGGATGCGCCCGCCCCCCGCCTCCACGAGAGACGCGCAATCCGTCGCAGCGACCGGATCGTCCCCGCGGTACGCATTCCGGAGCGCCATCGCCGTGAACGCCTGCGGCGTTTGCACGGTCACGAGAGCCGAGCGATCGACGGTCTCGGCGACGACTCCCGCTTCGACTCGCTTGACGGTGTCGGAGAGCGCGAGGCCGGGCACGACGCCGTCATACCCCTCCGCAAGCGGCGCCAGCACGCGCTCGATCACCGCATCGTCGATGAGCGGGCGTGCCGCATCGTGGACGAGCACGACAAGCGCGTCGTCGGGAACCTCCGCGAGCGCGGCGCGAACCGATTCGCCGCGCGACGCGCCGCCGGTGACGACCGCGGCCACCTTCGACGCAACGAGCTCCTCGGCGAGGACGATCGCGGCCTCTTCCCAGTCCGCCGGCACGGCGACGACGACCGCGTCGACCCAGTCGCTCGCGTCGAGTCGTTCGAGGCTCTCCGCAAGCAGGACGCGACCGCCGAGTGCCACGAAGGCCTTCGGCCGGTCGGCGCCGAGCCTCTCGCCGGAGCCTCCAGCCACCAGGATCGCCCAGGTCGAGCTGTCGCCTCCGTCAGCGGGCACGACGTGGCCCTCGATTGAGGGCCACTAGGAGCACGTCGCGCCCGGCTGGTACAGCCTCACGCGCTCGCTGCGGCGACCTTGGCCTTCGGCTTGACCTTGCGCTTGCCGCCCGCGGGATTCGCGAGCACCTCGTCGAGCCAGGCAGCCGCCTCGTCCTCGGTCATGTCCTTCGCGTACATGAACTCGGAGGCGAGGATCTTCTTCGCCTTCACGTACATCTGCTTCTCGCCCGTCGAGAGGCCCTTCTCGTGGTCGCGGAGCGCGAGATTGCGCACGACCTCCGCAAGCTCGAGGATGTCACCGGTCTTCATCTTGTCCCGGTTGTGCTTGAAGCGGCGGTTCCAGTTCTTCGGCATCTCGGTCGACTCACCGGAGAGCGCCTTGACGACGACCTCCACTGCGTCGAGCCCGATCACCCAGCGAAGGCCGACCTTCTCGGCGTTCTCCGTGGGCACATTGACGGTCATGTCGTTGTGCAGGATCTTGATGGTCAGGTACTCGCGCTCTTGCCCAAGGACGATGCGCGATTCCTTGCTCACGACCGTGCCTGCCCCGTGGTGTGGATACACCACATTGTCGCCGACGTCGAACAAGCTAGCCCTCCCGTTATCCGCCCATTTCACGAAAACCGCCGGCGCTGAGAGGCTGCCGGCGAGGGAACGTCATTCTAGCTGAGATTTGTCGTCTGATCGAGGCCAGTTGGACGCGTCCGCACCCAACACCCTCCGCGCCGGCATCCGCTGCTCACCACGGGCCTTCACGCGAGGCCGACCTCCTTCCGGGCCAACAACCTCGACGACCACTCCAAAGGGCCTCACAGGGCTGCACGGCGCCGCAGAGGCCCCTAGGCGGCCTCCACGGCGGCCGCCTCGAGACCGGCTGCAATCGCCTGCCGCAGCGTCTCGGCGCGCGTCACGCGCGGGCCACCCCGGCTCGTCGTCCCGTCCGGCGCGATCACGGTCGTGAGCCCGAGCTTGGCGCACTCCTCGAGCCTCCGTTCGGCCTGAGCTGCCGGTCGTAGGCGCCCGGTGAGCCCGATCTCGCCAAAGACGGCGAACCCGTCCCTCACGGGAACGCCCCGGGCGGCGGACGCGATAGCGAGTGCGACAGCGAGATCCGCTCCGGGCTCGTCGATGCGCACGCCACCTGCCACGTTGACGAACACGTCCGCGGCCCCGAGCGCGATCCCCGCGTGGCGTGAGAGGACGGCGACGATCATCGCGAGACGCTTTGGATCGACACCCGTGGCGACGCGCCGGGGCATCGCCAGGTCCGACCTCGAGACGAGAGCCTGAATCTCGAGCAGGATCGGACGCGTCCCCTCGAGCGCACACGCGACGGCGGCCCCGACCTCGCCGCTGTGCGTCCGGCCGAAGAGCTCCGAGGGATCGGGGACGCCGACGAGACCGCCACCGGTCATCTCGAAGACACCGAGCTCGTTCGTGGAGCCGAAGCGGTTCTTCACCGCCCGCAGGATCCTGTGCGCGTGGTAGCGGTCGCCCTCGAACTGCAGCACGCAGTCGACGAGATGCTCCAGCACCCGAGGCCCCGCAACCGACCCGTCCTTGGTCACGTGCCCGACGAGGATCGTTGCGACGCCCTGCTCCTTGGAGACGCGGAGCAACCGGCCCGCGGCCTCGCGCACCTGGGCCACGGATCCCGGCGCCGACCCGAGCTCGGCCGAGTAGAGCGTTTGCACCGAATCGATCACGCAGACGTCGGGACGCTCCTGCTCGAGGGTGG
Organism: uncultured Thermoleophilia bacterium; assembly: GCA_963797125.1. Classification (GTDB taxonomy): domain Bacteria; phylum Actinomycetota; class Thermoleophilia; order Gaiellales; family Gaiellaceae; genus Gaiella. The sequence goes on along the minus strand of CAWCOI010000002.1, from coordinate 166,634 downwards.
CGCAGACGGACTCGAGCTCGGTCTCGGCCAGGATCTCGACCTGTTCCGCTCCGCCGAGCCGGTCGGCCCGGAGCTTGACCTGCGCGACCGACTCCTCACCGGTGACGAGCAAGGCGCGCCGGCCGGCGCGAGAGACGTTGCCGAGCGCAGCCAGGAGCAACGTCGACTTGCCGACACCGGGCTCGCCCCCGACGAGCACGAGCGAGGCAGGCACGATCCCGCCGCCCAGCACACGATCGAGCTCCGGCACCCCGGTCGAGATCCTCGCGGCCTCCTCCGAGCGCACCTCGGAGAGACGCGCCGGCGTGCGGGCGATGCCGCCTCGCTTCTGCGCCGGGGTCGCCTGGCCCGACAGCTCCTCGACGAGGGAGCCGAACGCGCCACAGCCCGGGCACTTGCCGAGCCATCGACCCGTCGTCGTGCCGCATTCGGAACAGACGTGCTGAACGATCACCTTTGCCATGCACCGATGGTACGCGAGCAGTCGGACGTCATGTCGCCCAAAGAGGCAACAATTATCAACAGGCTTCAGCTCAGGCGCTTGACGAGCAAGACGCGATCCTCGCCGGGGCCGTCGTAGTCGCTGACGACAGCCTCCGCCACGAACCCGAGCGACTCGTGGAACGCGACGGAGCCCTCGTTGACGGGCGAGGTGACGCAACGGACGAGCGTGCGTCCTTGCTCTGCGACGACGACGAAGAAACGCTCGTAGAGCTCCCGGCCGATCCCGGAGCCACGCTGATCGGGCGCGACGCCGACGAAGTGGATGTACGCCTCGTCGGAATCGGTCTGCGAGAGGAAGCCGATCAGGAAGGCGACGAGCAACCCGTCGTCGTCCTCGGCCACGAAGCTCGTGCCCTCGAAGTGGAGAAAGAACAGCTTCGGCAGCATCGGCGCCATCTCTCGCCCACCCCACCACGCGTTGACGTGCTGGATGACGCGGCCGTAGTCGGACGGGTTCGCGTGGCGAATCTGCGCGGGCACGCCGCCAAGCCTACTCTCGAGCAACGGACCCAGGGGAGAGGCTGAAGCCTCTCCCCTGGCCCCGGTCTCAGTTCAGCTCGGGCTCGACTGCCGGCTCGTCGTCGGCCGCGGCCGAGTCGTCCGGCGGCACCGTGACGGGCTCCGGCTTGACCTCGCCCTCGATCACCGTGATCTCGACGAGCGACTCGCCCTCGATCCCCGTCAGCTCGTGCCGGCGGTCGATCAGGATCGTCGATCCCTCCGAGAGGTCGCGGCCGAGCACGAAGTCGGCGAGCGGATCCTCGATCAGGCGCTGGATCGACCGGCGCAGCGGGCGGGCGCCCATCGCCGGGTCGTAGCCCTGCTCGACGAGCAGCTCGCGCGCGTCGTCCGTGAGCTCGATCGTGGCACCGTGGATCGTCATCTGGTCGCGCAGCCGCTTCATCATCAGGTCGACGATCTGCAGGATCTCGCTCTTCTCCAGCTTGTGGAAGACGATGATCTCGTCGATGCGGTTCAGCAGCTCCGGGCGGAAGACCTTCTTCAGCTCGCCCATCACGCGGCCCTTCATGTCGTCGTAGGTGAGCCCCGTCTCGTCGCCGAGCGTGAAGCCGAGCGACTGGTTCTTCGAGATCTGGGCCGCGCCGATGTTCGACGTCATGATCACGATCGTGTTCCGGAAGTCGACCTTGCGCCCCTGAGCGTCCGTCAGCTTCCCGTCCTCGAGGATCTGGAGGAGGATGTTGAAGACGTCCGGGTGGGCCTTCTCGATCTCGTCGAGAAGGAGCACGGAATACGGCTTGCGGCGCACGGCCTCGGTCAGCTGGCCGCCCTCGTCGTAGCCGACGTAGCCGGGAGGCGAGCCGACGAGCCGCGACACGGAGTGCTTCTCCATGTACTCCGACATGTCGATCTGGATCATCGCCTCCTCGTCGCCGAAGAGGAACTCCGCCAGCGTGCGGGCGAGCTCCGTCTTGCCGACGCCGGAGGGGCCGAGGAAGATGAACGAGCCGGTCGGGCGCTTCGGGTCCTTGATCCCGGCACGTGCGCGGCGGATCGCCTTCGAGACGGCCACGATCGCCGGCTCCTGGCCGATCACGCGCTTGTGCAGCTCCTCCTCCATCCGGATCAGCTTCTGCGACTCGGCCTCGGTGAGCTTGAAGACCGGGATTCCCGTCCACATCGAGACGATGTCGGCGATCTCGTCCTCGCCCACCTCGGGCTGCTCCTCGTCGGCCTCGTTGCGCCAGCTCTCCTCGAGCTCCTTCTTCTTCTGCGTCAGCTTGCGCTCCTTGTCGCGCAGCGCTGCGGCCTTCTCGAACTCCTGCGCCTCGATCGCGTTCTCCTTGTCGGAGCGCACCTTCTCGATCTCCTCCTCCAGCTCCCGGTAGCGGGGCGGAGCGGACATCGTGCGGATGCGGAGGCGCGAGCCGGCCTCGTCGATCAGGTCGATCGCCTTGTCCGGCAGGTGCCGGTCCTGGATGTAGCGATCGGCGAGCACCGCGGCGGCCCGCAGCGCCTCGTCGGAGATCTTGCAGCGGTGATGCGCCTCGTAACGGTCGCGAAGGCCGCGGAGGATCTGCACCGTGTCGTCGATCGACGGCTCCTCGACGCGCACCTGCTGGAAGCGCCGCTCGAGCGCAGCATCGCGCTCGAGGTACTTGCGGTACTCGTCGAGCGTCGTCGCGCCGATCGTCTGCATCTCGCCGCGCGCAAGCGCCGGCTTGAGAATCGAGGCGGCGTCGATCGCACCCTCGGCGGCGCCTGCGCCGACGAGGTTGTGGAGCTCGTCGATGAAGAGGATGATGTCGCCGCGCTGGGTGATCTCCTTCATCACCTTCTTGAGGCGCTCCTCGAACTCACCGCGGTACTTCGAGCCGGCCACGAGCGCGGCCAGGTCGAGGGTGTAGATCTGCTTGTTCTTCAGCAGCTCCGGCACCTGGTTCGCTGCGATCCGTGACGCAAGGCCCTCGACGACGGCGGTCTTGCCGACACCGGGCTCGCCGATCAGGACCGGGTTGTTCTTCTGGCGGCGCGAGAGGATCTGCATCACGCGCTCGATCTCGGTCTGGCGCCCGACGACGGGATCGAGCTTGCCCTCGGTCGCCATCTTCGTCAGGTTGCGGCCGAACTGGTCGAGCAGCTTGGAGTTCTTCGCCTTCTCGCTGCCGGGCGCTGCGCCCGCGCCGGCCTGACGGCGGCCGGGGCCGGAGAGCATGCGGATGATCTCGTTGCGAATCTTCTCTGCGTCGGCGTCGAAGTCGAGCAGGATGCGCGCGGCGACGCCCTCGTTCTCACGCACGAGGCCGAGCAGGATGTGCTCCGTGCCGATGTAGTTGTGGCCGAGCGACAGCGCCTCGCGCAGGGCGAGCTCGAGCACCTTCTTGGCGCGCGGCGTGAAGGGGATCTGTCCGGTCGTGACCTCGTCACCCTGGCCGACGATGCGGGCGACCTGGGCGCGCACCTCTTCCACGGTGATGTCGAGCGACTCGAGCACGCGCGCGGCGAGACCCTCCTCCTCGCGCAGCAAGCCGAGCAGGATGTGCTCCGTTCCGATGTAGTTGTGCTTCAGCGCCCGCGCCTCGTCCTGCGCGAGAACGACGACCTGACGAGCCCGTTCAGTGAATCGCTCGAACAACCCTCGACCCCCTTTCCGGCGAATGATCCGAGGTCACGACGCCCGCGGCCTCGGGTCGAAGGTCTCACCATCGTACCGGACGGGGGTGTCGTCAACCCCGGGGCGTGCGGCGGACGGTGACCGGACGCGTCCGCGGCGCGCCCGCGGTACGCTCCGACCCGTCATGTCGGGCAAAGCACTCATCACCGGAGGCGCCGGGTTCATCGGCGGCCACCTCAGCAAGCTCCTCCTCGACCACGGCACCGAGGTGTGGGCACTCGACGACCTTTCGACCGGGTCCCTCGCGAACGTCGAGCACCTGCGCGACCGCTCGGACTTCCACCTCGTCATCGACTCGGTGCTCTCGCGGACGGTGGTGAACGAGCTCGTCAACAGGGTCGATGTCGTGTATCACCTCGCCGCCGCCGTCGGGCCTCGCCTGATCGTCGAGCAGCCCGTGCACACGATCGTGACCAACCTCGAGGGCTCGGAGATCGTGCTCGACCACTGCGCCCGGTTCGGCCGGCGCGTGCTTCTCGCCTCCACGTCAGAGATCTACGGCGACCACCGGACGCAGGATCCGCTGCGCGAGGATGCGCGCCGGGTCTACGGCCCGACGACGCAACGCCGCTGGCTGTACGCGGACTCCAAGGCGATGGACGAGTACCTCGCGCTCGCCTACCGGCAGGAGCGCTCGCTCGACTTCGTCGTGGCCCGCCTTTTCAACACCGTCGGGCCCCGCCAGAGCGGACAGTACGGCATGGTCGTGGCGCGCTTCGTCCAGGCTGCAGTACGCGGCGAGCCTCTGGAGCTGCACGGCGACGGCACGCAGACCAGGACGTTCTGCCACGTCCAGGACACGATCCGGGCCCTCCACGACCTGATGGAGTCGTCCGAGACGTCGGGTGAGATCTTCAACGTCGGGTCGCAGAACTCGATCACGATGGCCGGCCTCGCCGAGCGGGTCCTCGAGCTGACCGGATCGTCGTCGGAGATCGTTCCGGTGCCGTACGAGAAGGTCTACGGCACCGGGATCGACGACATGCTGCACCGGATGCCGTCGATCGACAAGATCGGCGCCACGATCGGCTGGGCACCGACCCGAGACCTCGACCAGATCCTCGCCGACGTGATCGCGTACGAGCGCGACGCTCTGTCCTAGGGGACTAGCGCAGGGCGGGGAAGAGCACGACGTCTCGGATCGTGTCGCGGCCCGTCAGGAGCATCACGAACCGGTCGATCCCGAATCCGAGCCCTCCCGTTGGCGGCATCCCGTAGGAGAGCGCCTCGACGTAGTCCGGGTCGCCCTGCTCGCCGTCGGCCACGCCCGCCTGCATCTCGAACCGCGCCTGCTGCGTGGCGGCGTCGTTGATCTCCGAGAACGCGTTGCCGAGCTCCATCCCGCCGGCGAAGTACTCGAAGCGCTCGGTCAGCAGGGGGTCGTCGTCCGTGACGCGGGCAAACGGCGAGATCTCGATCGGGTAGTCGTAGACGATCGTCGGCTGGATCAGCTCCGGCTCGACGAAGTGGCTGAACGCCTTGTCGACGAGCTGCGCCCAGTCGGTGTCGGCCTCGGTGTCCACCCCGCGCTCGGTCAGCATCGCGCGGAGCTCGACAGCGTCACGCGTCCACAGCTCCTTGGCCTCGAGCGCGTCGGTGAACCGGACCCGAGCCCAGGGCGCCTTCAGCTCGAGGTCGTGCCCGCGGAACTGCACCGTCGTCGTGCCGAGCACCTCGCGGGCGACGGTCTCGACGAGCGTCTCGATGCGCGTCATCGTGTCGTGGTAGTCGGCGTAGGCCTCGTACCACTCGAGCATCGTGAACTCGGGGTTGTGCTTGAACGAGACGCCCTCGTTGCGAAAGTCCTTGCCGAGCTCGTAGACGCGCTCGAGACCACCGACGATGAGCCGCTTGAGATACAGCTCGGTCGCGATCCGGAGATAGAGGTCGCGGTCGAGCTCGTTGTGGTGCGTGACGAACGGTCGCGCGAAGGCGCCGCCGTAGCGCGGCTGCAACACCGGCGTCTCGACCTCGATGAAGCCCTCGCCGTCGAGGTAGGCACGGACGGCCGAGACGATGCGCGCCCTGAGCACGAACGCGGCACGGGTTTCCTCGTTGACGAGCAGGTCGAGGTACCGCTTGCGGTAGCGGAGCTCGACGTCGGTGAGACCGTGGAAGGTGTCCGGCAGCGGCTGCGTGTTGCGGGAGAGAACCTCGACCGTGTCCGCGAGAAGCGACGGCTCGCCACGACGCGCGCGCCCAGGGTGACCGGTGACGCCGACCACGTCTCCGAGGAGGACGTCGATCTCGCCCGTCTTCGCCGTCTCGCAGATCACCTGGATCCGGCCCGTCCGGTCGACGACGTCGAGAAAGACGAGCTTGCCCATGTCGCGGCGCGCGAGCGCACGGCCCGCAATCCTGCGGGTCGTGGCAGCCGCCTCACCCGCCTCGAGCGGCTCGCACTCCTCCCGCACCGAGGCGATCTCGGTTCGGTCGGGGAAGCGCTTGGATGGGGTTGAGGGCGCGGTCATCGTTCGAACTTCAGGCGTCCGGCTGAAGCCGGACACCCTTCACCGGCCTCGGGAACGCGTCAGGCTGCCTTGATCTCCATGATCTTGAACTTGATCTTGCTGCCGCGCGGGGTCTGCACCTCGACGGTCTCGCCCTTCTTGTGGCCGAGGATCGCGCGTCCGACGGGCGACTCGTTCGAGAGCCGGCGCTCGGCCGGGTTCGCCTCCGCCGAGCCGACGATGTAGTACTCGACGGTCTCCTTCGCGTCGACGTCGCGCAGGCGCACGACCGAGCCGACCGAGACGACGCTCGTGTCGACGTCCTTCGTGTCGATCACGCGTGCATTGAGGAGCCGCTCCTCGAGCTGCGCGATCTTGTGCTCGAGCATCGCCTGCTCGTTCTTGGCGTCGTCGTACTCCGCGTTCTCCGCGATCTCGCCGAACTCGCGCGCAATCCGAATGCGGTCGGCGACTTCCCGACGCTTGTCGGTTCGCAGGACCTCGAGCTCCTGCGTCAGATTCTCTAAGCCCTCAGGTGTGAGGAGCACTTCCTTCAAAGACATCGCCTCCAGGTGCTTCGGACGGGCATCGGCCCGTTCTCGGGCGTCAGGACGGTCGTGAAGGGTAGCTGCCGCGGTGCCACCCGCGCAAACGGCATGCATCTACCATGGTCGCGATGGAGATCGACCTCCGAGAAAGCTGGTTCATCGACGCCGTCGAGGTGCCGACGCGGCTCGTCCTGGCGCCGATGGCGGGCGTCAGCGTGCAGGCATTTCGACGCCAGGGACGCCGTTTCGGGGCTGGGCTCGTCTGCTCGGAGATGGTCTCCTGCGCGGGCATCGAGCATCGCAACGAGAAGACGCTCGGATATCTGAGGGTCGCCTCGGACGAGCACCCGCTCGCAATCCAGATCTTCGGCTCCGACCCCGCCACGATGGCCGATGCGGCGCGGATGGTCGAGGCCGCCGGCGCCGACCTCGTCGACATCAACTTCGGCTGTCCCGTGCGCAAGGTGACGAAGACGGGCGCCGGCGCGACGCTGCTCGACGACCCGGAGCTCGCCTGCCGGATCGTCGCGTCGGTCGCGGAGGCCGTCGACGTGCCCGTCTCGGTGAAGATGCGCCGCGGCCTGCGCGATGGCTCGCGCACCTGCCTCGACGGTTGGCCCGCAGCTCGTCGCGGCAGGCGCCTCGGTGCTCACGTTGCACCCACGCTCGGCGCAGCAGATGTACACCGGCTCCGCCGACCACAGCCTCACCGCAGAGCTCGTGTCGCTCGTCGACGTGCCCGTCATCGCCTCGGGCGATGTCACCTCCCGGGCCAGGGCCCAGGCCGTCCTCGCCACGACGGGAGCGGCTGCGGTGATGGTCGGACGCGGCGCTCAGGGCAACCCCTGGGCCTTGCGCGAGATCGTCGACGGCGACGCGGAGGAGCCGACCCGCGAGGAGGTCGTCGCAGAGCTCGTGCTCTTCATCCGCGAGACCGTTCGCGAGCTCGGCGAGCGGCGCGCCTCGGGCTTCCTGAAGAAGTTCTACGCGTGGTACCTCGGGCGCGGCCGGTTCCCGAAGCCGTTCAAGCAGGAGCTCGTCGTGCTCGACTCGACCGAGGAGGTCGAGCGGCGCCTGATCGCCGCCGCACCCGGCGCGCTGCCGCTGATCGAGCAGCTCGAGTCCGAGCTGCCGTCGGGGGACGAGGTCACGCTCGACCTCCCCATCTCGGTCTACGGCGGCGGGTAGGCCCCGGCTCCGGGATCGCGTGAGCCGGATTCCCGGATCTTGCCGAAAAGGGGTACGACCGTTCCCCTGATCGGGGGATATCGGACAGGCAGAAGCGCACGTTTCATGAGTGGACGTGACAAGTCCTGCTGCGGCACGCCGGGCCCGGAGCCCGGGCGCACGTCTTCGCCCGCCGACGGGTGTGGCCGACCCCTCCCGTGGAACCCGGGTCGCGATCGGGATTCCGCTTCTGATGGTGGTCGCAACAGCCGCCTGGGTGGCGGGCGCAGGGGCATCACTCGAGACCTCGATGGCAGATGGCCGTGGTCCTCGTCCTCGCCGCCGCCGGAGCAGAGCGCGTCGTCGTGCAGCTCGGGCCGCGGAGCTGGTACACGGCCTCCACGCCCGTCATCGTTCTCGCAGCGCTGATCGGCGGCCCTCTCCTCGGCGTCGCCGCCGGCGTGGCGACACAGATCATCCGCCCCGAGTCGGTCTGGCGGCGCCAGGCGGCCGAGGGCGGTGTGGCAGGCATCCAGGGACTCGTCGCCGGGATCCTCGGCATGGTGTTGCTGACCGACGACGGCCGCTCGATCGTGACCGCAGCTGCAGCCGCCATGGTGGCCGCGGTCGCCGTGAACGCGGCCGGCCGCTTCCTGATCATGCTGGAGCGCAACCCGCGCCTTCTGCTCGAGCTCTGGCCGCTCGGGCTCAAAGTCGACTTCCTCGAGGCGATTCTCGTCGTTCCGATGCTGTCTGTCCTTCTGACGGTCAACGGCGACAGCCCCGTCCTCGTCGTGCTCACCGTGATGTCGCTTCTCGCCGACCCTGCTGCTCGCTCAGCGCAGCCGGGCGAGCACCGCCGCGGAGCTTGCCGCAGAGCAGGCAAATGCGCGGCGAGACCAGCTCACGGGCGCGGCGAACCGTCGCGCGTTCGAGGAGGCGATGACCGCAGAGCACTCCCGCGTCGTCCGTGGCGCTGTGCCCGCGGGCCTGTTCATCGTCGACCTCGACCGGTTCAAGTCGGTCAACGACCGCTTCGGCCACGCCGTCGGCGACGAGGTGCTGATCGAGGTCGTGCGCCGGCTCAGCGAGGGCCTGCGGCCGTCCGACGTCGTCGCACGCTGGGGCGGCGAGGAGATCGCCGTGCTCGCGCCGGGCGTCAGGGGCCGACGTCAGCTGGAGCAGTTCGCCGAGCGGATCCGGACGCTGGTCCGGGAGCTTCCCATTGCCACGTCGACGAGCGTCCTGCCGGTGACGGTCTCCGTCGGCGGCACGCTGCTCGACGGCTCCGTGCCACCGGCCACGGCGTTCGGCCGCGCCGACAGCGCCCTCTATGACGCCAAGCGGACGCGTGACGCGACGGCGATCATCCTCGCGCCGCGGATGACGCTGCGGCTCGAGACCGCGTAGGCGGCGAGGCACGCCTCGCCTCACGCCTTCTGGTGGTGAGCCCGTCAGCGCCGTGACGACGCCGAGGCCGACGAAGACCGAGCCCGAGACGTAGCGCTGCACCTGCGCCCAGCGGCGGCTCTTCCGCAGCGTCTCGCCGGCGGAGCCGGCGGCGAGCGCCCACATCGAGTCGGTGATCAGGCCGAGCACCATGAAGGTGAGCCCGAGCACGAGGATCTGCAGCCAGGCGTGGCCGAGATCGGGATCGACGAACTGAGGCAGGAAGGCGAGGAAGAAGAGCGCGGTCTTGGGGTTGAGCACGTTGACGACGACCCCTTCCGCAAAGTCTCGACGCTTCCGGCGCGGCGGGCGCTGCGGGTCCGTGTCGGCCTCGTCGGCGCGGCCGAGCAGCGTCCGGATGCCGATCACGATCAGGTAGATCGCGCCGAGCGCCTTCACGACCGTGAACGCCGACGCGGAGGAGACGAGGATCGCGGATAGGCCGACCGTGGCAGCGACCAGGTGCACGAGCGTGCCGCAATGGATCCCGAGCACCGAGGTGAGCCCGGCGCCTCTGCCCTGGTGGATGCTGCGCGTGACGATGTAGATCACGGCGGGGCCGGGAACGGCGAGGATCGCGAGCGCCGCGAGCGCAAACACGGCGAGGGTCTGCGACGGGACGATCATGCGTTCAGATCCCACACGATGCGGAGGCCATCGAGGGTCAGGTGCGGATCGACGACGGAGATCGTGCTCGAATGAGGCGCGACGAGCTCCGACAGGCCGCCAGTGGCCACGACGCGTCGCCTCCACGCCCAGCTCGCCGCGGATCGCGGCAACGATCCCGTCGACCTGCCCGGCGAAGCCGTACACGACGCCCGACTGCAGCCCACCCACCGTCGTCTTCCCGATCGCGCTCGGCGGCTCGACGTAGTCGACCTTGACGAGCCTCGCGGCGCGGGCGAAGAGCGCCTCCATCGACGTCTCGATGCCGGGCGCGAGCACGCCGCCGACGTACTCGCCCGCGGCCGAGACGACGTCGAAGTTGGTCGACGTGCCGAAGTCGACGACGATCACGGGCGCTCCGTACCGCTCCTTGGCGGCGACCGAGTTGACGATCCGATCGGGCCCGACCTCGCGCGGATCGTCGTAGCGGATCGGGATCCCCGTCTTCACGCCGGGGCCGACGACGAGGATCGGCGCCTGCGCCCACCGGGCAGCCAGCCGCTCCCACTCGCGGATCAGCGTCGGAACGGTCGAGGAGAGGCAGATCCCGTCGACCGCGTCGAGGTCGAGCAGGCCCCCGAGCAGCACGCCCAGCTCATCGCCGGTGCGGGTGCGCTCCGTCGCGAGGCGCCAGTCCTCCGTCAGCCGCTCGCCGTCGTAGAGGCCGAGAACGGTCTGGGTGTTGCCGACATCGGCAGCGAGGAGCATCGAGAGAGTGTAGGGGCGAGCCGATCGGCCCGTCCCATCGTAGGGCGGGACCGTCCCGTCCACCGTTCCGCCGTTACGCGTCCCCGTCGTCCGGCAGCGGCTCGCCGATCCGGTCCGCGAGTGACTCCGCCGTGAGCTTCGGCTCGTCTCCCTCGCCGCGCAGCTCCTCGACGGTCAGATCGCCCGACGTGTACACCTCGGCGCGCGGGATCATCCGGGTGGGCCGGTTCTTGTCCCAGACCCAGACGTCTTCCATCTGCAGATGGAAGAACGGGTAGCTCGCCTGCGGCTGGACCTTGAGGTCGAGCCGGTTGCAGAGGTAGGTCGCATCCTGGGTGAGGATGCAGTAGCGGAAGAGGCCGAAGACCGCCGTGTACTCGCGCTTCAGTTCGAGCTCGAGCTTGGCCTCGAACTCGTCGAGCTCGTCGAGATGACTCATGAAGAGGATTGTAGTGAGAGGAGGAGCTGCTGCACCGGCCCGCGACCGGGGACGACGAGCGCCGGATCGAGCTCGGCGAGGGGCTCGAGCGCGAACACCCGCTCGTGCAGGCGCGGGTGCGGGAGCTCGAGGCCGGGCTCGGCGAGCGTGAGGTCGTCCATCAGCAGCAGATCGAGGTCGACGGTCCGCGGCCCGTAGCGCTGCCCGGTGCGCACGCGCCCGAGCTCCTGCTCCACCTCGAGGAGGGTGGCGAGGAGCGCAGCCGGCGACAGGGAGGTGTCGATCGCGACGGCTGCGTTGAGGAACCGGGGCTGGTCGAGGAAGCCGACGGGGTCGGTCTCGCGAAACGACGAGACGGCGACGACGGCGATCTCCGGGCGCTCGCCGAGCAGCTCGATCGCGCGCGTCAGCGTCGCCGCCCGGTCGCCGAGGTTCGCTCCGAGCCCTACGTAGGCGCGCCCCACAACGCAACCTTAGTCTCGGCCACCAACGGAGGTCGGCCGTTCCGCGTACAACTCAGGGGAATGCGCGTCACGCCTGCAGTTGCAGTGGCATCCGTCGCAGCTGTCCTCGCGGCCGCCCCCGCCGGCGCCGGCACCGGTGGGTCGCCGATGCTCGTCGAGCTGCAGCCTCAGGCGCGCTGCACCGAGGCTCTCACGATCGCGCGCGCCGGAGGGACGATCGTGGCGGCCGAGCTCGGTCTCTACGTGGTGCCGGCGGCCGAGGCAGGCCGGATTGTTCCCCTGCTCCGCGGGCCGTGGCGCCCTCCGCTTCAGCGCGCCGGACCTGCCGGCGAGCACGGCTTCGGTCGCCGACTTCTCCGATCCGCTCGTCCCGACCGAGTGGTGGCGAGCTGCGATCGGGGTCGACAACCTGGCGCCGCCACCGCCTGGACGGCCCGTCATGATCGTCGACTCCGGCCTCGACCTCTCGCATCCCGAGTTCGCGGGCCGCGCAAACACGTTCGCGTTGAACACGCAGAAGCTCCCGGGCACGGGCGGCAAGCACGGCACCTCGGTCGCATCCGTGATCGCGGCGCCCGAGAACGGCGTCGGGCTGGTCGGCATCTATCCCGACGCCATGCTGCGCTCGTGGGACGCGGGCAACGGAAACAGCATCGATCTCGTGACCTCGCAGATCGTGGAGGGGATCCTGGAGGGTGCGAGGGACGGGCCCGGCGTCATCAACCTCAGCTTCGTCGCGCCGGAGCAGAACCTGGCGATCACCCAGGCGATCTGGGAAGCCGTCGCCAAAGGCACATTGGTCGTGGCTGCATCGGGCAACGGCGGGAACGCCGGGAACCCGCCCCGCTATCCCGCGGATACCGCCCACGTCCTGACGGTGGGCGCGACCGACTCCTCCAGCTTCGTCGCGCCGTTCTCGGGGCGCTCGCCGTACGTCGACCTCGTCGCGCCGGGGGTCGGCATTCCGGTCGCGCTCGATGGGGCCTGGACGGTTCTGGACGGGACGAGCTTCTCGACTCCCCTGGTCGCGGGCGCCAGTGCGTGGGTCTGGACTGCTCGGCCACAGCTCGACGCCTCGCAGCTGTTCGAGGTGATGCGCCGGTCGGCCGTCGACGTCGGCCGCGCCGGGCAGGGACGATGCGTCAGGCTTCGGACTGCTCAACGTCCCTGCCGCGCTTGCCTATCCGGCGCCTGCACGTGACCCGCTCGAGCCGAACGACGATATGGAGTTCGTGCGCCCGGGAGGGCTCTTCGACAACTCGATCCCGCCGCTGACCAGTCCGAAGCACCGGACGGCGACCGTCCACGCTCGCGTCGACCGCGTCGAGGACCCGAGTGACGTCTACCGCATCTGGCTCCCGAAGAACGGCCGCGTCACCGCCACCCTGGCGGCCGACGCAAACATCGACCTCGGGCTCTGGAAGAAGGGAACCGTGAGCATCACGGAGCGCCTCGTCGGCACCGACCGGTTGGCGCGTGCGACGAAGCGGGGAGCCTCGAAGCAGTTGACGTTCGTGAACCGTGGCGCCGGCCGCTTCGCCTACCTCGCCGTCGTCTTCCCGTCCCGCGTCGACGAGGCCACGTATCGGCTCCGGGTCTCCTGAGGCTTGTTAGGAGTGCGTCTGGGGCGGCGCAGCGGCTCACGCCCTGCGGCGCTCGACGCTGACCGCTGCGTGCTCGACGGGCGGATCGAGGACGACGTCGGGCTTCCGAACGCGGACGCGCACGGCCGTGACCGGCAGGTCGGCGACGAGCGCGTCGGCGATCGCGGCCGCGAACGCCTCGAGCAGGTGGTACGCGCGCGCATCCGAGACCTGCCTGACGCGGGCGACGACGTCGCGGTAGTCGATCGCGTCGTCGATCCGGTCGCTGCGCGCAGCCTGCTCGTGCTCGAGGTCGAGCTCGACGTCGACGAGGAAGCGCTGGCCGTCCCGCCGCTCCTCCTCGAGCACGCCGTGGAAGCCGTGCAGGACGATGCCGTAGAGCTCGATCGTCATCCGACGCTTCCCCGCTCGACCGCCGCTGCGGCGGCCAGCGCCTCGACATGCGGAGCGACGTCATGGGCGCGAAAGAGAGACGCTCCGCGGTCGAAGGCCGCGACCGCCGCGCCGACCGAAGCGGCCGTGCTGCCCACCTTCGCCGAGGGGTCGCCCAGCACCCGCGCAAGCGTGCTCTTGCGCGAGAGCCCGACGAGAACAGGCGGCCCGATCCGGCAGATCCGCTCGAGCCCGCGGATCAGCGCCAGGTTCTGGTCCGGCGTCTTGCCGAAGCCGATCCCGGGGTCGAGACACACGTGCTCCTCGGGAATCCCTGCCGCGACGGCGACCGCGAGCCTGTCCTCGAGAAACCCGGCGACCTCGCCGACGACGTCCTCGTATCGCGGCTCGAGCTGCATCGTGCGAGGCTCCCCCTGCATGTGCATGAGGCAGACGTGGGCGCCGGATGAGGCGATGACACCGGCAAGCTCCGGATCGCTCCTCAGCGCGGTGACGTCGTTCACGAGCGACACGCCCAGCTCGAGAGCCCTCCGGGCGACCTCCGCCTTCGAGGTATCGATCGAGACGGGCAGTCCGGCGAGCCCCTCGAGCACGGGCACGACCCGGCGCAGCTCCTCGTCGAGCGTGACTGCGGCAGCTCCCGGGCGGGTGGACTCGCCGCCGACGTCGACGAGCGCGGCGCCTTCGTCGAGCAGCCGCCGCGCGGTCGCCACAGCAACTGCGGGGTCGAGGTTCTGCCCGCCGTCCGAGAAGCTGTCGGGTGTGACGTTCACGACGCCCATCACCGAGGGTCGCGGCCAACACTCCGACAGCGGGGGACGTCTCACAAGACGATGGAGGGTAGATGGTTGGCCGGAGATCGGGGTGCGTGTCGGGGAGGGCATGGACCGCAGCGTGCCCGATCGACGCGCGGTGCCTGCTGATCGAGACGGGTGCGATGCGCCGTGTGCCGGCCCCCATCCGCGCGTGCCCCGATCTCTGGCTCGATCGCCGCGCGACGACGTCCGCTGCTCGGCCTCGCCGCCCTGCTCCTCCTGCTCGTCGCCGTCGCGATCGCGTCGACCGGCGCCGTCCCGGCGGGCACCGGGGACCCGCCGGCCGGCGGCAGGCTTCGTCGACGCGCTGATCAGCCTCTACCTCCTGCTGATGGTGGTTGGCCTCGGCCTCTGGGCGTACATCCTCCTGATCCGCAAGGACGCGATCGCGATGGCCATCTCGTCCCGGACCCGACGCAGCCCGTGGATCACGTTTGGCATCCTGGCGCTCGGCTTCGGCGTCCTCGCCATCTTCGTGCGCTGGCTCTCGGTCGACGAGGGCATGCGCCAGCGTCTCTCGCAGTTCGGCTTCCGCGGGGCCGACCGAAGCGGCAAAGGGCACATCGGCAAGGCCGGGGAGTATCAGCCCCAGTTTGCGACCGGCCCCGTGCTCGTGGTCGTCGCGATCGTCGCGATCGCGGTCGTTGCGTGGTACCTCTCCTACCGTGCCCGGCGCAGCAAGCTCGAGCCCCTGCCGGAAACGCTGCTTCCCGCGCTCGCCGACGTGCTCGAGGAGACCCTCGACGATCTCCGGGCGGAGACGGACCCGCGCCGGGCGGTGATCGCCGCCTACGCCCGCCTGGAGCGCGCCCTTGCGGCCTACGGGCTCCCACGCAGCCCGGCCGAGGCGCCGGACGAGTACCTGCAGCGGATCTTCGCCGACCTCGAGGTGAGCGGCCGTGCCGCCTCTCGCTTGACGGCGCTGTTCACATGGGCCAAGTTCTCGGGACACGATGTGGCGCCGGAGATGAAGCAGGAGGCGATCGAGGCGCTCGAGGCGGTGCGTGAGGAGCTCCAGGCGGCCGAGATCCTGGCCGAGGAGCAGCGCCTCGCCGCCGTCGCTGCACAACGTGAGCGGGCGGGCGCGGCCTGATGCGTCGCGCCTGGGTCGTGATCCGACTCGTTCTGCTCCCGACGATGGCCCTCGGCATCGCCCTGGCGCTGACTCCGTCCCGCGCCACGCTCGAGGTCCACGTGTGGCTGCTCGTCGTCCTCGGCCTCGGGCTCCTGGCATTTCTCGCAGCCGTCCACACGGCCTTCCCGCACACTCCCTCGCCGTTCACCGCGAGCCTGCGCCGCCCCCAGGAAGCGGCCGAGCGTCCCGCAGCGCTCGTCCGGCTCGAGCGTGAGGCCTCCATGGCGGGCACGTCGGCGTTCGATGTCCACTACCGCCTTCGTCCCACGGTCAGCGAGCTCGCGGCCGAGCTGCTCTCGGCCCGGCGCGGGATCGACCTCGAGCACGACCCCGAGCGGGCACACGCCGTGCTCGGTGACGATGCGTGGGAGATCGTGCAGCCGGACCGGCCGCAGCCCGCAGAGCGTCACGGCGCCGGCATCGACGAGGCGACCCTCGACCGCGTCGTCACGGCGCTGGAGCGCGTCTGATGGAGCTCCGCGAGCTGGCCGAGCTCGGCGATCGCCTGATCGCGGAGGTCGAGCGCGCGGTCGTGGGCAAGCGGGAGCAGCTCGAGCTCATCCTGCTCGGCCTCCTGGCCGACGGCCACGTTTTGCTCGAGGACGTGCCCGGGCTCGCGAAGACCCTGACCGCGCGCTCCTTTGCGGAGGCGAGCGGGCTCGGCTTCAGCCGCGTCCAGTTCACGCCCGACCTGCTGCCCGCGGACGTCACGGGCTCGTCGATCTGGAACCAGCGCGACGGCGACTTCGAGTTCCGGCCAGGCCCGATCTTCACGCACCTGTTGCTCGCCGACGAGATCAACCGCGCTCCGCCGAAGACCCAGGCCGCTCTGCTCGAGGCGATGCAGGAGCAGCAGGTGACGACGGACGGGGTCACGCGCCCGCTCGAGCGCCCGTTCCTCGTCCTCGCGACGCAGAACCCGATCGAGTACGAGGGGACGTACCCGCTGCCCGAGGCACAGCTCGACCGGTTCCTGCTCCGCACCGGGTTCGGCTACCCGGGAGCAGACGCCGAATGGGAGATGCTGGCCCGGCGAATCGAGCGGCGTGGCGACGATCTGCGGCTGACCCAGGTGATCGACCGCGAGACGCTGCTCGCGATGCAAGCCGCTGTCGAGCTCGTTCACGTCGATCCCTCCGTCGGGCGGTACATCGTCGCTCTCGTGGCGGCGACGCGCGAGTCGACGAGCCTCGCCGTCGGGGCGAGCCCGCGCGGCAGCCTCGCACTCCTCAAGCTCTCGCGCTGCCGCGCCGCGCTGGCCGGCCGCGACTTCGTGACCCCCGACGACGTCAAGGCGATCGCGGTGCCGGCCCTCGCGCACCGACTCCTGCTGAAGCCCGAGCTGTGGGTGCAGCGGCGATCGGGTGAAGATGTCGTGCGCGAGACGCTCGAGCTGGTGCCGACGCCGTCCGCCGAGGACGTCGCGCCGCCCGCGCCTGCGCCGCCGGCATGACC
Organism: uncultured Thermoleophilia bacterium; assembly: GCA_963797125.1. GTDB lineage: Bacteria > Actinomycetota > Thermoleophilia > Gaiellales > Gaiellaceae > Gaiella. Next base: position 149,701 of record CAWCOI010000002.1, on the reverse strand, counting down.
CCGTTCGCATCGCCCCGGCTCGTGCCGTACCTCGGGCTGGCAGCCGTCGGCCTGGTCGCGGCGCTCGCGCTTCGCCGGGCAGAGCTCGTCGTCGTCGCGGCCCCGTTCGCGCTCATCGTCGCGGTGGGCTCTCATGGTCGAAGGGCGTCCGGAGGTGAAGGCATGGCTCAGGCTCGAGCGCCTCCGTGCGCTCGAGGGCGAGGAGATCGTCGCCTTGATCGAGCTCAATGCCACGACGGCGGTCAACCTGCTCGAGCTGCACCTCGTCCTCCCCCGCGGCCTCACCGTCGTCGAGGGCGACAACCCCTGCAGCCTGCGCCTCGCGCGCCGAGGAGGAGCGCACCCTGGAGCTCACCCTGCGCTGCGATCGGTGGGGATCGGTGGAGCTCGGCGAGATTCGGCTGCGCGCTCGTGGTCGCGTCGGAATGCTCTCCTGGGAAGGCCGCATTCGGCGCCCGCACCGCTTGCAGATCTACCCACGCCCCGAGCTGCTGCAGAACCTCGTGGCCCCGGTCGACACCCAGCTCGCGACCGGAGACCTCGTCGCGCGCACGCGGTCGGACGGCCTCGAGTTCGCCGATACGCGCGCGTTCGTTCCAGGCGACCGGCTGCGCTCCGTCAACTGGCGGGCGAGCGCCCGCCGCGGCGAGCTGATCGTCAACGAGCGGCACCCTGAACGCAACGCCGACGTCGTCCTCTTCCTCGACAGCTTCGCCGAGGCACGCGGCGACGGCGAGGAGGACGGCACGCTCGAGCGCGCCGTCCGCGCGGCGGCGACGCTGGCTGGGCGACACCTCGCGCGCCGCGACCGGGTCGGCCTCGTCACGTTCGGCGGCATCCTCCGCTGGCTCGAGCCCGGCGGCGGCCTCGTCCAGCGCTACCGCCTGATCGACGCACTGCTCGAGACCGGCGTCGAGTTCAGCTATGCCTGGAAGGACGTCAACATCATCCCGGCGAGGACGCTCCCGCCCAGGGCCCTCGTGATCGCGGTGACGCCGCTGCTCGACGAGCGCTCGATTGCGGCGCTCCTCGACCTTCGTGCCCGCGGCCACGACCTGGCGATCGTCGAGGTGTCCCCCGAGCACATCATCGTGCCGGGCGACGGCCTCGACTCGCTCGCCTACCGCCTGTGGCTCCTGCAGAGGGCGGCGCTGCGGGCGCGCTTCGAGCGCTCCGGCGTCGCCGTGGCACGGTGGAGCGAGGAGCTTCCGCTCGATGCCGGGCTCGAGGGGGTGAGGGCATTCAGGCGACGCGCACGACTCTCACGGCGCTAAGGGCACGCGCCGGCTCGGGGCTGGGTCTCGACGCCGTGACCCGCGGCGCGGCCGAGCGGCGATCGGTTCTCGTTCGCGCCGCGACGCTCGCGATCGCCTCGACGGTCGTTGCTGCCGGGCTCGCCGCGCTGGCTTACGCATCTGGCGGGGCCTGACGCCGTCATTCCGGTCGACGACGCTCGGCGACGATCGCGGTAGTCCTTCTCGTCGGGACGCTCGTGCTCGGCCGGCCCAACCCGGTCGTCGTGCCCCTCGCGCTCCTCGGAGCGGCCTATGCGGTGATCCTCGTGCTCGACGACCCACCACTCGACGGCCACTCGATCGTCGTCGGTGCGGCCCTCCTCGCGACGGGCGAGCTCGCGTACCTCTCGCTCGAGACGCGCTCCGCCGTCACCGACGAGGCGGGAGCGCGTGGGACGACGCATCGCCTGGGTCAGCGTGCTGGTGCTGCTCACGCTCGCGGTCGGAGGTGCCGTCCTCGCGGTCGTCGATCTGCTCCGCACCGGCGGCCTCGCGATCGAGTTCGTCGGCGTGGCGGCGGCAGCCGCCGCGGTCGGCCTGCTGGTGCTCGCCGCGCGCGACGCACGCGCCTGAGGTTGCTGCGATGGAAGAGCGTATCGCAGCAACCTCACGCTGATGCTTGCTGCCGCGCTTCGCGCGGATCCTGAAGCTGGGAACCTACGGTTCGAACCGGCACATACCGTCGCTGACAGGCTTCCGCCTGCAAGCAGGAATAGTCGATGCCGCCAGAGCATCACCGATGCCGAGCAGAGAAGGGAGGTTCCCCGGGAACCGTAGGTTCCAGCTTCAGGGGTTCTCGCGATCAAGCGATCCGCGCTAGCGGATCACCAGATCTGCGGGAACAACCAATCAGCTTGCAGCGCCCTCGCGGCGGCGGCTGCATGGCAGCGCCGGGGATCGTGCGGGGCGAGGGCCGCAGGGCGGGCTTCTTCTCCGGCGCCACGTCCTCGGGCACCTCGACGGGCTTGAGCTCTTCCGGGAAGACGGTGGAGACGTCCTCGCCGGCGAGGAGCCGCTCGAACTGATCCTTGTCGACGGTCTCGCGCTCGATCAGGATCAGCGAGAGGTTGTGCAGCTCGTCCATGTGCTCGCGCAACACGCGCGTCGCCGTGTCGTGCGCCTCCTCGATGACGCGGCGGATCTCGTCGTCGATCTCGCGCGCGATCTCCTCCGAGTAGTCGGGCGCGGAGCCCATGTCGCGGCCGAGGAACGGCATGTCGTGGTCGCGGCCGAGCACGCGCGGGCCGAGCTTCTCGCTCATCCCGAAGCGCATGATCATCTGCTTGGCCGTGTGGGTGACCTTCTCGAGGTCGTTCGCTGCGCCCGTCGTGACCTCGTGGAAGACGAGCTCCTCTGCGGCGCGGCCGCCGAGCGTCATCGCCATCACGGCCATCAGCGTGCCCTTGGTGGTCAGGTAGCGGTCCTCGCTCGGGAGCGAGATCGTGTAGCCGAGCGCCTGGCCGCGGCTGACGATCGAGATCTTGTGGACGTCGTCGGTTCCCTCGAGGTAGTAGCCGACGAGCGCGTGGCCCATCTCGTGGTAGGCGGTGATCTTCCGCTCCTTCTCCGAGAACAGCCGCGACTTCTTCTCGGGGCCGGCGATCACGCGCATGATCCCTTCCTCGAGCTCGTTCTGGCCGATCGTCTTCTCGCCACGGCGCGCCGCGAGCAGGGCCGACTCGTTGATCACGTTCGCGAGGTCGGCGCCGGTGAAGCCCGGCGTCTGCGCGGCGAGCACGTCGAGGTCGAGCTCCTTGCCGAGCGGCTTGCCCTTCGAGTGCACCTCGAGGATGTCGCGGCGGCCCTTGCGGTCGGGGCGGTCGACGACGATCTGGCGGTCGAAGCGGCCCGGGCGGAGCAGTGCCGGATCGAGGATGTCAGGGCGGTTCGTGGCGGCGATCAGGATCACGTTGTCCTTCTGCTCGAAGCCGTCCATCTCGACGAGCAGCTGGTTCAGCGTCTGCTCGCGCTCGTCGTGGCCGCCGCCCATGCCGGCGCCACGATGGCGGCCGACGGCGTCGATCTCGTCGATGAAGATGATGCACGGGCTCGCCTGCTTCGCCTGCTCGAACAGGTCGCGCACCCGGGAGGCGCCGACGCCGACGAACATCTCGACGAAGTCCGAGCCGGAGATCGAGAAGAACGGCACGCCGGCCTCGCCTGCGGTCGCGCGGGCGAGCAGCGTCTTACCCGTGCCGGGAGGCCCGTAGAGCAGGACGCCCTTCGGGATCCGAGCCCCGAGCGCCTGGAACTTCTTCGGGTTCTCGAGGAACTCCTTGATCTCGTGCAGCTCCTCGACCGCCTCGTCCGCACCGGCGACGTCCTTGTACGTGACCTTGGGCGAGTCGGGCGACATCCGCTTGGCGCGGCTCTTGCCGAAGCTCATCACCTTCGAGCCGCCGCCCTGCATCTGGTTCATCAGGAAGATCCAGAAGCCGACGAGGAGCAGGATCGGCAGCAGCCCGGTGAGGAGCGAGACCCACGTCGAGGTGCCGGTGCCCTTGGAGTCGAACTTGACGTTGTTCGCCGTGAGGACGTTCTGGAACTGGATCTGCGACTGCGGGGTCGGGTAGTTGACCTTGACCTTCGACCCCGAGTCGAGCGTGGCCGTGATCGACTGCCGGTTCGGGTTGAACTTGACCTCGCTGACGTTCCCGTCCTTCGCCTGCTGGATCAGCTCCGAGTAGGTGAGCTTGGTCTCGTTGTGACGCGTCGGCATCAACGTCTTGCTCGCCAGAAAGACGAGCAGCACGATCACGACGAGTGGGAAGAGTGCGCTGCGGAAAAAGCGATTCACGAGTACTCGGGAGGGTAGCAGTGTGGTTGCCCGCTACGCCTTCGCGCCACCCGATCGAAACCCTTGCGCGAGGGGCTTGATGCGCAGTAGGAGCACGTCTGGATGCGGCCCTGCACACTGCGGATCGCGTCCGCCGAGAAGATCATCAAGGCAACCAGCCTCAAACGACCTCCTCGTCGAACACGCTCCTTGGTGCAGAACCACCCCGGACGCACCCCTACTACACACCAAGCCCCTATGCGCCGCCAGGGATCAGATCCGGGTGCAGAACGCCCACATACGGGAGATTGCGATACCGCTCCGCGAAATCGAGGCCGTAGCCGATCACGAACTTGTTCGGGATCTCGAAGCCCACGTAGCGCACCGGAACCTCGATCTCGCGACGCTCGGGCTTCGTCAGGAGCGCGCATACCTCGAGCGAGGCCGGCTTGCGCGCCTGCAGGTTGCGCATCAGGTACGAGAGCGTCAGCCCCGAGTCGATGATGTCCTCGACGACGAGCACGTCCCGGCCCGCGATGTTGATGTCGAGATCCTTGAGGATCCGCACGACGCCCGACGAGTCGGTCGCGGCGCCGTAGCTCGAGATCGCCATGAAGTCGATCTCGCAGGGGATCGAGAGCTCGCGCATCAGGTCGGCCATGAAGAACACGGCGCCCTTGAGGACGCCGACGAGCAGCAGGTCGCGCCCGGCGTAGTCGGCCGAGATCTCGGCTCCGAGGGCGCCGACGCGCTCCTTCACGGCCGTCCTCGTCGATCAGGATCTCGCCGACTCCGTGATCGACCTCGCTCACCGTCCCGCCCTCCGCACCGTGACCGCTCCTTCCCATCCGGGAGCGACCGCAATCCCCGGCACGGCGACGACCTCGTCCTCGCCGCTCACCACCACGGGCCAGTCGTCCCGCTCGGCTCTCGGCACCTTCGCGTCCACGAGCAGATCCTGCACCTTCTTGCGCCGCCCTGCCAGATGATCTCCCGGCCGGCGCGCCCGCACGGCGAGATCGGGGCGATCGGCCTCGAGAAGCCACGGGCCCCCACTCCACTGTGCCCTCGAGGCGGAGCGCGTCGTACTCGCGCACGGCTCGGATGCCACCGCCGAGATCTGCCGCCTTCGTTCCCGCCCGCGACGAGAGCAGCTCGACGAGCGAGGCTCTCGAGTGCGCGCGGCAGGCTCGGCCGCTCCTCGCCGAGCGCGCGCAGGTTCGCGTCGGCCCCGGGATGCAGCCGCCGCAGGAGGGGAAGGATCTCGTCCCGGATCAGGCCGCGAGCGGTGTCGGGATTCGTCGCGTCGATCCGCACCGGCAGCCCGTTGGCAGCGCAATACGCGGCGGTCTCCTCGCGGGTCACCTCGAGCAGCGGGCGCACGACGCCGTCCTCCCGCCGCACCTTGATCCCGCGGGTCGAGCCACTCGAGACGAGCCGGTAGAGGACGGTCTCGACCTGATCCGACGCCGTGTGGCCTGTCGCCCGGAGGCCGAAGCCGGCGGTGGCGCGCATAGCGGAGCTCCCGCATGGCCGCCTCCGTCGCGGCGGGCTCGACCTCGACGACCTGCGCGCCCAGCACGCGCTCGGCAATGCGCCGCGTCGGCATCGGCGTCGGCGCCGCGCACCCCATGGTGCACGTGCACGGCCGAGACGTCGTACCCGAGCGCCCCGAGCGCGTGCCAGAGGCAGGTCGAGTCGGCTCCGCCCGAGACGAGACAGGTCACGCTTCCACCCGACTCGATCAGCGCGTGGGCGCGAATGAACGCTTCGATCCGCGCGATCAGCCTCTCCGTCACAGCTCCAGTGTGACGGATGGACCGGCGATGCCTACGAGGGCTGCTTCAGGGTCGCTGCGTCGACGACCTCGTCGGCCGGCGGCAGGTCCAGCTCGAGCGGCGTTCCGTAGTCGTAGAGCTCGACGACGAGCGACGCCTTGACCGGCATGCCGGTGCCGGGCTGCTTCGCGTCGAGATCGATCGAGACCTTGCGAACCAGCTGATCGGCGTCGACCCAGACGTCCACCGGGAGGGTCGTCACGCCCGCCTGCGCGGCGGTCTGGTCGAGGCCGCCGAGGCTCTGGCGTTGGGCGGCGGGGACGAGCTGCACCAGCTTCGCCGTGTCGATCGTCGCGCGGTAGTGGCTCGTCTCGACGCCGCGGATCTTGTCGCTGCCGACGGCGGTGATCGAGCCGGAGACGGCCTTGAGCAGCCCGAGGACGTCACGCGGGTCGGTGCCGGCGAACGAGCCGAACTGCTTCAGCTGCCCGGCGTCGGCTCTGGAGAGCGTCTTCGCGTCCCCCTTGATCCAGGTCTTGCCGGCGGGCAGCTGGTCGGCGATGAGTGGGAACTTGAGGTACGCGGTGTCGCCGTCCTGGATCGCCTCGAGCTTCCAGTCGCCGGCGCTTCCGAGATCTCCGGTCGGCTTGCCGCCGAAGGCCGTGCCGAAGCTCTTGAGGAGGTCGGCGAACGACGAGAGATCGAACGGTCATCTGGGCGCGCTTGGCCGAGGTGTCGAAGCCGCCCTCGGCGCTGACCGCAAGCGGCTTGTCGGCGCCGGGAATCCCGATGCCGAGCTCGAGCGAGAAGCGCGCGGAGTCAGCGGCAGAGCTCTTCTGCGCGACCGTCGTGAAGCTCGCGAGCTCGGGGACGGCCATGGCAGATGTCCCGCAGCCGGCTGCGGCAACCGCAAGCAGGGCCACGAGGGCCGCTACGAGAGCACGGGGACGCCACATGGTCATGCTGGATTGTTGCATCGGTCGTTCAAGCGTACGCCGTCATCCGCCATTCGGGGTATTGCCGAAGACCGGTCGCGCCACCCAGGCGAGGAGGGTCTCAGCGGCGCGCTCGACCGCGGGCCGCTCGAGCCGATGCGCGACCGCGTGCGGCACCGGCGCGAGCCGCTGCTCCGGGAAACGGCCGTCGGCGGCATCGAGGATGTAGCGGACGGGCAGGCCGTGGCTGACCGCGAGGATCACGTGCTCGGGTCGCTGCAGTAGACCGGCGAGCCCGTCGGCGATCCGCGCGGCGGCAGCGGCGCGCGTCTCGCCGCCACCGGGGCAGTCGGCCTCTGGATGCTCCTCCCACGCCCAGGCGCGGTAGTCGGCCAGAGAACCGCCTTCGAAGGCGCCGAAGCCGATCTCGTCGAAATGGGGATCGACGATGGAGGGGACGTCGCGGCCTGCGAGCGCGGCGGCGAGCGTCTCTGACGCGCGCCGTAGTCGCGAGCTCACTCCGAGCTCGATCGGCTCGGCGGCGAGCTGCCGTCCGAGCGCGCGTGCTTCCTCGATGCCCTGGGCAGAGAGCCCTGGCCCGGGAGGCACGGCGTTGACGACATCGGCGGCGTTTCCGGTCGAGTGCGCGTGACGCGCGAGGAAGAGCGTGTTCAAGGAAGCCGCATCTCAAAGAAGCACAGAGCGGTAGTCGAGCACGTGGTCCATGCCGATCGAGTCGTAGAGCCGGATCGCCGGCGCGTTCTCCGCCCGAACGAACAGGCAGACGGTGGGAGTCTCGCCGAGGAGAAGCCGGATCAGGTCGCGCAGCGCTCTCGCCGCAAAGCCCTGGCGGCGCGCGGGCGGATCGGTCCAGACCTGCTGGAGCTGCACGGCACGCGGCGTCCAGGCCGAGGCCTCCGCCTTGAAGCGGATCACGCCGTCCTCGAGCCAGAGCCACGAGCGCCCTTCCTCGATCTGGGCTCGCGTCCGCCAGCGGAAGCCGTCCGGGTCGCGGCGGAGCGGGTCGACGCCGAGCTCCTCGTGATGGGCGGCCGCGCACGCCGGGAGGAGGACGTCGATATCGGTCACGACCGCGGGCCGGAGCCCCGTCTCCCCCGGCGGCGGCGGCTCGCTGATCGCGTAGACGGGTTGGCCGGGGCGGTCGACGCGGGGTCGCGGCAGCTTCCTCCGGGCCGCCTCCCAGAGATCGGAGACGGCTCCGGCCTCCCCGATCAGCATCCGCGCACCCGACTTCGCCGCCAGATCCGCAAACGACCCGCACCCCGTGCCGGAGGGAACGACGTTGCTGCCGAGATGGCAGAGCGCCGTCAGCTCGGCATCCCGGTCGGCGAGGGCCGCAAACCGTCCCTGCGACCTCCGCGCAACGTCTTCGAGGAACACGCGCTCGATCGGATCTCCGGCGCAGTAGCGGAGGATCTGCTCGGTGGACGGCTCGATCAGCTGTGGGCGCACGGCCGAACAATATGCAGCCGTCGCGTAGGCTTGCGCGCATGCCAATTCACGTTCGAGCCAACCCCGGCGACTACGCCGAAGCCTGCCTCCTCCCCGGCGACCCGCTGCGGGCCAAGTACATCGCCGAGACATTCCTCTCCGACGTCGTGCAGCGGAACAGCGAGCGCGGGATGCTGGGATTCACCGGAACCTTCAACGGCAAGCCCGTTTCCGTGCAATCGAGCGGGATGGGATGCCCCTCGGCGGCGATCGTGATCGAGGAGCTCGTGCAGCTCGGCGTCAAGAAGATCATGCGCGTCGGCACCTGCGGAGGCCTCCAACCCGACATGACGATGGGCGATCTCCTGATCGCGATCTCGGCCACCGGCGCCGACTCGACCTCGTCGCACTACGTCCTCGGCGAGCCGCACTCGCCGACCGCCGACTTCGGCCTCGTGCACGAGGCGGTGCACCAGGCGAAGCACCTCGGCAAGCCGGTGCGCGTCGGCCCGATCGTCTCGAGCGACATCTTCTACCAGCCGGACCCGGGCCTCGCCGGCCGCTGGTCGGAGCGCGGCATCCTGGCCGTCGAGATGGAGGCCTCGGTGCTGTTCACGCTCGGCGCGCTGCGCAAGATCCAGGCGGGTTGCATGCTGATCGTCAGCGACGTGATCGTCGAGGGTGAGTTCCTCAGGATCACCGACGAGGAGATGCGCAAGGCCGTCGACGAGATGACCGAGCTCGCACTGCACACCGTGACCGTCTGACGGCGTGAGCGAGACCGGTCTTCCTCGTCAACCCGGCAGCGGCGAACGGCTCGACCGGGCGCCGCTGGCCCGAGATCGCCCACAAGGCGGCCGGCGTCGGGCTCGAGGGCGACGCGCTCCTCAGCGAGCGGCGCGGCCATCTCGGAGAGCTCGCCCGGGAAGCCGTGCAGCGCGGCGCCAAGCTGCTCGTCGTCGTCGGCGGCGACGGCTCGATCCACGAGGTCGTGAACGGCCTCGACGGTCTCGACGAGACACCGCCTTTGGCCGTGATCCCACGCGGCACGGGCGGTGACTTCGTCCGCACGTTCGGGATTCCGAACGATGTCGCTGCCGCCTCGCGGATCGCGTTGACGGGCGAGACGTTGACGATCGATCTCGGCCGGGTCACCTACCGGGCGTGGGACGGCCACGAGGAGACGGCGCTGTTCGCAAACGTCGCGAGCGCGGGCATGAGCGGGGCGATCGCGCAGCGCGCCAACGAGACCTCGAAGGCGCTCGGCGCCAAGGCGTCGTACCTGTGGGCGACGTTCGCCGTCTTCGCAGGCTGGTCGGCGGTCGGAACGCGCCTGACCGTGGACGGCGAGTCCCGCAGCGGGCGAATGTTCGACGTCGTCGTCGCCAACGGGCGCTACTTCGGAGGAGGCATGAAGATGTGCCCCGACGCGCTGCCGGGAGACGGCCTCCTCGACGTGGTCACGATCGGCGATGTGACCAAGCGCGACCTGGTGCTGACGATGCCGAAGATCTACCGCGGCACCCACCTTCCCCACCCGAAGGCCGAGGCTCTGCGAGGGCGCATTATCACCGTCGAGACCGACGAGCCCGTGCCGGTCGAGCTCGACGGCGAGCAGCCGGGCACGACGCCCGCGACGTTCGAGGTGCTGACGGGAGCGCTCCGGCTACGCGTGCCGGCGGACGCCTAGCAGGCGCCCGCGCGGAACAGCGCTACTCGGCGGCCGGCGGCGTCTTCGGCTTCTGGGCGCGCTTCACGCGAAGCGAGCTCTTTCTCGAGCTTGGCGACGCGCCGCTCGAGCTCGTCGATGCCGCGCACCTTCTTCCCGAGCTCGTCGACCCGCATGCGCAGGTCGTTCACCGCCTGCATCGCCTTCGTGCCGCCGGGCAGCTCGGCGAGCCGTGCGAGCGTCTTCTCACCACGATCTGCGAGCCGGGCGATCACGTCGCGGTCGTCCTTGGGGGCTCCAGTGGGCGTTTCCGTTGCTTGTGACATGCACTAGTCATACCACCGCTGCGCCTCGGCCGCCGTATTGTTGCCGTTGTGCCGGAGGGATTCAGAAGCGCGTACGACGTCCGCGTGCGCTTCGCCGAGACCGACGCGCAGGGCATCGCGCATCACGCGTCGTTCGTCGTCTGGCTCGAGGTGGCCCGGGTGGCGTACCTCGCGGATCACGCGGGCGGCTATCGCTCGATTCAGGCGCAGGGAATCGAGGCGTCTGACGACCGGCGTCCGGGTCGACTACCGAGCCGCCGCCGTCTTCGACGACGTCCTCTCGATCCACCTGCGGTGCGTCGACATCCGCGGAGCGCGCTTCCGCTACGAGTACCGGGTCGAGCGGGACGGCGAGCTCGTGGCGACCGCGGAGACGCTCCACGCGACCGTCGATGCGGCAACGCGCCAGCCGACGCGCGTGCCGGCCTGGTTCGTGGAGGCGATCGCTAGGGCTGAGTCGGCGACGTAACGGTCGGATCGTTCGGCGTCCCGGTGCCGTCCGTGGGCGTCGTCGTCGTCGTCGGGCCCGTGGTGGTCGCGTCGCCGGTCCCGTCGCCCGTTGCGGCCTTCTTCGGCTTCTTCGGCGGCTCCTTCGTGCCGACGCGAACCTTCGAGGGCTCGCCGACGTAGAACGACCGCCACGTGTTGTCGTAGAGGAGCTTCCCGTTCGCGTCGTAGACGAGCCGGTGAACGCTCGTCTCACGCGGCGGCGAGCCGAGCTCGTCGATCACCTGCTTGCCCTTCGCAAGCGCCGGATCGTCGGTCTCGTCGACCGGGATCGGGCCTGTCTCGACGAGCGGATCCGTGGTGCTCTCGACGCGTCGGTGCACGGGCGTGCCGTAGAGGTTGACGGTCAGCGACCCGGAGCCGACGAACGTCCGCAGCAACAGCCAGTGGTCGGTGTCGTTCGAGAAGCGCAGGTCGATGTCCGGGTAGTTGACGGTCGCGTCGCGACCGAGCGGGTAGTGCGAGATGTAGAGCGCGTGGTTCGTGCGCGCGGTGATGGGCAAGCCGGCATCGAAGGCGGCATTGAAGACCGTCGTCGAGACCTGGCAGATTCCGCCGCCGAGCCCGTTCTGGAGCTCGCCGTTGATGATCACGGGCGCCTCCTGGAATCCCTTCGCGGCCGTCCGCTCGCCCGTCGTGTCGTTGAACGAGAACGTGCCGCCCGGCGCGATCAGCGAGCCGTCGATCAGCTTCGCGACGAGCTGGACGTTGTTCAGCCGCCCCGGGGTACCACCGTAGGTCGTCGTGTACGAGGAGACGACGCTCTTGATTCCCATCGTCTTCGCGATCTCCGTCGTCCGCTTCGGATCGGCGACCCGCACGACGAGGTTCGCCGTCCGCTGGTCGGCCGAGAACGCTGCCGCGGCGATCGCCTTGGCGGTCGCCGGCAGGTCGAGCTGAAGCCCGGGCTCCGACGGCCGGATCACGATCGCCCCCGAGGCGGTGACCTGGAAGTGCGCGTCCTGTGGCTTGCGCGAGACCGTGGCCGAGAGCCGCTCGAGGTACTGCTCGGCGGGCCGGCCCGAGATCGAGACGGTCGTGCTGCCGTCGGAGGGCAACGCGAGCAGCGGCGCGATCCGCCAGCGCGGCACCCGCCAGCGCGTCTCGCCGTAGGACAGGCGCAGCGGCGCAGAGAGAGCGGTGCGCGCCTGCGTCGCAGCGGTCTCGAGGTCGTCACTGTTCACCTTGGGATCGGCCGTGACCACGGGGAGCGCCACCGGCGTGTCGCGATCGAAGCCGGCGAGGGCCGTGACGATGGTGGCCGCGGCAGCGGTTCGGTCGAGCTGCCGCCCGGACATGCTCTCGACGACCTGGATGTCGAGGCCCTTGCGGACGAGACGGGCGTCGACACCCTTGCGGTCGATCACATCGGCGATCTGGGCGAGCTTGTAGCGGACGGCCGCGTCGTAGGACTCGATCGGCGGCGTGACGCTGATCCCGAAGAGCCGCGCCCGCAGGCGCTTGAAGCCGCGCACCGGCCCGAAGCCGTCGCCCTGGGCCGCAGCCTGGTGCACAGCGGCGCTCCAGTCGGCCTGCACGCCGAGCTGTGAGGCAGACAGCGTGAACTGCCGCGAATCGGCGGTGAACGTGATCGGGGTGCGCTCGACGGCCGTCGCCCGCGCCGACAGCACCCGCACCGCGGAGGCCTCCGTCATACCGCCGACGTCGACGCCCGGCGATCGTGGCACCCGCAGGAAGCTCTGTCCGCGAACCGGCGAAGGCGAGCCCGACGAGCACGCCAAGCAGAACGACAACAGCCGCCAGAAAGACGGCCCGGCGCAGGGCAATCCGACGAGAGGATTGGCGCACGCGCGGGCGATAGATCGTCGTATCGCTGCGCACCGAATCGATGACTTTACCGGAGCGACGGACACCGGGGACTGGCCACTGGCATAGAGGTAGGCCGGAGCCCCGGAGCGAGGCTGAAGCCTCGCCCCGGAGGAGAGCGGCCTCGGCTAACCCTCGCCCACGCTTATTGCAGATAGATCTCCTTGGCGATCACGAGCCGCTGGATCTGCGACGTGCCCTCGTAGATCTGGAACAGCTTGGCGTCGCGCATCAGCTTCTCGACCGGATACTCCTTCATGTAGCCGTAGCCGCCGAAGACCTGCACCGCGTTCGTCGTCACCTTCATCGCCGTATCGGCCGCGAAGAGCTTCGCGAACGAGGAGAACTTCGTCGCCTTCCGGCCCCAGCCCGAGTCGATCATCCAGGCCGCCTGCCAGGTCAGGAGCCGCGCCGCCTCGATCTCGGTCGCCATGTCGGCGACGAGGAAGCTGACGCCCTGGTTCATTGCCACCGGCATCCCGAACTGGACGCGCTCCTTCGTGTACTCGACGGAGAGGTCGTAGGCCGCCTGCGCGACACCGACCGCCCCGATCAGCGGTGCCGGGTCGCGTGAAGTCGAGGGTCTGCATCGCGATCTTGAAGCCCTCGCCCTCGCCGCCGAGCCGGTTGGCCGCCGGCACCACGACGTCCTGGAAGGCGACGGCCGACGTGTCGGTCGCGCGCTGGCCCATCTTGTCCAGGTGCTTCTCGATCGTGACTCCCGGCGTATCCATCGGCACGACGAAGGCCGACAGCCCCTTGTGGCCCTTGCCGGGATCCGTGGAGGCGAAGCAGACCATCCACGACGCATGCCCTGCGTTCGTGATGAACATCTTCGAGCCGTTGATCACGTACTCGTCGCCGCGGGCGATCGCGGTCGTCTGGATGCCCGACACGTCAGAGCCGGCGCCCGGCTCCGTGAGGCCGAAGCAGCCGAGGATCGGCGCCTCGAGGAGCGGGCCGAGCCACTGCTTCTTCTGGTCGTCGGTGCCCGCGATCAGGATCGGCCCGGAGGCGAGCCCGTTGGCGCCGATCGAGGTGCCGATCCCCGAGCAGCCCCAGTTCAGCTCCTCGCCCACGAGCATGCCGTCGAAGCACGGAAGCTCCGGCCCACCCAACGACTCCGGCAGGTGCACGTTCATCAGCCCGACCTCGTGCGCCTTGGCGATGATGTCGGATGCATGGGTCTGGTGCTCGTCACATTCGGCTGCGCGGGGGCGGATCTCCTTCTCCGCGAACGCGCGCGCGAGCGCCCGCAGCTCCTTCTGCTCGTCGCTCAGGGCAAACGAGACGCCGCCTGCGACTCCGGTCTCGACTGTGGTCATTGGAAAGCTCCGGTCATTGGTGCGCTCCCTGGAACGTCGATTGACTAGTCAGTCAATAAGTGTAGCCGGTCAGGATCCCGCGGGTCAAGCCGTTGCGCTGCGGCTCCGCGACGTCGACGTCTGGCGCTGGCACGCCGCCAGCGGCACGCGCAAGGCACTCCTCGACGGAATCGAGTGGGACGTCACCCACGGCGAGCGCTGGGCCCTCCTCGGGCCGAACGGAGCGGGCAAGACGACCCTGCTCACGCTCGCCGGCGCGGTCGAGTTCGCGAGCCGGGGCACCGTCGAGGTTCTCGGCCAGACGATGGGGCGCACCGACGTCGCGCGCCTGCGCGAGTCGATCGGGTTCGTCGACGCCCGGGTCGGTCACCGCTTCGCTCCGCTCCTGACCGTCCGCGAGGTGATCCGGACCGGCGCGACGGCGACGGTCGGCTACTTCCAGGAGCGCCTTTCCGAGCTCGACCTCGACCGGGCCGACGGCCTCCTCGGGACGTTCGGGCTCGGCGCGATCGGCGAGCGCCGGTTCGGCGACTGCTCCCAGGGTGAGCGCAAGCGCGCCCTGATCGCGCGGGCGCTCGTTGCCCGGCCTCGGCTGCTCCTGCTCGACGAGCCGGGCGCCGGGCTCGACCTGCCGGGCCGCGAGATCCTGATCGCCTCGCTCGACCGTCTCGCCGCCGATCAGCCTTCGCTCGCGGTCGTGATCACGACCCACCACCTCGAGGAGCTGCCCGCGTCGACGACCCATGCGCTGCTCCTTCGCGACGGGCGTGCGGTCGCCACTGGACCGGTCGCCGAGACGCTTACCACCGAGCCGCTGAGCGACGTGCCTCGGCATCCGGGTCGCCGTCTCCAGAAACGGCGGGCGCTGGGCGGCGACGGCGACTCCGAGCTGATCTCCGCCTAGTATTTGGCTAGGGGCGGGACCTGTCCCGCCCGCCCGACCCACTTGCCCAGAACCCGGAGGTTCACGTTGTCTGCGCCGACCACCGAGCAGCCCGTCGCGCTCGACCCCCTCGATTTCCTCGCGATCGACGCGTTGCTCGACGACGAGGAGAAGGCGATCCGCAACACGGTGCGGCAGTTCGTTCGCGAGCAGATCGTGCCGGAGGTCGGTGAGTGGTTCGAGCGGGGCATCCTGCCCCGCGAAATCATCCAGGAGCTCGCGAAGCTCGGCCTCTTCGGGATGCACCTCGAGGGGTACGGCCTGCCGGGCGCGAGCGCCGTCTCGTACGGCCTGACGTGCCTCGAGCTCGAGGCGGGCGACTCGGGAATCCGCAGCGTCGTCTCGGTGCAGGGCTCGCTCGCGATGTATGCGATCTACCGCTGGGGCTCGGAGGAGCAGAAGGAGCACTGGCTGCCGCGGATGCACACGGGCGAGGTGATCGGCTGCTTCGGGCTCACGGAGCCGGACGCCGGCTCCGACCCGGGCACGATGCGCACCCACGCTCGCCGGGACGGGTCCGACTGGATCCTGAACGGCACCAAGATGTGGATCACGAACGGGACGATCGCCGACATCGCCGTCGTCTGGGCGCGCACCGAGGACGGCGAGATCCGCGGCTTCATCGTCGAGAAGGGAACGCCTGGGTTCTCCGCTCCGGAGATCCACAAGAAGATGTCGCTGCGCGCCTCGGTCACCTCCGAGCTCGTCCTCGACGACGTGCGCGTTCCGGCCGACAGCATGCTGCCCGGCGCGAAGTCGCTGAAGGGGCCGCTGTCGTGCCTCAACGAGGCCCGCTACGGGATCGTGTTCGGCGCCGTCGGCGCCGCGCGCGCCTGCTTCGAGTCCGCGCTTGCCTACTCGCAGTCGCGGATCGTCTTCGAGAAGCCGATCTCGGCCTATCAGCTGACCCAGCAGAAGCTCGCCGAGATGGCGCTCGAGATCAACCGCGCCTCGCTCCTGGCGCTGCACATCGGCCGCATGAAGGACGCCGGCACGCTCCGCGCGGAGCACGTCAGCCTCGGCAAGATGGGCAACGTCCGCGGCGCAATCGAGGTCTGCCGGAGCGCGCGCACGATTCTCGGCGGCAACGGGATCACCCTGGAGTACCCGGTCATCCGGCACATGAACAACCTCGAGTCGGTGCTCACGTACGAGGGCACCCACGAGGTGCACACGCTCGTCGTCGGCGCCGCGCTCACCGGCACCCCGGCGTTCCGGTAGAGCCGATGGGCCTGGCCCCGTCGGGATCGGGCGCTCGCCCGACCCCGACGGATGGTGTGCGCTCCGCCGCTAGGCGGGGATCGGCGTGAAGGTGCCCGCGCCCTGAGGCACCCCGCTGCCCGGCTGCATCCCGGCCGGTGGACCGCCGAAGCCGTGATGGCCGAAGCCGCCGTCCGGGTGCATGCCCGGTCCGCCCGTGCCGTTGACGAGATCGTCCAGGTGATCCGTCGTCCGCTTGAGGAGCTCGTCAGCCTGCGCCTGCGTGAGCTTTCCGTCCTTCACGGCCGCGTCGAGCTTTGCCTTCGTGTCCGCGGTCAGCGCCTTCTCGAGGCCGTCCACCGTCTTGCCCTGGTCCTTCGCGACCTGCGCGAGTGTCTTTCCGGACTCGAGCTGGGTGTGGAGCTCGGCCTCGGTCAGCCCGAGGTACTTGGCCGCGGCGTCGAGCGAGCCCGGCCCGCGGTGGCCGAAGCCTTTCCCGCCGTCGCGGCCCGCCGCCGAACAACGGCAGCCCGCCCTGGGCCGAGCGCGCCTTCAGCGCGTCGCCCTGCGCCTTCGTGATCTTGCCGGCGGCGACCGCAGCGTCGATGCGATCGTCGGAGGCGCCTTTCACTGCCGCCTTGAGCGCTGCCGGCGTGACGTTGAGGCGCTTGGCGACGTCGTTCAGGAACGCGTCCTGGTCGCCGGTGATCCCGCCGTCGGCGACGGCGACGCCGGCTCCGATCACGAGGATCGCGACGAACGCGCCGATCGCCACAATCTGCTTCATTCGCATGCTCACGTGTCGTTCTCCTCCGGTAAGGGTTCTTCACGGCGAAGTAGAGCACCGACAGTTAAGAATCAGCTGTGAATGTGGCGGTGGCCTCTTCGGGCCCGATCAGCGAGAACGCGAGTGGCACGGCGAGCAGGATCGGTACGGCCAGGATCGGCCACAGCACCTGATAGCCGTCTGTGGCCGGTAGGTAGGGACGGAGCACATCGATCAGGACCCCGGCGAGGAGGGTGCCGAAGATGAGGCCGATCCCCTTGGTCGTCGTCGCGAGCCCGGAGATGGCTCCGCGCTCGTCCGGCGGCATGAGCTTGAAGAGCAGTCCCCAGGCGAGCGTCATCACGGTCCCGGCGAAGATCGCGACGACGAAGATGATCGCCAGGTACCACGCATGCCACTTCGTCGCGAGCCCGCCGCCGAGGAGCGCGAGGCCGTAGACGAGCGAGCACCAGGCGATGACCCGTGCGAGGCCGAAGCGGTCGCCGATCCAACCCGCGACGAGCGCCGCCAGCACGTAGCCTGCCGCCACCGCAGCGAGCACCATGGTCGACGTCGAGAGCGGCTCGCCGAGGCCGACCGTGACGTAGAGGATGACGAACGTCCGGGCCCCGGCGAACGTGCCCTCCCAGGCCGCGTTCGCGAGCAGGAACCGCCCCACGTCCGGGTTGCCGCGC
Source organism: uncultured Thermoleophilia bacterium (assembly GCA_963797125.1). GTDB lineage: Bacteria > Actinomycetota > Thermoleophilia > Gaiellales > Gaiellaceae > Gaiella. The sequence goes on along the minus strand of CAWCOI010000002.1, from coordinate 132,207 downwards.
AGCACTCCCCAGGAATGGCGCACGTAGGTCCCCACGCCCTCGAAGACCCGGCCGTGGCCGCCGTCCTCCCGCAGGAAGAGCACCGGCACGAGGCAGGCGGCCGTGACGATCCCCGCGGCCGCGAGAAAGGGCGCCGGCTGCCAGAGGTGGTACAGCACGCCGCCGCCGATCAGTGCGCCGCCGAGCGCGATCCCGCGGAACAGGTGCTGGACGCCCTGGGCGCGGCCGTAGACCTGCTCCGGGAGGAGATCGGGGTAGAGGCCGCGATAGGGCGGCTCGTAGACGTAGTAGGCGAAGAAGAACGCGAATACGAGCAGGGCGGTCGTCCAGAGGTTCGGCATGAAGGCCATCAGCGCGAGGCAGAACCCGATCGGCCCGATCGCAACGAGCATGAACGGGCGGCGCCGGCCGAGCGGCGTGTGGAACGTGTCGCTCCAGGGGCCGATCACGAGCGGCAGCGTCAGCGCGAAGATCCCCTCGGCCGCAAGCACTGCCCCGATCAGCGAGGTCGATTCCGTGTACTGCCCGAGCACCGGCGGCAGGTACGCGGCCGTCGTCGTCAGGGACCAGGCGAGGCCGAGCGCCCCGACGCCCAGCTTGATGATGGTCGCGACGCTCGATCCGAGCTCAGCGATCGGCGTCGCCGCGGACGGTGAGACCGCCGCAGACGACGTCGATGATCGTCCGCTCTGCACGGGCGACCTCCTCGTCACCGTCGGGAAGCTGGCCGAGCACCCAGCCCGTCAGGATCTCCTCGAGCCCTCCGTAGAAGATCCAGCTCGCGAGTCGCGGGTCGAGGTCGGCGCGGAAGACGCCCTCCGCCTGCCCGCGCTCGATCACCCGCTGGATCGTCGCGAACCCCATCCGGAGCTCGTCGACCTGCTCCTGGAGGTGGGAGCTGCGCGCGACCTCGCGCACCATCACGCGCACGAGATCCGGGTCGTTGCGCCACGTGCGGAGCAGGATCTTGGCGATCCCGCGCAACTGCTCGTCGGCCGGCTCGTCGGACTGCTCGACTTTCGCGAAACGGTCGAGCAGCTCGCCCCAGTTCTCGCGGAAGAGGGTCGCGAGCACCGCTTCCTTGGACGGGAAGTAGTGGTAGAGGAGGCCGTGGGCGATGCCCGCCTCCTCGGCGATGTCGCCGACGCGGGAGGTGTGGTAGCCGTCCCGCGCGAAGACGCGGACGGCCGCGTCGATGATCAGGCGGCGCTTCTCCTCGCTTGCCGCTTGACGGTCTCGGGGGCGCTGCTGTGCAATTGAACGCTGCGTCATTGAACCCGATGCGATTGAGCGGTCAGCCAAGACCCGCTCAGGATAGGTGCCGCGCAGGCTGCCACGCAACAGCCGAGGTGCTCATGCGAGCCCGAGGGCGGAAGGCAGCGCCCGGAGATCGTCGATCCGGTCGGGCTCGCCTGGAGCGAGCCCGTCGCGGTCGAGCAGGATCGCGCGCATGCCGAGTGCGCGGGCGCCCTCGATGTCGTCGGCATAGGAGTCGCCGACCATCACGGCCTCGGGCGGAGCGACGCCGAGAGCCGACAGAGCGCTCTCGAAGATCGAGGCGTGGGGCTTCGTGCGGCCGTGGCTCTTCGAGCCCACAGCCACGTCGACGTCGAGCAGGTGGTGGCGGGCGAACTCCTCGAGGTCGCGCTGGCCGTTCGAGATCAGCCCGATCCTGAGGCCGTGGCGCCGCATCTCCTCGAGCGCGGGCACGGCATCGTCGTAGAGGTCGAAGTTGGCGTGGTCCTCCCAACGCCGCACGATCTCGACGGCGCAAGGACGCGCACCGGCGGCCGTCCCACCCATGCCCCGCACGATCTCCTCGGTGAACGCGATCCAGATCTCCTCGTCGTGGACGAGCTCGGGATGCGTGCGGAGACCCGCGAACGCGGCGAGCCGAGCCTCTTCGTAGCGGGCAGGATCGAGCGTCAATCCGTGGCCCGCGCCGACGCTGCGATACGCCTCCGGCCCGAGCTCCGGCCCGGGCCGCGAGAGCGTGAAGTCGACGTCGAAGATGACTGCGCGCAGCACCCTTCGAGCATAGGCGCCACCGCCGACGGCCTTCCCGAGCCCCTGATGCGGGATCCGCTCGGTGCGGGATCCCAACCTTGCGGACCCCGCACCAGCGGGCAATCGGGGTGCCCAGATTCGAACTGGGGACCTCTCCGACCCGAACGGAGCGCGCTACCAGGCTGCGCCACACCCCGAGCGCCCACAGGGTACCGGCTCCGCGGCGTAGAGGCTCGATGTGTACTGGGAGTGTGTTCGGGGTGGTTCTGCACCAAGGAGCGTGTTCGACGAGGAGGTCGTCGAGGCTGGTTGCCTCGATGATCTTCTCGGCGGACGCGATCCGCAGCGTGCAGGGCCGCATCCAGACGTGCTTCCAGTGCGCATCGAGCCTCTTGGGTGACGGATCCACGAGCGCCGTAGACTTGGCGCGTGGCCGCCGCACGAGACGAGATCGTCGCCTACGCGAACGAGCTGCTCGACGTCGAGCGCTGGCCGGAGTTCGCGCCGCCCGGATTGCAGGTGGTCGGGGCCGACGAGGTGACGCTGCTGCTGTGCGGCGTCTCGAGCTCGCGGGCGCTCTTCGAGCACGCCGCGTCCGTCGGCGCCGAGCTGGTGCTCGTCCATCACGGCCTCTTCTGGCGCAACGAGCCGCTCGTCGTCGACGCGAGGCTGAGGGGCCGGCTCGAGGCGCTCTTCCACGCGAACGCCTCGCTCGTCGCCTACCACCTGGCGCTCGACGCACACGCCACGCTCGGCAACGCTGCCCAGCTGGCGGCGCGGATCGGGGCGACACCTGCAGGGCCGTTTGGCGGCGTCGGTCTCGCCTGCACGCTCGAGGGCGTCACGATCGACGAGCTCGCGGCGCGCGTGCGCGACGCGCTCGACCGGGAGCCGCTCGTCTTCCCGTACGGCCCCGACCGGATCGAGCGCCTCGCCGTCTCCACCGGCGCTGCCGGCTACGACCTGATCCGGGCGGCGCACGAGGGCTTCGATGCGCTCCTCACGGGCGAGCCCGAGGAGCCGAACCTCGCCACCGCGCGTGAGCTCGGCATCCACCTGATCGCGGCAGGCCACCATGCGACGGAGCGATTCGGGGTGCAGGCGCTCGCGGCCCATCTGGCGGAGAAGTTCGCGATCGAGTGGCGCTACCACGAGGTCGATAACCCGGTCTGAACACGAGGACGTTGCGGACGTCCTGCCCCGGGAGTATCCTGACTCGATCATGGTGCATTTCGGGAGGCGGGCCCGTTGACCCCCGTCAGCCACAATCGAGCGTCGAATCAGCCCGACTGCGCAACTTGCGCGGACGGGCTTTTTTGTTGCTCAAAGGAGGCGACGAATGGCGAATCACCTGACGCCTGAGGAGCTCTCGGACGAGCTCGGCATCGACCGCGATGCCATCATCAAGCTCTGCATCGAGGAGGGCGTCCCGATCTACCAGGGCAAGATCGACAAGTTTCTCTTCCAGGCCCAGCTCCAGGCAGTCGGCCTGCCCGTCGTCCAGCACGCCTGATTCTCCTGCTCCCGTCCGTCCGCGGATGGGCTCGCTCTCGCAGGGGTGTCTCCCGAAAAGCAAGGGAGACACCCCCGGCAACAGGCGGTCGATGCAACCAGCCGTCGGCGTCGCTTACTTCGACGCGCGGGCGCGTGACTTGCGCGGCGGGCTTCTTCTTCGCCTTCGCGGCAGGCTTGTCGCCGCCGGTCTTCGCCGCTGCCACGCTCGCCTTGAGCGCCTCGAGCAGGTCGACCGCCGGCGCCGCGGGCGCTTCGGCTTCTTCCGGCTCGGGAAGCTCGACGCCCTCCAGCTTGGCCTCGAGCAGGGCGCGGAGGTCGCGCCGGTAGCTGCTCGCAAGCGACGAGGGCTCGAAGGGCCCGCCCGAGGCTGTCGATGATCTGATGCGCGAGCTCGAGCTCTGGCGCCTTCACCTCGGCCGTGTCCGACCGCCTCGGTGATCTCCGCGTCGGAGTAGACGTCCTCGTTGAGATAGAGGGTCTCGAGCACGAGCGACTCGCCGCGACTGCGGACGAGGCAGAGGGACTCGCGCCCGGAGCGCACGAAGCGCCCGATCGCACCGGTGCCCGTCTCGCGCATCGCCTCGAGCAGCAGCCTGTAGGGGCGCCGCTGGGCTGCCGTCGTTCCCGGGACGAGGAAGTACGTGCGGTCGCGCCAGATCGGGTCGACATCCTCGACGGGCACGAACTGCGAGATCTCGATCGATCGCGAGTCGTCGTGCGCCTCGAGCGCCTCGAGCTCGGCCTCCTCGACGATCACGAACTGGCCCTTGGCGGCCTCCCAGCCCTTGACGATCTCGTCGGGAGCGAGCTCGCGGTCGTGCTTGGGGCACCAGCGCTTCTGCTTGATCGGCGTCAGGCACTCCTTGTGCAGCAGCCTGAACGAGACGTCCGACTGGCGCGCAGCCGGCTTCGTGGCCGGCGCGAGGCCGACGGGGATGCTGACGAGCCCGAAGGTCAGTGATCCGTTCCAGGTCGTGCGCATGAGGCTCCTCGGTCGAAGCGGGAACACCTCATTCTGCCCGGCTTTCGCCGTTCCTGCACGTCCTGCCGATAGATTCCACCCATGGGAGCGGAGCGAACGATCGCACGACTCTGGCAGGACGCGGTCGCGCGCAACCGCGACGGCGCCGCGTATCTCGTCCAGCACGGCGATCACTGGCACGAGGTCGGCTGGGCCGAGGCGGCCGAGCGCGTCGAGAACATCGCCAACGGCCTGCTTGCACGGGGGATCCGGAAGGGCGAGTCGTTTGCGATCTTCGCCCGCACGACGCTCGAGTGGTCGCTGTTCGACTTCGCGCTGGCGGAGATCGGAGCCGTCGTCACGCCCATCTACCCGAACAGCTCGCCCCACGACACCGCGTACATCCTCGACCACTCGGAGTCGGTCGGCGTGCTCTGTGCGGATGCCGACCTGGCGGCACGCGTCGAGGAGCACCGAGCCTCGTTGCCGGGCCTCCGCCACCTGCTGACCGTGGCCGATCTGGCCGAGCTCGAAGCCGAGGGCGCGCGCTTCCGCGAGGAGCACCCGACGGCGCTCGCCGAGGCGATCGCTGCCGTCGACGAGGACGATCTCTTCACGCTCCAGTACACCTCCGGCACGACAGGCCCGCCCAAGGGCTGCATGGTGCGGCATCGCAACTACTACGCGATGGTGTCGGTGATCGACCACCTGCCGAGCTACGTGCACGACGACGATCTCATGCTCCTCTACCTCCCGCTCGCGCACAACTTCGGGCGGTTGATGCACCTGACCGGCGCGTATGTCGGCTACACGATCGCCTTCCTGCCCGACCCGCTGCAGACTGCGGACGCCCTCTTGACCGTGCGGCCGACCGTGCTGCCGAGCGTGCCCCGCGTCTACGAGAAGATTCACACCGCGGTCGTCGCGACCCTCGACGACACGACGGGCGTGAAGCGCCGGTTGGCCGAATGGTCGCTTCGGCGTCGGGAGCGAGGTCGGCAAGCGGCAGGAGGCGGGCCAGCCCGTCGGGGGCGCGCTGAAGCTGAAGGCCGGCCTCGCCGACCGGCTCGTCTTCAAGAAGATCCGCGATCGCCTCGGCGGTCGTCTGCGAACGCCGATCTCCGGCGGCGCGCCGCTCGGGCAGGAGATCGCCGAGTTCTTCGATTCGGTCGGTATCAGGATCTTCGAGGCGCTACGGGCTCAGCGAGTGCACGACGGGCGCGACGACGAACACGCCGGTGCGGTGGCGGTTCGGAACCGTGGGGCCTGCCCTGCCGGGCTTCGAGCTCAGAACCGCCGAGGACGGTGAGCTCCTGATCCGGAGCGACACGATCTTCGCCGGGTACTACAAGGATCCCGCCGCTACGGCCGAGGTGCTCGATGCCGACGGCTGGCTCCACACCGGCGACATCGCCGAGATCGACGACGACGGCTTCGTCAAGATCACCGACCGCAAGAAGGACATCATCGTCACGGCCGGCGGCAAGAACATCGCCCCCCAGAACCTCGAGAACGATCTCAAGACGTCGAAGTACGTCTCACAGGCGATCGTCGTCGGCGACCGGCGTCCCTTCCCGGCGGCGCTCGTGACGCTCGACGAGGGCGAAGTCGTGAAATGGGCGGCGACGCAGGGATTCGACGGCGACACCGCGGCGCTCGCCGCCGACCCGCGGGTGATCGCGCTCGTGCAGGGCGTCGTCGACGGCGTCAACCGCGAGCGGTCGAACTACGAGCAGATCAAGAAGTTCGTGATCCTGCCGCGCGACTTCACGATGGAGCAGGACGAGGTGACGCCGACGCTGAAGCTGAAGCGGCGCGCGATCATGAAGAACTTCGCGGACGCGGTCGACGGCCTCTACTCGTAGGGGCGGGACGTGTCCCGCCCACCTCTGAGGTTTCTACAGGCGGCGGGCGCCGACGTAGCCGCCGTGATCGCTGAGGCTCGAGATCTTGACGACGTCACCGGTGTGCGGCGCATGGATGAACTGGCCGCCGCCGATGTAGATGCCGACGTGGCCGAGGCCCTCGAAGAAGACGAGGTCGCCTGGCTGGAGGTCGTCGTACGAGACGGGGCTGCCGTAGCCGTACTGTGCGGCGGCGTTGTGCGGGAGGGAGACGCCGACCTGGGCGTACGACGTACATCACGAGGCCGGAGCAATCGAAGTAGCTCGGGCCCGGCGGCGCCCCAGACATACGGCTTGCCGAGCTCCTGCATCGCGATCCCGACGACGCCGCCGTACTGTGAGGGAGGCGCGGCGGGAATCAGCGACGGAGTGTTGCCGTTCTCGATCGCGGACGTGAAGCTGTCGGCTGCGATCTCGGTCGCCGCCGTGCGGGCCATCGTCGCCGAGCGTTGCTGGGCGGCGATCCGGGCCTCGGCCTCGACCCTGAGCTGTGCCTGCCGGCGTGCCTCGGCCGCCTGAAGCTGCTTGATCTCGGTCTGGATCCCGGCGAGCATCCGCTGGCGCTCCGCAAGCTGGCTCTCGATCGACCGCTTCTGGCTCGCGCGATCGGCCACGATCTCGGCCTGCCGCTCCCGTGCCGTCTTCAGGCGCTCGCGCCGTTCCTTGACCTCCTTGCGGAACTGCACCACGTCTCCGAGCACCTTCGCGTCCTGATCGCCGACGCGCTGCACCATGTCGAGACGGCCGAGCAGGTCGTCGAGGTTCTGCGCTCCGAGGAGGATCTCGACGGCTCCACCACCGTCACCGTTGACGTACAGGGCCCGCAGGCGATCGGCGATGTGGAGCTGAGCGGTATTGAGGCTCTTCTGCGCGACGACGAGGTGGTTCGCGTTCGAGTGCAGGTCGGTGTCGATCTGATCCAGCTGGACGTTCGCGTAGTTGTACGCCTCGATCGCCTTCTCGAGCTGAACGTCGGACTCCTGGATCTGGGCCAGCACCGCCTGGGCCTGGGCCTTTTTCGACTGAATCGGATTCGCAGTTGCCGAGCCGACGCCGGTCAGAAGTGCCACTACGCCCAGCAGGGCCAGTGAGGCGAGGAGGAGGGCCGGAGCCTGTCGCGTTCTCGAACTATTCATAGAGCGGTTCGATCGTCGAAAGGCACAGCCGCACGGCAGTACCCCTGCGAGGCAAGGATGGTAGCAGGGTCGCCAGACGGGTGCAAACGACAACCACCTAAAATCCCTGCAAATTCGGCTTTTCTATAGCGTTGACGGGCCGCTTTTTGCTACTATTTCCGCCTTGTGGCTCCGCTGAACTCGACGTGGCCGCTGCTCTGTGCAGCGGTTGTCAGCGGCTTTTTCTTCACCGGATCGACGCCAACGGCCGGCTCTGCCCAGACCGGGCAGGCCGCTCACGACCAGGGCCAGTAGCTCCGAGTCGTCCGCCGTGCTCCAGCTCTATGCGGCCGAAGCCTCGCTCGCCCGTGCGCAGGCCGAGCAGGCGCGACTCGAGGGCCGTTCGGCCGCGCTCGGCCGCGCCGAGGCCGACGCGCGGCTCGAGACGGAGATCGTGCGGCGCTCCCTCGACGCGTCGCAGCGGAGAGTCGCCGTTCTCCTCCGCAACCTCTATATCCAGGGCGAGCCCGACCCGCTCGCCGTGATCCTCGGCGCGACCTCGCTCGACGAGGTCATGGCCGGGATCGACGGGCTCGCACGCGCGACGGCGCAGAACGAGCGCCTCGCGACCGCGGCGACGCAGCAGGCCCGGCGGCTCGAGCAGCTGCGCGCGACCCTGGCCGAGCGCCGGACGAGCCTGAACCGCGCCCGTGAGGACGCGAGCGCCGGCACCAGGCGCCTCGCGGCGGCCGTCGCCGGCCAGCGTCAGACGGTCGCGGCGATCCGCCAGGCGGCCGCCCTGACCGCGCAGCGGCTGGCGAGCCTCGAAGCCCGGGCGCACCAGGCAGAGGTGCGCTCCGTCGGCCTGACCCAGGCCTCGGCCGAGAGCGCCGCGACCGCCATCGGCAGTGGCCGACACGACCCCGGCCACTCCGGCCCCCGCCCCGGTCACGGGAACCCACACGCTCGTCGTCGACGCCGTTGCCTACCACCTGCCGGGAAACACGGCGAGCGGCATTCCCGTCGGAGTCGGCGTCATCGCGGTCGACCCGAGCGTGATCCCGCTCGGGACGCGGGTCTTCGTGCCGGGCTACGGCCCGGCGGTCGCCGCCGACGTCGGATCGGCCGTGAAGGGAAACATCATCGATCTCTGGATGCCCTCGACGGCGAAGGCGCTCGCCTGGGGGAGGCGTACCGTCACGATCACGATCTACGGTTGAGCGCGTGAGTCGCCGCGCACTTCTGATCGCGACCGCGGCGATCGCGTGCATTGCCGCCGGGGCAGCGACGGCGGCGGGGCCGGCGGCGCTGCAGCCGAAGCTGACGAACGCGCTGAGCTCCCCGTCCGTCTCGCTCGCCCGCACCTCTGCCCTGGCCGTCGACGCCGCGACGGGTGAGGTTCTCTACGCGCACAACCCCTCGCTCGCCGTCGCGCCCGCGTCGAACGAGAAGATCCCCGTGACCTGGGCCGCCTTGACGGCGCTCGGTCCCGGCTACCGGTTCCACACCGAGGTCTACGGCGTCGGCACCCGCGCCGGGGCTGCGTGGGACGGGGATCTCGTCCTCAAGGGCTTCGGCGACCCGACGCTCTCGACGGCTGATCTCGACCGGCTCGCAGCGACGATCCGGGGTCGGGGCATCCTCTCGGTGAGCGGGAGGATCCGTGGCGACGAGTCGTTCTACGACACGAAACGGGGCGCCGCCGGCTGGAAGACGTACTTCACCGGCGGCGAGGCGCCACCGCTGTCGGCGCTCGTCGTCGACCGCGCGCGCGGCTGGCCCGCGCTCTCGCCGCCCCTGCTCGCCGCACGCGCCTTTCGCGACGCTCTCGTCCGCCACGGCGTCTCGGTCGGCGGGGGGCCTGGGCTCGGGATCGCACCGGCGAACGCCGTGACGCTCGCCTCCGACGTCTCCGACCCGCTCGCTGTCGTCGATTCGCCACATGAACCACGAGAGCGACAACTTCTACGCCGAGATGCTCCTCAAGCAGCTGCCGGCGGCGGCAGGGAAGCCGGGCACGTCGGCCGGCGGCGGCCGACTCGTGATCGCCGCAATGCGCGATGCCGGCATCCCTGTCGAGGGCGTCCGGATGGTGGACGGCTCGGGGCTCTCCAGCCTCGATCGGCTCACGGCGGACACGCTCGTCGGCGTGATCAGGGCGGCCGCGAACGACCCGTCGATCCGGAGTGCCTTCGTCGGCTCACTCGCCGTCGCGGGCGTCAGCGGGACGCTGAGCAGCCGCCTGCCCTCGCTCCGCGGCCAGGTACAGGGAAAGACGGGCACGACCGATCTCGCCTGCACCCTCTCTGGCCTGATCCGCCACACGGTCGTGTTCGCGGTGCTCGAGAACGGCAGCCCGATCTCGTCCTGGGCGGCCCGCGGCGCCCAGGACCGGTTCGTCACGATCCTCGCGTCCGGCTAAGCCGCGTAGCCATCGCTCGCGTCGACCGCAGCCGCCCGCTGACGCATCGTGTCAAGGGCGGGGTCACGGGAACCGTAGGTTCCCGGCTTCAGGATCCGCGCGAAGCGCCGCAGCAATCATCCAGCTGAGTCGATGCCGCGATACGCTTTTCCATCGCGGCATCCTCAGCTACGCAGCAGCTCGACGAGGTCGGCCTCGGCGAGGATCGGCACGCCGGCCTTCTCGGCCTTCGCCGCCTTCGAGCCTGGGCTCTCGCCGACGATCACGCCGGTCGTCTTCTTCGAGACCGAATCCGAGACCTTGGCGCCGAGCGCCTCGAGCGCGGCCTTGGCCTCCTCGCGGCTGTATCCCTCGAGCGTGCCCGTGATGACGTACTGCTTCCCGGTCAGCGGGCCGTCGTCGGCAGCTCCTCCTCGCGCACCTCGGAGCAGCGGCCAGAGCTCGGTCACGAGCGCCTGGTTCGCCTCGTCGGCGAACCACTCCACGATCGCCTCGGCCCGCTCCGGACCGATGCCCTCGCACGCCATCACCTCATCGGGCGTGGCTGCCGCGAGCCGCTCGACCGTCCCGAAATGCCGCGCCAGCGATCGCGCCGTCACCCAGCCGACATCCGGGATGTTGAGGCCGAAGAGGACGCGACCGAGCGGCAGCGCCGCCGACGCCTGGATCGCGGCGATCACGCTGGAGGCGCTCTTCTCCTGGAAGCCGTCGAGCTCGAGCAGCTGCTCCTTCGTGAGCCGGTAGAGGTCGGGCAGCGAGCGGACGAGGCCGAGATTCCAGAGGCGCCAGACGAACTGCTCGCCGACGCCGTCGATGTCGGCGGCCGCCATGACCCAGTTGTTCAGCGTCTCGAGGCCGCGAGAGGGGCAGGCGTTGTTGGGGCACCGGTGCTTTGCCTCGCCCTCGGACTGGACAACCGGCGTGTCGCACAGCGGGCACCGTTCGGGCATCCGGAACGGCTGCGTGCCCGCGGCATGCGGCAGCACGGGCCCGACGACCTGCGGAATCACATCGCCGGCGCGCTGGACGATCACCATGTCGCCCTCGCGGATGTCCTTGCGGTTGATGTCCTGCTCGTTGTGGAGCGTCGCCCGCGAGACGGTGACACCGCCCACCTCGACCGGCTCGAGCACGGCCCAGGGGTTCAGCGCCCCGGTCCTCCCGACCCGGATCCTGATCTCGAGGAGCTTCGTCGGCGCCGTCGCCGGAGCCCACTTGAACGCGCGCGCCCAGCGAGGGCGCTGGTGCAACGCTCCGAGGCGCCGCTGCTGGTCGAGCGAGTCGACCTTGATCACGATCCCGTCGATCTCGTAGTCGAGCTCGCTGCGCCGCGTCTCCCACTCCGCGCAGCGCGCAGCGACCTCCTCGATCGACTCGAGCCGCTCGGCATGAGGGTTGGTGCGGAAGCCGTGCTCGCGCAGCCAGGCCAGCAGCTCGAACTGGCTCTCGAGCTCGAGCCCCTCGCGCGCTCCGATGCCGTAGACCCAGACCGCGAGCGGCCGGTCGGCGGTGATCGCCGAGTTCTTCTGCCGCAGCGAGCCCGCTGCAGCGTTGCGGGGATTCGGAGCGAGCTTCTGCCCCGTTCCGGCGAGCCGCGTGTTCAGCGCGTTGAAGCCCGAGATCGGCAGGTACACCTCGCCGCGCACCTCGAGGAGCGACGGCAAGCCCGTCTCCGAGCATCCTGAGCGGCACCGAGCCGATCGTCCGGAGGTTCACGGTTACGTCCTCGCCCTGGACGCCGTCGCCGCGCGTGGCGCCGCGGACGAGGACGCCGGCTTCGTAGGTCAGGTTGATCGCGAGCCCGTCGATCTTCGGCTCGAGCACGTACGCGACGGGCTCGTCGGAGCCGAGGCGCTTCCGGATGTCTTCCGCCCACTTCTCGAGCGCCTCGGCCGTCGTCACCTTCTCCAGCGACCCCATCGGCGTCGCATGCGCCACCTTCTGGAAGCGCTCCGAGGGCGGCGCGCCGACCCGCTGGGTCGGCGAGTCCGGCGTGACGAGCTCGGGATGATCTTGCTCCAGCGCGGCCAGCTCGTCGTAGAGCGCGTCGTAGGTCGCGTCGGGCACCTCGGGATCGTCGAGGACGTGGTAGCGGTACGAGTGATAGGCGACGAGCTCGCGCAGCTCGCTGGCGCGTGTCGCAAGATCAGACAAGCGCCAGGATCTCCTCCGGATGCTGGACGAGGGCGTCGGGCTCCTCCCGGAGGAGCCGCTCGTCGGGATGGATGCCGCCCCAGCCGACCGCGATCGTCGCGGCGCCGGCAGCCTTGCCCGCCCGGATGTCGAACGGCGAGTCCCCGATGTACACAGCCTCCTCGGGAGTTGCGTCGAGGCGGCGCAGCGCCTCGAGCACCGGATCGGGATCGGGCTTGTGGCGCTCCGTGTCGTCAGAACCGACGAGCACCTCGGTCAGCTCGCGGAGAAGCGGCAGCCGCTCGAAGGCGAGCTCGACGGTGGCGACCCGCTTCGCGGTCACGATCCCGAGCACGTGGCCGCGCCGGCGGAGCTCGAGCAGCAGCTCGGGGATGCCGTCGAATGCCTCGAGCGTGGCGTGGAGAGGCTCGTTGTGGGCGCGATAGACGTCGACGAGCTCGTCCACCCGGTCGGGGTCGAGGTCGTGCATCTGCGAGATGAGGCCGGGGCCGCCGATCGCGGCGCGCACGGACTCCTCGTCGGGCTCGCGCCCGAGCACCGTCACGGAGGCGTGCCGCATCGAGGCGATGATGATCGGCCCCGAGTCGATCAGGGTGCCGTCGAGATCGAAGAGAACCACTCGATACCGCATGAGCCCGATCGTATCTGTGCCAGGTGCCCGGCTTCAGGCGGGCGCCTGGGTGCCGTCCGCGTACTCCACCCGCTCGAGGTAGAGCCCCCAGGGCGGCGCCGTCGCGCCGCCCTCGAAGCGCGGCCGGCCACCGAGCAGGGCCGCGAACCGCTCCGGCTGCGCCTGCAGCATCGTCCCGACGAGCGTGCGCACCATGTGACGCAGGAACGAGTCGGCCGTGACCGTGAAGTGGAGATGGTCTCCGCGGCGCTCCCACCCCGCCTCGCGGACGATGCGGACGAAGACCTCGTGTTGGCTCTCTGCCGGCGTGAACGCGCTGAAGTCGTGCTCGCCGGGCAGGAGCGCGGCGCACGCCTGCAGCCTCAACAGGTCGACGGGCCGTGGCCACCAGAGAGAGCGCCGCGCCTCGAGCGCCGACCGGGCGACCCGGTTGAGGACGAGGTAGCGGTAGGAGCGCGCCGAGGCGGAGAAGCGGGCGTTGAAGCCGTCCGGCACGTCCTCGGCGTGGAGCACCGACACGTCGGTCGGGAGCGCCGTGTTGAGCGCCTCCGCGGCGCGCGCGGCAGGCGCCCCGCCGCTGACCCTGACGCTCGCGACCTGGCCGGTCGCGTGGACGCCCGTGTCCGTGCGACCGGCCACCGCCAGGTCGTCCCAGCCGTGGGGATAGATGACGTCGAGCGCCTCGCGCACTGCGCCCTCGACGGTCCGCTGGCCCGGCTGGCGCGCCCAGCCGTGGAAGGCGCCACCGTCGTACTCGAGCGTGAGCTTGAGCGTGGCCACGGCCGGTGGTTCTATCACGCGCTCAGTCCGGCGGTGCCGGCACGACCGTGAGCGTGAGCCCGTCGACCGCGCTGACGCTCACCGGAGAGCCCGGATCGATCGGCACCTCCGAGCGCGCATTCCAGATCTCTCCCTCGACCCGCACCTGGCCGCCCGGTGCGGCGCCGGGCGTCAGCCGTGCGAGAGCGACCCCTGTCCGGCCCGACGAGTTGCCCGGCGCCGACGGCCGGCGGCGAGCGGCGCCGCTTGCGCCGCGACCACCAGACGAACGTCCCCGTCTCGGCGATGTCGACGATCGCGGCTGCGATCACGAGGATCACGTTCCACGGCCAGGAGAGGAAGAGGAGCGCAATGACGAGCGCGATCAGCGTCAGCATCGGTCAATAGCCTAAGGCGCAGACCTCAACGACGAGGGGCGCCCGCAGGCGCCCCTCGTCAGTCGTTCATGTTCTCGACGCGTCAGGCAGTGGCTACGGGCTCGTAGTCGACGAGCTCGAGGAGCACCATCGGGGCGTTGTCGCCCTGGCGCGGGCCGAGCTTGACGATCCGGGTGTAGCCGCCGTTGCGCTCGGCGAACCGTGGCGCCACGTTCAGGAAGAGCTGGTGGACGATGTCGTTCGACCGCAGCTCGGCCATCGCTTGCCGCCGCGCGTGCAGATCGCCCCGCTTGCCGAGCGTGATCATCTTCTCGGCGTACGGCTTGACCGCCTTCGCCTTGGCCTCGGTCGTCTGGATCCGGCCGTGCTGGATCAGCGCGCCCGTGAGGTTCGAGTACAGCGCCTTGCGATGGGCGGAGTCCCGGCCGAGCTTCTTGCCTGTCCGTGCGTGCCGCATGACTTAGACGAGCTCCTCGCCCTTGAGCGTCAGGCCGTGGGCGGCGAGCGTCTCGCGGACCTCCTCGACCGACTTGCGGCCGAAGTTCGGGATCGCCGCGAGCTCGGCCTCGGACTTCGAGGTGAGGTCGCCGATCGTCTCGATCCCGACGCGCTTGAGGCAGTTGTACGAGCGGACACCGAGCTCGAGCTCCTCGATCGGGAAGTTCTCCATCCCGTGCGAGGTGGTCGCCTCGGCGGCGGCCTCGATCGCGGCCTCGCTGAAGCCCTCGATGCTGTCGAGGTCGGTGAAGATGGCGAGTTGCCGGATCAGGATCTCGGCGGCCTGGCCGATCGCGTCCCGGGGCTCGATCGAGCCGTCGGTGGTGACGTCGAGCACGAGCTTGTCGTAGTCGGTGCGCTGACCGACACGCGCTGCCTCGACCTCGTAGGAGACGCGCCGGACGGGCGAGAAGATCGAGTCGATCGGAATCACGCCGATCGTGGTCTCGGAGCTCCGGTTCAGCTCGGCCGGCATGTAGCCGCGGCCACGGCCGATCGTGAGCGTCATCTCGAGCTTGCCCTTGGCGGCGAGCTGTGCGATCTCGAGCTCGGGGTTGAGGATCTCGAGGTCTGCCGGGGCCTCGATGTCGGCGGCGGTGACGGCGCCGGGGCCCTTCTTCGAGATGTGAACCTCGACCTCGGGAGACTCGCCGTGGAGCCGGCAGATGAGGCTCTTCAGGTTCAGGATGATGTCGGTCACGTCCTCGCGCACGCCCGGGAGCGTCGTGAACTCGTGGGCGACGCCCTCGATCTTGACGGCCGTCACCGCTGCTCCCTCGAGCGAGGAGAGCAGGACGCGGCGGAGCGAGTTGCCGAACGTGTAGCCGAAGCCGCGATCGAGCGGCTCGATCGCGAACACGCCGCGGTGATCGTCGCCTTCTTCGCTGACGATGCGCGGAATCTGGAAGTCCATCAGGGTTGAGCGGGTTGCCAAAGCGATCCTTTCGTCTTCTTCACAGCGTGTTTCGTGCTGGGGCAGCGGGCGGGGTGCCCGCTGCAATCGGTTACTTGGAGTACAGCTCGACGATGAGCGATTCCTGCACGGGGGTGTCGATCTCTGCGCGCTCGGGCCAGCGCAGCACCTTGCCGGCAAGTCCCTCGTGGTCGGCCTGCAGCCACGGGGAGACGGACGCCGTCAGATCGGTCGCATCGCGCACGAGCGGTGCGGCGGCGCTGCCCGACTTGAGCGTGATCACGTCGTTCGGGCGAACGGCGAAGCTCGGGATGTTGACGCGGCGGCCGTTGACCTGGAAGTGGCCGTGGCGGACGAGCTGGCGAGCCTGGGCCCGCGAGCCCGCGAAGCCGAGCCGGTAGACGACGTTGTCGAGCCGTGTCTCGAGCATGCGCAGCAGGTTCTCGCCCGGAGCACCGGTGCCGCGGGTCGCCTTCTCGTACGTGTTGCGGAACTGCTTCTCGAGCAGGCCGTAGTAGCGGCGCGCCTTCTGCTTCTCGCGCAGCTGCAGCAGGTACTCGCTCTGCTTGATCCTGCCGCGGCCGTGCTCGCCCGGCGGATACGAGCGGCGCTCGATCGCGCACTTCTCGGTCAGGCAGCGCTCGCCCTTGAGGAACAGCTTGATGCCCTCGCGACGGCAGAGCCGGCACTTGGGGCCGAGGTCGCGGGCCATTAGACGCGCCTCCGCTTCTTCTGGCGAACGCCGTTGTGAGCCTGCGGCGACACGTCCTTGACGCCGAGGATCTCGAGGCCGGCCGCCTGGAGCGAGCGGATCGCGGTCTCACGACCGGAGCCGGGCCCCTTGACGAAGACCTCGACCTTCTGGAGGCCGTGCTCCATGCCCTTGCGCGCGCAGTTGTCGGCGGTGACCTGTGCGGCGAACGGGGTCGACTTGCGCGAGCCCTTGAACCCGGCCGAGCCGGCCGACTCCCACGCGATCACGTTGCCGTCCTTGTCGGTCAGCGACACGATCGTGTTGTTGAACGACGTCTTGATGTGCGCCTGGCCGATCGCGATGTTCTTCTTGACGCGGCGACGCGTGCGGCCACGAGCCGCAGCTGCCTTACGAGGAGGTGCCATTTACTTCCCCTTCTTCCCGCGTCCGACGGTCTTCTTCGGGCCCTTACGGGTACGCGCGTTGGTCTTGGTGCGCTGCCCGCGGGCGGGCAGGCCGCGCCGGTGCCGGAGGCCGCGATAGCAGCCGATCTCCGACAGGCGCTTGATCGCCTGCGAGCGCTCACGGCGGAGGTCGCCTTCGACCTCGACGTTCGCGTCGATGTAGGTGCGGAGCTTCGTGACCTCGTCGTCGGTGAGATCCTTGATCTTCTGATCCGGGTCGAGCTCCAGGTCCTTGATGATCTTCTGTGCGGTCGACTGGCCGATCCCGTAGATATAGGTGAGCCCGATCTCGAGACGCTTCTGGTTCGGGAGGTTGACGCCTGCGATGCGAGCCAAAGTGCTAACCCTGCCTTTGCTTGTGCCGGGGATTGGTGCAGATGACCATGGTGCGCCCATGCCGCTTGATGACGCGACAGCGCTCACACATTGGTTTGACGGACGGGCGAACTTTCATCGTGATCCTCTGTTCTTCGTTCTTCGATTCAGCGGTGGCGGAACGTGATGCGGCCGCGGGTCAGGTCGTAAGGAGAGAGCTCGACCTTTACCCGGTCGCCTGGGAGGATGCGGATGTAGTGCTTTCGCATCTTCCCTGAGATCGCGGCGAGAACGGTGTGTCCCTCGTCGAGCTGCACCCTGAACATCGTGCTCGGGAGCGCCTCGACGACCTCGCCTTCGACCTCGATCTTCTCTTCCTTGACAGCCACCCTTCCCTCGCGCGAACGCCTCACCTTGTGGAAAGCTCTCTCGAGCTCCGAACTCTTCCTTGCAACGAATCCCGGTGCGCACCAAAACGGCCGCACTGCGGGCCGCTTACTGTAGCAAATAGAGGCTCGATGTGGGCTGGGAGTGCTCTGGAGCCGCATCCAGCTGCTCCTAGCTCACATTGAGCCTCTGGCCCTCTCGACGGCGATTCCGACCCGGGGCGTCAAAATCCGCGGCCCTGCGGCCGTAATCGCCACCGTGTGCTCGAAATGGGCCGCGAGCGACCCGTCCTCGGTCGAGATCGACCAGTGGTCGTCGTGGAGGTAGACGTCGGGTGAGCCCATCGTGATCATCGGCTCGATCGCGATCGTCATGCCCTCCGAGAGCCTCGGCCCGCGACCCGGCGGGCCGTAGTTCGGCACGTGCGGGTCCTCGTGATAGTGGCGCCCGACGCCGTGCCCGACGAGGCTGCGGACGACCGAGAAGCCCGCATCCTCGACGATCTGCTGGATCGCGTTCGAGATGTCGCCGATCCGGTTGCCGGGATGCGCCTCCGCGATACCCGCGGCGAGCGCGTCCTGGCAGACGTCGAGCAACCGCTGGGCCTCGGGATCGATCGGGCCGATCCCGTAGGTGTAGGCGCTGTCGGCGAATGCTCTGTCGAGCGACGACACCGACGTCGACGGTGATCAGGTCGCCGTCGGCGACCCGGTATCGCCCGGGGACGCCGTGGACGACCATCGAGTTCGGCGAGATGCAGATCTCCGCCGGATAGGTGCCGTGATAGCCCTTCGAGGCGGAGATGCCGCCGTGCTCGGCGATGAACGCCCCGGCGATGTCGTCGAGCTCGCCGGTCGTGATGCCAGGCTGCAAGTGGTCGCCGACATGCGCGATCGTTGCAGCAACGAGGTCGCCGGCACGGGCGATCCGCTCGATCTCCTCGGGCCCCTTGCGGATGATCACGGTCGTAGCACCCCCTCGATCTGGTCGAAGACGTCGTCCACGCTGGCCCCGGCGTTGATCGTCCGGAGCGTCCCTGCTGCCCGGTAGCGCTCGACGACGGGCTCTGTCTGCTCATGGTAGATCGTGAGCCGCCGGGCCATCACCTCGGGCGTGTCGTCGCCGCGCGCCTCGTCGGCCGCGCGCCCGATCATCCGGAGCGTCGCCGTCACGTCGTCGAGATCGAAGAAGAGCACGGTGTCGAGCGGCCGTCCGATCGCGTCGAGCATCTCGTCGAGCGCCTCGGCCTGGACGTTGTTGCGCGGAAAGCCGTCGAGCACGAAGCCTCGGATCGCATCGTCCTGCGAGAGCCTGTCGCGAATCAGGGCAATCGTGAGCTCGTCGGGGACGAGCTCGCCCGATGCCAGAATCGGCTCGACCTGGCGGCCGAGCTCGGTCCCCTCCGCGACGGCG
The DNA here is from genome assembly GCA_963797125.1 of uncultured Thermoleophilia bacterium. Classification (GTDB taxonomy): domain Bacteria; phylum Actinomycetota; class Thermoleophilia; order Gaiellales; family Gaiellaceae; genus Gaiella. The sequence continues at coordinate 113,657 of CAWCOI010000002.1, read as the reverse complement.
GCCCGAAAGATGTCGCCCGTCGACACGTGGGGGACGCCGTGGGCCGCGGAGATCCGCTTCGCCTGCGTGCCCTTCCCGGATCCCTGTGGCCCGAGAACGAGGACGTTGACGGTGGTTATTTGAGGAAGCCTTCGTAGTTCCGCATCATCATCTGGCTTTCCATCTGGCGCATCGTGTCGAGGGCGACACCGACGGCGATCAGCACGGACGTGCCGCCGAGTGCCCGGGAGTTCGCCTGCGAGAAGCCGCCGTACTTGATGAAGATGCTCGGCGCGATCGCGACCGCCGCGAGGAAGAGCGACCCCGGCAACGTCAACCGGGTGAGCACGCGGTCGAGATACTGCGCTGTCGGCGGCCCCGGCCGGATGCCGGGGATGTAGCCCGCCGTACTTCCGCAGGTTGTCCGCCTGCTCGACCGGGTTGAACTGCACCGCCGTGTAGAAGTACGTGAAGAGGATGATCAGCGCGGCCTCGGTGAGGAGGTACGAGAGGTTCCCGGGCTGGAAGTGGTCGTTCACGAACTGCTGCGTGCCCGGGAAGTACTGGGCGATCGTGGCGGGGAACGCGAGCAGCGCGGCCGCGAAGATGACCGGGATGACGCCGGCCATGTTGACGCGCAACGGCAGGTAGGTGGCCCCGCCGGTCGTCATCCGCCGCCCGACCATCCGCTTGGCGTACTGGATCGGGATCCGGCGCTGGCCTTCCTGGACGTAGACGACCGAGGCGACAATGGCGATCGCGATCAGCGGGAAGAAGATGCGCTCCATCGGGCCGCCGTTCCACCAGGCGCTGAGGCCGAGCGGCAGGCTCGTCAGGATCGAGGCGAAGATCAAGATCGAGATGCCGTTCCCGATACCGCGCTTCGTGATCTGCTCGCCGATCCACATCAGCAGCACCGTGCCGGTCGTGAGCGTGACGACGATCAGCGTGATCCGGCCGGCATTCGCGTCGAGCACCGGCGCTCCGGCCGTGTTGCTGCGCTCGAAGAGAATCGCGTAGCCGAACGCCTGCAGGGCCGCGAGCACGACGGTCAGGTAGCGCGTGTACTGGTTGATCTTCGCGTAGCCCGCCTCACCCTCTTTCTGAAGCTCGGCGAGCCTGGGGATCACGACGGTCAGGAGCTGGACGATGATCGAGGCCGTGACGTACGGCATGATCCCGAGCGCGAAGAGCGAGAAGCGCGACAGCGCGCCGCCCGAGAACAGGCTGAGGAGGCCCAGGATCGAGCCTCCGCTGCCGTTGAAGTAGCTCTCGATCGCGGCCGAGTCCACCCCGGGAGCCGGCATCCACGAGCCGAGCCGGTAGACGGCAAGCGCAAATGCGGTGAAGAGGACGCGCTTGCGGAGTTCCGGGACGCGCCAGGCGTTGCCGAGCCAGCTCAGCATTACTCAGTCGTCGCCTCGTCTGCCTCGTCCGGCGTTGCCTCGGCGACCTCGACCTCGGCCTCGTCGCTCACGACGGGCTTGGCCTTCGACCGCTTCGGCTTCTTCTCGACCGGCTCGCCGCGCAGCCAGCTGACGGTGCCGCCGGCGGCCTCGATCTTGTCCTTCGCGGTCTTCGAGAACCCGTGCGCGCTGACGGAGAGCTTCTTCGTCAGCTCGCCCGAGCCGAGGATCTTGATGTCGATCTTCGTGTTCTTGATCAGCCTCGCCGCGACGAGCGTGTCCGGCGTCACCTCGGCGCCTGCCTCGAAGCGGGCTTCGAGGTCGCGCAGGTTGACCGGTTGGGTCGAAGTGCGGAACGGCCCGATCGGCATCGCGTCGGCGGAGGTGTTACCCCGCAGCTTCGGGAGCCGCATGTCGATCGGCATCTGGCCGCCCTCGAAGCCGGCCGGCATGTAGTGCGACCCGGAGCGGGACTTCTGACCCTTGATCCCGCGGCCGGAGTAGCGCCCCTTGCCGGAGCCCATGCCGCGGCCGACGCGCTTGCGATCCTTCCGCGGCTGCGCGGGCTTGAGGCTATGGAGATTGAGCTCCTCGGCCATGACTATGCGTCCTTCCCTTCGACCTTGACGAGATGTGCGACGTGCCGGAGCTGGCCGGCCAGGACTTCGGACTCGGTGTGCTCGGCGCTGCGGCCGATCTTGCCGAGCCCGAGAGCGCGAATCGTGCCCTCGTGCTTCTTGCTCTGGCCGATCGTGCTCCGCACCTGCGTGATCTTCACCGTGCTCATGCCGGAACCCCGCCCGCAGCCTCGGCTTCGGCAGCGGCAGCCGCCGCGACCTTGCGGGCGTCGTAGCCGCGCGGAAGCGGAAGCACCTCGGCGATCGTCTTGCCGCGCTGCCGGGCGACGTCCTCGGGCCGGCGCAGATGCTTGAGCCCGTCGACCGTGGCCTTCGCCATGTTGATCGGGTTCGTCGTGCCGAGGCTCTTGGCGAGCACGTCGCGGATGCCCGCGAGCTCGAGCACGGCACGGACGCCGCCACCGGCGATGACGCCGGTTCCCTCGCTGGCCGGCCGCAGGAACACGCGCGCCGCCCCGAACTGGCCGAGGATCTCGTGCGTGATCGTGGTGCCGTGCTTGGGCACCGTGAAGAGGTTCTTCTTGGCGTCGTCGACGGCCTTCGAGATGGCGAGCGGAACTTCACGCGCCTTCCCGTATCCGACACCGACGCGATCGGTCTCGTCACCGACGACGACGAGGGCAGTGAACGAGAACCGCCGGCCGCCCTTGACCACCTTGGCGACGCGATTGATCTCGATCACGCGCTCCTTCAGCTCGCGTGACTCGGCTACTTCAAACGTGCTCAAAACTCAAGCCCTCCTTCGCGCGCGCCGTCGGCGAGCGCCTTCACGCGTCCGTGGTAGAGGTAGCCGCCGCGATCGAATACGCATGTCGTGACGCCTGCCGCCTTTGCTGCCGTCGGCGAGCTTCTTCCCCACCTCGGTTGCCTGTTCGGTCTTGTCGCCCGAGAACCCTTTCAGTTGCAGCCAACTCGAGGCCGCGAGCGTGCGGGCGTTCCGGTCGTCGATCAACTGGGCGTGGATACCCCGATTCGAGCGAAAGACGGCCAGCCGGGGGCGCTCGGCGGTGCCGGCCACCTTGCCGCGGATGCGGCGGTGCCGGCGAAGCCGTGCTTCGCGCGTTGACAGAGTGCTCATGCGCGCTTCCCTACCTTTCTCCGAACCTGCTCGTCGCGATAGCGAATGCCCTTGCCCTTGTACGGCTCCGGCGGTCGTACCTTGCGAATCTCCGCGGCCGTCTGGCCGACGACCTGCTTGTCCGTTCCCTTCACCACGATCTGCGTCGGGATCGGCACCTCGAACGAGACGCCGGGACGCGGGGTGATCGTGACGGTGTGCGAGTAGCCGACGGCGAGCTCGAGGTCGTTGCCCTTGAGCGACGCCCGGTAGCCGACGCCCTGGATCTCGAGATGCTTCTCGAAGCCCTTCGTTACGCCCTCGACCATGTTGGCGACGAGCGTGCGGGTGAGCCCGTGCAGCGCACGGTCGTCACCGCGGTCGGTGGGTCGCGTCACGTTGAGGACGCCGTCCTCCTGCGCGATCTGGATCCGCACGGGCACCTGCTGCTCGAGCGTGCCCAGCGGGCCCTTGACATTCACGTGGTTGCCGGGCGACACCTCGACGGTGACACCGCTCGGAACCTCGATTGGCTTGCGGCCGATCCTGCTCATGGCGCTACCAGACGAACGCGAGCACTTCGCCGCCAACGCCGCGCTCCGCGGCCTGACGGCTGGTGATCACGCCGGTCGAGGTTGACAGGATCGCCGTGCCGAGCCCACCGAGCACGCGCGGCAGCCGGTCCTTGCGGGCATAGACACGCCGGCCCGGCTTCGAGATGCGCTTCAGGTCGGTGATCACGCGCTCGCGGTTGCGGCCGAACTTGAGCTCGACGACGAGCGTCGAGAACGGCGTTCCTTCGACGACCCGGAAGTCCTTGATGTAGCCCTCGTCCTTGAGGAGGCGTGCGATCTCCTCCTTCATGCGCGAGGTCGGCATCTGGGCGCTGTCGTGCATCGCCTTGTTGGCGTTGCGGATGCGCGTGAGCATGTCTGCGATCGGGTCGGTCAGCATTGCGAAAGCCCCTGCGTTACTCGGACATACGAAAGCTCTTTCCTCGAGTGTTCGGGACGATTGTCGGCACCGCTCCGTGCCGAATCCCTTCCCTGGACAAAACCTGAGCTGCAGCGGGAGTTCCGTCTGAAGACCCAAGCCGTTGGTGCTGTGGTTCGAGAGTGATCATTGAAACGCTTCTGGCCTACCAGGAAGACTTGGTCATCCCGGGGATCGCGCCCTGATGTGCCAGCTCGCGCAGGCAGATCCGGCAGAGCTTGAACTTCTTGTAGACGGCCCGCGGCCGGCCGCACCGGTTGCACCGCGTGTACGCCTGCGTCTTGTACTTCGGCGTCCGCTTCTGCTTGACGCGGAGGGAGGTCTTGGCCATGCCCTAGTCCCTTCTGGCTTCGGTGGCGAACGGCAGGCCGAGGTGGCGCAGCAGCGCACGCGCCTGCTCGTCCGTTTCAGCCGTCGTCGTGATTGCGATGTCGAGGCCCCGGATCACCTGGACGCTGTCGTAGTCGATCTCCGGGAAGATGATCTGCTCCTTGATGCCGAGCGAGTAGTTGCCGCGCCCGTCGAAGGAGTCGGGGTTGAGCCCCCGGAAGTCGCGAATCCGCGGCAGCGAGATCGAGACGAGCCGGTCGAGGAACTCGTACATCTTCGCGCCGCGCAGCGTCACGCGGGCGCCGACGGCCATCCCCTCGCGGAGCTTGAAGCTCGCGATCGACTTGCGGGCGCGCCGGATCTGCGCGTGCTGGCCGGCGATCGTGGAGAGCTCGTCGATTGCCGAGTCCATCGCCTTGGCATCCGTCTTCGCGTCGCCGACGCCCATGTTGAGCGTGATCTTCGTCACCTTGGGCACCTGCATGATCGAGTCGAGCTCGAGCTCGTCCTTGAGGGCCGGCTTGATCTCGTCCTCGTAGCGCACCTTCAGGCGCGGGAAGTATGTCTCGGTCGCGGCCATCAGCGATCGACCTCCTCGTTGCAGCGCTTGCAGAAGCGGACGCGAATCGTCTCGCCCTTGAGCTCCTTGACGTGGACGCCGACGCGCGTCGCCTGCTTGCAGGTCGGGCACACGAGCATCACGTTGCTGATCTCGATCGGCGACGGCTTCTCGAAGATGCCGCCGGGCGTCATCTGCGCGCCACCCATGCGGGAGGCGTCGCGGATCGGCTCGGGCTTGCGGTGCCGCTTGACGAGGTTCAGGTTCTCGACGATGACGCGACCCTCGCTCGGGCGTGCCTCGATCACACGGCCCTGCTTGCCGCGGTCCTTGCCGGCGAGCACCTGCACGGTGTCGCCCTTCTTGATCTTCATCGTTGCTGCCATATCTAGAGAACCTCGGGAGCCAGGCTGACGATTTTCATGAAATTCTTCTCGCGCAGCTCGCGGGCGACAGGCCCGAAGATGCGTGTACCGCGGGGGTTGAGCTGGTTGTCGATGATCACGGCGGCGTTCTCGTCGAACCCGATCAGCGTGCCGTCGTTGCGACCGTAGGGCTTCTTCGTCCGGACGACGACGGCTTTCACCACCTCGCCCTTCTTGACCGTGCCCTGCGGCGTCGCGGCCTTCACGGTAGCAACGATGATGTCGCCGACGCGGGCATAGCGACGGTGCGAGCCTCCCATCACGCGGATGCAGAGGATCTCGCGAGCGCCGGTGTTGTCGGCGACCTTGAGGCGGCTCTCCTGCTGGATCACTTCGCTACCTCGACGATCTCGGTCAGCCGCCAGCGCTTCGTGGCCGACAGCGGCCGCGTCTCGACGATGCGGACGGTGTCGCCGACCTTGGCGGTGTTGCCCTCGTCATGGGCGTGGAACTTGACCGACCGGCGCACGACCTTCTTGTACTTCCGGTGCGACTTGATCACGTCCACCTTGACGACGATCGTCTTGTCCATCGCGTCCGAGACGACGGTGCCGAGGCGCTCCTGGCTGCGGCCGCGCTCGTGCTCGGGCTTCTCGAGCCGGACGATCGGCTTGCGCTCGGTCGCCTTGACCCGCTGCGGGCGCGTCTTCTGGGGCCGCAGCGAGCGCGGCAGGCGCTTCTTCTTCAGCTTCGGGCCTGACTGCGGCGCGGGAACCTTGGGTGCTTCGTCGGCGGCGGGCGCTCGGACGCAGCGGCCGCTTCCGCGACCTCCTCGGCGACGCCTCGACAGCGGCCTCCTCGATCGCCTCCTCGACGACGGCGGCCTCGACGATCTCCTCGGCGACTGCCTCGGCGGCAGCCTCCTCGATCGCTCTCCTCGGCGACCTCGACCTCGGCAACGACCTCTGCCACGGCCTCGGCAACGGCCTCCTCGATCGCCTCGTCGGCGGCGGCGCCCTCCTCGGGCGTGATCGCGCCTTCGGCAACGGCCTCGGCGACGGCCTCCTCGGCCTCTGCGCCGGCCTCGAGGTCGGCTGCGATCTCCTCGGCTGCAGCTTCCTCGATTGCCTCCTCGGCAACCTCGACCTCGGCCGCGATCTCCGCGACGTCCTCGGCCACGGCCTCCTCGATCGCTTCCTCGGCGACCTCGACCTCGGCCACGATCTCGACTGCGTCCTCGGCCACGGCGTCGTCCACCTCGGTGGCCTCGACCGGGTCGCTCTCGGTTTTCTTCTTCTTCTCAGCCATCTAGATCTTCCCCAGTCGTTCACGCTCGGTCTTGACGGTCAGGATGCGGGCGATCTCGCGCTTCGCCGACCGGAGCCGGGCGCTGTTCTCGAGCGCGCCGGTCGCGGACTGGAAGCGGAGGTTGAAGAGCTCCTTGCGGGTCTCGCCCATCTTCTCTTCGAGCTCCTCGTTCGTGAGGTCTCGGAGCTGGCTAGCTTTCAAAGAGATCAGCCTCCCGCCGGACGAATTTCACCTTGATCGGCAGCTTCTGCCCGGCAAGGCGCAGAGCCTCGCGGGCGAGTGCCTCGTCGACGCCGGCGAGCTCGAAGAGCACGCGGCCGGGCTTGACGACCGCGACCCAGCCCTCGGGCGAGCCCTTGCCGGAGCCCATCCGCGTCTCGGCGGGCTTCTTCGTGAACGGCTTGTCCGGGAACAGGTTGATCCAGACCTTGCCGCCGCGGCGGATCTTGCGCGTCATCGCGATCCGGGCAGCCTCGATCTGACGGTTGGTGATCCAGCCGTCCTCGAGCGCCTTGATCCCGTAGTCGCCGAACTGCACGGTCGACTGACCCTTCGCGAAGCCGCGCCTGCGGCCGCGATGGTGCTTGCGGTGCTTGGTCCTGCGAGGCAGCAACATCAGCTCTCAGCCCCCTCGGTGGAACCGTTCGGAGTCACGTCGGGCGTCACGTCGGGTGTCGGCGTGTCGGTCGAGTCCGGAGCCTTCGGCTCCGCGTCGCGCGGGGGACGCGGATTCCGCGATGAGGGAGGACGTCCTCCGCTCGCCTGGCCGCCGCCGCCGGATGCCGGCGGACGACCACCGGAGCCGCCACCGGGACGCGGGCGACCGCCGCCGGGACGCCCACCAGGACGACCGCCACCGGGCGCACCGCCGGGAGCGCCACCGGCGCCGCGACGACCCTTCTTGACGAGGCCGAGACCCTCGCGATCCTGGCTGCGACCGCGACCGCTCTCGCGCGACGCGCCGAGACCCTCGGCGGCGCCGCCACGCTTGCGGCGGGCCTGATCCTGGTCACCGAGGCGCGTCTCCTTACCCGTCGACGTGCCCTCGTAGCCCTCGGGCATGATCTCGCCCTTGTTGACCCAGACCTTGACGCCGATCCGGCCGTACGTCGTCTTCGCCTCGGCGAAGCCGTAGTCGATGTCGGCGCGGATCGTGTGCAGCGGCACGCGACCCTCGGTGTAGCGCTCCGAGCGGCTCATCTCGCCGCCGCCGAGGCGACCGCCGCACTGGATCTTGATGCCCTGGGCGCCCGACCGCATGGCCGACGCGAGCGCGCGCTTCATGGCGCGCCTGAACGAGACGCGGTTCTGCAGCTGCTCGGCGATCGACTGGGCGACGAGCTGGGCGTCGAGCTCGGGACGCTTGATCTCGTTGATGTTGATGTGCACCGACTTACCGGTGATCGAGTGCAGCTCCTTGCGGAGCGCATCGACCTCGACCCCGGACTTGCCGATCACGATGCCCGGGCGAGCCGTGTAGATGTCTACCGTGATCCGCTGCTTGTCCTTGCGGATCAGGATGTCGGACAGACCGGCGTGCGACAGCTTGCCGGTGATGTGCTCGCGGATGCGGACATCCTCGAGGATGTAGTCGGCGAACTCCTTCTTGCCGGTGTACCAGTTCGACTTCCAGTCGTGGATGACACCGACGCGTAGGCCGCCAGGATGGATTTTCTGGCCCATCAGGCAACAGCCTCCTTCTTCTTCGCCGGCGCACGCTTCTTCGGGCTCGGCTTCGGCGTTTCGTCGCTCGCGGTTGCGTCGGCGACGGGGGCGGTCTCGGCGGCGGGCTTGTCGGCCGCTCGCTTCGGCCGCGCCTGGGCCTTCGGGTTCTCGCTCACGATCAGGGTGATGTGACACGTGCGCTTGCGGATGCGGTTGACGCGGCCGCGCGCACGGGCGCGCCAGCGCTTGAGCGTCGGGCCCTCGTCGGCGTAGGCGGCGAGAACGATCAGCTCGTCGCCGTCGAGGCCGTGGGCCGACTCGGCGTTGGCAACGGCCGAGCGGAGCACCTTCTCGATGTCGACGGCGGCCGCGCGCGAGGTGAAGGCGAGGATCGTGCGGGCCTCCGGGACGCTGCGGCCACGGATGTGGTCGAGCACGAGCCGGGCCTTGCGGGCCGAGAGGCGCACGTACTTCGCCTCGGCGCGGGATTGAGTCAACGTGGATGTCTGTGCAGTAGCCACTAGCGCTTCTTCACCTGGGTCTTGTTGTCGCCGGCGTGGCCGCGGAAGGTGCGGGTCGGGGCGAACTCGCCGAGCTTGTGGCCGACCATCTGCTCGCTGACGAACACGGGCACGTGCTTGCGCCCGTCGTGGACGGCGATCGTGTGGCCGACCATGTCGGGGAACACGGTGGAGCTGCGCGACCACGTGCGGATCATCCGCTTCTCGTTGGCAGCGTTCATCGCCTCGATCCGGCTCAGCAGCCGGTCGTCGATGAAAGGCCCCTTCTTCGATGATCTAGACATGAGTGGTTAGCGCCTTTCCTTGCCACGGCGACGGCCGCGGACGATCAGCTTGTTGGATTCCTTGTGCTTGCGGCGGGTGCGCTTGCCGAGCGTCGGCACGCCCCACGGCGTCACCGGGTGACGGCCGCCCTTGGACTTGCCCTCGCCGCCGCCGTGCGGGTGGTCGACCGGGTTCATCGCCGAGCCGCGGACGGAAGGGCGCTTGCCGAGCCAGCGGCTGCGGCCGGCCTTGCCGGACTGCTCGTTGGCGTGATCGGAGTTCCCGACCTGGCCCACGGTGGCGCGGCAGGTAAGCAGAACGCGACGCATCTCACCCGACGGCAAGCGGAGGACGCCGTATCCCTGGTCCTTGGCGACGAGCTGGACACCGGCGCCGGCGGAACGCGCCATCTTGGCGCCCTGGCCCGGCTTCAGCTCGACGTTGTGGACGAGCGTTCCCGTCGGGATGTTCTCGAGCGGCAGCGCGTTGCCGGCCTTGATGTCGGCAGCCGGGCCCGACTCGACCGAGGCGCCGACGCGAAGGCCCTGCGGCGCGATGATGTACGCCTTGGCACCGTCGGCGTAGTGGAGCAGCGCGATCCGGGCCGACCGGTTGGGGTCGTACTCGATCGCGGCAACCTTCGCCGGCACGCCGTCCTTGACGCGCTTGAAATCGATGATGCGGTACTGCCGCTTGTGGCCGCCGCCCTGATGCCGCGTCGTGATGCGGCCGTTGTTGTTCCGGCCGCCGGTCTTCTTGAGCGGCTCGAGCAACGACTTCTCGGGTGCCTTCTTGGTGACGTCCTCGAACGACGAGACCGCCATGAAGCGGCGTCCCGGGCTCGTGGGCTTGTACTTCTTGACTGCCATCTAGACCTGAGCCCCCTCGAAGATCTCGATCTGGTGGCCCTCGTGGAGCTCCACGATGGCCTTCTTCCAGCTCGGGCGGACGCCGCTGTAGACACCGCGGCGCTTCGGCTTTGCGGGCACCTTGATCATGTGGACGCTCGCGACCTTGACGCCGAACAGCGTCTCGACGGCCTGGCGGACCTGCGTCTTGTGGGCGTCCTGGTGCACCCTGAACGTGTACTTGCGGTCGGCAAGACCGGAGTAGCTCTTCTCGGAGACGACCGGGGCGACGAGCACGTCGGCGGGGTTCACGATGCCTTCCCTTCCACGAGCGGCAGGGCCGCCTCGCTGACGAGGACGGAACGCGCCCAGACGATCGGCGCCACCTCGAGCTCGGAGGGAACCGTCACGAGGACGCGCTCGAGGTTCCGGAACGACTTGATCAGGCCGATCTCGTCCTCGTGGGCGACGACGACGAGCGGTGTCGCCTTGCCCCAGGACTCGACGAGCGCCTTGGCCTGCTTCGTGGACGGCGTCTCGAATGCGGTGCCGTCGACGAGCGCGAGCGTCTCGTTGCCGACGTGGTTCGAGAGCGCCCCGGCCAGCGCGGCGCGGCGCACCTTGCGGTTCACCTTCACGTCGAAGCTGCGCATGCCCGGAGCGAACGCGACGCCGCCGCCGGTGAAGTGCGGTGCCCGGATCGTGCCCTGGCGGGCGCGGCCGGTGCCCTTCTGGCGCCACGGCTTGGCGCGACCGCCGGAAACGAGCCCACGGGTCTTCGCGCCACGCGTGCCCGCGCGGTGCGCGTTCAGCTCGGCGCGCACGACCTCGTGCACGATGTGCTTCTTGAGCTCGGCGCCGAACACGGCCGACTCGAGCGTTGCGCTCTTCGCGGCGGAGCCGCCCAGAACATCTGCTTTCAAGGCAGCCATCAGTCGGTGCTCCTGATCTCGACGATGCCGCTCTTCGGGCCCGGAACCGAGCCCTTCACGAGCAGCAGGTTGCGCTCGACGTCCACCTGGTGGACGACGAGCCCGAGCTGCGTGACGCGGGTGCCGCCCATGCGGCCGGCCATCTTCTGTCCGCGGAAGACGCGGGACGGAGTCGCCGAGGCGCCGATCGATCCCGGCGCACGCACGTTGTGCGAGCCGTGGGAGACGGGGCCGCGCTTGAAGTTGTGCCGCTTGATCGTGCCGGCGAAGCCCTTGCCGATCGACTTGCCCGCGACCTTGATCTCGTCGCCCGGCTCGAACGCCTCCACCGTGACGGTGTCGCCGACGCTGAGCTCCGTGTCGCCACGGAACTCGGCGAGGTGCCGGTGAGCGCCGGCGCCGGCCTTCTTCAGGTGGCCGAGCTCGCCCTTCGTGATCTTGCGGTCGACGACCGGCTCGTAGGCGAGCTGCACGGCGCTGTAGCCGTCGGCGGCTTCGCTGCGAACGTGCGTGACGGGGCAGGGACCGGCCTCGATCACGGTGACAGCGGTGACGCTGCCCGTCTCGGGATCGAAGATCTGGGTCATGCCCAGCTTTCTGCCAAGGATGCCTTTCATCACGCCACCTAGAGCTTGATCTCGATGTCGATGCCGGCGGGAAGATCGAGGCGCATCAGCGAATCCACCGTCTTCGGCGTCGGGCTATGAATGTCGATCAACCGCTTGTGCGTGCGCACCTCGAAGTGCTCGCGCGAGTCCTTGTCCTTGAACGGGCTCCGGATCACGCAGTAGACGTTCTTCTCGGTGGGCAGCGGCACGGGGCCGGTGATCGTCGCACCGGTGCGCTGCGCCGTCTCGACGATCTGCGACGCCGAGCGGTCGAGCTGCTGGTGGTCGTAGCCCTTGAGCCGGATGCGGATTTTCTGTTGCGCCATGTCTCTGGTCTCTTCTCTGTGGAAGAGGGATCGTCCCTCCCTTCGCATTCGAAGGGAGGGACAGGCCCTCGCCTACTTGATGATCTCCGTCACGACGCCGGCGCCGACGGTGCGGCCACCCTCGCGGACGGCGAACCGGAGGCCGGCGTCCATCGCGATCGGCTGACCCATCTCGATCTCCATCTGCGTGTTGTCGCCGGGCATGACCATCTCCTGGCCATCCGGGAGCTTGATCGAGCCGGTCACGTCCGTCGTGCGGAAGTAGAACTGCGGCCGGTAGCCGTTGAAGAACGGCGTGTGGCGGCCACCCTCGTCCTTCGAGAGCACGTAGACCTCGGCCTTGAAGTGCGTGTGAGGCGTGATCGAGCCCGGCTTCGCGAGCACCTGGCCGCGCTCGACCTCCTCGCGCTTGACACCGCGGAGCAGCGCCCCGGCGTTGTCGCCTGCCTGCGCGAAGTCGAGCACCTTCTGGAACATCTCGAGCCCGGTGACGGTCGTCTTCTCCACCTTCTCGTGGATGCCGACGATCTCGATCTCCTGGCCGACCTCGATCTTGCCCTGCTCGATGCGGCCGGTGACGACGGTGCCGCGGCCCGTGATCGTGAACACGTCCTCGATCGGCATCAGGAACGGCTTGTCGGTGTCACGCGTCGGCTCCGGGATGTACGAGTCGACGGCCTCCATCAGCTCGAGGATCTTCGGCGTCCACTCGGGGTCGCCCTCGAGTGCCTTCAGCGCCGAGACCTGGATCACCGGGATGTCGTCGCCCGGGAAGTTGTACTTCGTGAGCAGCTCGCGGACCTCGAGCTCGACGAGCTCGAGCAGCTCGGGATCGTCGACCATGTCGGCCTTGTTGAGCGCGACGACCATGAACGGCACCTCGACCTGACGGGCGAGCAGGATGTGCTCACGCGTCTGCGGCATCGGGCCGTCAGCGGCCGAGACGACCAGGATCGCGCCGTCCATCTGGGCGGCGCCGGTGATCATGTTCTTGATGTAGTCGGCGTGACCCGGGCAGTCGACGTGCGCGTAGTGCCGGTTCGCCGTCTCGTACTCGACGTGCGCGGTGTTGATCGTGATCCCGCGCTGCCGCTCCTCGGGAGCCGCGTCGATCGAGGCGAAATCGCGCGAGGCGGTGCCCGTGCCGGACTCGGAGAGCACCTTCGTGATCGCTGCTGTCAGCGTCGTCTTGCCGTGGTCGATGTGGCCGATGGTGCCGACGTTGACGTGCGGCTTCGACCGCTCGAATTTCTGCTTCGCCATTTCCTACAATCTCCTTCTTACGAGCCTGACTGCGAGTCGACGATGTCGCTCGCGATGGACTGGGGTACTTCGTCATATCGATCGAACTGCATCGTGAACGCTGCGCGACCCTGCGACATCGAGCGCAGGTCGGTGACGTACCCGAACATCTCTGACAGCGGCACGCTCGCCTCGATCGACTGCGAGTTGCCGATTGGCTTGAGCGATTCGACCCGCCCACGCCGGCTGTTCAGGTTACCCATCACATCGCCCAGGTAGTCGTCGGGTGTGACGACCTCGACCGCCATGATGGGCTCCAGGAGCTTCGGCTTGGAGCGCTTCAGGGCCTCCTTGAAGGCCATCGAGCCCGCGATCTTGAAGGCGCGCTCGCTGGAGTCGACGTCGTGGTACGAGCCGTCGATCAGCTCGATCTTGACGTCGACCACCGGGTACCCGGCAAGAACGCCGGCATTCATCGCTTCCTGGATGCCTTCGTTGACCGGCTTGATGTACTCCTTCGGGATCTTGCCGCCAACGATCTTGTCGACGAACTCGTAGCCGGCGCCCGGCTCCTGCGGCAAGAGGTTGATCGTGACGTCCCCGTACTGGCCGGAGCCGCCCGTCTGGCGCACGAACTTGCCCTGAATCTTCTCTGCCGCCTGGCCGGCGGTCTCGCGGTAGGCGACCTGAGGCCGGCCGACGTTCGCGTCGACGTTGAACTCGCGCATCAGGCGGTCGACGATGATCTCGAGGTGCAGCTCGCCCATGCCGGCGATCAGCGTCTGCCCGGTCTCCTCGTCGGAGGTGACGCGGAACGTCGGGTCCTCCTCGGCGAGGCGCTGCAGGCCCTGCGAGAGCTTGTCCTGGTCTCCCTTTGTCTTCGGCTCGATCGCGACCGAGATGACCGGCTCGGCGAACGTCATGCGCTCGAGCACGATCGGCGCTCGGTCGATAGCGAGCGTGTCGCCTGTCGTCGACTGCTTCAGGCCGACAGCAGCGGCGATGTCGCCCGCGCCGATCTCATCTCGCTCCTCGCGGTGGTTCGCGTGCATCTGGAGGATGCGGCTGATGCGCTCGGTCTTGCCGTTCGTGGTGTTCACGACGCGGTCGCCCGACTCGATCTGGCCGGAGTAGACGCGGAAGTAGGTCAGCTTGCCGACGAACGGGTCGGACATCACCTTGAAGACGAGCGCCGAGAACGGCGCGTCGGGCGAGGCGGGTCGCGTCAGCTCCTCGCCGGTCTTCGGGTCGATGCCCTGGACGGCCGGGACGTCGAGCGGGCTCGGGAGGTAATCGATGACGGCGTCGAGCAGCGGCTGCACACCCTTGTTCTTGAAGGCGGAGCCGAGCAGGACGGGCGTGAAGGCGCTCGCGAGCGTCCCAGCCCGAAGCGCACGGCGGATCATCTCGGGCGTGACCGAGTGCTCGTCCTCGAGATAGCTCTCCATCAGCTCGTCGTCGAACTCGGCGACGGCGTCGATCAGCAGGTGGTGATGCTCCTGCGCGAGCTCGAGCAGGTCGGCCGGGATCTCGCCGGTCGTGAAGTTCTCGCCGAGATCGTCGTCGTAGGTGACAGCGTTCATCTCGACGAGATCGATGACGCCCTTGTGGCGTTCCTCCTCGCCGATCGGGATCTGGATGGCGACGGCGTTCGCGCCAAGGCGGTCGCGCATCGACTGCACGGCGGCGAAGAAGTCCGCGCCGGTGCGGTCCATCTTGTTGATGAAGGAGATCCGCGGGACGCCGTAGCGATCGGCCTGCCGCCACACCGTCTCGGACTGCGGCTGGACACCGGCAACCGAGTCGAACACCGCGATGGCACCGTCGAGCACGCGCAAGGAGCGCTCGACCTCGGCCGTAAAGTCCACGTGCCCGGGCGTATCGATAATGTTGATCCGATGGTCGCGCCACTCGGCCGTCGTCGCCGCCGACGTGATCGTGATCCCGCGCTCCTGCTCCTGGGCCATCCAGTCCATCGTCGCGGCGCCCTCGTGCACCTCGCCGAGCTTATGGGTACGCCCGGTGTAATAGAGGATGCGCTCGGTCGTCGTCGTCTTGCCGGCGTCGATGTGCGCCATGATCCCGATGTTGCGGACGCGGTCCAGCCCAATACGTGATGCCACGGTGCTCATGTTCCTTCCGTCCCCTACCAGCGATAGTGGGCGAAGGCCTTGTTGGCCTGCGCCATCCGGTAGATGTCGTCCTTTTTCTTGTACGCCCCGCCCTGCTGGTTGAGCGCGTCCATCAGCTCGCCGGCCAGCTTGTCGCCCATGTGCTTCTCACGCCGGTCGCGGGCGAACTGGACAATCCAGCGAATCGCGAGCGTGCGCGCACGGCGCTGCGGTACCTCGATCGGCACCTGGTAGTTGGCGCCACCGACGCGGCGCGAGCGAACCTCGAGCACCGGGGTGACGGTCTTGACCGCACCCTCGAGGATCTCGAGCGCGGGCTTGCCGGTCTTCTCGGAGGCGAGCGCGAGAGCGTCGTAGACGATGCGCTCGGCCGTCGACTTCTTGCCGTCGAGCATGACGCAGTTGATCACCTGGGTCACGAGCACCGACCCGTGGACCGAGTCGGCCTCGAGCTGGCGGGGCTGGATCTCTGCTCGGCGCGGCATCAGCTGGCGCCCTTCTTGGCACCGTACTTCGAGCGCGCCTGGCGGCGGTCGGCGACACCCGAGGTGTCGAGCCCGCCGCGAATCACCTTGTAGCGAAAGCCCGGGAGGTCCTTGACGCGGCCACCGCGGATCAGGACGACCGAGTGCTCCTGCAGGTTGTGCCCCTCGCCGGGGATGTAGACGCCGACCTCCATCCCGTTCGTGAGCCGCACGCGCGCAACCTTGCGCAGCGCCGAGTTCGGCTTCTTCGGGGTGGTCGTGTAGACGCGCGTGCAGACGCCGCGCTTCTGCGGTGCGTTCCGCAGAGCGGGGGTCTTCGTCTTGGCCACGGGGGCCTTGCGGCCTTTGCGGACGAGCTGATTGACGGTGGGCACGCTGCTCCTAACGCTCTTGTGTCGATAGTCGTGACAAACCAGTGGCAGGGAATGAACCCCGCCACCTGCGGCTGTCCAGTGTAGCGGAGAACGCGTCTCCGCGTGGCCGGCGTCTCGCCGTGCTCACAAGGCGTATACAAACGCCGGGATCTGCGTAAGGTTGGTGGAGGGGAAGCAACGGGGGATGGGGGAATCACGACTGCGGTAGCGGCAGCGGCTCTTGGCGTCGAAACGAGCGCGGGCACATTCGTGGCGCCGAACCTTGGCGCGCGGTCCGGTCGCATCGGCCGGCGGGCGGCGGCGTGGAATCGGCGCGCGCCCTGGTCCGTCCGAGGGCTCAGCGCACGATTAGACCGCTGTGGCGGCACGTGTGGGGGTAAGGCATTTCAGGCGGCGTAATTCTTGGCGTAATTCTTGGGCGGCAGTTTGCTTGGCGGCGGTGATCGTCGTCGGAACGCGCCGTGCCCGACGCACCCGCGATTCGCGGGACGACCGGCTCGTGGTCGCGGTCGACGACATGCGGACGAGAATGGACGATCTCGGTCGCGACCTCTCCGATGCACTCGACCGAGCCGAGCGCGAGAGCCGCCGGAATCGCTTTCTCAGCGAGCTCGGCAGCTCGATCGAGTTCGACGAACTGCTCGACCGTGTGCTCGACGCCGCGTTGGAGGTGCCCGGCTTCGATGCCGCAATGGTCGTCCTCGACGAAGCGGCCGGTCCGGCGACGATCGCGAGTCGCGGAATGACTCCGGAGGAGGCGGCGCACCCTCCCGCATCGGGCGCGACCGACACACTTCCCTCAGGGCCGATGACCGTCAGCTACCGGTACGGGCCAGGGGATGCCGCGAACACGGACCTGATCCGAGGCGGATTGTTCATCTGGTTCATGGGCCGCGAGAACCACACGCTCGGCACGCTCTCGCTGTTCTGGCGCACGCCGGGGTTCGATCCGTCACAGGAACGGATCGACGCTCTCGAAGAGATCGCAGTCGCATGTGTCCCGGCGATCGAAAATGCGAGGCGCTACCGCGAGGCACGCCGGCTCGCCGAAACCGACGCGCTGACCGGATTCTTCAACCAGCGTCACTTCCACGACACGCTCCGGCGTGAATCGCTGCGCGCCCATCGGTACGGGCGCAGGCTGACGCTCCTGATACTCGATCTCGACGACTTCAAGGCGGTCAACGACACCATCGGGCACCTCGCCGGCGACTCGGTGCTCGCGCAGGTCGCCGAGCGGCTTCGGGATCAGATCCGATCCGTCGACATCGGCTGCCGGATCGGCGGTGACGAGTTCGCGGTGATTCTGCCGGAGTCCACGCCCGTCGACGCCGAGCAGCTGTTCCAGCGAATGCACAACACGATCCGAGGCATGACGACCCCGGCTGGTCAGCACGTGAGGATCTCTGCCGGGATCGCAGAGCTGCAACATGGCGAGACCGCAGCCGGGCTCTTCGAACGCGCGGACACGGCGCTCTACCGCGCCAAGGACCTGGGCAAGGATCGCGCCAGCGTCGCGCCGGACTAGGACGCGAGGCGTCGAACGGCTTTCAGCCGAGCGACGCGGGACGGCTTCGTTGCTCCCGCGTCATCCTCGAGCGTGACGCTCAACCGGCCGCCGGGTGTCACCCACTGCGTCAGAGGCACGAACGGCTCGGCCCCGTTGAAGGTGCCGGCCGACAGGGTCTCTCCGCTGCCGGGGATCGTGACCCACGCCTGGTACGTTCGCCCCGCTGGTGCGACGCCGAGGCCCTTGAGCATCAGCACTGCGTCCCCACGCTTCGCGACGAAGAGCACGATCCGCCCGACGGATCCGCTCACCGGGATCCGCTGGGCCTGCGGGTCGGCGAGAACCGCTGCGGCCCGATCGAGCGCCTGCGAGCGGGCTGCGGCCGTGTCCCGCGAATCGTCGCGCTCGGCGACCAGCGCCCAGGCGCCGAGTCCGACGGCGGCGAACCCCGCTATCACCGCCAGGACGACGAGTGTGCTCGAGCGCGGCCGCCGCTCGGACGTAGACCCGATCGGCCGAGCGGCCGAGGCGACGCGTGCCGGATCCGGGGCGAGCTGTGGCGGGCTCTCGCTGACGCTCGTGGGTGAGTTCGCGGGGAGCGGCTGACGCATGCGGCAACACTAGCCGCGCGGAAAGACGACACCAGCTCATGTCCGGTGAGCGAAGGCGGTGCCTTCCACACGGTGCTGTAGGGTTGGCGCGATGTGTGGCGGCCCGCACAGGGGAACCAGCGCGCGCATGCGGCGGATGCGTGTCCGGACATCGAGCCCGGACCCGGTGACGCGGGCATGACGCCGTGGATCGCGATCGCCGCGATCGCGCTCGGCGCGCTCTCTAGTGACGCTGTTCTCCTTTGCGCTGCGCAGCCTGCTGGCACGCCAGACGCTGTTGTTGGAACGCCAGACAGACGTCGTGGCGACGATGCTCGGCCGCTACGACGATCGGCTGGGGACGTTCGCGCAGACGCTCAACGACGCGCTGACCGCGATGCCCGCCCGCGACCCTGCCAGCTTCGCCGGCGGCGATTCCGAGCCGGTGATGCGGGCATTGGAGCTCGCCCTGTCGCTGACGGCTGCCGATGGAGCGGTCGCTCTGATCAGCGGAGACACGGCCTCGCCCATCGTGGCGACGATCGGATTGTCCGAGGCCGAGACGAACTACATCGCACGACTCGGCTATCCGGATTACCGAGGCGCACGCGCGATCGAGGTCGCGTTCTCGGGTGATCTCGATGCCCCGGAAGGGAGTGCTGCAGTCCGCTCCGGGCTCGTCGTGCCACTGCTTGCCGGCGACCACTCAAAGAGCCTTCTCGGCGTGCTCACCCGCGACGAGCATCGGCGCTTCAGCGAGGAAGACGTCGCGGCCCTCGACGAGCTCGTGACGCGGGTGCGACCTGCAGTCACGCGGTCTCTGAGTCTCCGTGAGAACGACGTGGTGCCCGTGCTCGATCCACTGACGGGCCTCTACGATCGTCATTCGTTCGAGGCCGTTCTCGAGCATCGGATCGCGAATGTCCGGCAGGCGGGCAAGCCACTGTCCCTCCTTCTGATCGACGTCGATCGCCTCACGACGCTGAACGCGAGGATCGGCCGCCTCGGTGCCGACGGTGTTCTCTCCGCACTCGCCGAGCGGCTTCACGATCACGCCGACGTCTTCGACACGACGTTCCGGCTCGGCGGCGGCCGGTTCGCCCTCATCCGCCGCGGCGGGACCACGGGCGACCTGCACGAGTACTTCGAGTCCTTCCAGACTCTCGTCGGCCACGAGCCCGTCGGCGAGGCCGGGTTCATCTCGGTCTCTGCCGGCTTTGCCGATCTCCTTCCGGGTGACGATGCGACGTCGCTGACAGACCGGGCTGAGGAATCTCTCGCCGATGCGAAGCGCCTGCGCCGCGGCTCCGCCGCGAACGGATAGCGGCCAGCCGGCGGCCTTCCCGCGCCGAGGCGAGCCATCGCGGGGCGGAGTACGCTGAGGGCCGACGTCGATGGACATCGCATATCCTCTTCTTCTCACGGCCGCAATCGCGATCGCGCTCATCGCAACACTCGCGCTACGGCGGCAACGGATCGTCGCCGATCGGCGCGCGGAGTTCCTTTCCGAGCTCGAGGTGCAGCTCGGTGCGTTGGCGGAGAATCTCCGAGCCATCCAGGAACGGGCTCGCCAGATCCCCGACGGGCCGCGCGCCGTCGAGGCGGCGACTCCCACCTTCAGCGCGGCCGTCGCCGGCTTCGAGGTCGAGGTCGACGAGCCCGGGGCGATGCCTCCGGAGAGGGTCCAGGCTTCCGAGACGTCGCGCTTCCCGGCGACGCGGTACTACTACGCGATCGAAGGGGGTCAACCGGCCGTCGCCGTCCCGCTCGAGGTCGCAGATCGACAGGACGGGCCCCTGACCGTGTTCGGCCGGGGTGACGAGCCGCCGGTGACGGCCGGCGAGGTCGGGGCGCTCCGGCCGGAGCTGCACGCCGAGCTGCGACGCGGGCCTTCGCTCGGCGATCGCGCGACCTTCCACCGGACGCTCTCACTGCTCGTCGCGGGTGCCCACCGGCAAGAGCGCAGGCTTGCGATCTGCGTGCTCGATCTCGATGCCTTCAAGCTGGCCAACGAACGGATCGGTTCCATCGCGGGCGACCAGGTACTGGCGGAGATCGCCGATGTGCTCGGCGACACCGTCGGCCCGACCGACTTCGTGTTCCGCACCGGCGGTGACGAGTTCTCCGTCATCCTGCCCGGCTCCGGGCGGATCGACGCCGAGAGCCTGTTCGTGCGACTCCAGGCCACGCTCTCGAGACGAGACGTCGTGCGCGATGCGCGGCTCAGCCTGTCGGCAGGCATCGCCCAGCTCGAGACGGACGACGACGGCGTCTCGCTTTTCGAGCGGGCCCGGCAGGCATTGCAGCGGGCGAAGGCTGCGCGGAAGAACGGGAGCGCCGCCTGAGTCACCGGCTCCGCAACGAGCCGGTGAAATGAGAAAGGGTGCCTCCCAAAAGCAGGGAGACACCCTTTCGCTGTTCTCGTCGGTGATCGCACGCTTGCGTCGATCACCCTTGGTTCTCGGCGCTTACTCCTCGGTGCTCTCCGGCGGAGCGTCCTCGACGGGCAAGCTCCTCCTCGAACGCGAGCCCGAGGGCGGTCAGGTCGATGTCGCCGTCGCCGATCTCCTCGAGCGCTGCCAGGAGCTCCTGCGCCTCGGCCGCGAACATCGAGGAGGGAAGCGGCTCGGCCGGCTCGATCGTGATCCCGCGGTACTTCTTCAGGCCGGTAGCGGCCGGAATCAGCTTGCCGATGATCACGTTCTCCTTCAGCCCGAGCAGCCGGTCGATCTTGCCCTCGATCGCGGCATCGGTGAGCACCTTCGTGGTCTCCTGGAACGAGGCGGCGGAGAGGAACGACTCGGTCGCGAGCGACGCCTTCGTGATCCCGAGGATCAGCGGCTCGAACGTTGCCTCTTCCTTCTTCGCCTTGCGGGCTGCGTCGTTGGCGCGGCTCAGCACCGCCTTGTCGACGAGCTGGCCCGGGAGCAGCGGCGTGTCGCCGGCGCTCTCGACCCGCACCTTCTTCAGCATCTGACGCACGATCAGCTCGATGTGCTTGTCGTGGATGTCGACGCCCTGCGACTTGTAGACCTTCTGCACCTCGCCCACGAGGTAGAGCTCCGTCGCGGTCGAGCCCTTGAGAGCGAGCAGCTCGGCCGGGGCGATCGAGCCCTCGTTGAGCGGATCGCCGGCCTCGACGACGTCGCCGTTCGTGACGAGGAACCGGGTCCGCCGCGGGAAGCTGTACTCCTTCGCGGGAACCGGCTCGCCGTTCTCGTCCAGCGTGGACGGGACGACGGTCACCTTGATCGTGCGGTCGGCGTCCTCCACCTCGACCTTGCCGCCGACCTCCGTCACCGTGGCGGCACCCTTCGGGTTGCGCGCCTCGAAGATCTCGACGACGCGCGGAAGGCCGTGGGTGATGTCCGCCCCGGCCACGCCGCCCGTGTGGAACGTGCGCATCGTCAGCTGGGTGCCCGGCTCGCCGATCGACTGGGCGGCGATGATGCCCACCGCGTCGCCGACCTCGCAGATGTAGCCGGTCGCGAGGAACGTGCCGTAACAGGTACGGCAGACACCGTGCTCGCTCTGGCACTTGAGCACGGAGCGGACCGGCACCTCGTAGCCCTCGGCATGCTCCTCGAGCCCGTCGAGCAGGTCCTTGAGGAGCGGCAGGGTCAGCTCGGTGCCCGCCTCGGCGAGCAGCGTCTTGCCCGGCTTGCCGTCCTTGAGCGGCTTGAACACGTCGACGGCGAGGATCCGTCCGGCGACGCTCGAGTTCAGCTTGTCGTCGAGGACGGCCGCGAGCTCGACGTAGTCGGTCGTGCCGCAGTCGAGGTCACGGATGATCACGTCCTGCGAGACGTCGACGAGACGCCGCGTCAGGTAGCCCGAGTCGGCGGTACGAAGGGCCGTGTCGGCGAGGCCCTTGCGGGCACCGTGCGTCGAGATGAAGTACTCGAGCACCGACAGGCCTTCCATGAAGTTCGCCTTGATCGGGCGCTCGATGATCTCGCCCTTCGGATTCGCCATCAGGCCGCGCATGCCGGCGAGCTGACGGATCTGGTTGAACGATCCGCGGGCGCCGGAGTTGGCCATCATGAAGATCGAGTTCGTCTTGTGGAGGTTGTCCTTCATCGCCTGGGCGACTTCCTCGGTTGCCTCCGTCCAGACGGCGACGATCCGCTCGTGCCGCTCCTCCTCGGTCATCAGGCCGCGCTGGTACTCGAGCTCGAGCTTCCGCACCTGGGCCTCGTAGCCGACGAGGATCTCTTCCTTGCTCGGCGGGATCACGATGTCGTTCTTCGAGACCGTGATGCCGGCCTGGGTGGCGTAGCGGAAGGCGAGCGCCTTGATCGTGTCGAGGACGGTCGCAACCGCATGGGCACCGTAGAGATCGACGAGAGCCGCGATGAAGATGTCGATCTCACGCTTCGACAGCGGCTGGTTGATGAACTCGTGCCGCACCGTCTCGGTCGTGTGCACCGCGACGGCGAGCGCCCGCTCGATCTCCACGTTGAAGATCACGCGGCCTGGCGTCGTCAGGATGATCTCCTCGTGCCAGCGGTACTCGATCGGCTCCTGCAGGTGTACCTGATGCGACTCGACCGCGAACTCGACCTCTTCCTCGGTCTTGAACCGCTTCAGGCCGTCCTTGCCGAGGACCTTGGCGATGTCCGCCGAGGTGGTCTCCGGCAGCTCGTGGTCGCAGTAGGTGAGGTAGTAGGCGCCGAGGACCATGTCCTGGGTCGGCGTTGCGAGCGGCCGTCCATGCGCCGGCGAGAGGATGTTGTTCGCCGACAGCATCAGGATCCTCGCCTCGGCCTGGGCCTCGGCGCTGAGCGGCAGGTGAACAGCCATCTGGTCGCCGTCGAAGTCGGCGTTGAATGCGTGACAGACGAGCGGGTGCACCTGGATCGCCTTGCCCTCGACGAGGATCGGCTCGAAGGCCTGGATCCCGAGGCGATGCAGCGTCGGCGCGCGGTTCAGCAACACCGGGTGCTCTGCGATCACCTCTTCGAGGACGTCCCAGACGTCCAGCGACATCGACTCGACGTGCTTCTTGGCCGCCTTGATGTTCTGCACGGCCTTGCGCTCGACGAGCCGGCTCATGATGAACGGCTTGAAGAGCTCGAGCGCCATCAGCTTCGGGAGGCCGCACTGGTGCAGCTTCAGGTTCGGCCCGGCAACGATCACCGAGCGGCCCGAGTAGTCGACGCGCTTGCCGAGCAGGTTCTGGCGGAACCGGCCCTGCTTGCCCTTGAGCATGTCGGAGAGTGACTTCAGGGGCCGGTTGCCCGGGCCCGTCACCGCGCGGCCACGGCGGCCGTTGTCGAACAGGGCGTCGACGGCCTCCTGCAGCATGCGCTTCTCGTTGTTGACGATGATCTCCGGCGCGCCGAGGTCGAGCAGCCGCTTGAGGCGGTTGTTCCGGTTGATCACGCGGCGGTAGAGATCGTTCAGGTCGGAGGTGGCAAAGCGGCCACCGTCGAGCTGCACCATCGGGCGCAGCTCCGGCGGGATCACCGGCACGGCCTCGAGGATCATCCACTCCGGCTTGTTCTCGGACTTGATGAACGCCTCGACGACCTTGAGCCGCTTGATCGCGCGCTGCTGCTTCTGCCCCTTCGACGTCTTGATCACGTCGCGGAGGGTGATGGACTCCTCCGCGAGGTCGAGATCGCGGAGCAGGTCACGGATTGCCTCCGCGCCCATGCCGCCGCGGAAGTACTGGCCGAAGCCGTACGGCGACCCGAACCGGTCCTTGAGCTCGCGGAACAGCTGCTCGTCGTTGACGACGAGCTTCGGCTCCAGCTCGCGGAACAGCTTCCACGTCTCCTCGAGCCGGCGAACACCGTCGACGGCCGCCTCACGGGCGTCGTCGCGGCGCGAGTCCATGTCCTGCACCATCTCGCGCACCTTCAGCGCCCACTGGCCGACGACATCGAGGTCGTCCTTCTTGGCGCCCGGGAGCAGGCAGAGGTCGTACGCCAGCTCGCGCACCTCGTCCACGGTCTGACCGACGTTCTCCTGGGCGAGGACGTCCGCCAGGAGGCCGTTGCCGACCTCGCGTGCCTTGTCGAGGTTCTTCGCCTCGACACGCGCCATCAGCTCGGCGTCCTCGGCGGAGAGCTCCGTGCCGCTCGTGAGCGACTCGACGAGCTTGTGGATGTGCTTCGTGATCGCGCCCTTCTTCGATCCCGTCGCCGTCTCGAGCTCCGCGCGGAGCGGGTCGAGCGACTCGTGGATCTCCTGGGCGGCCGTCGCGACGGCTTCGATCTCGCGCGGGGCGAGCTTGCGGTCCTCGCGCGTCGCAGTCTGGCGGACGAGCTCGCGGATCTTCTTGCCGTCCTCGGTCGTCAGCGACTTCGCGAGCTTCGGGAAGATGCCGCCCGCCAGCTGGCGGGTGTCCTCGAGCGTCGGCAGGAGCTGATCCTCGGCCCAGTTGTTGAGCCCGCGGGTCCAGAACTCGTCGTCCTCGTCGAAGCTCTTCTCCTTGCCGGTCGCGAAGTACTCGCGACGCCGCGCAAGGCGCTCCTCGACGGCGAGCACGTGCTCGTCGCGGTCGACGTAGATCTGCTCCGACTCGGCGCGCACCTTGTCCTCGAGGTCCGCGAGATCCTTCGCCCGCGCCTCGTTGTCGACGCCGGTGACGATCGAGGCCGCAAAGTAGAGCACCTTCTCGAGCTCGCGCGGGGCGATGTCGAGCAGGTAGCCGATGCGGCTCGGGACGCCCTTGAAGAACCAGATGTGCGAGACCGGCGCGGCCAGGTCGATGTGGCCCATCCGCTCGCGACGCACCTTCTGGCGCGTGACCTCGACGCCGCAGCGCTCGCAGATGATGCCCTTGTAGCGGACGCGCTTGTACTTGCCGCAGTAGCACTCCCAGTCCTTCGTCGGACCGAAAATGCGCTCGCAGAAGAGACCGTCACGCTCGGGCTTGAGCGTGCGGTAGTTGATCGTCTCCGGCTTCGTGACCTCGCCCGACGACCAGTCGCGGATCTTCTTGCTCGACGCCAGTCCGATTCGGATCGCGTCGAATTCGTTGATGTCGATCACGTGTGTGCTTCGCCTCTTTCCGTTTTCTCAGTCAGTTCAGTGGTCGTCGAAGTTCAGTCTTCGAGCTCGATGTCGGCCAGGTCGACCTCGAGCTCCGCGTCGGCCTCGACGCTGTCGAGCGCCTCGTCCGCCGCGACGGCGACATCGCCGCCTTCCTCGACGGCGACGGCGCCCTCCTCGGCCTCCTGGGCCGAGAGCTCACCGGCGGCGGCGCGAACCGCGGCCGGCGACAGGTCGATGCCGAGCTCTTCCGCGGCGCGGAGCAGCTCGTCGTCCTCCTCCCGCACCTCGACCTCGCGTCCGTCGTTCGACTGGACGTGCACGTCGAGGGCAAGCGACTGCATCTCCTTGAGGAGCACCTTGAACGACTCGGGGATCGACGGCTCGGCGATGTTCTCGCCCTTGACGATCGCCTCGTACGCCTTGACGCGGCCGATCGTGTCGTCGGACTTGATCGTCAGCATCTCCTGCAGCGTGTAGGCGGCGCCGTAGGCCTCGAGCGCCCAGACCTCCATCTCGCCGAAGCGCTGGCCGCCGAACTGCGCCTTGCCGCCCAGCGGCTGCTGGGTGACGAGCGAGTACGGGCCGGTCGAGCGCGCGTGGATCTTGTCGTCCACCAGGTGGAGCAGCTTCAGGATGTACATGTAGCCGACCGTGACCTTCTGCTCGAAGGGCTCGCCGGTCTTGCCGTTGTACAGCTGCACCTTGCCCGAGGCCTTGCGGCCGGCGGGGCGGGACTGGTCGACGTTCATCTTGATCGGGGAGTCCGTCGTCTCGGCCCAGCGAACGAGCGCCTCGTCGACATCGGTCTCGGTGGCGCCGTCGAAGACGGGCGTCGCGACAGGATGCGGGTTCGGGGCGTTGATCGGTGCGCGCGGGTTGACGCCGATGCGGGCGTCGGACTCCGCGAACACGCCGTGAGCCGCGGCCCAGCCGAGGTGCGTCTCGAGGATCTGGCCGATGTTCATCCGGCTCGGCACGCCGAGCGGGTTGAGCACGACGTCCACGGGACGGCCGTCCTCGAGGAACGGCATGTCCTCTTCGGGGACGATCTTCGAGATGACGCCCTTGTTGCCGTGGCGGCCGGCGAGCTTGTCGCCCTCCGAGATCTTGCGCTTCTTCGCGACGAAGACGCGCACGAGCTCGTTGACGCCCGGCTTCAGGTCGTCGCCCGCGTCACGTGAGAACGTCTTGACGCCGATCACCTTGCCGCCCTCGCCGTGCGGGACCTTGAGGGACGTGTCGCGGACCTCGCGCGCCTTCTCCTTGAAGATGGCGCGGATCAGCTTCTCCTCTGCGGTCAGCTCGGTCTCGCCCTTGGGCGTGACCTTGCCGACGAGGAGGTCGCCGGAGCCGACCTCGGCTCCGATCCGCACGACACCGCGCTCGTCGAGGTTCGCGAGCGACTCCTCCGAGCGGTTCGGGATGTCGCGCGTGATCTCCTCGTCGCCGAGCTTCGTCGAGCGGGCATCGATCTCGTACTCGTGGATGTGGATCGAGCTGAGCACGTCATCCTTTACGAGCCGCTCGGAGAGCACGATCGCGTCCTCGAAGTTGTAGCCCTCGAACGGCATGAACGCGACGAGCAGGTTGGCGCCGAGCGCGAGCTCGCCACCGTCCGTCGACGAGCCGTCCGCGAGGACGGTTCCCTTCGCCACCTTGTCGCCGAGCTTCACGACCGGCTTCTGGTGGATCAGCGTGCCCTGGTTCGAGCGCATGAACTTCGTGAGGTTGTACTCCTCACGCGTGCCCTTGCCCTCGACGACGATCGTCTCGGCATCGACGTCGATCACCGATCCCTCGCTGCGGGACATGACGACGTCGCCGGTGTCGATCGCGGCGCGGTACTCGACGCCGGTGCCGACGAGCGGCGCCTGCGGGATCATCAGCGGCACGGCCTGCCGCTGCATGTTCGCGCCCATCAGGGCCCGGTTCGCGTCGTTGTGCTCGAGGAACGGGATCAGCGCCGTCGCGACCGAGACGATCTGCGACGCCGACACGTCCATGTACTGGACTTCCTTCGGCGAGACCATCACGGCCTCGCCTGCGCGGGAGCGGCACAGCACCTGCTCCTGCACGAACTTGCCGGTCTTCTCGTCGACGCGCTCGGATGCCTGCGCGATCGTGAACTGCGCCTCCTCGGAGGCGTCGAGGTACACGATCTCGTCGGTCACCCTGCCGCCCTTGACGATCCGGTACGGCGTCTGGATGAAGCCGAACTCGGAGACCGTCGCCATCGAGGCGAGCGAGCCGATCAGGCCGATGTTCGGGCCTTCCGGCGTCTCGATCGGGCACATGCGGCCGTAGTGGGTCGGGTGGACGTCGCGCACCTCGATCGGGGCGCGCTCGCGCGTCAGGCCACCGGCGCCGAGGGCGCTGAGGCGACGACGATGCGTGAGGCCGGCGAGCGTGTTCGTCTGGTCCATGAACTGCGACAGCTGCGAGGAGCCGAAGAACTCCTTCAGTGCCGCCACGACCGGCCGGATGTTGATGATCGTCTGCGGCGTGATCGTGTCGACGTCCTCCGTCGTCATCCGCTCACGGACGACGCGCTCCATCCGGTAGAGGCCGATCCGGAATGCCTCCTGGATCAGCTCGCCGGTCGTCCGCAGGCGCCGGTTGCCGAAGTGCTCGTACTCGTCGAGCTCGGCGCGGATCGGGTCGCGGTTGAGCTGCGCCGCATCGGCGGCGTAGTCCTTCGAGTCCTCCGGCACGCCGAGGTTCGTCGGCAGCGCGATCAGCTTGCGCACGAGCGCGAGGATGTCCTCGGTCGTGAGCACGCGGGTGTCGTCCGGCACGTCGACGCCGAGCCGCTGGTTCAGCTTGTAGCGGCCGACCTTCGTCAGGTCGTAGCGCTTCGGGTCGAAGAACAGCGCCTTGCAGCAGGTTGCGGGCGTTGTCGAGCGTCGGCGGCTCACCCGGCCGCTGCTTCTTGAAGACCTCGATCAGCGCCTCTTCCTCGCGCGTGGTCGTGTCCTTGTCGAGCGTGTTCTGGATGTAGACCGAGCCGTCGAAGAGCGCGAGGATCTTCTCGTTCGTGCTCGTGTCGAGCTGGAACCCGGTGGTCGGGTCCTCGAGCGGCAGCGCACGCAGGAGCGTCGTGATCGGAAGCTTGCGCTTCCGGTCGATGCGGGCGTACGCGATGCCCTTCTTGTCGATCTCGAGCTCGAGCCACGACCCACGTGACGGCATCAGGTTCGCGATGAAGACCTGCTTCGTCGCATCCTTCGGCTCCATCAGATAGGCACCCGGCGAGCGAACGAGCTGCGTCACGATGACGCGCTCGGTGCCGTTGATGATGAATGTCCCCCATTCCGTCATCATCGGGAAGTCGCCCATGAAGACCCGCTGCTCGCGGATCTCGCCGGTCTCGGTATTGACGAAGCGCACCGTCATCGACAGTGGCGCCTGGAACGTCATGCCGTTCTCACGGCACTCGTTGATCGTGTGGGCGGGCGGGCCGAATTCGTAATCGCCGAACTCGACGGCCAGCGTTCCTGTGTAGTCCTCGATCGGCGAGATGTCGTCGATCGTCTCGCGCAGGCCCTCGTTCAAGAACCACTCGAACGACGCCTTCTGGATGTCGATCAGGTTGGGGAGGTCAAGGACATGCTTCAGACGTGAAAAGCTCGTGCGCGCGCGCGGCGCAACAGTAGTGCTGCTCAAGATGCGACAGCCTCCCTTAACGGCGTGCAGGGTCGGAGGAGCAAGAAAGCTCGGGGCGGAACCTCGTAGAATAGCGGACGCGCATGCGCCGCCGCAACCGCTTGGGGCGGCGTCGGCGGAAACGTCCTCGCCGAGTATAGCGAAAGTCGGGCAGGAGACGCGTGAGCGCTCTCGTGCGGGCGCTCGGCCACGCCCCGCACGGCACTCAAGTGGCGGCACCGCCCTGCCGATGACGACGACGATGGAGAACACCATCGCAATCCCCGTTGCGCGCCGATCGCTCGTGCAATGGCTCCAGCTCAGCACAACGGCCCCGCTCGCGCTCCTCATCGTCGCGAGCGTCGTCGTTCGTGGCGCACTCGGCGCCGCGAAGGCGACACCGATCTACTTCACGGACGAGTACCTCTACGCGGAGCTCGGCCGCACGCTGGCGGCGACAGGGCACCCGCTCGTCCGCGGTATGAGCCCCCACTTCCCGGCCCTGCTCCAGCCGATCCTGACTGCTCCGATCTGGCTGCTCGACGACACCGCCACCGCCTACGCATCGATCAAGCTCGAGGGTGCGATCGCAATGTCACTGGCGGCGATTCCCGTCTATCTCCTCGCCTCTCGACTCGGACTGCGGCGATCCACCGCACTGCTGACGGCGGCTCTGACCATCTCCGTACCCGAGATGCTCTACGCCTCATGGATTCTCGCCGAGCCGTATGCCTATCCGCTCGCACTCGGCGCCATCGCAGCCGGCTCGGTCGCGCTCGGCGGCGGCGGTCGCCGGAGCCGCGTCACCTTCCTCCTTCTCGCAGGCGCCGCGATGTTCACGCCGGGTCCAGCTCGTCGCCATCCCCCTCTGCTTCGCGGGAGCGACCGTCATCGTCGGGCTCCGGCGACGCGCCCTGCTCGCGGCTCTGTGGCAGGAGCGATTCGTGCTCGGCGCCTTCGTGCTCCCACTCGCCGCGGTGCTGCTGCTCGCACCGACGAGGATCCTCGGCATCTACGGCGCCTTCGAGCAGGTCGACCTTGGCGCCGCATCGCTCACACATCGACTCGGAACCAACGGCCTCGTATTCCTCTTCGCGGCCGGCTGGGTCGTGCTCCCCGGAGCGCTCTTCGGGCTCTGGCTCGCCCTGGCGCGCCCCCGCTCGGACCTCGAGCTCGCGTTCGCCGCGCTGGCAGGCCTGGTGGCGGTCGCGCTCTTCCTCCAGGCGAGCCTCTACGGCGACACGGACCGCGCGCAGGGGCGCTACCTCTTCTACCTGATCCCGCTCGTGGCCCTCCTGTTCTCCCTCTACGCATCGCGCGGCTGGCCTCATGCCCGCGCGTATGCGCTGGTCGCGATCTCCGGGCTCCTGCTCTCCGCCATCGTGCCCCTCTCGGGCTACGCGGAGGACAAGTTCAAGGCGCAGTCCGTGTTCCTCTTCGGCGTGTTCCGGATCGAGCAGTGGCTGGGCACGGGAACCGGCGCCCTGGCAGTCGCAGCCGTTGCCGCAGCCGGGTCCATCCTCGCGGCCGCACTCCCGCTCGCGCGGCAGCGAGGAGACACGATCGGCCTCGCCGTCACGATCGCGCTCCTCCTCGCGGTCGGTGCCTTCGCGACGAACTTCGACAACCGCAATACCGGCTCGGTCAGGGATGGCTTCCTCCCCGCGAGCGCGACCTGGGTCGACGATGCACGGCTCGGCGACGTCACGTTGCTGCACCTTGCCGCAGACCGCACCGACACGCTCTCGCAGCTCTTCTGGAATCGCTCGCTGAAGCAGGTCGTCGTTCCTCCGGGAGGATCGCCGCCGGACACCTTCGCGGCCTCTGCGGCGACGATCGACAAGACGGGCGCTCTGCTCGTCCACGGAGCGCCGGTCGAGGGAAGCGTGCTCGCCGACATCTCGTCCGACGCGATCGGCTTCCAGAATGGTCGGGTCGTCGCCGGCACGGCGACGTATGAGCTCTGGCGCCTGACCGGGCCTGCGCGACTCGGGCTGTTCGCGCTCGGTTGGTCGAGCGATGGGTGGCTCGCCGCCCGCTCGTCAGTGGCCATGTGGCCGAAGGCCGGGAGCGACAGGCTCGCCGGCACCATCTCGATGAGGCTCGAGGCTCCGAAGGACTTCAAGCGCTCGGTGCCCGTGACGATGTCCTGGAAGGGCGGCCACAAGCAGGTCGAGGTCGCTCCGGGCGCCACGATCAAGCTCGTCGTGCCGGTCTGCGCTCGAGGGCAGTGGCAGGCGCTGGTCACGACGACACGGCCGACGTACCTCGGTTTCCGCGCCGTCAGCGTCTATGCCGAACGACCCGTGTGGCGGCCAGATCCTGCAGCCTGCCCGACGCAACCCGCAGGCGCCGTCTCGTGAGAAGCCGCTACGCAAGAGGGCCGTGGATGCGGCCCTCTTGCGTAGCGTTCGACGTCCTGCGGTCCTACTTGACCTCGACGCCTGCGCCGGCCTCTTCGAGCTCGGCCTTGATCTTGTCGGCCTCGTCCTTCGTGACGCCCTCCTTGACGGGTGCCGGGGCACCGTCGACGACGTCCTTGGCCTCCTTGAGGCCGAGCCCGGTGATCGCGCGCACGACCTTGATCACCTGGATCTTCTTGTCGCCGGCGCCCGTGAGAATGACGTCGAACGAGTCCTTCTCCTCGGCTGCACCGGCGTCGCCGCCGCCGCCCGCAGGCGCCGCCGCAGCGACCGCGACCGGAGCGGCGGCCGTGACGCCCCACTCCTCCT
The DNA here is from genome assembly GCA_963797125.1 of uncultured Thermoleophilia bacterium. Lineage (GTDB taxonomy): Bacteria > Actinomycetota > Thermoleophilia > Gaiellales > Gaiellaceae > Gaiella. The sequence goes on along the minus strand of CAWCOI010000002.1, from coordinate 82,146 downwards.
CGATCGCGTTCTTCAGCTCGACGAGCTCGAGCACGGTCATCTTGCCGAGCGTCTCGAGCACCTTTGCCGTATCTGTTGCCATCTCTGTTTCGTTCCTCTCAGGTGTGATTTCGAAAGCGCATGGAGGCGGTGCCTCCGTCCTACGCTTCCGGGGTCTCTTCTGTCGCCTCGGCGACGGTCTCTTCGGCGTCCGGCTCGGGCGCGGCCTCCTCGGCCACGACCTCTGCCGCCGGAGCCTCCTCGGCCGGAGCCTCCTCGACGGAGCCTCGCCGTCTCTCGACCACGGCCTCGGCGACCGGCGCTTCCTCCACGGCCGGCTCCGGAGCTGCTTCCTCCGTCGCTGCCGCCGATGTGTCACCGCCCTCTTCGAGCTGGGTGATCCTGGCGTTGATCAGGCCGACCAGGTTCTGCAACGGCGCGTTGAGCACCGCAGCGAGCTGGGTCAGCGGAGCAACGATCACTCCGACGAGCTGGGCCTGGAGCACCTCGAGCGGCGGCAACTTGGCGAGGCTCTCGATCTCGGCGCCCGTGATCGGGTTGCCCGAGAGCACGCCGCCGCGCAACGCGAGGATCTTCGTCTCCTTGGCCGCGTCGCTGAGTGCCTTCGCCACCGCGACGGCATTGCCGTCGGCTTCGACGAACGCGATCGCCGTCGGGCCCTCGAGCATTGCGAGCAACGCATCCGCGCCCGCCGCCTCGGCTGCCCTCCGGGTGAGGGTGTTCTTGACGACGGACAGCTTCGCCCCGTGCTTCAGGAGCTCCACCCGCAGGCTCGCGAGCTGGCTGTTCGTGAGACCGCGATAGTCGGCGACGAGCAACGCGTCGGCCGAGCTCAGTCGCTCGGTCAGCTCGGTGATCACCCGTTCCTTGTCTGCTTTCTGCATCTTCCACCTCCTCTCAAATCATCGAGCCCGCACACAGGCGGGCTCGAAGGAGAAACAGCCGCAGATGGCCTCCGCTCGGAGGCACCTGCGAGTCGTTTCCGCCTGAGAGCTCACCTCGGCCGGGCTTCTGCCCTCACACTGAGGGCTGCCGGCTGTCTTCGGCGACGGGCGTTGTCGGAAAAATTGGACGGAGAGGCGCGCCTCTCCCTACGCTGCGGCCCCCTCGAGCTCCTCGACGATGCCGCGCATGCGCGACGGATCGACGTGCAGGCCGGGGCCCATCGTGGACGTCAGCGTGATGCCCTTGATGTAGCGGCCCTTCGACGACGCGGGCTTGGCCCGGACGATCTCGTCGACGAGCGCGGCGTAGTTCTCGACGAGCTGGCGCTCGTCGAAGCTCTTCTTGCCGATCGCGACGTGGACGTTCGCGCCGCGGTCGGTGCGGTACTCGAGCTTGCCGGCCTTGGCGTCGGAGACGGCCTTGGCGACGTCGAACGTCACGGTGCCCGTCTTCGGGTTCGGCATCAGGCCGCGCGGCCCGAGCACACGTCCGAGCTTGCCGACGTTGCCCATCTGGTCGGGCGTCGCGATCGCGACGTCGAACTCGGTGAAGCCACCCTCGATCTTCGCGGCGAGGTCGGCCGAGCCGACGATGTCGGCGCCTGCCTCCTCGGCCTCGCGGGCCTTGTCGCCCTCGGCGAAGACGGCGACCCGCATCGTGCGGCCGGTGCCGTGCGGCAGCATCAGCGTGCCGCGGAGCTGCTCGTCGGCGTGGCGGACGTTGAGCCCGAGGCGGAAGTGCACCTCGACGGTCTCGTCGAACTTCGCGTTCTGGAGATCCTTGAGGATCTTGATCGCCTCGACCGGCGAGTAGAGGTTCTCGCGGTCGATCTTCGCCCGCGACTGCGGTGTAGCGCTTGCCGTGCGCGCTCATGCCTCCACCTCCACGCCCATCGAACGGGCCGTGCCGGCGATGACCTTCATCGCCTGCTCGACGTCGTGCGCGTTCAGGTCGGGCATCTTCGTCTCGGCGATCGAGCGAAGCTGCGCCTGGGTGAGCTTGCCGACCTTCATCCGGTTCGGCTCGGCCGAGCCGGACTGGAGGTTCAGGACCTCCTTGATCAGCACCGCCGCCGGCGGCGTCTTCGTGATGAAGGTGAACGAGCGGTCCTCGTAGACCGTGATCTCCACCGGGATGATGCGGCCGTTCTCGTGCGCGGTCTGCGCATTGAAGGCCTTCGTGAACTCGACGATGTTGACGCCGTGCTGGCCGAGTGCCGGACCAACCGGCGGTGCCGGGTTCGCCTGGCCCCCCGGGATCTGAAGCTTGATGAGTGTGAGTACTTTCTTGGCCATATGCGTGAGTGCAGTCGGGGCTGCTCGCCCCTCCTCCCGTCTTGTCGTTTACGCGCGAATCAGTCGATCTTCTTGACCTGGTCGAAGCCGAGCTCGACCGGCACCTGCCGCTCGAAGATGTCGACCAGGACCTTGAGCTTCTGTGCATCGGTGTTGACGTCGACGATCTCGCCGTCGAAGTCGGAGAGCGGGCCCGAGGTGACCTTGACGGACTCGCCGAGCGAGAACTGGGCCTGCGACTTCGCCGCCGGGCCGCCACCCGCACCGGCGGTGTGGAGAATCCGGTCGACCTCGGCCTGCGAGAGCGGCACCGGCTTGGCGCCCGCGCCGACAAACCCGGTGACGCCGGGCGTGCCCTTGACGACCGTCCAGGCCTCGTCGCTGAGATCCATGTTGACGAGCACGTAGCCGGGGAGCACGCGCTTCTCGATCTGCACCTTCTGCCCGTCCTTCGTCTCGATCACCTGCTCGGTCGGCACGACGACGCGCCGGAACCGGGGCGACTGGTTCATCGAGAGGATGCGGTGCTCGAGATTCGTCTTGACCTTGTTCTCGTGCCCGGAATACGTGTTGATCACATACCAGAGAAACATGCCAACCTCGCTACAGAAGGACGTTGCGGACGAAGGGACGGATGAGCTGGTCGACGCCCCAGAGATATGCGCCGACGATGAGGACGGCGATGATGACGACGACCGTCCCCTGGATCGTCTGGGCGCGGTTCGGCCAGTCGACCTTGCGGAGCTCCGCGATCGACTCGCGGATGAAGCCGCCGCGGCGCCGCTGCTCCGTCTCGGCCGGGACCATCGGCGCGCCACCCGCCGGCGCGGGCTGCGGGACGCCGCCGCGAGGCTCGCTCGCCGGCGGCTGATCGCCGGCGGCACGGCGCGCATCGCGCCTCTGCCTGCGGGTCTCGTCGGCCACGACTAGCGGGTCTCCCGATGGATCGTGGTGACATCCGCACCAGCGGCAGTACTTCTTGAACTCGACCCGGTCGGGCGTGTTCCGCTTCGACTTCTCGGACATATAGTTCCGCCGCTTGCACTCCGTGCAGGCGAGCGTGATTGCGACTCTGACTCCGGTTGCCATGGCTTCTTCTCGTTGAGTGGGACAGAAAAGGGCGTGCGAGGTAGCGGCGGTAGGACTCGAACCTACGACACGCGGATTATGATTCCGCTGCTCTAACCAACTGAGCTACGCCGCCGAGCAGTCCCGCAGTCTAGCAGCGTCCCAGTCTAGCAACGCTCGCGTGCAAATGGCCTCCGTCTCCCTATTCGTGGAGGGCGGGGGCCTCCGGCGCCGGTGCGCGGAGCCGGGCGCAGACCGCGGCACGCCCGAGCCGGAAGGCGGCCTCGGCGAAGGGATCGTGACCGGGTTGGAGGGCGTACTCGCTCGTGAACTCGACCGCTCCGTTGATCTCCGCCACCGTCCAGCGGCCACGTCCGTCCGGCAACAGGTCGACTCCGACGAGCGATGCTCCCGTCGCGCGCGCGGCCGCGAGGGCGAGCGCAACGGCATCTGGCGGCGGCGTCGCCTGGCGCCGCTCGGCCCCGAGCGCGACGTTCGTCCGCCACTCGCCGGGCGCGGCGACGCGGCTGATGGCGCCGATTGCGTGGTCGTCGGCGACCACGATCCGGAGGTCGAACCCGAGCGTGGGCACGAGCTCCTGGACGAGAGCACCGTGCGCCTGGTACCACGGCTGCTCCGGCAGCTTCGCAAGCAGAGCGGCCAGGGATTCCTCGTCGTCGCACCGCTCGACCCCGAGCCCCCAGCTGCCGAATCGTGGCTTGACCACGACGGGCGGCCTCAGCGGTGAGGTCGGCCGGTCGCCCGAGATCAGCCGGGTGCGCGGATGCGGCAACCCGGCGCGGCGCAGCAGCCGGGCGGTGAGAAGCTTGTCGTGTGCCGCGAGCAGTGCCGGCGCCCCGTTCAGCACCGTCACGCCGCGCGCCTCGAGGGCCCCGAGCGCCCAGAGCCCGTCGTCGACGCCGTCGAGCGTCGGGAGGACATCGATCCTGCCGATCGCGCAATCGCCCGGAACAAGCGTCTCGAGCGCCTCGGCCGGCGTCAGCAGGCACCAATCGGCGCCATGACAACCAACCCTGGCGAGGGCCTCGTTGGCGAATGTGCGGGTCTGAGCGACGACGGCGATTTTCACGGCGAAACGACATAGTTGCCACCCACAGCTCCCGAGCGCAACCCCCTTCACCATCACTTAACGCGAAAGCGTTCCGACCGATACGGGGTATACCCTCTGCCACCGTGATTCGAATTCCACCCCAGCGCGGCGGTTGGCTCGAGGTGATCTGCGGGCCGATGTTCTCCGGCAAGAGCGAGGAGATGATTCGCCGCCTGCGCCGGGCCGAGATCGCCGGGCAGCGGGTCGTCATCTTCAAGCCGCGGATCGACGACCGCTACGACGTGACCGACGTCGTTTCGCACGCGGGGGCCCGCATGCGCGCCGTCGCGGTCGAGAGCGTGCCGGAGCTCGTGGCCCGCTCGGCGGGGCACGAGGTCGTCGGGATCGACGAGGTGCAGTTCTTCGACGGAGCGATCGTCGACGCGGCGCTCTCGCTCGCCGATGCCGGCACGCGCGTCGTCGTCTCGGGGCTCGACCAGGACTTTCGCCGGCTCCCGTTCGGCGTGATGCCGGAGCTGCTCGCCCAGGCCGAGTTCGTCGACAAGCTGCAGGCCGTGTGTCACCGCTGCGGCGGCACGGCGACGACGACGCAGCGCCTGGTCGACGGCAGGCCTGCGCCGTACTCCGGCGAGACGATCGTGGTCGGAGCGCTCGACTCCTACGAGGCCCGCTGTCGGGACTGCCATGAGGCAGGGGCCGACGCGATCACGCTCGTCGCGTAGGGCCTGCGCTCCTACGAACCGCCGTAGAACGGGTTCGTGACCGAATCCCGGTTGGCCACCAGCTGAGCCGCAGCTTCGGCGTCACGCCCTTCGACGCACATCCGGATCGCCTTGCCGACGGCGGTGCGCGCGGCCCCGAGCACGGCCGTCTCGTCATCGGCGCGGCCGTCGAGCCAGATCGCGACGAGCACGATCAGATCGCCGGAGGCCTCGATCAGCCCCGCTGCGACGGAGTCGAGCACGGCCTTCCCGATCCCGAGCTGCCCTGCGCCCCACGTCATCGTCTCGAGCTCCGGCGTGTTCGCAGTCGCCTTGTTCATCATCAGCGTCGGCGGCCAGATCGGCTCGTACGCGGTCTGTGCCTCGCCGACGCAGCAGAGCACCGGCGAGTGGCCCGGCGACGGGTGCGCGAACATCGAGATCGCGGCCGCAGCCGTCGGGCTGCCGCGATGGCAGAGCACGACGTTGACGTGGCACCCGTTCGGCGAGAGGCCACCCCAGCCCTCTCCGATCCGGCCATCGAGCTCTGCGAGGTTCATGATGCTCCTTCCGTGGTGGTGTCGAGGACGACCCGCAGGGCCTCGCCGGACAGCATCAGCTCCAGTGCCTCGTTGACGTCCGTGAGCGGGAGCCGGTGCGAGATCAGCCGGTCGAGCGGCAGCCTGCCCGAGCGGTAGACGCCGAGCGTGGTGAGGAAGTCGCGCTCCGGACGCGCGGAGCCGTAGATCGAGCCGAGAATGCGCCGCTCCATGCGCGGGATCGTCCGCGCCGGCACGCTCAGCATCGTGTCCTCGCGGGGAATCCCGATCAGGACTGCGGCGCCGCGGTTGCGTGTCGAGAGGACGGCGGCGTGCATCGCCTCGCCGTGGCCCGTCGCCTCGATCGCATAGTCGACGCCGCCGCCGCTGACCTCGCGGATCGCCTCGGCCGTCGCCTCCGCGGTGCCGGCCCAGCACGACGCCGGCCGAGGCGCCGAACGCCTTCGCCGCGTCGACCTTGGTCTGCGTCATGTCGACGGCGATCACCGGCTCGGCTCCGACGGCGACCGCCGCCATCAGGGCCGACAGCCCGACGCCGCCGCAGCCGATCACGGCGACCCGGTCGCCCGGGCGTACGCTCGGCCGTCCTCCAGACGGCGCCGACGCCGGTCGTGACCGCGCAGCCGACGAGCGCGGCGACGTCGAACGGCACGTCGTCCGGGATCCGGACGCATGAGCGCTCGGGCACGACGCGCGCCTCGGCGAAGGTCGAGAGGAAGCAGTAGTGGTAGACGCGCTCGCCGTCGCGCGAGAGCCGGCTCGTGCCGTCCATCAGGCCGGCCTCGTTCATCACCGGCCACACCGTCGCGCAGAGCTGCGGCAGGTCGCGCACGCACTCGGAGCACTCGCCGCACGACGGCGTCCACGAGAGCGCGACGTGATCGCCGGGCGCAACACGTGTCACGCCCGGCCCGACGGCCTCGACGACGCCCGCGCCCTCGTGCCCGAGCACGACCGGGCACGGCGAGCTCGGTCGTGCCGTCGATCGCGTTGTAGTCGGAGCGGCAGACGCCGCTCGAGCCTTGAGCCGCACGAGCACCTCGCCCGGCCCGGGCGGCGGCGAGGTCGAGCTCCTGCAGCGTACTGGCGGCCGCCCGTCCTCCTCGAGCACCGCGGCCCGGATCTTCACGAGCGTTACGCTCGTTTCGGCGGGGCGCTGCAGCGCGCGCGAGCTCCTCGATCGGGATGTGGCAGCGCATGACGTGATCCTGCTCGACCTCGACGAGCGGCGGCTCGGTCTCGTCGCAGATGGCGCCGATCCGGCGCGGGCAGCGGGTGTGGAAGACGCAGCCCGCGGGCGGCTCGGCGGCGCTCGGGATCTCGCCCTCGAGGCGGATGCGCTCTCGCCCGCCGCCGTCGATCGTCGGCACCGCCGAGAGCAGCGCCTCCGTGTAGGGATGGTGCGGCCCTTCGAAGACGACGTCGGCCGGGCCGAGCTCCATGATCCGGCCGAGGTAGAGCACCGCGATGCGATCCGAGATGTAGCGAACGACGCCGAGATCGTGCGAGATGAAGATGTAGGAGACGCCCTTGTCGGCCTGAAGCTCGACGAGCAGGTTGAGGATCGCCGCCTGGACGGAGACGTCGAGGGCCGAGGTCGGCTCGTCGCAGACGACGAGCTTCGGGTCGCCGGCGAAGGCACGAGCGATCGCCACGCGCTGCTTGAGACCGCCCGAGAGCTGGACCGGCTTCTGCGTCAGGGTGCGCTCCGAGAGCCGGACGGCTCCGGTGAGCTGGGTCAGGCGGGCCTCGGCCGCCTCGCCGCGGATCCCGGCCAGCTTGCGCATCGAGCGGAGGAGGATCCGGCGTACCGAGTGGCGCCGATTGAGCGCCGAGTCCGGGTTCTGGAACACGATCTGGAGCGAGCGCAGGTCTTCTCGCGTGCGCTTCTGGAACCGGGGTGCGAGCGGGCGTGAGCTCATCTCGACCGAGCCCGAGCTCGGGCCGATGATTCCGAGCACGGTGCGGGCCAGCGTCGTCTTGCCGCTGCCGGACTCGCCGACGAGCCCGAGCGTCTCGCCCGGCCAGATCGACGCGCTGACGCCGACGAGCGCATGGATGTCCGAGCCCCGCTGGTTGAAGACCTTCCCCAGATCGTCGAGCTGGAGCAGCGGCGGCGCAGATCTGTCGACGGCGGGGAGGGCGAGTTCCGCCGCCTCCTCGCGCGGGAGCTCGTGGGCTCGCGCGTGGTAGAAGCAGCGTGCCGCGTGGGCCTCGCCGACGTCCTCGAGCACCGGCTCCTCCCGACGGCAGCGATCGTCGGCAAGCATGCACCGGTCCGCGAAGACGCAGCCCGTGATCGTCGAGCCGAGGCTCGGCATGAACCCGGGGATCGTGTCGAGCCGGCCCTTGTCCTTGCGGACGCCGCCTCGGGGAATGCAGCGGAGGAGGCCGACGGTGTAGGGATGTCGCGGATCCTGGAGGACGCCCTCGACCGGCCCCTCCTCGACGAGCCTGCCGGCATACAGCACGCCGACCGTGTCGCACATCTTCGAGATGAGGCCCAGGTTGTGGCTGATGAAGAGAACCGACGTGTCGAACTCCGCCTGGAGGTTCGCGACGAGATCGAGCACCTCGGCCTCGACGGTTGCATCGAGGCCCGTGGTCGGCTCGTCGAGGATGAGCAGAGCCGGATCCTTGGCCAGCGCCATCGCAATGATCACCCGTTGCTGCATCCCGCCGGAGAGCTGGTGCGGGTAGCGCGTGAGGACGCTGTCCGGATCGGCGATCTGCACCTGCGCGAGCACCTGCCGCGACCGCTCGCGCGCCTCCTGCTTCGAGGACGCCGAGCACCGTGAACGCCTCGGCCACCTGCGCGCCGACGCGCATGCCCGGGTTCAGCGCCGAGCCGGGGTTCTGGTAGACCATCGAGACCGTGCGGGCGTGGTAGTCACGGAGATGGGCGCCCTTCAGCGCGAGGACGTCGGTGCCTGCGACCGAGATGCTCCCGCCCGTCACGCGCCCGTTCCCGGGCAGGTAGCGGACGACGGCGAGCGCGGCCGTCGACTTGCCGCAACCGGACTCGCCGACGAGGCCGTACGAGCGGCCGCGCTCGACCGAGAACGAGACCCCGCGCAGGACGGGACGGTCGATCCCGCGCACCTTGTAGACGAGGTCGAGGTCGGTGACCTGGAGGGCGGTGGTCGCGGGCGCGTCGCTCACCGCTCGTACACCTCGCGGATGCCGTCGGCGACGAAGTTGAGCGCGATGATCAGGCTCGCGATCGCGAGCGCCGGGAACAGCGTCATCCACCAGTACGGGTCGACGTAGGTGTAGTACTGCGTGATCTGCGCCGACCAGTCGGGCGACGGAGCGGTGACGCCGAAGCCGATGAACGTCAGCGAGGCGACGGTGAAGATCGCATACCCGAGCCGGACCGTCGCCTCGACGACGATCACCGGCATCACGTTGGGGAGCAGCTCCGAGCCCATGATGTACGGGGCCTTCTCGCCGCGCAGGCGCGCGGCCTGGACGTAGTCGAGCTCCGCCTCCCCGAGCACGGCGGCACGCACGGTGCGCGAGACGACCGGAGCGAAGATCAGGCCGATCACGAGGACGACGACCCACTGCCCCGAGGTGCCCACCGCGGTCGTGATCAGGAGCGCCGTGATGATCAGCGGCAGCGCGAGCACGGCGTCGATGAAGCGGCTCGCGACGTCGTCGACGACGCCGCGCATGTAGCCGGTGATGAGGCCGAGGATCGATCCGAGCACGACGCCGAGCAGTGTCGCGGCGGGAGCGATCACGAGGATGCTCCGCGAGCCGGCGAGCACGCGCGAGAGGATGTCCCGCCCGTTCGTATCGGTCCCGAACGGATGCGACCACGTCGGCGAGAGGCTCGGCGTGTACTGGTTGTCGAAGATGGGATCGTGCGGAGCGATCTGTCCCGGGAAGATGGCGCAGAGAATCCAGAACCCGATGATGACGAGGCCGAGGATCACGCGCGGTGAGCGCAGGAGCAGCCGGAAGCGCTCCGACCGTGCGGTGCGGGCCTCGGAGCGCTCGGCCGCATCGCGGGTCGGGGTCAGGTCGGCCGTGCTCACTCGACGCTCCCGTAGCGAATGCGCGGGTTGAGCACTGCGTAGAGCAGGTCGGCGATCAGCGTCACGACGAGGTAGACGATGCCGATCACGAGGACGCCCGCCGTGAGCAGCGGCAGGTCCTTGTCACGAGCCGCGTTGTAGGTGAGGCTTCCGATTCCCTGGTAGTTGAAGAGGACCTCGACGATCACGAGCCCGCCGATCAGGTAGCCGACCTGGACCGCGACGACCGCGATCGTCGGCAGGAGCGCGTTTCGCAGGAGATGTCGGCGCACGACGACCGATGTCTTCAGCCCCTTCAGGCGCGCCGTACGCGCGTAGTCGCTCTCGAGCGCCTCGATCATCGAGGCGCGAGTGATTCTCGCGATGTAGCCGAGGAGAACCAGCGTCAGCGTGAAGGCAGGCAGCAACAGGTACTTGAACTGGGTCGCGAAGCCGGCGCCCTCGTCGGCCTGCGCCGAGACGGGTAGCCAGTGGAGCCAGACGGCGAAGATCAGGATCAGCAGGATCCCCGTCACGAACTCCGGCATGGCCGAGAACGACAGGCTCGCCGTCGTCAGTCCCTTGTCCGTTGCCTTCCCGTAGCGGAGCGCCGCGATCACCCCCACGAGGATCGAGAGCGGCACGCAGATGAGGAAGGCGATCAGCGCCAGCTTCAACGAGTGCTCGAGCGCCGGTTTGAGGAGGTCCCACGCCGGCACCTGGTACTTGAGCGACTCGCCGAGGTCACCGTGCAGGAGCCCGCTGACCCAGTTCTTGTATTGCACCACGATGGGCTTGTCGGTGCCGAGTTGCTCGTTGAGCGCGTCGACCGACTCCTGGGTGGCGAACGGCCCGAGCACGGAGCGGCCGACGTTGCCCGGAAGCACGGACGATGCCGCGAAGATGATCATGCTCAGGAGCACCAGCGTGATCAGCGCGAGGCCGAGACGCTTGAGGATGTAGCGGGTCATCCCGGGCAGGCATCACCGGTGGCCGGCCGGGCAGTGCCCGGCCGGCCACGTCGGCACGGCGTGTCTATGCGAGCGAGACCTTCGCCAGGTTGACGTGCGAGATGCCCTCGGGGACGTAGTTCTTGACCTTGGAGGAGCTCGCGGTCACGTAGCTGATGAAGTAGTCGGTGACGACCGGGGTGTCATTGAGCAGGATCCCCGCCATCTTCTTCGTCGCCGCTCGCTGGGTCGTGACATCCGCCGCAGCGAGGTACGTCTTCGCGGCAGAGTCGAACTTGGGGTTCTTGTAGTGCGACGCGTTCCAGTCGCCCGTCGACTCATAGCACCGTGTAGATGAAGAGGTTCGGCACGCCGCGCGCGCCGTACTCCGTCAGTGTCGCCGGGCGGTTCAGCCACGGTGTCGTGGTCGCGTAGTCCGCGCCTGCGGGCTCGGAGTCGTAGTACTTGCTCCCGTCCATCACCTCGAGGTTGATCGTGACACCGGCGTCGCGGGCGTATGCCTGAATCGACGCTGCGTGATCCGGGTGATCGAGGAAGTTCCAGGTCGTGAGCGTGAACTTCAGGTCCGACGCCCCCGCCGCCGCCAGCAGGCTCTTCGCGAGCTGGACGTTCTGCGTCCGCTGCTTGATCGTCGGAGAGGTCGAATTGAAGCCCTTCCAGAACGGCTCGTCGTTCCCGATCTGCCCCTGACCCAGCATGAGCTTCGCGAGCTGCTGCGGCCGGTTGATCGTGAGTGCGAGCGCCCGCCGCACGCGGGGATCCTTCAGCGGCGCCCGTGTCGGTGCGCATGCAGAACTGCCGGTGCGCCGACGTCGGCAGCGAGTAGAAGGTGAACTTCGAGTTGTTCTTGAACACCTGCGCCTCTTGCGCCGAGAGCTGCATCGCGAGGTCGATCGAGCCACCGCGCAGTGCGAGGACGAGCGGCGCGCTGCCCGTGAAGAACGTCACCTTGACGCCGTCGAGCGGTGGCCGCCCGCCCCAGTAGGCGTTGTGGCGGACGAACTGACCGCCCTGCTTCTCGGTGTACTTCGTCATCTTGAACGGGCCCGTGCCGATCATGCCCGCCTTGACCCACGAGCCGGGCTTGGCCGCGTCGGAGGCCCGCTGGATGATGGCCTGGTACGTGGTCTGGCTGAGCAGGTACGGGAAGACGCCGATCGGCGACTTCAGCGTGAACTGCGACCGTGTACGGCCCCGTCGCCTTGACGCCTGCGGCGTCGAAGTAGGGCGTCAGCCCCGCGTTCGACGACTTGACGCCGACGTACTGCTTCATGCTCGCGACGACGTCGGCGGCAGTCATCGTCTTGCCGTCGTGGAACTTGACGCCCTTGCGGATCTGGAACGTCCAGACCGTCGCATCCTTGTTCGGCTTCCAGCTCGTGGCGAGCGAGGGTACGAGCTGTCCCTTCGGGTTCGTGAACGTCAGGTACTCGCCGGGGATGCTCGAGAACGCGAGCGCGCCGCCGTCGTTGAGCAGGTACGGCTCGATCGGGCCTCCGGGTGCCGTGAGGCCGACCCGGATCGTGCCGCCCGCCTTGACGCTCGTCGCTCGCGCGGTCGCGCGCGGAGCGGCAACCGCCTCGCCCGCCATCGCGAGCACGCCGCCCATCATGCCGACCGAGAGGCCGAACATCGTGCCGCGGCGGAGGAACTCCGACCGGTCCATCTCGCCGCCGATGAACTCGTCGATCAGGTTGTTCTCGAGCGGTCCCGCCTCGTTGCGGCGGTAGCTCTCTATGAGCCTCGTCGTCTCGCGATCCATGAGCCTACTCCTCGCCTTCTGCGCTTGACATCGACCTGGACGTAGATGGGGACGCAACACCCCGGCCAAAGTTGGCCGACTCACGACGTGGCCGGCAAACGCTTCGACAGACCCCGCTCCATTCTTTGGATGTACGGTGCCCCAACGTGTGTGCTCTTATGACAGATGCAACGCGCGCCACGTCAAGCCGGCGGCGGCCCGAGCACGGCGTTCGACACCGGATCGGCGGCCTGGGTAGGGTCGAGCGCGATGAGAGCAGCCGTCTGCCGCGCGTTCGGAGAGCCGCTCGTGATCGAGGAGCTCGAGCTGGCGGCGCCGAGGGCAGGTGAGCTGCGGGTCATGCTCGCCGCCTGCGCCATCTGCCAGAGCGACATCCACTACCTCAGCGGCGCCTGGGGCGGGCCGCTGCCGGCGGTGTTCGGGCACGAGGCAGCGGGCATCGTCGCCGAGATCGGCGCCGATGTCGATTGGTTTCACGGTCGGCGATCACGTCGTCGTGACGCTGATCCGGTCCTGTGGCCGCTGCGGCGCCTTGCACCCGCGGTGAGCCTGCGCTCTGCCAGACGCGCATTCCCGCTCGACGAGCACGGCCCGCTGACGGCGCCTGACGGAAGCACGATCCTGCAGGGGCTTCGCACTGCGGCCTTCGCGGAGGAGGTCGTTGTCGACGCCTCGCAGGCCGTCGGGATCCCTCACGATATCCCGCTCGACAGCGCCTCTCTGCTCGCGTGCGGCGTGATCACCGGCTTCGGTGCCGTCGTCAACACTGCCGCCGTGGCCGCGGGCGAGAGCGTCGCCGTGATCGGCACCGGCGGGGTCGGGCTCAACGCGGTGCAGGGGGCCGTGATCGCCGGCGCGACGACCGTGATCGCGGTCGACGTCGTCGGCGGACAAGCTCGAGACCGCGCTCGCCTTCGGAGCGACCCACGCGATCAACTCCGGCGCCGATAGCGTCACCGACGGCCGTTGCGGCCCTCACCGGCGGGGCCGGTGTCGACCACGTCATCGTCACCGTCGGCGCGCCGGGTGTGGTGGAGCAGGGAGCGTCGCTCCTGCGCCGAGGCGGGCACCATGGTGATCGTCGGCATGCCCGCTTCCGGCGTGACGGCGTCGATCGATCCCGGTGCGATCGCCAATGACGGGCAGCGGATCCTCGGAAGCAAGATGGGGTCGGCGCGGATCGCGGTCGACATCCCGAGGCTTGTCGGCCTCTACCGCGACGGGCGGCTCAAGCTCGACGAGCTGATCTCGGGCCGCTACCCGCTGTCGCAGATCAACACGCGCTCGCCACGGCCGGCGACGGCGCGACGATACGCAACGTGATCGTGTTCTGACGACCGGAAGGACTGCGCAGCGACATGAAGATCACCGGGCTCGAGACGTTCGTCGTCGCCAACCCTCCGCCCCACTTCGGCGGCCGCTACTTCATCTTCCTCAAGCTCGTCACCGACGACGGGATCGAGGGGATCGGCGAGGTCTACGCGGCAACCTTCGGGCCGCATGTCGTCGCGCGAATGATCGAGGACGTCTGCGCACGCCACGTGATCGGCGCCGATCCGTTCCACATCGAGCGGCTCTGGCGCGACGTCTACGGGCAGGGATACTCCGGCCGGCCCGACATCTCGCTGGTCGGCGTCCTCAGCGGCATCGAGATGGCGTGCTGGGACATCGTCGGCAAATCGGTCGACAAGCCGGTCTATGAGCTCCTCGGTGGGCGGGTCCACGAACGCCTCGCGGTCCTACACGTACCTCTATCGGGAGCCCGGCGACGCGACCGACGTCTACCTCGATCCGGAGCTCGCCGCAGAACGGGCCGCCGAGTATGCGGCCAGAGGGTTCACGGCGCTCAAGTTCGATCCGGCCGGGCACTACACGACCTTCGATCCGCGGCAGCCGGGACTCGAGGAGCTCGACCGTTGCGAGGAGTACATCCGCGGCTGTGCGAGAGGCGGTCGGGCACCGCTGCGATCTGCTGTTCGGTACGCACGGCCAGTTCACGCCGTCTGGCGCGATCCGGCTCGCGAAACGCCTCGAGCCGTTCTACCCGCTGTGGTTCGAGGAGCCGACGCCGCCCGAGATGCCCGAGGAGATGGCGCGCGTCGCGCGCGCCACGACGATCCCGATCGCAACCGGCGAGCGGCTGACGACCAAGTACGAGTTCGCGCGCGTGCTCGAGAGCGGAGCCGCGTCGATCCTGCAGCTGAACCTGGGACGGGTCGGCGGGCTGCTCGAGGCGAAGAAGATCGCGGCACTCGCAGAGGTGCACTACGCCCAGATCGCGCCACATCTCTACTGCGGGCCGGTCGTCGGCGCCGCGAACATCCAGCTCAGCGCCTGCAGCCCGAACTTCCTCTTGCTCGAGGGGATCCTCGACTGGGGCGGCTTCCACGCCGAGATCCTGAAGACGCCGATCCAATGGGAGGACGGCTACGTGATCCCGCCGACCGCGCCGGGGCTCGGGGTGGAGCTCGACGAGGAGGTCGCCGCGCGCCATCCCTACGACGGCGACGAGCTGCATCTGACCCCGGTCTTCGGCCCCCAGCGCGACCCGTAGGGCCAGGCTTCAAGCGGCCGGCTGACCTGCGTCGGCCGCAGATGGCCCCGCGAGGGCGGCGACCAGCATCTCCTCGAATTGCACCGGGCCTCGCTCCTGCTCCGGATGGAGCAGGCCTCGAGGAAGGAAGCCCGACTCGCAGCCGACCTGGACGGAGTTGCAGAGAGGGACGTCCTGGTCGACGATCGTCTCGAACCAGGCGACGGACTCCTCGACGTCCGCGTCACCGACGTCCCGATCGAACCAGTAGTCGAGCGTCGCCCTCGTCTTGCCGATGCCGTCGGGCACGAGCTGGCGGGCTATGAGAACGCGATGCCGACCGTATGCGGAGAGCTGCGTGTTCGGAAAGAGGCTCGCCCAGGAAAAGAGGTCACGGTCGAGGCGATGGGTGACGAGAGCTCCGTGCTCCTCGATCACGTACTCCTCGTCTCCGTACCCGGGCAGCGTGTCACCGTGCACGAGCGGGCAGTGATAGCACTCCATGAAGTTCTCGGCCACGATCTTCCAGTTGGCGTCGATCTCGTGGAGGATGCTGCGGCGCCGCTCGAAACGCTCGAGCTCGAGGGTCGAGACGTCACGCACGAGGCCGAGGAACGGGGCGAGGATGCCGTCGAGCGGCGCCACGGCCGGATCGGCACAGGCAAACAGGAGCGGACCGATCGTCGCCACGGCGAGCTTCGGAAGCTGTCCGTCGACGGGGTCGACATCGGCCCCCGGAGCTGCGTGGAGCGACCCGTCGAGCAGGTAGGTCCAACCGTGATAACCGCACTGCAAGCGTGCGGCGCCGCCCGCAACCCTTCGCGACCACATGACCGCGATGGCGGCAAACGTTCGCGAGACAGTGGAGAACGCCGGCCGGGTCCCGCGTGATGACGACCGGCAACCCGCCGAGATCGGCGGCCATGTACGTCCCCGGGTCGGCCACGTCGGACGAAGAGCCGATGTAGTGCCAGTACGGCGCGAATACGAGTGCGCGCTCGCGTGCCAGCACCGTCGGGTCCGTGTACCAGTCGGACGGGATCGAGGAGACGACGCCGGTCACGCCAATGACGCTACTCGATTCTCGCCGGGAACCCCGGCGCCCTGAGATCGGTTCCGACCGCGTCCTCGAGCAGCTTCACGACCATCGGTGACCAGGCAGACCCGCCGTATGCCTCGCGAGCCCGGCTGAACGTCTGCTCGACGAGACCCGCGAGCTCGAGCGGGACCCCGACCTCGGCGCCGAGCTCCCGGGCGAAGCCGAGGTCCTTGCAGGCGAGATCGAGCGTGAAGCCTATGTCGTAGCTGCCGTTCAGGATCACCTGGCTCTCCGTTTCGTGGACGAAGCTCGTGCCGGAGCTCGCCTTGATCACCTCGTACGACTGCGCCAGATCGAGCCCGGCCCGGCGCGCGAGCATCAGGGCTTCGCCGGCCGCGACGAGGTGGACGAAGGCCAGCATGTTGGTGATCACCTTGATCGCCGAGGCGCTGCCGAGCGGCCCGATGTGGAAGACCTTGCCGCCGATCGCCTCGAAGATGGGCCGGTGCTCGGCGTAGACATCCGGGTCGCCGCCGACGAGCACGGTGATCCGGCCTGCCGCCGCCAGGTGCACGCCGCCCGTCACCGGGGCCTCGAGCGTGTGGATGCCGCGGTCGGCCGCGATCGCGGCGAGGCGCTCGAGCTCGTGGCGGTCGTTGGTGCTGGAGTCGATCCACGTACCGCCGGGCTCGAGCCCCACCAGGATGCCCGCCTCGCCGGTCAGCACCTCGGCGACCGCGGCGGGCGACGGCAGGCAGGTGAAGACGCTGTCGGACGCCTCGGCGACCTCCCGTGCCGAGCCCGCCCGGATCGCACCCTCCGCGACGAGCGGGTCGGCCGAGCTCTCGACGCGGTCGTGCACCGTCACGACGTAGCCCGCCCGTAGAAGGCTCGCGGCGAGCGGCCGGCCGAGGTTGCCGAGCCCGACGAAGCCGAGTCTCAGCTGCTGCCTACTGGTGCTCACGATTGGACCTCCGGTGGGCTCGAGAACCGCAGCGGCACGCTATCGGCGCCCCGGGAGCGGCGTCGCATACGCTCTGGTCGAGCATGAAAGCGATCGTCTTCACCGGGGCAGGCGGCAACGAGGTCATCAGGCTCGAGGAGCGACCCGACCCCGTCCCCTCTGGCTCCGACGTTCTCGTCGCCGTCCGCTATGCGGCGCTGAACCCGGCGGATATGGCGCAACGCGAGGGTCGCTACCCCGCCCCGCCCGGGTCGCCGCCCGACGTGCCGGGTCTCGAGGTGGCCGGCACCGTGATCGCGTGCGGGCCGACGGCGCTCGGGTTCGCGCCGGGAGACCGCGTCCTCGGCCTCGTCGGCGGCGGAGGGCTCGCGAGCAAGGTGCTCGTCCACGAGCTGCACGTGACCTCGGTGCCGGAGAGCCTCGACGAGCTCGCGGCTGCGGCCGTGCCGGAGGTCTTCGTCACGGCGCACGATGCGATCATGAGCCAGGCCGGGTTGCGGCCCGGCGAGCTCCTGCTCGTCAACGGCGCCAACGGCGGCGTGGGAACGGCCGCCGTGCAGATCGCGGCAGTGGCAGGCGCCAGAGTGCTCGCGACCGTCCGCGCCGGCGGGCTGCGGGAGCAGGTCGCCGCGCTCGGAGCGACCGTGATCGATCCGGGAGAGCTCGTCGCGCGAGCGCAGGCGGAGGGCGGCGCGGACGTCGTGCTCGAGCTCGTCGGCGGCCCGAACCTCGACTCCGACCTCGCGGCACTTGCAATGAAGGGGCGGATCGTGATCGTCGGCACGGGCGGCGGCAGCGAGGCGACGCTCGACCTTCGCAAGCTGATGGGCCGGCGGGCGCGGCTCCTGGGCACGATGCTGCGCGCCCGTCCCCTGGACGAGAAGGCCACCGCGATGCGCGCGTTCGCGCGCGAGGTCGTCCCGCATCTCGCGTCGGGCCGGATCGCGCCGATCGTCGATCGCGTCTTCCCGGCCGCCGACGCGGCGGCGGCCTTTGATCGGCTGGCGGAGCCGGGGAAGCTCGGCAAGGTGCTCCTCGATTTCGGCGCCTAGCAAGTGACGCCTCGCTACGAGCCCAGGGCGCCGGGCTCGACCCGAGCCTAGGCCGCGCCCAACAGCTCATCGGCGTACGTCATCGCGACCCTACGCAGGACGCCGTTCGGATCGGGCTCGTAGTGGCCCATCCGCCAGAGCGCCGGCGAGTAGCAGTGAAGCGAGACCGCGGGCGCGCCCTCGGCGTGGCGCACGCCGTGGATGTAGCTCGCGTCGAAGTCGAACTGCCCGCCGGCCTCGTGGCGGTTCGTGCGCTCGCGGATCCAGCCATCCTCGCCACGGTGGAAGAAGTCCTCGAAGACCGCACCCTCACAGACGAAGACGGCCCCCTGCGACCGATCGTGGTCGTGGTAACCCGTGTCCTGCGTCTCGGTCCAGCAGATCAGCCAGACGTCGACGTTCGGATCGCGATAGAGCTGGACGTAGTGCCGGTCGACGATGTCGTACTTGATCAGGTCCTGCCAGAGCGAGCGCTCGGCGCCGAGCGCGGCGGTGAGCTCGAGGAGCTCGGGACGGGTGAGATCGAGATTGGGCTTCAAACGCCCTTTCAGCCATGTCTCGATCTGGGTCACGACAGCAATCCAATCACGTTGTCCTGACGGATGAGGCGAGTCACGGACTCACCGAGGCTCTCCAGAGCCCGAGCGGCGTGCGACGGATCGACAACGGGCGCGTCGCTGCCGAAGACGAGCTGCTCGACGCCGAAGGTCTCGATGCACAGCTCCAGGGCTCGACGGCCGTAGGAGGCCGTGTCGAGGAAGACGTTGCGGTGGAGCGTGCGTGCGGACGTCGACGTCGCGCGAGGCAAGGCGCTCGAGCTGCACCGGCGCACCACCCGCGAGGATCGCGAACACGACCGTGACATCGGCCCACCGCTCCTGGGCATGGGCGAGCCATGCGAAGTAGGCGTGCTGCATCTGGCTCGTGTAGCCGACGACGGCCGGCCACCAGGCGGGCGCGGCAGCCGGCGGCGGGGACGAGGTCGCGTGCACGAAGAGGAACCCCGAGCCGCGCAATGCGTCGAGGACGGGCGCGAGCTCATCGAGGTCGTCGAGCCGGTCGGCACCGACCGAGACGCCCGCAAAGCCGGTCCGGGGCCGGCCGGAAGCCAGCGGCGTGATCCGGTCCGGAGCCGCTGCAGCGAGCTCGAGAATGCCGTCCTCCCACGTCAGCTCGAGGTGCTCGCGCTCCGCCGCGTCGAGCGTGTCGAAACCGAGGGTCGGTTGGAGTGAGACGACGGCGGTGTCGATCTCGGCGCGGTCGAGCAGCGCGATCCTGGTTTCGAGATCGTGGTCGGCGAGGTCGATCTCGTAGCTCGCGTCGGGGAGGTGGAGGACATTCCCTTCCAGACAGGGCGCAGCCGAGCGCCGGGCCAGGGCATCGCTGAAGGCAGGCGGAAAGAGGTGCTGGTGGACGTCGGCGCCCGCCATCGTCAGGAGCGGATCCTTCCCGACCGGATCTCGTCGACGAGGGGCTCGAGATCGGGAACCGCCGCTCCCTCTTCGAGGAAGGGAACGAGCCGCCGGACGGCGGCGTGCAGCTTCGACGTGCCGACGCCGAGACGTGCGCCACGGAGATCGCACGCCTGCGCGGCCAGCATCAACTCGATCGACGCGACGCGTGCGCCGAGCTCGACCATCGTCCTCGAGCCGTCGCGCTGCAAGCGGCGCCATCGTCATCCGGTCCTCGATCCCCTCCGCCTGGGTTGTCGAGACGAGCTCGAAGGAGACCGGCTGCGCAAGAAGCCGCGCCTCGACCGCGATCGCCTGGATCGCGATCCCGAACTCGCTGAGCGCGCTCTCGGCCAGCGCCGGCCGGGCGCCAAGGCCCTCGGTGAGCCCGGTCAGCGGACGCTGCAGGAGCTTCACGGCCCGCTCGGCCGCCGTGGAGATCACGGGTGCGAGAGCCAGCCGCACCACGTCGAGGGCGGTCGAGAGAGGCTGCATCTCGAAGTTGCCGACCGAGATCACCCGATCCTCCTCCACGAGCACGAGCGGGTTCGACTGGGCCGCGTTGAGCTCGATCGCGAGCTGACCGCCCGCGAACCCGAACGCGTCGCGTGCGGCGCCGTTCTGCTGGGCGATCGTCCGGAACGTGAGCGGATCCTGCAGGTCGCGCGCCTCGACCTCGCTGCCCTCGAGCAGGGCGCCGAGCCGAGCGAGCGTCGCCTGCAAGCCCGGATACGGCCGTGCCTCGCCGATCCCGGCGTGTATCGAGTTCCGGTTCGCGCCGAGCGCTTCGAGATCGAGAGCTCCGGCGAGGTCGAAGACGTCCAGGAGGACCAGCGCATCGGCGAACGCGAGCGCGCCGTAGGCGGTCGCGAAGGCGCTCTGGTTGAGCAGCGCGATCGCTTCGCCGGGGACGGGCTCGAGCCCGTCCGAGGATCCCGTCCGCAAGGTCGGCCATCTGGGCCAGGTCGCTCTGACCGATCGACCCGAGCGTCCGGATCTCCGGCAGCCGGTCGTCGTTGAGGGCCGCGACGAGATGCGATGCGAGCTCGGGGCGCGCCGCCGTCGTCGCCCGGGCGAGCGCGTTTGCGAGCCGCAGCGCCGTCGCGCGCACCACCTCGTGCGCAACCGGCGCTCCCTGCGAGATCCGGTGCTGGCGCACGAGCAGGCGGTCGTGACCCGCCGCCTCGACGTCGAACACCTTCCGGCTGCCGACGCCGGTCGTGACGCCGTAGGCCGGGGTGCCCGCCTCGATCGCACGGTCGACGACGGCGCGGGCGGCCGCCATCGCCGTGAGCGCGGCGGGATCGATCTCGACGAGAGCGCCGCCGCGCGCGACGGCAAGCACCTCGTCGAGTGTGAGCGTGGAGCCGGTGAGGACGATCGAAGCCA
Organism: uncultured Thermoleophilia bacterium; assembly: GCA_963797125.1. Classification (GTDB taxonomy): domain Bacteria; phylum Actinomycetota; class Thermoleophilia; order Gaiellales; family Gaiellaceae; genus Gaiella. The sequence goes on along the minus strand of CAWCOI010000002.1, from coordinate 61,322 downwards.
CCTCGCCGATCATCCCACGCGCCGCGCCATGGCGCTCCCGACGGAGCAGAGCGCGAAGGTGCCGGCGGCGACGAGGACGATGGTGCCGCCGGGCGGAGTGTCCGCGTAGTACGCGATGCAGAGCCCGGCGACGACCGAGCCGAGACCCCGAACGTCATCGAGAGCGCGAACGTCGAGCGCAGGCTCCGGCAACCCGGTTGGCGGCGATCACGGGCAGCACCATCAACGCCGCGATCAGGAGGATGCCCACGATCCGCATCGACACGGCCACGGTGAGCGCGGCCAGCACGGCGACGACGACGTTCAGCCGCGTCACGGGCACGCCTGCGACCCGGCTGCCCTCCTCGTCGAGCACCGTTGCGACGAGGCCGCGGAACAGCACGGCGATTGTCGCGAGCGCGCCGAAGCCGAGCACGAGCACCGTCCAGAGATCGTTCCGCGTACGGTGAGGATCGACCCGAACAGGAACTGGAAGAGGTTGACGTTGAGGGCCCCGGCGCGCGAGACGAGGACGACGCCCGCGGCGATGCCGGTGTAGAAGACGAGCGCGAGCGCCTGGTCGCCTGCGGCGCCGCCCCGCGTCCGCAGCCACTCGATCGTGAGCGCCCCCACCACCGCGGCAACGAGGGCGGTCAGCACCGGCGAGATGCCGAGCAGGTAGCCGAGCGCGACTCCGGCGAAGGCGACGTGCCCGAGCCCGTCGCCGATCAGCGATCGCCTTGCGCTCGACGAGGAAGAAGCCGACTGCCGGCGCGAGCAGGCCGACGACCGCGCCCGTCGCGAGCGCGAGCCGCATGAACTCGAGGTCAAGCATCGTGACCTGCGTGCGTCGTGGTGATGGGACGGGTCGTGCCACACGCCCGGCAGGCCCGCCGGCGGCCCGTCGTAGACGATCCCACCGCGGACGAGGACGATCCGGTCGACGACGTGCTCCACCGCCCCGAACTCGTGCGACACGTAGAGGATCGTGACGCCGAGCGTCTCGCGGAGCTCCTCGAGCAGGAGGCCGAGCGACTCCTGCGAGGCGGCGTCGACGCCCGTCGTCGGCTCGTCGAGCGCGAGTAGGGTCGGCTCGGAGGCAAGCGCCTTCGCGATCAGCGCCCGCTGCTGCATGCCGCCGGAGAGCGTCCGCAAGGGCGCGTCGGCCCGGTCGGCGAGCCCGACCGTCTCGATCGCGCGCGTCACGGCTTCGCGGTCGGCGCGACGCAGCGGGCCCCAGATCCCTGCCGGCGCGAGGCGGCCGGTCGAGACGATCTCCCTCACCGTCACCGGTGCCTCGCCGAGAAGCCGTGAGCGTTGCGGCAGGTAGCCGATCCGCGCGCCGGGCGCGCCCTTGCCTGCGGGGCGGCCGAACACGCGCACCTCGCCTGCCGAGGGCCGCTCGAGCCCGAGCACGAGCCGCAGCAGCGTCGTCTTGCCGCCCCCGTTCGGCCCGGCGATCGCGACGAACTCCCCAGCCGCAACGGCGAGCGAGACGTCCTCGAGCACGGAGACTCCGGCCCGGTAGTGGAACGAGACGTCGGCGAGCTCGACGACCGGAGCCAGGTCCGGGCTCACGTCGTGCATCCGAGCGCCTTCCGCAACGCTGCCAGGTTCTCCCGCATCACCGTGAAGTAGTCCGCGCCGGCCTTGATCCTGCTCTCGCTCAGCCCCTCGAGCGGATCGAGGAGCGCGGTCTCGACCCCTGCCTCGCGCGCCACCGTCTGGGCGAGCTTCGGCGAGATCAGCGGCTCGAAGAAGACCGTCGTCGTCCCCGAGTCTGCGTACGGTGTCGACGAGGCGGGCGATGTCCTTCGCCGACGGCTCGGCCTCCGGCGTGAGCCCCTCGAGCGGTACCTGCACGAGGCCGTAGCGGCGGGCGAGGTACTCGTAGGCGGCGTGGCTCGTCACGATCTGGCGGCGCGCGCAATGGGCGAGACCGCGGCGGTAGTCGGCGTCGAGCTGCTTCAGCTTGCGGGTCGAGCGGGATCGTCGCCCGCTTCGTCGCCGAGCGCCGTTCCGATCAGGCGCACGAGCGCGGCGTAGTCGCACCGGGTCGAGCCAGACGTGGGGATCGCCCGGTGGCCCTCCGCCGTTCCCGTGCTGCCGCCGCAGCTGCGCGAGGAGATCGACCGACGGGCCGCTCCGATCCTCCACCGCCGTCTCGAGGCCCGGCATGAAGCCGTCGCCGAAGTAGAGGACGACCTTCGCATCGTGGACGGCGCGCACGTCACCCGGGTGTCAGCTCCAGGTCGTGGGGCTCCGCGCCGGCCGGGGTCAGATTGCGGACGCCGACCGTGCCTCCCGTGATCTCCTCGGCCGCGTACGCGATCGGGTAGAACGCGGCGACGACCGAGTCCTTGTCGCCGGAGCCGCCGCCCGAGCAGCCGGCCAGGAGCACCGACGTCGCGGCCAGCGCGAGCGCCACGCTAAAGAGAACGGTTCTCGAAAGCATCGCCGCAGCCTAGCAGGTAGTGAGAATCGGTATCATTTACTGCGTGCACGACCACGACGCCACCTGGAGCGCCCTCGCGCTCGACAACCTGCAGGCGCAGGGGCTCCGCAACGGCGGTGCCCGCCGGAGCGTGATCGAGCATCTCGGCGAGCAGCCCTGCTGCCGCTCCGCGCAGGAGATCTTCGACGGCATCCGCTCCGGCGGCGGCCGCGTCGGGATCGCAAGCGTGTACCGCGCCCTCGACCAGCTCGTCGAGCTCGGGCTCGTGCAACGGGTCGAGCTCGGTGACGGCATCGCCCGCTTCGAGCCGTCACACCGCGACGGCGACCACCACCATCACCTCGTCTGCGACGACTGCGGCAAGGTCGAGCCGTTCTCGGATCCCGGCCTCGAGCAGGCGCTCGTGCGGGCAGCCCGGCGGCTCGATTACGGCATGCGCGCCCACGAGGTCGTGCTGCACGGCCGCTGCGACGACTGCCGCCCGGCCGCCTGAGGCTCAGCCGCTAGCCCGCGTCGTCCGCGGGCGGCGGAGCCGGAGGCGGCGGGGATGCCTCGGCCGCAGGCGCCGGCGACTCGGCCGCAAGCTGACGCCGGAAGACGACGAAGCCGATCGCGGACGCGACGACGAGCACCACGGTCGTCCGGAACACCTCGATCGGGAGGATCCAGATGATGCAACAGCATCAGGACGACCCAGACGCCCCACGCGATCTCGGGCCGCCGCAGGTGCGGGGCGAGCGCGACGCGAGCGGCCGTGGCTCGGTCGCCCGGGCCGACGAGCCACGCGCCGATGGCGACGAGGATGCCAACGGAGAGAGCGACCCAGCCGGCGGCGGCGAGCGACTGCGTGATGATCTGCCACGCGCTGTGGACCGCCGGCCGCATCGAATCGCTGGCGACGAGCTGATCGACGACGTACTTTCCGGCGAGCCACCGCACGACGAGCACGATCGCGCCGACGACGACGAGACCGATGCCGAGCGAGCGAACCTCCGCCCGGCGGCGCCCGCGGGCGAGCCAGATGGCCCCGACCCAGGCAAGGACCGCGAAGATCCAGATGAAGTTCGCGACCTGCTCGAGCCAGTGGGTGACCTTCTGGGCCGTATCCAGATTGTCGGCCTCGAGGATCGTGACCTGCCCGGCGTCCGGCGGGATCTTGGTTCGAGAGATCGGTGACGAACCCGAACCGGTCCCCCAGCTTGAGGACGAGCGGCCGGATGTCGAGGACGACGTCACCGTTCGACGTGTCCACCGCCTTCGTGTCGCCGTGCAAGACCTTGATGAACTGCTTCTGCGAGAGCACGGCAGCCTCGACGAAGGCGTCCTGGATGCGTGGGCGGGCGAGGAGGTTCTGCGCCGCCGTGCCGACGAAGCCCTGGGCGAGGCCGGCGATCGGGCTGGCGAGCGCCTGCAGGTTCGTCGGCAGCTTCTCCTCGAGCGCGCTCGAGAAGTCGACGTTCGCGAGCGCGTCGGTCATCTGGGCTGCGATCGCCTCCTGGATCGCCGGGTCGGCGATCAGCTGCTGCGAGGTCTCCCTGAACTGGCCGGAGTCGAGGGCCTCCCGCTTGACGTAGGTGGAGAGGATGCTGACCACGAGCAACAGCACGCCGACGACGAGGAGGGTGCGCGCGGCGATGATGCGGCCGCGCGACGGACCTGTGGTGGATGCGGTTGCTGCGGTCACGACTGCTCGGCCTCCTGGTGGCGTGCGCTCTCGGACGGCTCGTGCGCGCCCGAGAAAGAGCCTACAACGTCTCGGCCGCCGTCGCGGACGTGGCGTCCGCCGGGTGCCGCAAGCGCCGCCATCGCGGCGCGCCGATCCGGCGTCAGCTCCTTCACGACGATCTGGATCGAGGCGATGATCGGCACCGCGATGATCGCGCCGATCACCCCGAGCAACGCCCCGAAGATCATCACGCTGACGATCACGAAGAAGCCGGAGACGTCGGCGGCCTTGCCGAGGATCGTCGGCTGCAGGACGTAGTTCTCGAACTGCTGGTAGACGAGCACGATCGCGAGCATGATCAGCGCCGGCGTGAGCCCCTGGGTGAGCGTCGCGAGCACGAGGATCGTGCCGGCGATCGTGGCGCCGATCATCGGGATCAGATCGAGCAGTCCGGCGATGACGCCCATCACGACCGGGTAGGGCGTCCCGAGAATCCAGGCCGAGACGCCGTAGATCGTGCCGCAGATGATCGAGATCGCGATGTTGCCGAGCATCGTCCGCGAGACGGCGGTGATGATCCGCTCCGACATCCGGCTCCACCGGTCCGAGCCACGCGGGTCGAGGAGCGAGTCGACGGCTCCGATCAGCCGCGGCAGGTCGATCATCAGGAAAAGGGTCAGGAAGATCGCGGTGACGAGGGCGAGCACGAGGCTGAAGCCCGAGACGATGACGCCGATCACGCCGCCCGCCGCGCCGGCGATGCCCTGCGCGATCTCCTTCACGTTCGCCTGCGCCGTCTCGGGCGCCTGGCTGTGCTCGTCGAGCCACGAGCCGACCGACGAGTTCGTTCGTGATGTCGTCGACCATGCCCGGGCAGCGCCTGCACGAAGTCGCGGAAGCTGCCGGCGAGCGGCGATAGCAGCAGCAGCACGAACGAGCACCGCGAGCGCCGTGAGCCCGAGGATCAGGATCGTCGCGCAGGCGCCACGGCCGAAGCGGCTGTGGCGCTGCATCAGGCGCACGACGGGCTCGAGCACGAGGGCGACGAACAAGGCGAGGAACAGCGTCATGACCGCCTCGCGGATGTAGACGAACGCCCACGCCAGCGCCGACGATCGCGGCGACGAGCAGCATCGTCCGCGACCGTGAGGTTGATGCTCAGAGCACGCGGACGCCGCGGTGACGGCTCCGGACCCGGGATGGCAGCCTGCGACACGCGCGAAACCTACTCTCCGTCCCGGACGGCCTCGCGGATGCGGCGTAGGATCGCGAGCGTGACCAGCCCGTCCCGCAACAGCGATCGAGTACGTCGGCCACGCGACCGTCCTCGTCGACCTCGACGGCGTCCGGCTTCTCACCGATCCCCTGCTGCGCAACCGCGTCACGCACCTCCGCCGCGCCGCCAAGGTCGATGCCGAGGCGCTTCGCGGGGTCGATGCGGTGCTGATCTCGCACCTGCACTACGACCACCTCGACATGCCGTCGCTGCAGCGGCTCGGGCGCGAGATGCCCGTCGTCGCCCCGCGCGGCGCGGGAGCGATGATCAGGCGCCAGGCCGGCGTCAAGAACGTGCTCGAGCTGAGCGCCGGGGAGGAGATCCAGATCGGCGCGCTGACCGTGCGCGCGACACGCGCCGAGCACGACTCGGCGCCGGCTGCCCGTTCGGGACGCCAGCGCCGAGCCGCTCGGCTACGTGATCGAGGGCGGCGAGCGTTCGGTCTACTTCGCGGGCGACACCGACGTCTTCGCCGGGATGGCCGAGCTCGCGCCCGGTGGATGTCGCGCTGCTGCCGATCTGGGGCTGGGGGCCGACGATGGGGCCGGGTCACATGGACCCGGCAGCGTGCCGCCGAGGCGGCCGCCCTGCTCGGGCGCGCGCCTCGCGATCCCGATCCACTGGGGCACCTACTACCCGATCCACCTCGGGCTCCGGGGCCCTCCGGGCTTCCTCAGCACGCCTCCGGCCCTGTTCGAGGAGGCCGTGCAGGGAGCACGCGCCCGCGACCGAGGTTCGGGTGCTCCAGCCCGGGCGAGCGAACCGAGCTCTGACGACGTCACGAGGGCCGCGCGCAGGAACGCCTGCGACGCCGGTGTGCACGGATCGGTGCTGGCGCTCAGGCCCGATCCGCTCGTCGAGGCCCGTTCGCTCGAGGGTCTCCTCGAGCGTCCCGGAGGGCGCGCGCGAGCTCGAAGCTGATGCCCTGGGCTGTCGAGGCGGTCGATCAGGTCCTCGAGCATCGCGACGGCCGTCGTGTCGATGTTGGCTGATCGCCGACGCGTCGACGAGCACGGTTCGCGCGGGCGGATCGGACGCGGCCACGAGCCGGAGCGTCTCGTCGCGGAAGTAGGCGCATTGGCGAAGAAGAGCTCGTTCGAGAACCGAAACAGGACGAGGCCGGGAATCGTCTCGTACTCCGGGTGCCGGTCGATGCCGCGGAACTGGTAGTCCTCGTCCGCGCTCGTCTCGTCGGCGCGCGGCCGAGCACGGCGAGCCGGGGCCGGTACGCACGCCGGATCAGCGCCAGGAGCGACGCCACGACGGCGATCACGATCCCCGGCAGGACGCCGAGGAGAGCAACGGCGGCGAACCCGACGATCGCCAGCTTCGCGTCACCCTGGTCGATCCGCCACAGCCGCCGGAACCCCTTCACGTCGACGAGCCCGATCACGGCCGCGATGATGATTGCAGCGAGCGTCGCCTGTGGCAGGCCGTCGAAGAGCGGCGTCAGGAACAGCATCGTGACGACGAGCAGCGCGCGCGACGAAGAGCCCCGAGAGGCGTGTCTTCACGCCCGCTCCGGACCCGACCGCGCTCCGCGAGAGGCTCGCGTCGACCGGGAAGCCCTGGAGCAGCCCGGCGCCGACGTTCGAGGCGCCGAGCGCGATCAGCTCCTGGTTCGGGTCGATCTCGTAGCCGCGCTGGGCCGCGAGCGAGCGCGCCGCGCCGAGCGACTCCGCGAGCGCGACGAGGGCCAGGGCGAGGGCGCCGCTCGAGAGCGCGCCGATCTCGCCGAGCCCGACGCCGGGGAAGGTGGGCGTCGGCAGGCCGGCGGGCACGTCGGCGATCACGGCGACGCCGTGGGCGGCGAGGTCGAAGGCGCGGCTGAGCACCACCGAGACCGCGGTCACGAGCGAGCGCCCACGGGACACGCGCGGCGCGAGTCGGCGCAGCACGAGCAGTGCCACGAGCGCCGTGAACCCGACGGCCGCCGTCTCCCAGCTGATCTCGTCGAGCGCGCCGATCGTGCGCCATAGCGTCTCGGGGACGTTGCCCGTCTCGACCGTCAGGCCGAGCAGCGTCGGAATCTGGCCCACGATGATCACGAGCCCGATGCCGCTGATGAAGCCGACGAGCACCGGCCGGGCGAGGAACTCCGAGACGAACCCGAGCCGGCGCGGCTCCGGCCGCGATCGAGCACGACGCCCGTCAGCACGGCGAGCGCGGCGAGGAGGGTCGCGTAGTCCCCGGCGGGGAACTTCGCCATGACGGTCGCCATTGCCGCAGCCGCGGTGATCGCAGATCGTCGAGCTCGGGCCGACGTCGAGCTGCCGGCAGGTGCCGAAGACGGCATACGCGACGCCCGCCGCGAGCGCCGCGAAGAGGCCCGCCTCGGGCGGCGCCCCGGCGAGCGCGGCGTAGGCAACGGCCTGCGGGACGAGCACCGCCCAGACGGCGAGGCCCGCGAGCAGGTCGGCGCCGAGGAACGAGCGCTCGTAGCGCGGCAGCCATTGCGCGATCGGCACGTAGCGGTCGATGCAAGCTAGTCAATCGCGGGTGCGATCGCACGTCTCTCCCCGAAATATGAGATTGTGTGGGCGATCAAGAGCCCTGTGAGCCGACCTCGGAGGTCACTCACCGAGCTGTCCCCGAGCAAGGAGCCAAAAGTGGTCGCAGCAAGCTATCCGTTCCTCGACGTTCTCTGGTCGATGGTCATCTTCTTCGCGTTCATCATCTGGATCTGGTTGCTGATCACGGTGTTCGCGGACATCTTCCGCCGCCGTGATATCGGCGGTGGGATGAAGGCAGTCTGGATCGTCTTCGTCATCCTCCTGCCGTACCTCGGCGTCCTCATCTACCTGATTGCCGAGCACGATGGCATGGCGGACCGCAGCATGGCGCAGATGCAGCAGATCAAGTCAGCAGCAGGACGAGTACATCAAGTCCGTCGCAGGCGCCACACCCGCCGATCAGATCGCGCAGGCCAAGTCGCTGCTCGACGCCGGCACGATCACCCAGGCCGAGTTCGACGCCATGAAGGCGAAGGCACTCGGCGTAGAAGTTTCTGCTCGTTTCGGCGCGGCTGCGGCAGGAGTAACGCCGCAGCCGCGCCGAAACTGCGATGCTCTCGACATGGCCGGGACGATCGTGATCGGGTTCGACGACTCCGACGGAGCGAGTCGCGCCCTCGACCGTGCGATCGCCGAGGCGACATCGTCCGGTGACACGCTCGTCGTCGTCGCGGTCTTCGAGATGATGTTCGACCCCGAGGGGCCGCAGAGCTTCGGCAACCTCGGCGAGATGCCCGAGATGGTGCCGCTCGTCGAGCCGCCCGAGCTGGAGCCGATCTTCGCCAAGGCCCGCGCGCGCATCGAGGCGGCGGGGGTCGCAGCGGAGTACGTCTGGGCCGTCGGCAACCCGGCCGACAAGATCGCCGCCACTGCACGCGACCGCGGTGCACGCCTTGTCGTGCTCGCTGCCCACCATCACGGGTTCTTCGGCCGGCTCGTCGGCACCGACAGCGCAGCGGCGATCGAGCGCGAGCTCGGGCCGGGCGTCGTCACCGTCGTCGACTGATCCTCGCTGCGGCGCCCGAGCCGAGGGGCTAAGCTCGGGCCGGTGCAGGTCACCCGCGTTCGAGCGCTTCCGCCAGCTGCAGCCGTTCCGGCGCGGGAACTACGCGATGGGCCACGTCGGCTCGGCCGGATTCGACTCCACGATCGTCGTGCTCGACACCGACGAGGGGCTGACGGGGTTCGGCGAGATGGCCGTGATCAGCGCGGCCTACGCAGACTCCTTCGCCGCAGGCGCACGCGCCGGCATCGCCGACCTGGCGCCGCTCCTGCTGGGAGCCGACCCGAGTCAGCCGCGCAGCCTCCTCGCCGGGCTCGACGCCGCGATGCGCGGGCAGCCGTACGTCAAGTCGGCGCTCGACATGGCCTGCTGGGACGTCGCTGCGCGGGCGGCCGAGCGGCCGCTCTGCGAGGCGCTCGGTGGCCGCTTCGGCAACGCGGTCCCGCTCTACAACGTCGTCACCGTGCTGCCGCTCGACGAGGCGGTGGCACTCGCGAGCGAGCTCGTCGCCGAGGGCTACCGCCGTCTCCAGGTCAAGGTGGGGCAGGCACCCGAGGCGGATGCGGAGCGGCTCGCCGCAGTGCGCGAGGCGGTCGGGCCCGAGATCGTGCTCTTCGCCGACGCGAACGGGAGCTTCACCGCCGGCGCCGCGCGCCGCTTCCTCCGGGCGACACGCGAGGTCGAGTACACCCTGGAGCAGCCCTGCCGCACCTACGCCGAGTGCGCCTCGGTGCGCCCGGCAACCGACCGGCCGCTCGTGCTCGACGAGTCGATCGTCACGCTCGACGACCTGCTCCGCGCTCACCGTGACGGCGTCGCCGACGGGATCACGGTGAAGCTCCAGCGCGTCGGCGGGATCACCCGGGCGGTTCTGATCCGTGACGTCGCCGTCGAGCTCGGCGTCGAGGTGACCGTCGAGGACGCCGGCGGCGCCAGCCTGGTCACGGCCGCCGTCGTCCACGTCGGCGTCGGCACCCCGGCGCGCCTGAGGGTGCACACCTGCGACTTCCACACCTGGGTCGACGTCGATCACGGCACCGGCCTTCCGCCGAGAGCCGACGGCGGCCAGCCGCTGCCGCGAGGACCGGGGCTCGGGATCGACGTCGACATCGACGCGCTCGGCGAGCCCGTCCTCGACATCTCGGCGTAGCCGCGCAGTTCGAGGCGTAGGATGGCCCCGTCATCGGCGAAGGGGTCAGCGTGAAGGAGACCGCGAGAGAGCGGAGGGGCCGGCGGGGCCGAGGCGACGGCCACGCCGACGCCGGTGGCTCCGCGGAGGTCGCTCGCGATACCGCGCGCTCGAGAACCCGTTTCCGCCGATCGAGATCCTCAGCACCGACCAGGTCGAGCATCTCCACGCTTTCGGCTCTGACGATCCTGCGCGAGCACGGCATCCGCGTGCTGCTGCCCGAGGCCAGGGCGCTGTTCCGCGAGGCGGGAGCCCGGGTCGACGAGGAGTCGATGACGGTGTGGCTCGAGGCCGAGCTCGTCGATCAGGCCCTCGCCTCGGCGCCATCCACCTTCGAGCTGCACGGCGCGCTCGCCGGAGCGCACCGTCACGCTCGGCGGTCGTCATCTCGCGACGGTGCCGGTGAGCAGCCCGCCGGCCGTCAGCGACCTCGACGGCGGCAAGCGGCCCGGGCAGCCTGGCGGACTTCCGCGATCTCGTCCGGCTGACCCAGCACTTCGACGTGATGCACGTGACAGGCCCGTGCGTCGAGCCGCAGGACGTGCCGGTGCAGTTCCGCCATCTCCAGTCGAGCCTCGCCTACCTGACGCTGACCGACAAGGCGCCGTACCTCTACGCGCGCGGACGCGGCCAGGTGAAGGACGGCTTCGAGATGTTCCGGATCGGCTACGGCCTCGACGAGGAGGCCTTCGCGGTCACCCCGTGCTGCTACACGGTGATCAACAGCAACTCGCCGCGGCAGCTCGACATCCCGATGTGCATGGGGCTGATCGACTTCGCGGTTGCGGGCCAGCTGTCGATCGTGACGCCGTTCACGCTCGCCGGAGCGATGGCGCCGGTGACCCTCGCCGGAGCCCTCGCGCTTCAGCATGCCGAGGCGCTGGCCGGCATCGCCCTGACGCAGGCGGCGCGGCCGGGCGCGCCGGTCGTCTACGGCGCCTTCACCTCGAACGTCGACATGAAATCCGGGCGCACCCGCCTTCGGCACGCCGGAGTACTTCAAGGCGGCGCTCGCGAGCGGCCAGCTCGCGCGCCGGGTGGGACTGCCGTACCGCTCCTCCGCCCCGAACGCGTCGAACGCGCCCGACGCGCAGGCGATGTACGAGACGATGATCAGCCTCTTCGGCGCCGTGCTCGGCGGCTGCAACGTCCTCCTCCACGCGGCCGGCTGGCTCGAGGGCGGGCTGACGGCGTCGAAGGAGAAGTTCATCCTCGACGTCGAGGTGCTCCAGACGCTGGCCGAGACGTTCCAGCCGCTCGTCGTCGACGACGACGAGATCGGCCTCGGCGCGATCGCGGAGACGCCGCCTGGCGGCCACTTCTTCGGCGGCGAGCACACGCTCGCCCGCTACCGCACGGCGTTCTACGAGCCCCTCGTCTCCGACTGGGCGAATTTCGGCCAGTGGACGGAGGAGGGCTCGCGCGATGCGACGCAACGCGCGAACGAGATCTGGAAGCAGGTGCTCGCCGAGTTCGAGCCGCCGCCGCTCGACGATGCGATCGCCGCCGAGCTGGCCGAGTTCGTCGAGCGCAGGACGGCCGAGGGCGGTGCGCCGCCGGAGTCGTAGAGCTAGACGTCGGGTGGCGACATGCCCGCGAGCTCGTCCGGGCCACGCTGCCGTTGCGGCGCCGACGATGGTCGGAAGTCCTGCCTCCCGCCACGCCTCGAAGCCGCCGATCACGTCGCCGGCGTGCGCGTAGCCGAGGTCGACGAGCGTCGCAGCCGCGAGGATCGTCGAGTAGCCGTGATCGCAGACCAGGATCAGCGGTTGCTCGAGGTCGCCGACGTGCGGGTTGCGCCACCTGCTGTCCGGCGCCAACGCGCCACTCGAGCACTGTCCGCGGGATGTGCAGCGATCCCGGGACGATGCCGTCTCGCTCGCGGTTGTCGGCGGAGCGAATATCGATCAGTGGCGCCCCTGCCCGCATCGCGGCGAGCGCCTCTTCGGGCGAATGACGGTCGATGCGCCGCACTGCCTCCGAGAGGAGTCTCTCGAGCGTCCGTGATTCGGCGGGCCGGGCCACGAGGCGATTATCGCTGGGCTAGAACACCGTGGCCCAGTCGTTCGCGACGCTCACCACCGTCCAGCCACTCGGAGCCGCGAGCGCGAGAGCCTGCTCGGCGCCGCTCGTGTAGGCGAACTCCCGCTCGTCGTCGTCGTGGAGGACGAGGAGCCGGAGCGTGGGCTTGCCGTGCGATGGGCGAACTGGAGCATCGCGATGTCGCCGTTGGAGTTGCCGGCGGCGAGGAGCGGGCGGCGGCCCGTCCGGCTCCAGATCCTGATCGGCTTCTGCGGCCCGTCGTCGAGGTAGTCGGCCTCAGCCTTGTGCGTGATCATGCCCCCGGCGCTCGTCGACCGTGTAGTCGAGCGCGGTGGCGCTTCCGATCACCCGCTCCCGCGGGATGCCGTAGACCTCCTGGCTGATCGGCCGCATGAAGTCGCGGCCGCCGCCCGAGGCGATGTAGTTCGCGAATCCGTTCGCCTCCAGGTAGCCGAGCAGCTCGACCATCGGCGTGTAAGCGCATTCGAGGTAGCGGCGCCCGAGCGTCGGATGCTGCGTCGTGCGCAGGAAGGCGTCCGACTGCGCCTCGAAGTCGTCGACGCTGATCCCTGCGTGTGCGGCAAGAACTCCGCCGAGCAGTGTCCGCACGTTGGTGTCGTCGCCCGCGTAGTGCTCGGCGAGCACCGCGGCCGAACCAGGCGTAGTCACGCTCGTGGGCCGCCTTCCACGGCTGCTTCTTCCGCAGGTCGGGCTCCGCCTCGGCCATCTCGAAGAGACGGCGGATGATGAAGTCGGCCTGGATCGGCATCGGCTTCTCGCACCACAGGGTGCCGTCGTTGTCGAATGTCGCGACGCGCTCCTCGACCGGAACGAAGCCGTCCCCCGGCTCGGTGACGGCGCGGACAAACGCGAGGATCGCCGTCTTCGTGGCGCCGTCGTTCCAGCCGGGCAGCGGGTCGTCCATGTTTGTCTCCTCGGTCGGCCTTTCGAGTGGTCGCTCTTCCGCACGGCGTACGTTCTCGTCGATGCGGAGCCAGAACCGGGCCACGCAGTACTCTCGCGCGAGCATGGATCGTCGCCGGCCTCCGATCGCGTGGACGCTCGTCATCCCGGTCGCGGCGGCCGAGCTGCTCCTTCTGGTCGCGACCGGCAACCGCTACGGCTATCACCGCGACGAGCTCTACTTCCGCGTCGCGGGGCAGCACCCCGCCTGGGGTTACGACGATCAGCCGGCGCTGACACCTCTGATCGGACGCTTCTCGGAGTGGCTGTTCGGCGAGGACCCGCGCGGGTTGCGGGTCCTGTCTGCCGTCGCTATGGCCCTCGTTGTCGTGCTCGCCGCATTGATTGCGCGGGAGCTCGGCGCGGGCAGGATCGGCCAGGTGACAGCGGCGCTCGCCGTTGCCGCGTCGGGCGGGACGATGGCGGTAGGGCACCTGCTCTCGACGACGACCTTCGACGTGCTCGTCTGGGTGACGATCGTCTACCTCGTCGCGCGGCTCCTCGGCGGTGGCGACGAGCGCCAGTGGCTGCTTGCCGGCCTCGTCATCGGCATCGGGCTCGAGAACAAGCACCTCGTCCTGCTGCTCGTCGCCGCTCTCGCACTCGGGTGCCTCGTCGAGCGCCGCTGGGAACTCGGACGCAACCCCTGGGCGTGGGCCGGCGCCGCACTTGCGATCGCGCTCTGGCTGCCGAACCTTCTCTGGCAGGCGCGCCACGGCTGGCCCCAGATCGAGCTCGCGAGCAAGATCGGAGCGGAGGACGCGATCGCAAACAGGATCCAGCTGCTGCCGCTGCAGGTGCTCCTGATCGGCCCGCTGCTCGCGGCGCTCTGGATTGCCGGGCTGTGGTGGCTCCTCCGCCGCGACGAGCTTCGGCCGTACCGGCCGCTCGGGCTCGCCTACCTGGCCCTGCTCGCGATCGTGCTCGTCACGGGAGGCAAGCCCTACTACACGCTCGGCCTCCTGCTGGCGCTGTTCGGCGCGGCCGGCCTCGTCGCAGAGCGCTCACTCGAGGCGGGCACCCGCCGCCCGGCGCGGCTAGGGCTCACGATCGGAGCCTCGTTTGTGATCGCCGCACTGCTCGTGCTCCCGCTCGTACCGGTGCGGGACGTGCACGCGACACCGATTCCCGACGTCGACGAGGACGCGATCGAGACGATCGGGTGGCCCGCTTTCACGGCGGTCGTCGCCCACGTCTGGAGCGAGCTACCTCCCGCCGAGCGGGCGGATGCCGTGGTCTTCACGGGGAACTACGGCGAGGCCGGCGCGATCGCCCGCTACGGCCCTGCGCTCGGCATCGCGCGGGCGTACTCCGGGCACAACGCGTACTGGCGCTTTGGCCGACCGCCAGACACCGCAAAGCCTGTGATCGTCGTCGGCTACGACGATCCGGCCTCGCGGCGCGGCATCTTCGACGAGTGCAAGCTCTCCGCCCGCATCGACAACGGCGTCGGTGTCGATAACGAGGAGCAAGGCAGGCCGGTATGGACCTGCGCGAGGACTGCGTTGCCGTGGTCGCAGCTCTGGCCCCGGGTGCGGCACCTCGATCCGTGAAGCATCCGCCCCACTCACCCCCGAGGGAAGAGCCACCACGTCATCCCGAGCCCGAGCGACTCGAAGCCGACACTGCGGTAGAGCGGCTCGCCTTCGCCCGTCGCGTTCAGCGTCACGCTGGCGCAGCCGGCCGCCCGCGCGCATGCGAACAGCGGCAAGCGTGAGAGAGCGGCCAAGACCGCGCCTACGGGCGCCCGGCAGCACGCCCATGTCGTAGATGCCTGCCAACGCGTCGTTGACGTCGAGCACCACGTGCCCGCTCAGAGCCGCTCCGTCGCGCACGACGAAGTGGTGAACGTCGCCTCCGAGCACCGACTCGTGCTCCGCCGAGGCGTACGGCAGCTCGCGGGAGCACTGCGTCGTCTCCTCCACCTCGTGCTCCGACTCTCCCACCGCGCGGCGCGGGTCGAGCCCCATCCAGTGCGGTTGCCAGCCGTCCTGGAAGCCGAGCTCCAGCAGTCGCCGGCCGAGCGCCTCGTCCGGGTGGAGTGACCAGCACCCGATCTCACGAGCGCCCGCATCACGGGCGATGCGGACGGCGGTCTCGAGATCCCCGGCCGGCTCGGGGAAGGCGAAGACGGCGTCGTGCCGGCCGAGAAACAGCATCACGCCGTCGAGGTCGACCTGTTCACGGCCGCGACCAAACCACGAACGGTGACTCGAGGCTGCTTCTGCGAGCACGGGACAAACGATACGCCCGCTCTCTCACTATGGGTTTCGGGAACGCAGGATCCGGTGCCCCGCTGTCACGGGGCGACGTGCCGATGCGCACGGCGCTCTACATCGTCTCGAGCGAAGCGGTACGCCGGCCCTCGTGCTCGAAGAAGCGCAGTAACACCATCCCGAACGCGAAATACGCGATCCCGATCAACACCTCGGTCGTGATCAGTCCGGCTGTCTCTGCGAGCGAGGCGCCGTTCACCGCGTCCCGCGCCGCCTCGACACCGTGCGTCAACGGCAGCACCTGGCTGAGGCTCTGGGCCCAATCGGGAAGGTCGGCGAGCGGGACGTTTACGCCGCACAACACGAGCAGGAAGCCGTCCACGAGGTTCGCGAGCACGCCGACGTTGCGTCCCCGCAAGCCGAGCGAGCCGATGCAGAGCCCGAGCCCGGTGCACGAGAGGGCGCAGGCCATGATCGCGAGGACGATCGTCGGGACCGCCGACGCGGGAATGTGGATCCCAAGGACGAGCGTGCCGACGATGAATGCGAAAGCCGACACGGCGAACGCGTTGAGGACGGCGGGGAGCGAACGCCCGAGGAACAGCGCCGGTCGGCTCGCGGGCGAAGCGAGCAGCGTCGGCAACGTCTGGAAGAACCGCTCGTTGCCCATCACCTGCCCCATCGCGAAGATCCCTGGCACTGCGGCAGTCTGGAGGGCGTTGCCAACGAGGAAGAAGCTGTCCGACTCGACATCGGCCCCACGCCCCAGATAGACGAAGAAGAGGATCTGGAAGAGCGGGTAGACGAGCAGGATCGGAACGAAGATCCAGGGATTGAGCCACCCGAACAGCGCCCGATAGCTCGTGATGCCACCGACGAAGAAGACGCGAAGCCAGTTCACGAGAGCGCGAACGACGCCTTCTCGCGGGCGACGCCCTCGAAGTAGTGGAGGAAGATCGCCGCCAGGATCCCGTAGGCGAGGCTGACGACTAGGCACATCGCGAGGTCGGGCCAGGGGTTGCCTCCGAACGCCGAGGCGCGAAGCGCGCGCATCCCCCAGGTCGGCGCGAGTAGCCAGGAGACCGGCGTCACCCAGCCGGGCAGCACCGACAACGGCACGAGGAGGCCCGTGGCGAGCCAGATTGGATACTCGAGCAGGTTGCCCAGATGGGTCGCAGCGCGATAGAGCACGAACGACGAGGCGACGAGCAAGCCGAGCATCCCGATCGCGATCACCGCGGCCGGCACCGAGATCACGAAGAGCAGCGGCTGCTCGATCGTGATCGGGATCCCGAATAGCAGCCGTCCCCACACGATCGTCGCGACGAGCGAGTAGATGCCGATGGCCGCGAACGAGATCGTGATCGGCGCCAGGAGCGCCATGAACGGAGCCGGGGAGCCGACGAGGAGCTCGAGCGTTCCGAGGCGACGTTGGAAGCCGATCGCACCGCTGGCACCGATCCCGACGGAGCCCCACATCGCCATCACCGTTGCGCCGAGCGAGGCGCTGAAGAGCCCCGCCGGGCTGGCCCCGCCCCGATAGAGGTAGTAGGCGATCGTCGCGAAGACGAGCGGCCAGAGCGCGCACCATCATGATGTCGAACGCCGACCGGGAGAGCATCTTGAAATGAATCCGGATCCCGCTCGAGACCAGGCGGATCACGCCGCGTCCTTGACCAGCTCCACATAGGCATCCTCGAGTGTCGGTTCGCGCGAGACGACGCGGCCGATCCGTCGAACCGGCAAGCGCCCGCAGCAGCTGCTCGACGAGTTCCGGCCCCCTGGACGACTGCACGATCAGGAGCTGCCTCTGATCGACATCCTCCACGGTCCGCCCGCTACGCCGGGCATGTCGCGCAACCGCCGCACCGCTGCGTCGTCAGCACCCAGACCTCGATCTCGACGACGTGACGATCTGCGACAAGTTGCTTGAGCGACGCCGGCGTTCCGAGCGCGATGATCTCGCCGCCTTTGATCACGGCGATCCGGTCCACAGCTCGTCGGCCTCGAACATGTAGTGCGTGGTCAGGAGGACCGTCTTGCCCGCGTCGCGGAGGTTGCGAATCAGCTCGCGCAGCTCCGACCGACCTCCGACCGGATCGAGCCCGATCGTCGGCTCGTCCAGGAACAGCACCGGCGGGTCGTGGAGGAGGCCTCGGGCGATATGGAGTCGCTGCTTCATGCCACGTGAGTAGGTCTCAACCCGCTCGCCTTCGCGACCCTTGAGCCCGACGAGCTCGATCAGGCTCGCGATCCGGCGCGACTGCTCGCGGGCCGGAACTCGGTAGACGTCGGCGAAATAGCCGAGATTGTCGCGTGCCGAGAGCCGGTCGTAGAGGCCGCGGTCGCCTCCGAAGACGTAGCCGATTCTCTGCCTCACCTCCTTCGCGCTCCGCGCCACGTCGACGCCGAGCACCCGCGCCTCGCCCGAGGACGGCAGCAGCAAGGTCGTCAGGATCTTGATCGTCGTCGTCTTGCCCGCACCGTTCGGGCCGAGCAGGCCGAACAGCTCACCCTCGGCGACCTCGAAGCTCACGCCGCGCAGCGCTTCGGTCGTCTTCACCTTTCGGCGGAACGACCCGGTGAAGCTCTTATAGGAGCGCCGCAGGTCGGAGACTTCGATGACCGGCGGCATCGGGCGAGTCTAGAACGGGCGTCAGCCGGAGTTGGCCTGGACCTCGGTGGCTAGGATCGGTCGATGGTCACAACCACCCTCGGCGGCTCCGATCTGCAGGTGTCGCGCGTCGGCCTCGGCTGCAACAACTTCGGGCGGCGCCTCGATCAGGCTGCGACGCGTGTCGTGGTCGATGCGGCGCTGGCCGCGGGGATCACCTTCCTCGACACCGCAGATATCTACGGCAGCGGGGAGAGCGAGCGCTTCCTCGGCGCCGCGCTCGCCGGCCGTTGGGACCAGGTCGTGCTCGCAACGAAGTTCGGCATGGAGATGCCGGGCGACAGCGGCGTCCCGCGCGGCTCGCCGGCCTACCTGCGCACGGCGGTCGATGCCTCGCTCGAGCGGCTCGGCATCGACACGATCGACCTTCTCTACTACCACCGCCCCGACGGGGTGACGCCGATCGAGGAGACGGTCGGGGCGATGGAGGAGCTCATTGCGGAGGGGAAGGTGCGGTGGCTCGGCCTCTCCAACGTCGACGCAGCCCTCCTCAGGCGGGGCGTGGCGGCAGGCCCGGTCGTCGCCGTCCAGAATCGCTACAGCCTGATGCACCGCAACGACGATGCCGAGGTGCTGCCCGTCTGCCGCGAGCTCGGGATCGGCTACATCCCCTACTTCCCGCTCGAGAGCGGCCTGCTGACCGGCAAGTACCGCCTCGGCGCACCGGTGCCCGAGGGAACGCGGCTGGCCGGGACGGACGACGGCCGGCTCAGCGACGAGCGGCTGCGGCAGGCGGAGAAGCTCGAGGCGTTCGCCGCCGCGCACGGTCACACGCTGCTCGACCTCGCGGTCGGTGGGCTCGGCTCGATCCCAGGCGTTGCGAGCGTGATCGCGGGAGCGACGAAGCCGGAGCAAGCCGCGGCCAATGCCGCCGCGGGAGCCTGGGAGCTGTCGGACGATGAGCTCGACGCACTGAGCTCGCTCCCCGGCTGACTTTTAGCCCCGACGACCGGCTAAAGCCGGGCGCCTCGGCGACAGGCTGTCAGCCTGTCGTCCGGGCTCGGGCCGCTCGGTCAGGCGGGAACACCACCCCTGCTGATTCGTCGTTCGATCACGACCACGATCGCGATCAGAACGGCGAAGAACGCGGGGATCGAGAGCCACCACCAGAGGCCGGTGACGGCGGAGCCGGGCAGGAATCCGGGCGGCGCGTACGTCGTCTCGTCAATGAAGGGGGCTGCGTGCCCCTCGTGGAGGTACGTCGCGACCCAGCGGCCGTCGACGAGCTCGACCCGAACGGCGTACAGGTGGTTCGGCTCCGCGAACCCGGCCGAGTAGGCGCGCACGATCCCGGCCGAGCGGGGGCCGGAGTACACCACTGCGTGACCGGCTGGCTCGGCGCCCGGCCGAGCCTTCAGCGGCAAGTGCGTCCCCGCGACCCATTCTGCGCGCGTCGTCCCATGGAGGAGCTTCGGCGCGACGAGCGGGTACACCTCGCCGAGGCCACGGCGCGCCAATAACGCCGTGAGAAGCTGCCCGGAGACGTCGGCCGCGTGAGTTTCCGCCTCTCGGCGCAACCGCTCGTAGTTGGGATCGGCGGCGGTGGTCGTCGTCGCGCGGCCGCCGAGCTGGGTCAGGTCGACCGGCCCAGGAGAGACCTCGGGTACCCCGGTGCCGTGGTGGCGCGGCGAGAAGACGAAGAACGCGACCGTCGCGACGACGACCACCAGCACGATCGAAATGCGGAGCAGCCGACGCCGGAAGCGCGGTGACGAGAGCCTCGCGCTCATCGAAACGATCTGTCCAATGTCACGATTCCATGATGACGTACGCCGGTGCCTCCGCGCCGCCAGACTTGGGTCATGACGGATCCGGTCTCGGTACTGGTCGAACGGGTGAGGACGGTCGCAGCCCGGTTGCCGCGCTCCTACGAAGTCGTCGTCCGCGGGAGGCTCAAGTTCCGGGTCGGCCAGATCGTGTGGCTCTCGTTCTCACATGATCAGACCATGATCGGGTTCTCCTTCCCGAAGGAGCTCCGCGAAGCGCTCGTCGAGGCCGAGCCAGGAGAAGTACGTCATGCCAACGGGCAGCGATCTCCGCTTCAACTGGGTTCATGCCCGGCTCGCGGCGCTCGAGGCGGACGAGCTCGAGGAGCTCGTCGAGGACGCCTGGGCGACGGTCGTACCGCAGTACGTCGCCCGCGAGTACGCGGAGAGCCGGCAGCAGGAATGACGAACGCGATCCGGTCGGGAGTCACAGGAGCTTCACAGCCATCTCTCAGGATCGGGTTCTACGGTGGTCGCACATCACCAATGAAAGGAACGACCATGCAGACCGAGATCAGCAGACGCGATGCCCTGAAGGCGGCAGGCGGCACCGGCCTCGCCGTCCTCTTCGGCAACCGCGCCCTTGCCCTGATGGGCGACGAGGCCGATGCCGCCACCGTTACGACCTGCCTGCTGACGCCGGAGGTGACGGCGGGGCCGTACTGGGTGCAGGAGAACCTCACCCGGCGCAACGTCACCGAGGGCAAGGCAGGGCTCCCGCTCGTGATCCGCTTCACCGTGCTCAACGCCAAGACCTGCAAGCCGATCCCGAACGCGGATGTCGAGATCTGGCACTGCGACGCCCTCGGCAACTACTCGGCGGTGAACGGCGCCACGACGCGCTACCTCCGCGGCCACCAGAAGGCAGGCGCGACGGGCAAGGCCGAGTTCCTGACGATCTTTCCCGGTTGGTACCAGGGCCGCACCCCCCATATCCACATGAAGGTGAGCGTCGGCGGCAACGTCGTCCACACCGGTCAGGTGTTCATGAACGAGGCGATCACGCGAGCCGTCTACAAGACGGCGCCGTATTCGACCAAGGGCGTCTATGACACGCCGCACTCCTCCGACATGATCTACAGCCAGGCCGGCGGCTCGACGGCCGAGCTGAAGCTGACGAAGCGCACGGGAGGGCTCAGGGGCTACCTCGGCACGATCGCGATCGGCGTGGTGACGTGCAGGTAGGCTCGGAGGAAGGTCAGTGCACGCGCGACTGAGGCTCACCCGGCAGCAGATTCTTGCGTTCCGACGGCGGGTCGGTGGGCTCGAGGCACGGCGGCCCACGACGCCGGAGACGTTGCGACAGGCGGGATGGGCGGGCCTGCAGGACAGCATGCCGAGAGCCGCGCTGCTCTCGTTGCACGCCCGGCTGACGGGAGTCGGGCCGTCGACGCTGGACGATCCGTCGCTCGCCCAGCTCTGGGGGCCGCGCTACAACACCTACGTCGTCCCCAAGCGCGACTTCGCGCTCTTCTCGCTCGGAAGGCTGCCCGACAACGAACGCGGCCGCCTGCGCGCAGAACGCATCGCAGAGCAACTGAATACACACCTCGACGGCAGGCGCATGACGGACCGGGAGGCCGGCCGCGCGCTCCGCATGGGCCCCGAGATGAGGTATGCGGCGACGACGGGAACGGTCCAGATCCGCTGGGACGGCGCCCGCGCATCGACGATCTGGACGGTCGCCGCTGCCGACACCGAGCCGGCCGATGCGTGCCGCGAGCTCGCTCGACGCTACCTCCACATCTTCGGTCCCACGACCGCCACGGGATTCGCGCGCTGGGCCGGGGTCACGCGCCGCGCGGGAGCAGCCGCCTTCGCGTCGCTCGAGGGATCGCTGCTGCCGGTGCGGTCGCCACTCGGCGACGAGTGGCTGCTGTCCGAGGACGAAACGGAGATGCATGCTGCCGACACAGCCGCCGCGGCGGTGCGCCTGCTGCCGAGCGGCGATGCCTACTTCCTGCTCGACCGCGCAGAGCGGGAGCTCCTCGTGCCCTCGGCGGATCAGCGGCAGCGGCTCTGGACGCCCCGCGTCTGGCCGGGCGCGCTGCTCGTCGACGGCGAGATCCGTGGCACCTGGAGGCGGGCGCAGCACACCGTCCGGATCGAGGCCTGGTCGCGTCTGGCAGCCGACAGGCGCGCCGCGATCGAGGCCGAGGCCGCCTCCCTCCCGCTCCCCGGTATCGACCGGGAGATCGAGGTCGTCTGGGACAGCCTCGAATGAGCACGGGGATGATTGAGCCCGAGACGCCGTCTTCCGAGGCAGCGCTAGGTTGTCCTTGCGTCCGCTCGTTCGACGCTCGCACAGGCGATGTCCGGAAGGAGCCACCATGGAGAAGAGGCTGGTGACGCGGTACGCGATGCAGTCCAGTGAGGACGCAGACGAGAACCAGCGCCGCGTCGAGGGCGTGTTCGCCGAGCTGGCGGCGACCCGACCCGACAACGTGAGCTACATCGTCCTGCGGCTCGCCGATGATTCGTTCCTCCATGTGTCCTTCCACGACCACCGAGACGACGAGGTGAACCCGATCGCCTCCACCGATTCGTTCGCGTATTTCCAGGACGGCCACGGCGAGCGGCGCGACGGGAACGTCGACCAGCAGACGGCCGACCTCGTTGGCGCCTACATCACGACGATCGCCTGATGGCGGTCGCGGTTGTGCAGGATTGGGTCGAGCCGGTGACGGAGCACTCGACGGAGAGCTACGACAGGATCACGGAGCGCCTCGGAGCGAGGGACGACCCGCCGAAGGGACTGCTGATGCACAGCGCCGGCCACACCGGCGACGGCTTCCGGATCTTCGAGATCTGGGAGTCCCAATCCGACTTCGACATCTTCATGGTCGAGCGGCTGCTGCCGGTCCTGAGGGAGACGACCGGCGCGGTCAGCACGCCACCGCAGGTCACGATCTACGAGTTGCACAACTACCTCGCGGTCTGACGGCGACTCCACCCGCGTGGACGCGATCGACCAGTTCCTCGAGTCGGATCCGAACTCGCCGATCGTGCTCGATCTCCTCGGTACGGTCGACGCAGCCTCGATCAGGGACAGGGTGCGTGCCCTCGACCCGGAGGCACGGGAGGTGTTCTTCTTCGGCGCGAGCGTCGGGGCGTTGTTCGGGCTCGTACGCGACGACGGATCGCGCGTGGCGATGAAGATCCACAAGCTGTTCACCGACGAGGCGTACTTCGATCAGGTGCAGAGCGTGCAGAGCGCGCTTGCCGACGCCGGCCTCCCCGCCCCACGTCCGCTCGGGCGCCACGGGCTCGTGCTCTGGGAGGAGTGGCTCGACGAGGGCACCTTTCGCGACGCCCACGAGCCGGCCGTGCGGGCAGCAATGGCCGACGAGCTCGCCCGCTTCCACCGCGTCGCCACCGGGACGGGACGAAGGCCGCACCGTCCATTCCTGCGTCCGACAGAAGGCTCTCTGGCCGAAGCCTCACAACGTTCTCTTCGACTTCGATGCGACTGCCGACGGAGCCGAGTGGATCGACGACATCGCCCGTGCCGCGCGCGACGTCCCCGACGCCGGCCGCGAGGTGGTCGGGCATGCCGACTGGAGCGCGAAGCACCTCCGCTTCGACGACGACCTGACCGCGACGGCGATCTACGACTGGGACAGCGTCACCACCGATCCCGAGCCGTCTCTCGTCGGCACCGCGGCGGCGAGCTTCACCTACACGGAAGAGCTCGCCGAGCCGATCTTCCTCTGGCCGAGCGCCGACGAGTCGCTCGCGTTCATCGCAGAGTACGAGGCGGGACGCGGCGAGGCGTTCACGACTCCGGAGCGACGGAGCGCGCTCGCTGCCTGCGTCTACCTGCGTGCCTACGCCGCGCGCTGCCAGCACGCCATCGGCGACGACGCGCGCAGCGCGGGTCTCGTGGATTTCGCCGGCGAGCTTCTCGGCTGAGCCTCGTGACCGGCAGCTAGCGTTCGTGCATGGCGTCCGGTTGGCCTGCGCTTCCGTATGAGCCGTGGTCTGCGACTTGCGAGACGCTGCATGCGCATACCCAGGTTCTCGGCAAGCTGGCCGTCGCGCTCGCCCCGCCCGAGCCCCAACTGCAACACGCTGCACTTCGGCTGACCGCGCGCGGTTGGGAGACGCTGGCGCTGCCCGCGCCCGACGGGTCGGGGGCGATCGTGGTCGCCCTCGACCTGCGACTCCACGAGGCGATCGTCGAGCACTCGGATGGTCGCGTCGAGCATGTTGCCCTCGCTCCGAACCGGTCGGTCGCGCAGGTCGCGCTCGGTCTGCTGGCCGCCGTCAGGAGACTTGCCGGCCCCGTCGAGATCAATCCGACGCCGCAGGAGACGACCTGGACAACGCCGCTCGACGAGGACGAGGAGCACGCAACGTACGACCCCGGCCAGGTCGCGGCGTATTTCGCAGCTGCGACGCAGGCGGCGCTCGTGCTCGCCGCACTCCGTGCGCCCTTCCGAGGCCGTTCCACCCCGGTCAACGCCTGGTGGGGCTCGTTCGATCTCGCCGTGAGCCTCTTCTCCGGGCAGCCCGTCGAGCCCTCCGCCACCGACTTCATCAGCCGCAATGCCGGAAACGCAGAGCAGATCGAGGTCGGCTGGTGGCCCGGCGATACGCGCTACCCGAAGGCCGCCTTCTTCGCCTACGCGCACCCGCCCTCGGAGGGGTTCGGCGGCGCAACCCTGACGCCCGCCGCGGCGAAGTGGGAGGCCACGCTCGGCGAGTACATCCTCGACTGGGACGACATCAGGACCGGCCCGAACCCACATGAGCAAGCACTCGCGTTCGCCCGCTCCGCCGTCAGGCACTCATGCGACGTCTGCGGTTGGGACCCCGACCTCTCCGCCAGCGCCGACGGAGTCCCGCCGCCCGTCGCCTGACCGCCCAGTCTGCGAGAATCGGTTGGGTGTGTCGCCGTCGACAGCCCACGGGCTGAGCCAGCCGCGTGAACCGAATCGCGGTTCAGAACAGCGAGATTCCCGAGCGCGCCGAACGCGTGTTGACGGCCGCTGCCGTGCGCCGTAGAGAGTTTGCACTCGAGTTCGAGCAGAGTGCTGCCGCATCGGCACAGCTCCACGTCGAGGGCCGCAACTTCTACCCGGCGATCCTCGCTGACATTGCGGCAGCGTCGTCGTCGGTGCACATCAATCAGTTCGGTTTTCGGCCCGGCGCTCGTTGGGGATCGGTTTGCCGCTGCGCTGATCGCGAAGGCGCAGGAGGGCATTCCCGTCAGGCTGATCGTCGATCGGCAGGGCTCCGACCCCGAAGGTGGTTCCCGCGCGTTCTACGAGCAGTTGACAGGCGGCGGGCGTGGAGGTCTGTGTGACGCGCGCCACGAAGCCGCGCGTCGCGCGCGGGCCCCTCGGCACCGGAGGCGAGACCGGCTGGAACCTGGGAGGGCTGGCGCACATCGACCATCGCAAGGTCGTCGTCGTCGATGGCCGGATCGGCTGGGTCGGTGGCGCCGGCATCGAGGATCACTTCGAGAACGGCACGTTCCACGACCTCTTCGTCCGAGTCGAGGGCCCGGTCGTGTCACAGCTTCAGCTCGTCTTCGTGACCAGCCTCCGCTGGCTCGGGGGCGCGGCCGAGTCGAGCAGCGTCGCGGAGCTCTTCCCGACGCTCGACGCGGGCTCGAGTCCGGCACCGGCCGTCGTGCTGCACAACGCCCCGGGCCGATTTCGGCCGATCACGACCGCGATCGCGGCGTTGCTCGACGGAGCCCGGGAGACGCTCGACGTCGTGAATCCCTATGTCACCGATCGCGGGATGATCAAGCGAATCGAGGCGGCGGCACGTCGCGGTGCGCGCGTGCGCATGTTCGTGCCCGCGAATCCGAACAACTGGGCCTGCGGAGCTGCCGAGGAGTTCCATCACGCGCGCCTGATCGACGCAGGCGTTCAGCTCCTCGGCTACCCCACGATGCTGCACGCGAAAGCGTTCGTCGCCGATGGCGAGCAGGTGCTCGTCGGCACGTGCAACCTGGATGCCTGGAGCCTGAGGAGATTCTTCGAGATCGACGTCGGCTTTGTGTCACGGGATCTTGCGTCCCAGTTCGATGAGAAGTTCTTTGCTCCCGCCGAGGCGGTCAGCTCGAGCATGCGGCCGCCTTCGACGTTGAAGAGGCCGCGCCCGCGCGGCGGCGTTCGCGGCGATCTCGCCGCTGCTGTAGCTCTCCGCCCCGACTCTGGACGACGGGCGCGGTCCATGAGAGGATGACGCCGGTGCGTCGGTTCGTCCCGATACTCGACTGGCTGCCACGGTATGACCGCCGTTGGCTGCGGGGTGACATCGCCGCGGGCATCGCGGTGACGGCGCTGATCGTGCCGAAGAACCTCGGCTACGCGGGCATCGCCGGCGTGCCGCTCGAGAACGGTCTCTACGCCGCTGCCGCAGGCGCGCTCATCTATGCCGTGTTCTGCACGTCGCGCCAGATCTCGACCGGCCCCAGCTCCTCCCTCGCCGCGGTCGCCGGCGGCGCGGTGCTGGTGACGGGCCTGGGAGGCGATCAGGCGGCACAGCTGGTGGCGGCAATCACGCTGTTGACCGGCGTGTTGTTCCTGCTCGTTGCCTTGTTGAAGCTCGGCTGGATCGCCCAGTTCCTCTCCAAGGCCGTCGTGACCGGTTTCCTCGCGGGCGCCGCGATCGACGTCACGGTCGGCGAGCTGCCGAAGCTGACCGGAACCTCAGCGGACGGCGACACGGTCTGGCAGGAGTTCGGTTCGTGGGTGCGCGGGTTGGACGACATCCACTGGCTCACGCTCCTCGTCGGCGTCGTCGCGCTCGCGGTGATACTTGCATTGCGCTTCACGGTGCCCGCCGTCCCGGGCGCGCTCGTTCTCGTCGTCGGCGGGCTGCTGGCATCGGCGATCTTCGACCTGAGCAGCCACGGCGTCGCGGTCGTCGGTGACGTCCCGCGCGGGCTTCCGGCGCCGATGCTCCCCGACTACGACATCGTCCGTCAGAACCTCGCCGTGATCGGGATCGCAGCGGTCGCGTTGCTGCTGATCGGCTTCTCACAGACGGCGGGAGACGCGCGCGCGTTCGCGACCCGGCATCGGTATCGCATCGACGTCGGTCAGGAGTCCGTCGCACAGGGAATGGCGAACGTCGGAGCCGGCGTCTTCCAGGGAATGCCGGTCTCGACCAGCCTTTCGGCCAGCTCGCTGAACGAGTCCGCCGGGGCGCGAACACCGGTCGCCTCCCTCGTCACAGGCGGTCTCGTGCTCGCGACCCTGGTCGTGCTCGCGCCGCTGTTCTCGGAGCTGCCGAAGGCAGTGCTGGCAGCGATCATCATCGACGCTGTCCTGTTCGGGATGATCGACATCCCGGAGCTACGGCGCCTGTATCGGGTGACTCGGTTCGACTTCTGGATCGCGATCGCCGCGTTCCTGGCGGTGCTCTCGGCAGGCGTCCTCGCCGGCGTCGTGGTCGGCGTGATCCTCTCGATCGGCTGGTTGATCTACGTCGCCACGCAGCCTTCGATGCCGCTTCTCGGGCGGGAGCCCGACACCCAGGTGTATCCGCGACATCCGGGAGAACCCGCAGGACGAGACGCGCGAGGGCATCGTCGTGCTGCGGCTCGATGGTGGTCTCTTCTTCGCCACGGCAGAGGCACTCGAGAACCGCATTCGCGGGCTCGTCGACGACAGAGATTCGAGCGCTCGTGCTCGACCTCGAAGGCGTCAACTTCGTCGACTCCCAGGGCTCGGCCAAGCTCACCGAGATCTACGAGTTCCTCGACGCCGAGGGTGTCGAGCTCCGCCTCGCACGCCTGAAGCCACAGGTGCTCGCCGTGCTCCAGGCCGACGGGGTCGCCGCAACGATCGGCCCCGACCACATCCACGGCAACGTCCACCGCGCCGTCGAGGCGCTCGGCGACGCACCCGCCGACCGGTAGCCATCGGCCGTCAGACGTCGGTCGTGTCGGCCGAGCGCGCGGTCGTCGTACGGGCCCGGGTGGCGGCCGGCCTGAAGCCGACCTGTAGGCGGTCCATGATGCGGAGGAAGTAGCTCGGCCGGTACTCGAACGCGCCTTCACGGTCGGTGTACCAGAGCTCGTCGACGCGGTCCACGAGCGCTTTGAAGCCGAAGTAGAGCTCCCGCCGCGCGAGCGGAGCCCCGAGGCAGTGATGGGCGCCGACCCCGAATGCGAGATGCCCGCGTGGACGCTTGCGGTCGAGCTTGACGTCGCGCGGGCATTCGAACTGGCGCTCATCGCGGTTGGCCGCCCCGTAGCGCAGGTGCACCACCGACCCCGCCGGGATCGTGACGCCGCTGGAGCTCGACGTCGACCCTCGTTTCTCGGAGCAACCCCTGAACGGGCGACTCGAGGCGCAGCACCTCCTCGAGGAAGGGCTCGAGGCACGCCTCCGGATCCGCCTTGAGCCGGCGCCAGGCGTCGGGCTGCTCGATCAACAGCATGACGCCGGCCGCAAGAGCGTTCGTCGTCGTCTCTGACCCTCCGACGAAGAGGTCCGACATCACCTCGGTGTGCAGCTCGTTGTCCGTGAGGGGGCGACCCCACTCCGGGATCTCGCGGTTGACGAGGACATTGAGGAGCGTGTCATCCGGCTCGCGCCGCAGGCGGTCGAAGTGCTCCTGGAAGTACGCGCGGGTCTCTGCCTCGATCTGCACCGACCTGCGCATGTCGTCCTCGTCCTGCATCAGTCCCATGCGCCTGATCCATGCATCGGTGAAGTACTTGATCCGCGGCAGCTCCGCGTCGGCGATTCCCATCTGGCGGCCGATCACGTACAGCGGGAGGGGAACCGCGAACTTGGCGACCCAATCGCATTCGCCTGCGTCGAGCACGTCGTCGATGAGCCGGTACGCGATCTCCTCCACCAGCGCGTCGAGGCCACGGATCGCGGCCGGGCGGAACGCGAAGTCGAAGAGGCGGCGAAGCGCCATGTGGTCGGGAGCGTCTCGCAGCGACAGGTTCGGCGCCCTCGCGATGCCCTGCTCCGCGTAGAGCTCACGCAGCAGCTTCGCCCTCGAGGCCACGAGTGCGCGCTGCGGCGAGCTGTCGGGGTCAACGGGGCGGATCGAGCCGTCCCGTCCGGACGGGAGCGCGTTGCTGAACCGATCGTTGTCCAGCGAGATCGTCCGGATGTCGTCGTAGCGCGTCACGATCCACATGCCGGTCATGGGGTCCTGCCAGACCGGCGCATCGTCGCGGAGGATCTCGTAGCTCGGGTACGGACACGCAATCGTGTCCGGCTCGAAGAAGTTCACTTCGGGAGTCGACAGAGCGGTGGCTCCTCGTCGAGGTCGGCGCGGAGCCTGAGTCTAGTCCAGGGTCAACGAAGGGCCTGCTCGAATCGCGGGTCGTCGCGCACGGCGTCGAAGTCGCTGTCTCGGCGTGCGTCCTCGCGGAACCGCGGCAGGAGCTCTACGGACCGTCGGAGATGGTCGAACGTCTCGTCGCTCGTGTCACCGGCGAGTGTTGCGAAGCAGGCGGCGTTGTAGTTCAGCCCCGCGTGATCGGGCACGAGCGCGAGGGCCTTGCTGACCGCTTCGAACGCATCGCCGTACCGCTCCTCACCGTAGGCCTGCATCGACTCTCGGTGCAACGGCCACGCCTCGCCCCAGTCGATCGCCTGGTACACCTCGCCGGGCGTGCCGCCCATCGCGAGGATGGTTGCGTTCCCGGTCGCCTTCCGCTGCGCGTCAGCCGCCACGTAGAGGAACGTTCCTTGCGGCGCCTCGATCGTCTCGCCGTCGACCTCGAACGTCGCCGTGCCGTCGAGAACGAGATACAGCTCCTCCTGGCCCGACCCTGCCTCGTCGTGGTCATTGACGAGCGTGCCGTCGTCGCCGGTCGTCAGGGCGTTGATTCCGAATGAGTGGATCCCGAGGTGCTCGCGCACCGGGATATCCCTGCCGCGCCGCTCGATCTCGTCGAGATGCGCCACTTTCCATTTCTTCTGCTCGTCATTCATCCGATCACCTCCGAAGTGGGCGGTGTATCCCAGAATCCCTCGATCGTTTCTCCGTCGCCTCCCTCGCCGTACCCGATCGCGATCAGTTCCAAGCCATCGGGGCCTGATGCGAAGCCGCGCGCGACGGCCGGCGGGACGCGGATGACGTCCCACTGGCGGAGGTCTTGCACCTCGTCGTCGAGCTTCACCTGGCCCGAACCGGCGATGACGATGTAGACCTCCTCCTGCGTCTGGTGCCGATGTCCGGTGGAGCCGGCAACGTTCGGGGCACGGTTTTGGTAGCTGAAGCCGCCGCCCTCGATCCCGAGAGCGCTGCGGCCGAAGCGCAGCTCCAGCTCCGGGGCGAGCCCGAATCGCTCGGCGAAGTTCTCGACGTCGTCGCGCAGGTTCAACCGTGTGGCTTCACTCACCGCGGGGTTCCTCTCGGAGGGATCAGATGTGAGACATGCAGTCGTTGAACGGTACGTCTTGCCATGGTCCACGCGTCGCGGTCGGCACGTCGAGCGAGACGAGACGCGGGCGGAAGCGGCGGCGCGGCGTTCCACGACACCATGTAGATCTATGTATATAGTAGTTCTATGGGTTGTGCTGCGACTGTTGGAGGTTGGGCTTGAGGCTCGACAAGGATTTGGTGGCGGCGTCGGCGACGCCGCTCGTCCTTGCGATCTTGGCCGAGGGTGAGAGCTACGGGTACGCGATCCTGAAGCGGGTGCGGGTGCTGTCGGGTGGGGATTTTGAGTGGTCGGATGGGATGCTGTATCCGTTGTTGCATCGTCTGCGTCGGCTTGGCTATGTGTCGACGGAGTGGCGTGTGCCGCCGGAGGGGCGGCGTCGCCAGTACTACGTGCTCACTGATGAGGGGCGGGCGGCGCTCGCGGAGCAGCAGCGGCAATGGCTGGCGGTCACGCGAGCCCTGAATGACGTGTGGCCCGGTTCGGGCGTGTTTCTCGCCGCCCCAGGAAAGGCGTGACGGATGGAGGGCGTTGAGCCAGCAAATCGCTGAGTGGCGCAACTATGTCGCGGGTGCCGCCGGGATGAACGGCAGAGATGTTGACGAGCTCGAGGATCACCTTCGGCACCAGATAGACGAGCTCGAGGCGGCCGGACTGAGCGAGGACGAAGGGTTCTTGATCGCCGTCAAACGTCTCGGAGACATGGACAGCCTGTCGCGAGAGTACGCGCGCGAACACAGCGGCCGACTCTGGAAGCAACTCCTCACGAGCGGCGAGGAGCCTGTGTCGCGGCGGAGTGGATGGGTCGAGGCGCTGGCCTTCGCGATCCCGGCCGCGATCGTTGTCCAGATTGCCCGGCTCGCCGCCGTGGTGCCCGAGGGTGAACCGACGCCGACGTGGGTTCATACGGAACGCCAGCCTGTTCGTGCTGCCGTTCCTCGCGGGATACTTTGCCCACCGGCGCCAACTCGCTCCTCGCACTTGGGTCCTGATGGCATTGGTATTCGCGACCGCCGCGGTAGTCGTCAACGTCTACCCGTACGGACAGGATTCGTCCACCGAGACGCTGGTCGCGCTCAGCCTCCCGGTCGCGCTCTGGTTCGCCGTCTCGTTCCCCTACATGGGCGGGACGCTCGCGTCGCACGAACGGCGGATGGACTTCGTCCGCTTCACGGGCGAATGGCTCATCTACTACGTTCTGATCGCGCTCGGCGGCGGTGTTCTCATGGGACTGACTGCCGCAATCCTCGAGCCCACGGGTGTCAACGTCGACCGGGTCGCGGAGTGGGTCATTCCCTCCGGTGCCGCCGGCGCCGTGATCGTCGCGGCCTGGCTCGTCGAGTCAAAGCAACGCGTCGTCGAGAACATGGCCCCGGTCCTCACCATGCTCTTCACACCCCTGTTCGCGATCATGCTCGTCGCCACGACTGTCGTCTACGCCGTCACCGAACTCGGCGGCACTTTCGACCGCGAGCTCGTCACCACCTTCGACGCGCTCCTGATCGTCGTGCTCGGCCTCGTCCTCTACGGCATCTCGGCCCGCCAACCGTCAGCCACGCCCGAATGGATGGACGGCATCCAGCTCGTCACCGTGATCAGCGCCCTCATCCTCGACGCGATCGTCCTCGCCGCGATGATCGCCCGAATCGGCGACCTCGGATTCAGCCCCAACCGAGCCGCAGCACTCGGACTCAACCTCGTCCTCCTCGTCAACCTCACAGGCGCAGCCTGGCTCTCGAGCCGATACCTCCTCCGCCGCACCCCCTTCCACCGGCTCGAGCGCTGGCAAACCAGCTATCTCCCCATCCTTGCCCTCTGGGCGGCCACCGTCGTCGTCATCCTCCCACCGCTCTTCCACTTCGACTGACCCCTGATGACGAGATACCTCGGCCTCTTCCTGCGAGGCACCGACCTCCCTGACTACCGGCGGGTTCCCTGGCTGATACCTGCGGTACCCGTTCTCGGTGTGCTGCCTCGCTCATGCTGCGCGAAACCCACCGTGCAACGGACGCGACCTAGCCAGCACCCCGCGCCGGGCGCGGTAACCGACGGGTTCGCAGCAGCCCGCCACTGAGTGAAACGAAAAAACCCTGCGATTTGCAGGGTTTTCTCTAGCTCACGTGAGTGATACGCGCTACTTGACGAGCGAGAGCAGCTTGAACATCGGCAGGTACATGCTGATGATGATGATGCCGACCATGACGCCGACGCCGACCATCATCATCGGCTCGATGATCGAGGTGAGCGCCGTGATCGAGGCATCGACCTCGTCCTCGTAGAAGTCGGCGACCTTGGAGAGCATCTTCTCGAGCTCGCCGGTCTCCTCGCCGATCTTCACCATCTGCGCGATCATCGGCGGGAAGACGACACTCTCGATCAGCGGCTGCGCGATCGAGGAGCCTTCCTCGACGCGGTGCCGGAGAGCGATCGTCTCCTCCTCGACCACCCAGTTGCCGGCGGTCTGAGCGGTGATCTCGAGCGCGCGCATGATGTCGACGCCCGACGCGATCAGCGTCGAGAGCGTCCGCGACCAGCGCGCCATCGCGACCTTGCGGACGACGATGCCGATCTGCATCGGTATCCGCAACTTGAACTTGTCCCACTTCTCGCGGCCGCCCTCGGTCTTCTTCCAGCGACGGAACCAGACGATGAAGCCGATGGCGAAGCCGGCGAAGAACACGACGCCGGGGATCGGGAGGCCCGGGACGAGCGGATGGCGCAGCGCGTTCGACGCGTACAAGACGTACTGCGTCAGCGTCGGCAACTCGCCTCCGAGCTGATCGAAGATCTTGACGAAGATCGGGACGAGGAACATCAGCATTCCCGTCATCACGAGCGTGGCGAACGTGAGCACGACCATCGGGTAGATCATGGCGCCCTTGACGCGACGCTTGATCTTCTGCTCCTTCTCGATCTGGATCGCGACGCGGTCGAGGACCGTGTCGAGGACGCCGGCTGCCTCGCCAGCCTCGACCATCGCGACGTAGAGCCGGCTGAAGACGTCGGGATGGCTCGCCATCGCCTCGGAGAGGAGCGCACCCGTCTCGACCTGCTCGCGCACGTCGTCGATCACCTTGCCGAGCGCGAGGTCGTCGGTCTGCTCCTCGAGGATCACGAGTGCGGTGACGACGGAAAGACCGGCTTCGATCATCGTCGCGAACTGGCGCGAGAAGACCTGGAGCGACTTGGGCGCGACCTTCTTGTCGAAGAACCCGGCCTTCGTCTTCGTCGGCGCCTGTGCCTTGATCTCCGCAATGCGCTCGGCCAGAAGGCCGCCGTTGAACAACGCGTCCCGCGCCGCGGACAGGTCCGCGGCGTGGACTTCGCCGCTCGTCTCGGCGCCCTGGGCGTTGATCGCGCTGTAGGCGAACTGCGGCATCTAGATCTCTCCTCTCCGCAGACGGGGGGAACGGGCTCGGTTGCTCATTTGGTGGTCGTCGTGGTCGTCGCGGCTGTGCCCGCGTCCGCCGTCGAATTCGAATCCGGGGTCGTCGGCGTGAAGCTCTGGATCACCTCGGGCGTCGCCCCGGTGTAGACGAGCTTGAGCACATAGCGGACGCCGGTGGCGGTGTTGACGAGCGTCACCGTCTTGCCCTGCTTGAGCGTGACGGCCTGGTTGTCGTCGAAGGAGCCGCCGGCAACGCCAATCTTGACCTGGTGCTTCTTCACCGAGCGGACGACGAAGAGCGGGGCTGCAGTCGGGAACTGATCCTTCGCCTGCACCTGCTGTGGCTTGCCGTTGAAGTTGATCGTCGCGTAGGCAAACGGCGGCGGCGGCGGTGCGGCCGGGGTCGCGGTGCCACCCGACGCGGCGGAGGCGCCACCATCGGTTGTGGTCGCATCGACAGTGGCGGTGTCTGCAGGCGGAGCCGTTCCGTCCTGGGATGCGGCGTCCGCAGGGGCGACCGTATCGCCGACGCCGGGAACGAAGGGATCCTTGACCTCGAAGAGCGTGAACGACGCGAGCTGGCTCGGGGCGACCTTGACGACGGTGGCCTTCGGAAGCACCACGCCGGCCACTACGGCCGAGCCCTTCGGGAGCGCTCGACGACGCCCACGGCAACCGGTGTCACCGCGGAGCCGGACTCGGCCGTGGCGGAGCTCGCCTCCGGGGCGGTGGTCGACCCGCTGCCCTTGAGCAGTTTCGGCCCCTGGAGCCCGGCGACCGCGAGGAGCAGCACGCCTCCCACGATGAGGATGATCTTCTGCTTCTTCGCCTTGGCGGCGTCAAGGTCCTGGCTTCGCTTGGCCATCAGGGGTTCGCTCCTGCCGCGACCGTCCCGCTCGAGGACGTGTCGGTAGTCGTGGACGGATCAGGGGTGGTCACCGGTGCGGTGGGGGTGAACGAGTAGGCGTTCAGCGTCACCGACGCCTTGACGGTCGGGAACGTGCTCGGGCTGTCCGGGGCCGTGATGTTGACCGCCGAGACCGAGTAGAGCCGGCCGCGCGCGTCGAGGCGCTTGCCCCGAACCGAGACGAGCGTGCGGACGTCGCCGAGGAAGCGGGAGATGTTGCCGAAGCGGCCCTGGACGACGACGGCGAGCGGTTGCTCGAGGTAGCCGGTGCCGACCATCGAGGGTGACGGCGTGATCGACTGGAAGTTCAGCTTGTTCCGCGCCGCGAGCCGGTTGACGTCGAGGAGGATGCCGGACATATCGGTCTCGTTCGGCAGGGCCTTGGTCAAGCGGTAGAGATCGCTCGGCTTCACCGTCACGGTTGCCGACGGGGTCGCCAACGCGAGCTTCTTCGCCGCCAGCTCGCCCTGGGCGCTTTCAACCTGCGCGTTGAGGTCGTTGGCCTTCGCCCGCTGAGGCGAGACGACGAGGAACCAGGCCGCGAGGACGATGAGCAGGCCGCCGGCAACTGCCGCGCCGACCTTCGCCTTCGGCGAATGCAGCAGGTCGTTCATGACGCACCTCCGGTCGAGCTCAGGTCGGCGACGATGACAAAGTGGACAACCGGCTTCGACCCGACGAGCTGGCTCTGGCTCGACGTCAGCGTCACGCGCTGAAGCGAGGGGAGCGTCGCGAGCCGTGCCAGGAGGCGGGCGACATCGGGCTGGGTGTAGGTGAAGCCGTCGATCGAGACTGCGGTCGGGTTGGCGGCCGACCTGGCCGGGAAGCGGCGCCGGAGCAGCCGTCGTCCCGTCAGCGAGGTTCGCTCCCGCCGTGGTCGGCTGGGTGAGCTGCATGGTCGAGAGCCAGACGTTGTCCGGCAGGATCCGGGTCAGGTCGCGGAAGACCGCGTCCCAGGCAAGCCGGCCGCCGAGTACCTGCGCGACCGCCGTCGCGCGGGCCGCCTCGTTGCCGACGACGCCTGCGTCGATGACCGGCGCCTTCGGCGGCGGCAAGGTGGCGATCTGGGCTTTCACCGCATCGAGCTGGCGTCTGGTTGTCGGCCGCCTTGCTGTGGGCCCCGAGGTACATGAAGCTGAGTGCGGCCAGCGGGATCGCCGCCGCGACCGGAACGCCGATCGACAGGAGCGTCGAGCGGCTCGTCATCTTCTTCTTCGTTTCCGCGCCCTCCGGCAGCAGGTTGATGCCGCGTGTCGCGAGATCCTCGATCGCGAGGCCGATCGGCACGGCCAGCGAGCCGATCGTCGCCTCGATAGCCGGGTCGATCTCCGCTGCGCGGATGACGCGCGCGAACGGATTCGCCGACCGAGACCTCGACTCCGATCATCTGGTGGAGCGCCGAGTCGAGGCCCTCGAGGTGCGAGGTGCCGCCGGTGACGAGAATCCCACCGATGCCGAGAGATTCTGCCTGGGTCTGGTAGAACTGGAGCGAGTTCACGAGCTCGCGCGCGAACGGGGTGAGCCGCTGGCGAACGGCATCGGTCGCTATTGCGCGGTTCTCGTCGTCGAGCGAGTCGTACTGGCGGCCCGGGCCTGAGAGCGAGAGGTGGCGGAGAATCGTCGCCGCCTCGGCAGGAAGCACTTCCAGGGAGGTAGCGACGGCCTCCTCCAGTGCGCCTCCGCCCCAATCGAAGACCCGCGTGAATTCGCAGGCGCCTCCACCGGAGACGAGCAGGGTGGACGACTCGTGCCCGATCGCGATCACGACGGTCGCCGTGTCGTCGGGCGTCGGCATACCGGTTCCCGGCTCGACGAAGGCGCGCAGCAGACCGAGCGCCTCGAGGTCGATCGCGGTCAGCTTGATGCCGGCCTGAGTCGCGACGCGCTGGTACGGCTCGACCTGGTCGCGGGGAGCGACCACGAGCAGCACCCGCCGCGTCGCCTGGCCGTTCTCGCCGACGCGCTCCTCGAGCACGCGGTAGTCGAGCACCGACTCCGAGAGAGCGACGGGAAGCACCTCGTGCGCCTTGAACCGCACTGCGTTGTCGAAGCGGCTTTCGTCCTCGACCACGTCGATGTCCAGCGTACGGACGCCGATGCGATTGCTCGAGAGCCCGATGTGAACGTCGGTCTTGGGAAGCTTCTCCTCGTCGAAGAGGGCCTTGATGGCGGTGGCGAGCGCGGCTTCGTCACGAACCTCGCCGTCGACGACGATCCCGCTCGCGAGCGAGCGCCGCGCGAGGCCGAGAAGCTCGTGCCCGGCTTCGGTCTCGGCGACGACGGCCGCAGCGATCTGCGACGCGCCGATCTTGAGCCCGACAATCTTGCGTCCCTTGGCGCCGCCCGACTTCTTCTGCTTGGACGCCTTTTGCTTGCGCGTTCCGAAGCGACCGCCCGAATCGGGTGCATCCTCCGCCGGCGCGTCGATGCCGTCAGTGCCGTCGACATCGTCGGTGGGAAGGTCTTCTGCGGAAACCTCATGGGTAGGAGCGTCATCGGTCAGGGAGGTCTCGAGACCGGCGTCGGTGTCGGGAACGGCCACAGCCTCGTGCTCGACAACCTCGTGCTCGTCGACGGCGTTCTCAGGAGTGGCTGCGTCGTCGACGTGAGAAACAGCGCTCGCGGCGACTGCGACCTCGGCCGCCTCGGCCAGCACCGGCTCGTCCGCAGGGACACCCGCTGCCTCGACAACGGCCTCGGTCGAATCATCTGGGGTCGCGTCCTCGACGGGAATTGCGTCGGCGGCAACGACAACCGTCGTCTCCTGCGCGACCGTCTTCTTGCGACGAAAGCCGAGCTCACGCTTGTAGAACGGAACGGCTGCCGCGGCGACGGGCTCGATGACAACATCCTCGTCATCGGCTGCCGGCTCCTCCGGGGTTGTCGCCTCGGCGAAAATCTGCGGCTCGACGACGATGTCGTGCTCGACGATCGCCTCCACCGGCTCGGGCGTCGCGATCTCGGCGACCAGCTCCGGCTCGTCGGCTGTCTCGCCGACGCGGACCGCGTCATCCGTGAGGTCGACGTCCGTCGCGGCGAAAGCCACAGCCTCGACGGCAATGGGCTTCTTGCGCCGGAAGCCGAGCTCGCGCTTGTAGAAGGGCAGAGCGTCGGCGATCACAGGCTCGGCGACGACAGCATCGTCGACACCGTCGGTGTCGTCGGCGTCAACTGCCAGGGCGGCGACGAGCTCGGGGGCGCCGATCCATCTGCTTCCGCCACGACCTCGGGCAGCGCCACGACCTCGGGCTCGGCGGCCGGCTCATCGGCCACGATCTCGGCCGGCGCATCCACGTGATCGTCTGCGGCATTCGTGATCTCGGCGTCGAAATCATGCTCGGCTGCGGCCGGTGCGCTCGTCCATCGTCTTCTTGCGTCGGAAGCTGATCTCGCGCCTGAAGAACGGCGTGGCTCATGTCGGCGACCGGCGTCTCCTCGAAGAGCGCCTCTCCGCCGACGTCGTCGTGCTCGACGGTCACCGGGCTCTGCCAGGCGGTGCTCGCGTGATCGTCCCTCTCGGCCGGGAGCGTGCTCGCGCGCGGCAGCTCGTTGTGGCGACGGAAGGAGATCTCTGTCCGGAATCGTGAGGGCGACTCCGTCTCGGGAGGCGCGAAGCCGATCGGGTTGCGCCGCGGATCGCCGACAGCGGCGGTGCCGATGCGGGCATCACCGAAGCCGACCGCGGGGCCGGGCGAGGGAGGGCCGAGCGGATCGCCGATCCGAGACGGATCGAAAGAGGCGGACGGCCCTTCGTCGCTTGACGACGCCTGGCCCGAGGAGAACACGTTGAGGGGATTCCACAGAGTCATTGGCGGCTAGCTCCCGGCCACCCGCAGCGCCGTACCGAGGACCGGTTCGGCGGCAGGTGTGGATTCGAAGGACAGGGTCGACGTCGGAACGCCTGCGCGCTCCAGTGCCGAGACGAGCGCATCGGGCCGGCTCGACCGGCCGACCGCTTCGGAGACGGTGATGTGGTTCTGCTGGACGAGCTCGCTGAGCGACTGCTCCATCGTCTGCATCCCGCGACGGCTGCCGGTCTGCATGTAGGAGTAGACCTGCTCGATCTTGCCCTGGCGGATGAGGTTGCGGATGGCGTCGTCGAGGAAGAGGATCTCGAGGGCGGGCACGCGGCCCTGCCCGTCCCGCGTCGGCACCAGGGTCTGGGTGACGATGCCCTGGAGCGTGTTGGCGAGCTGCATTCGCACCTGCGCCTGCTGCTCGGCCGGGAACACGTCGATGATGCGGTCGATCGTGCTCGGCGCGCTCTGCGTGTGCAGGGTGCCGAAAACGAGGTGGCCGGTCTCGGCCGCGGTCAGTGCAGTCTGGATCGTCTCGAGGTCCCTCATCTCGCCGAGGAGGATCACGTCGGGGTCCTGCCGCAGCGCTCCGCGGAGCGCGTCGGCGAAGCCCTTGGCGTCCTCGCCGATCTCCCGCTGGTTCACGATGCAGCTCTTGTGATCGTGGAGGAACTCGATCGGATCCTCGATCGTGATGATGTGGTCGGTCCGCGACCGGTTGATCTCGTCGATGATCGAGGCGAGCGTCGTCGACTTACCGGAGCCGGTCGGCCCGGTGACGAGGACGAGGCCGCGCGGGTTCTTCGCCAGCTCGTGGAGGCTCGCGGGAAGGCCGAGCTCCTCGAGCGACTTGATGTTGGCCGGAATCGTGCGGAACGCGGCCGCGAGGCTGCCGCGCTGGTAAAAGGTGTTGACCCTGAAGCGGGCGAGCCCGCGAATGCCGTAGGCGAAGTCCAGCTGCCGGCCGAGCTCCAGGTTCTTCTGCTGCTCGGTCGTCGTGATGCGATAGATCAGCTGCCGTATCATGTCGGGGTCGAGCACCGGGAACTCGCGCAGCAGCTCGATGTGGCCGCGACGGCGCACGGCAGGCTCGATCCCCACCGTCAGGTGCAGGTCGGAGGCGCCCATGCCGACCGCCTGCTCCAGCAGGGCGTCGACGGACAGAGGGGCGGCGGTTGTGGTTTCCGAAAGCTCCACGGATGCTCCTATCGGCAGGGTCGCCTCGTGGCTTGAGAGCTTGTTCGCCATCGCCGAGATCGCCGCCTCAACCAGGCCGCGACCGGACGTCTGCCTACGCGCGCGCGGGGAAAACAAAGGCCTCCGGCAGTGCGCGGGATGGCGAGGACCGCCGGCATGGCTCGACGAGCCGTCCTCTCGTTCACCCACCCCGGGGGAGACGACTCACTCGAGCTCACCCTCTTGGTCTACCGCGGAGGGATCCGAGTCGGCCCTCTTCTCTCTCAATCGAACGAGGCCGATTGGCCGCTGGTCCCAGGAGTGAGACACCCACACAATCACCCGTTTGTGTCTACGGGCGGAGCGGAGGTCGTCCACAGAGGGCGCGTCGGTGCTACCCGAGTGAGGAGCAAGTACATGTCTCCGTTCATCACCAAGGTGCAGAAGCGGCGTGGCACGTCTCCGCTCCGGCCCGATCTCCTCGTCGTACGCCACCGCCGACGCGGCGCCGAGCTCTGGGCCTACCCGACCCCATTCGAGCGACCACGCGACCGTTCGCTTCACACCGTCGGGCTTCCACGCAGGTTCCGGCCCACGACCGTCGGATCCCCGTCCGGGGGACGCTGATCCGGTCGGTTCAGGCCTGCGCGGCAGGACAATCGCGCTGACGCTGCCGGTGGACCTCACCACCGGCGAGGCGCTGATCGCGATCAGCAGCGCGGAGCTCACTCGTCGACGGCAGGGCCGTCCCCGTCCAGGCGACAGCGCCGCACCTCATCGCAGGGTAGAGACGATCGGGTACCGGGGGTAAAGCCATCCCCGTCGGTTGCCGATAGGGACCCTGTGAATACCATCGCCGCTACAACCAGTCGAATCCCACGCGTCGTGCTGATCGTTATCGTCGCGCTGGTCGCCGCCTTCGCTCTCCTGATGGTCGTCCGCTCGGGCCTCCTCGGTGGTTCGGACAGCGGCGGGGCATCCGCCACGAAGCCGCTGCCGGCTACGGCCGCGGCGACTCCGGCGGCCACGCAGTCCGACGCCGCGACGCCGGCCGCGCCCACTACCCCGAAGATCGTCCTCCTCCCCGGCCTGCCGCCGAGCGTGGCGCACGCGCTTCGCTACTCGAAGGTGACCGTCGTCACGCTCTACGTCGGCCAGTCGGCCGGCGACCGCGCGTCCGTCGCAGAGGCCCGCAAGGGTGCCCGCGCTGCGGGTGCCGGCTTCGTCGCCGTCAACGTCGGCAGCGACAAGCAGGCCGCGACGGTGGCCAAGTTCGCAGGCGAGGTCTCTTCGCCCGCGACGCTGGTCGTCCGCCGCCCCGGCAAGATCGTGATGCAGTTCTCCGGGCCGGTCGAGACCGCGGTCGTCCGCCAGGCCGCGCACAACGCCGGCGCACGTCGTTGAGCACTGCTCCTGCTAAGGAGGCCCGGACGGGATCGGCTGAGGCCGATCCCGCCCGGGCCTTGTTTTCGTACGTGGTTCGGCGCGACGGACGGGTCATCGCAACGCTGCATGGGCACAACACCGGCGACGGCGTCGACGTGGACTCCGAGGTGTTCCCGGTCACGGCGGCGGATGACGAGCCGGGTCTCAAGCGCACGTTCAACTTCACCTCGCTCGACCACGCACGCCGCTTCGTCGACGACTCCATCGTTGCCTTCGAGTACCTGAACTGCGTGATCACGTGAATGCTTGCTGCCGCGCTGCGCGCGGATCCTGAAGCCGGGAACCTTTCGGTTCGAACTGGCCGCCTTCGATCGCTGACAGCTTCCGCCTACCTGTCGGGCTCAAGATGAACGCGCGCGCGGTGACGGGCTTCAGCGTGTTCCGGGGTTCAAGACCGATCGCGTCGCCGTCTGCTCTAGAGCCTGAGGCGCGCTAGACCGGCAACACGGTGGCTCCTGCAGCCCGGGACGATCGGGCGAACCTGTCCCCGCGAGCACTCCGGTGAGGCCGGAAGACAGGCAAAGCCTGTCAGGCTCGCGGGTTGCCGGTTCGAACCGAAGGTTCCCGGCTTCAGGATCCGCGCAGCGCGGCAGCAAGCATCGTTCCGAGGATCGTGCGATGCGTTTCTTCATCGCAGGATCCTCAGAACGTCGAGACTACGCGGGCGAGCTCTTCCAGCGAGATAAGGCCGGCGGCGGCCTTCGCGATCCCGTCGTCCCAGAGCGAGCGCATCCCACCGGCGACGGCCGCCCGCTCGATCTCGTCGCGGTGCGCGTTCTGGGCGGCGAGCGACTCGATCTCATCGCTCATGATCAGGAGCTGGAAGACGCCGACGCGGCCCTTGTAGCCCGTGCGGTTGCAGCGCGGACAGCCGACCTTGCGGTACAGCACCATCCCCTCGCGCGCCGCGGCCATGTCGGGAGAGATCCGCGCCGCCATCAGCTCCTCCGGCGTCGGCGTGTACATCTCGCAGCAGTTCGCGCAGAGCTTGCGCGCGAGCCGCTGGGCGAGCACCGCAGACACGGCGGAGCCCGTCAGGAAGGGCTCGACGCCCATCTCGTTCAGGCGCGTCAGCGCGCCGGGGGCGTCGTTCGTGTGCAGCGTCGAGAGGACGAAGTGGCCGGTCAGGGCCGACTCGATCGCCATCTTGGCCGTCTCGGGGTCGCGGATCTCGCCGACCATGATCGTGTCGGGATCCGAGCGCAGGATCGATCGGAGGGCTGCGGCGAAGGTCATGTCGGCCTTCACGTTGATCTGCACCTGGTTGACCCCGGCCAGCCGGTACTCGACCGGGTCCTCGACCGTGATGATGTTGATCTCGGGCCGGTTGATCTCGGCGAGCGCGGCGTAGAGCGTCGTCGACTTACCCGAGCCCGTCGGCCCGGTGACGAGCAACGCGCCGGTCGGCTTGCGGATGATCTCGGAGATCCTCTCCCGCATCGCCTCGGAGAGCCCGAGCGATTCGAGCGTCGGCGTCGTGCGCGACTTGTCGATCAGGCGCATCACGACCTGCTCGCCCTCGACAGTCGGCAGCACGGCGACGCGGATGTCCAGCATGCGCCCGACGGCCCGCGCCGCGAGCGAGATGCGTCCGTCCTGCGGCTTGCGGCGCTCGGCGATGTCGAGCTTGGCGAGCACCTTCAGGCGCGTCGTGACGCCGTTCGCCATTCGTTTCGGGATCGACTGGGCCTCGTTGAGCACGCCGTCGATGCGCACCCGCACGAGCAGCGAGTCCTCCTGTGGCTCGAAGTGGATGTCGCTCGCCCCGTCGGTCGCGGCCTGCATGATGATCGAGTTGACGAGCCGGACGAGCGGTGCGTCCGAGACGCCGTCGTCGATCTCGAGGTCGTCCTCCGTCTCGTCGATGACGTCGAACTCGTCGAGCACCGACTGGGTCTCGAGCACCTCGGTGCGCCGGGCGATCTTCTCGAGCTCGGCGAGGATGTCCTCGCGGCTCGCAACCCCGATGTCGATCGGGTACTTGCTCGCGAGCCTGAGCTCGTCGATCCCGTGGATGTTCCCCGGATCGGCGATCGCGACCCGGAGGCGGTCGATTCTGAAGCGAGACCGGCATCGCGATCACGCGCTGAAGCGTCAGCAGCGGCACGACCTCGGTGACGGTGGCCTTTACCCGCTCCGCCTGGAGATCGATGAACGGGAGGTCGTGGCGTCGCGCGAGGGAGCGGGCGACGCCCTCTGGCTGGGCATAGCCTTCGTCGCGCAGCGCCTCTGCCAGAGATCCGGCGCCGGCGCGGCCGCGCGCAGCTGCGAGTCGGTCTCGCGGGACGATCTCTGCCGCGAGCACGAGTTCGGCGACGAGATCGCCGATCGTCTCGAAGCCGGCGGCGCCGTGACCGTCCGTGCGGCGTGCCGGCACGATCGCCGAGATTCGTCGATGTGCGAAGTGGGCCTGCGGGCTCGAAATTCATGGGTTGATTCCTCGATTGAGGTATCGGCAGTCGGCGAACGCGGCTGAAGTCGTATGACGTCTCGGCGCCTCGAGCTCAACCGAACTGCCGGGGCTGCCGATAGCTTCGTTGTGAACGTCGCGCTCGCAGCTCTCGTGTTTACGCCCGCACTTGCCTTCGGCAGCTTCGTGAACGTCGTCGCGGCGCGCGTGCCGCTGCGCCAGTCGATCTCCAAGCCGCGCTCGGCGTGCATGGGCTGCGGCAACCCGATCTCGCCGCGGGACAACATCCCGATCGTCTCGTACCTGCTGCTGCGCGGCCGCTGCCGTCATTGCGGCGAGCCCATCTCGGCCGTCTACCCCGCGGTCGAGGCCCTCACGGCCGGGCTCGTCGCAGCGTGTGTGCTCGCCTTCGGCGCGACTGCCTACACGATCCTGGCGTCGTTCTTCGTGATCGTTCTCGTCACCCTCACGGCCGCCGACCTCCGCTATCGGCTGGTGCCCGAACCGCATCGTCCTGCCGGCCGCGGTGATCTGCCTCGTCGGCCAGACGATCCTGCAGCCGAGCCCGGAGTGGGCTGTGGCGGCGCTCGGGGCGTCAGGCTTCCTCTTCGCCGCGGCGCTCGTCTACCCCAAGGGCATGGGTATGGGCGACGTCAAGTTTGCGCTCCTGCTCGGTGCGATGCTCGGACGCGATGTCACGGTGGCGCTGATGGTCGGCTTCATCGCGGGGCTCGTGCCATCGGCGGTACTCGCCATCCGTCACGGCTCGAAGGCGAGGAAGATGGCTATTCCGTTCGCGCCGTTCCTCGCCTTCGGCGGCGTGATCGCGCTCTTCTTCGGCGATGCCATTCTCGACTCGTATCTCGGCATCTTCGGATAGGCAGCTTCGAAGAAGCGTCGCACCGTTAGCGGCTTACGGGGCCACCATGCGGACGAAGGCGTCGTTGGGTGTTCGCGATCCGACCGCACCTTCGGCGGCGGCAGGAACCGAACATGATCGTCGAAGGCGGAGACG
Organism: uncultured Thermoleophilia bacterium; assembly: GCA_963797125.1. Classification (GTDB taxonomy): domain Bacteria; phylum Actinomycetota; class Thermoleophilia; order Gaiellales; family Gaiellaceae; genus Gaiella. The sequence goes on along the minus strand of CAWCOI010000002.1, from coordinate 17,062 downwards.
CCGACTCCAAGGCTCGTGCCTGTCGAGTGCCTCGTGCTCGTCTCGACGAGGGCGGCTTCCGCCCAGCTCGCCTCCCGACACCTCGGCTGACATCGAGGACGAATCGGAATGAAGACGGCGGCGAACCGTGCTCCACGTCAGGTCATCGGCAGACCGGCTACATCGGGCGCCCAGGTCGCGTGTCGCCCGCACTTGGAGAGCAAGGGATCGCTCGCACGGGTGAGGGAAGCTGGCCGGCGGCGTGCAGGCGTCAGCTGCCGCTGGCGGCGAGAGGCTCGACGACGCGGAGCGAGATACCGAGCCCCGGCTCCTTGTCGGCCTGGTCCGACTCGACTTCGACCTTCGCGGCTGCCTCGGCCTCGCGCAGGTCGGCGGCCGCGTTCTTCTCGGCCCGCTCGAGGTCGACGATGAAGTCGTGGCGATTGGTCGCTGCGTTGGCGGCGACCTCGCGGTCGACCTCGCCCGAGATCACGAGCTCGATCAGAGACTGCGCGAACGTCTGCATCTGGAAGTACTCGCCGGCAGCAATCGCATCGGTGATCTCGTCCGGCCTGTCCTCCCGGATCAGGTCCTGGATCCGGGCATTCGTCACCATCACCTCGATCGACGGGACGCGCCCACCTTCGGCGCGGGGCAGGAGGCGCTGGCTGATCACGCCGCGCAGGGTGCCGGCGAGGATCGAGCGGATCTGCTGCTGCTTCGCGGCCGGGAAGAACTCGATCATGCGCCCGATCGTCTCCGCCGCGTCAATCGTGTGCATGGTGGAGAAGACGAGGTGGCCCGACTCCGCCGCCTGCAGCGCGGTGTGCGCGGTCTCTGCGTCGCGAAGCTCGCCGATCAGGATCACGTCCGGGTCCTGACGAAGGACGCGGCGCAGGGCCTGGTCGAAGCTGGCCGTGTCGAGGCCGACCTCGCGCTGGTTGACGATGCAGCCGCGGTCGGGGTGGAGGATCTCGATCGGATCCTCGATCGTGACGATGTGCTGACGGCGCGTGCGGTTGATGTGGTCGATCATCGACGCGAGCGTGGTCGTCTTGCCCGAGCCGGTCGCACCCGTGACGAGCACGAGCCCCCGGCGCTCCTCGGAGAGCCGGGTGACGCCGCCCGGAAGGCCGAGGCGCGTGAAGTTCGGGATCTCGCTTGGGATCACGCGGAACGCGAACGAGATGGCGCCACGCTGGCGGAAGCCGTTGACGCGGAAGCGGGGCAACGTCGGATTCGAGTACGCGATGTCGAGGTCGCCGGTGTCGTCGAAGGTGTCGCGGCGGCGCGGCGAGATCATCGTCACGGCATCCAGGATCTCGTCGAGATCCATCTCGGAGAGAGGCGCGGCGCCTTCCATCTGCTCCAGGTCGCCATCGAGCCGTATCACCGGCGGCTGGCCGAGCTTCAGGTGAATGTCGCTGGCGCCGCGCTCGACGGCACTCCGGAGGAGGGCAATGAGGTCAATCACGTCTAAGACAGCATCGGCAACGAGGCCGTACTTCTTTACCCCTGTCGGCAGGGAGCGGCGCGCACTCCAGATCCGCCCTGTTCAGGCCCGGCGCGCGACGCGGGCAACGAGCCGCAGCGGCGGCCGGGCAAGCCCTCGCGCCTCGCTCGGATGCTTGACGTCGCCGCGCAGCAGACCGGCGACGACGCCGAACACGCCCGGTGAGCGCGCGGCCCAGAAACAGACGGCCGGATGCCGGTCGACGGCACGCTTTGCGGCCCAGGACGCGCCGGCGTGATGGTCGAGCGCCTGCGCGAGCGCCATCGCGTAACCGCGCCACGTTTCCCGCCAGGATCGCCTCGGATGCGAGCCGGGCAGACGTGAATGCCTCGTACATTCCGTCGCCCGAGAGCGGGTCGACGAGCCCAGCCGCGTCGCCGACGAGCAGGACGTGGTCGCGGCCCGGAATCGAGGCGCCGAGGCGCCGCATCGGCAGCCGGTGACCGCGAACGTCCACGATGGCGGCCGGGTCGACCGCGTAAGCGCGCGCGAGCCGGGCGAGGTGCTCGCGCAGGTGCGGGCCCTCGCTCTCCCAGCCGCCGACGCCGAGGTTCGCGTGGTCGCCCTTGGGGAACAGCCAGCCGTAGCCTCCGGGCGGAGCGCCGAACTCGATCACGGCGGTGGTCGCAAATCGGTCGGCGTCGAGGAGCGACCACGGAACGTTTCCCTCGAGCGCGACGCCGCGCACGATCCCGGCGTCGAGCCCGGCGGTCTTCGCGACGACGCCGTTCGCGCCGTCGGCGCCGACGAGCATGTCGGCCGCGACCTCCACCCCGCCGACGCGAGCCGTGATGCCCGTCGTCTCCGAGCTCGAGCTGCTCGACGCGGCTCCCGTCCCTGAACGTCGCGCCCGCCGCAACGGCCTGCTCCGCGAGAAACGCGTCGAGCCGGCGGCGCTGGGTCATCAGGATCAGCGGCTCGGCCGACGACCGCTGGAAGCTGGTCTTGAAATGCAGCCGCAGCTCGAAGGTGCGGACGACGCGCTCGACGACCGGCCCGACGTCACACGGCGCCTGCTTGAGCGCCCGACCGGTGAGGCCGCCGCCGCACGGCTTGTCGCGCGGGAAGCGGGCGCGATCGGCGAGCAGCACCTTCGCGCCACCGCGTGCGAGGCGGATCGCCGTCGCCGAGCCCGCCGGCCCGGCCCCGACGACGAGGACGTCGAAGTGTTGCACCGGCCGATTGTAGGTCGCCGTTGCGGCACCGAGCCGCGATCAGCCGTCCTCGCCTGTGCGATGGAGGCGGTCGATCCACTCGGCGAAGAGGGGGTCGACGATCGCGTAGTCCTCTCCCCTGCGCTCCACCGTTGCGTTCCCGGCAAGCGAGCGCAGGGCTGCGCCGACCGTGCTCTTCGGGATGTCGAGCCGCTCGAGCAGGCGCCGCGCGAAGGGCGAGCCGTTGCCTGCGATCACGAGGCTGAGCGCCTTCTGCTCTGTTGTCGAGAGCCTACGCCAGTTCGCGTCGAACTCCGGCTGGAGCTCGACGAGCGCCTCCGCGTGCGCGGTGGCCCAGTTCGCGAGAGTCGCGGTTCCCTTCGGCTCGACCGTCTCCCAGAGCCGGTGGGCGAGCAGCATCGCGCGCTGAGGATGGCCGTCGGCCGTCAGGATCAGCGAGTTGAGGGCATCGCCGACGCTGCGGCCGGTCTCGCGGAACCGGGCCACGATGTAGCGGGCGATGTCGTCGTCGGCGAGGCGCTCGAGGCGCATCGGCACGGCCTGGCCGTAGAGCGGCCGCTCCTTGTCCTCGAACAGCCCGCGCATCAGGCCCGGCTCGGAGCCCGCGAAGATGAAGGAGGCGACCTCGCCCTGGAACTGGATGTGGCTGCGCAGGAGCGCGTCCATCTCCTTCACCTTGGTGATGTCCTGGAACTCGTCCAGGACGATCAGCGCCCGGAAGCCGCCGCCCTCCTCGAGCCGCAGCGGCAGGTCGAGCAACGTGTGCAGCGCCGGGCAGCGGATCGGTGCGCGGATCGACCTGGAGCCTGGCGCTGATCCCGAGCGCGCCGAGCGAGAGACCGAGCCCGGTGCTCTGCAGGAACTCCTCGACCCGGCTGCGCATCTTGCCCTTCAGCTGCCGCGCGTAGGCGCGCTCGAAGCGGATCGCGACGTCGGCGATCGAGAGGACGCCGTAGAGGTCGACGAGGATCGGGATCAGGCCCTCCTGCCGCTCGCCGTCGCGGAGGACACGGCGCAGCAGGCTCGTCTTGCCGTACTTCCGCGGCGCGTAGAGGCGCACGTAGTGCCCTCCGACCGCGGCGGTCAGGAGTCGCATCGTCTCGTCGTCCCGGTCGATGATGTCGTCGGGCGCGAGCGGATGCGAGTAGATGAACGGGTTGACGTCCGTGATCACGGTGCCAACAAAGCGTACCATTCCGTGCGTAAAATTGGCACCGAGCGTGTCCTCGGGCACGCGGACAACTCATGCAGGGGAGAGGATTCGAACCTCTGAAGGCTGAGCCAGCGGGTTTACAGCCCGCCCCCTTTGGCCACTCGGGAACCCCTGCGCGGTTGCGTAGTGTAGCCGCGTCGCGAGGCAGCCAGGACGATCGTCTCCGTTCCTCGATCGCGGGTATTGTGGGCGACGTGCTCAGCCGATACGGGGTCTGGCCAAGGCAGGTCGTAGCTCGTCGCCATCCGGACGATCGTCCGGGCCGAGAAGCCAGGGAGCCGTAATGCGCCGCCCGATCCCAATCGTCGCTGTCGCACTCGCGCTTGTGCTCTCGACGGGGGTTGTCGTCCTCGGGCGCGGCGCAGCAGCCGCACCACTTCCCGGCGGCTGGGAGCAGGTCGGGAGCAACAGCGCCGCCCCGAAGCAACCCGCGCTGAACGGCATCGTCCTGGCGCTGAACACGGACAGGCCGGGCGTCATGTACGTGGGTGGCAACTTCACCGACGCCGGCGGCGACCCGAACGCGGACTACATCGCGCAATGGGACGGCAAGACGTGGAAGGCGCTCGGCACGCCGAAGCTGAACGCGCAGGTGACCTCCATCGCCTACAAGAACGGCAAGGTTTACGCCGGCGGCACGTTCACTGCCGCCGGAGGCGATTCGAGCGCGGGCTTCGTCGCGGTCTGGGACGGGAAGACCTGGGCGCCCGTCTGCAAGCCGTCGGGGCCGAAGGGCAACGTCTATGCACTGAAGATCTCCGGCTCGACGCTGTACATCGGCGGCTCGTTTCAGAACGGCGCCGGGATCCCGGCCGCCGACTACATGCTCGCCTGCGACCTCGACACGGGGGCCGCGCGGGCCCTGGTCAACGGCTACACGTCGAGCTCGGTCGCCGGGCTCGCCTTCAACAGCAGCGGCACGCTCTACGCCACCGGCGGATTCGGCGATCTCGACGGCATTCCCGCCGCCGACTTCATCGCCTCGTACAGCGGCGGCAAGTGGCAGGCGCTCGGGACAGGCCCCGGGGGAGGGGCCCTGACGACCTTTGGGCGCAGCGTGGCGGCGAGTGGGACGAACGTCTACGTCGGGACCGACAGCACGGACATCGCGGGGATCCCGCAGGCCGACAACATCGCGAAGTGGAACGGATCGGCATGGAGCGCTCTCGGCGCGAACGCCGCCGGGACAAACGGGATCTTCCCGGCGCGCTCGAGCGTGTACGCGATTCTGGTCTCCGGCTCACGCGTCTTCGCCGGCGGTGCGTTCACGAACGCGGACGGCAACGCACTCTCCGACAACCTCGTCGTCTTCGACGGCAAGAGCTGGGGCCCGATCGGCTCGGACGGAGCCGGCAACGGAGCGTTCAGAGCCGACGTGCACGCCCTCGCCATTTTCGGCGGCAAGCTCTACGCCGGCGGAAACTTCACGAACGTGGCCGGCACGGGCCCGGCCAGCTTCCTCGTCTCCTACGCCCTGTCCGGAGTGGGTAGCGGTGGCGGGGGTGGCTCGGGCGGCGCGGCGCCGCCGCCGACGGGCACTCCGACGGGGACGGTGCTCGTGAACGGCAAGCCGTTCACGGGAGGCCGGATCGCGTACAACTCGACGGTGAACGTGACCCAGGGGACGCTCGTCCTCAAGGCCGACACGGGCACCCTGACGGTCCACGGCGCCGCCCGCCTGCCCGCCGTCTTCAAGCTCCTCCGTGGCATCGACAAGAAGAAGCCGATCGTCGAGCTGCGGCTCGTAGCGGGCGACTTCAGCGCCTGCCCGAAGAAGCGAAAGACGAGCGGCGTCGCTGCGACCGAGGCGGCCACGACGACGGTGAGGCAACTCTGGGGCAACGGCAAGGGGAAGTTCCGCACGCGCGGCCGCTACGCAGCCGCGACCGTCCGCGGCACCAACTGGCTCACCGCCGACCGCTGCGACGCCACCCGCGTCCAAGTCGTCCGCGGCGTGATCCAGGTCTCCGACTTCCCACACAAGAAACAAGTCACCGTTCGCGCGGGACGCAGCTACCTCGCGAAACCCTGATGCCGGCCACCCCGTGACCTGCGTCGGCCGCCGACGAAGCAAACCCCGGGAAGCGGCTAGACTGCCGCCGTTGCCCTCTTAGCTCAGTTGGTAGAGCACCTCCATGGTAAGGAGGGGGTCGGCGGTTCGAGTCCGCCAGAGGGCTTTCTTTCCCAGTCAAAATAGCCGCAAATCGCGGCTTTTTTGTTGTCTCTACTGAGACTGTAGACCACCTCCTTCACAAGGAGGGGGTCACTCGAACGCATTCCACATAGAGCGGGCCTGAACCCGCTTGAACAAGCGGTGACGAAGCTTCGACACGTGGCACGACGAAGAGGGTGGGCTCTGGGGACAGGTTTTGGGGACGTTTTCTTCAGCTCCCAGCTCGCTCGATGGCGCCGAGACTGCAACGCGAACGTCTTACTGCCCGACTGGCAAGAGCACAGCACGATGCCAAGGTCAAGCTTGAGTACCCTCGCGCAGGCGACGCGGCCGGCGCCCGACTCGCCACAGGTTCGGCGGACGGTCGCTTCGGCTCAGGCACCGCAGTTGTTCGCCCACATCGCGACGCCGATCATTCCCAGCGCGATGTAGCCTGTCATCGGTCGCTGATGTTAAGGCGCTCTCGTGGGATGACTTGAACCCTGGTTTTCGCGACGGAGTTCGCCTCATCGATCGAGGCCGTCGTCGAAAACGGCGCTGGAGCCCTGCGCGCCGAACTCGAGAAGCTGGAGCCAGAGAGCCGTGCCGTGCTCTCCCGGGTTCTCGTCGAGCTCGGCTGACCGCAACCCACTAAGTCTCGGGAGCCGGTCTGATGGGCTCCAGCCTCAGACGGTCGAGACGCTGGTGGCGATCTTTCGGACGGTCGCGGGGTACCAGCGCACTCCGCCATGCGCGGTCGGGACACCGTCGGTGTTGAGCCGTCCTGCGATCGCCGCGAACGAGCTGCCCTTGTTCGCTCGGTGGAGATGCGGCGGCGGACAACGTCGGAGAGGACTGGTGGCCGGCCAAGGCGCACGCCGTGCGCTCGCTTGACTGCGAGCGCTTCCTTCGTCCGCTGCGAGATCAAGCGGCGCTCGTAGACGGCGAACGTCGCGAGCACATGGGCCATCATCTCGCCGCTCGGCGAGTCGTGTCGATGCAGTCGAGCGCGACGAGCGCCCACCTCGCTTCTGCGCTCGCGCCATCAGGGCGCTGAAGTCCGACATCGACCGGGAGAGACGATCGAGCCGGCTCACGACCAGCGCGTCTGCCTCGCCCGACTCGAGGGCACGGAGCGCCTCATGCACGCCTGGCCCGCGCATGTCCTTCGCGCTGTAGCCGTCGTCCGTGATCTCGCGCACGATCGTCCAGCCGCGGCGCTTGCACTCCGCTGGTTCGGGGCCCCCACGCCTTACGCGTGTGCCACGGGAATCCTCGACGCAACCTCTGGTTACGAGACTGGTTCGAATCGACCGCCGGCGAGGCTCGACCCTGAGTGGCTCGCGGAGCCACCGTCGGGCTCGACCGAGATGTCGACAGCCTCGTAGTCTCCGGCGCCGGGCAGCCCCAGCTTCAGGCGCACCCGGGAGCCGTCTGGTGTAAACGCGCCGACTGCCTCCATGGCTCCTCCGCTGCTGTCGCGGAGGACCCACACCTCGTAGTGCTTGTTCACTGCCGGAGGCGGCACGTCATCGAGGTCGAGGACGAGGACACCGTCCTGCGAGCTCGTCGAATAGAGCTGCGCCTCACCGTGGACGGCCGAGAACTCCGGCGTTCCCCGCACAGCGGCGCGCGCGTCCGGGGTGCCGAGATCGGCACCGGATGACACCGCGACGGCGATAACGACAACCGCTGCCGCCACCGCCAAACCTGCTGCGAACGGGACGATTGCTCTCCTCCAATCGGCGCGGAAGAGGGCTTCGTCGCTTCGTGGCCGTGGGTTCGGGCGCCCCGACCGGATCCGGCAGCTCGGCTGACCGCTCCGCCTCGATCCGGCTCAGCACCACGTCGAACAGGCCCGGTGGCAGAGCGTCGCGGGCAATCCCGCTGTCGAGTGTCTCGACGACGCCGCGATACTCCTCCACCTCCGATGCGAGGACGGCGTTCCGCGCCAACTCCTCCTCGACTGTCGCTTCCTCATCGGGCGGCAACGCGCCGAGCGCATGGGTCGCGGCCAGATCCCGATCGCCGGCGCTCATCGCTCCGACTCCGCGTGGAGAGCGAACTCGGGCGCGAGCTCGCGCAAGCGGTCGAGCGCCGCCCTGATTCGACCCTTGATCGTGCCGAGCGGCAGGGAGAGACGCTCGGCGATCTCGCTGTGTGACAGACCGTCGAAGTAGGCGAGCGTCAGCGCCTCGCGCTGCGGCGGCGGCAGCTGCGCGACGGCCGCAGCGACGCGCTGGGCCTGGTCGCCTGCGGCGACGAGCTCCGCCGAGTCGGGCGACTCGTCGCCCTGCCAGATCTCGGCGTAGGGGTCGGCGGGCCGCGCCGCACGCCGGCGTACGAGGTCGATCGCCCGGTACTTGGCGATGCCGATCAGCCAGGTGCTCACCTGTGCGCGTCCGGGCTCGTACTTGGCCGCGCTCCGCCAGAGGGCGACGAAGACGTCCTGGGTGCACTCCTCGGCCAGCTGCCGGTCGCCGAGCAATCGTTGGGCCATCCCGAAGACGATCGAGCCGTAGCGCTCGTAGAGGACGCGGAGCGCATCGGTGTCGTTCGCAGCGACGAGCTGGACGAGCTCGGCGTCGTCGCGTTCGTCGGGCACGAAGAGATGATCGCAGAATCGGCTTGGGGCACGGTGCTCACTCCGTCGAGTGGTACGCATCGTACGTCGCTTCCGATCACCGGCGATTGATCCAACGGGCGACGCGCGACGTACAAACCGCGTCCTGCCATCCATGATCGACGGAGGTTTCGCATGAAAGCACTGCTCGCAACTCTCGGAGTGGCACTCGCCGCGACGGCGGCGCTCGCAGCCACCGCGCCTGCTGCACCCACCCAGCAGAGGGCGATGAACGACACGATCGTCGGTGTCGCCGCCGGCGACGCGCGGTTCTCGACCCTGGTGGCGCTCGTGAAAAAGGCAGGCCTCGTCGGCACGCTCTCCGCCAAGGGGCCGTACACCGTCTTCGCACCGACCAACGCGGCGTTCGCGAAGCTGAAGAAGACCGCACCGAAGACCTATGCCGCGGTAGCGAGCGACAAGACGCTGCTGAAGAAGGTGCTGACCTATCACGTCCTCGCGAAGAAGGTCGCGAGCCCGGCCGCCGTCGGCCGCCGCGAAGCAGAATGCCGCGGTCAAGACGGTCGAGGGCGAGAAGATCAAGCTGTCCCTCAAGAGCGGCAAGCTCTACCTGAACGGCAACTCCCAGGTAATCGTCGCCGACATCGCCGCGTCCAACGGCGTCATCCACGCGATCAACACTGTGCTCGTGCCGCCCAGCGCCGGCTAATGCAAAAGGGAGGGCGGGGCCGCAGCACACGCCGCTGCCCCGCCCTACCTAAGCAACATCCGGCGCGACAAGATTCTGCTGGGACGCTCGCGCGCGACGCGCATCAGGTCGGAGTCTGTTCGTCGGTTGATTCGGCGCGCTGTTTGATGCCGAGCAGGCATTTCCGCATCATCGGGAAGTCCCACGGTTCCATCAGGAGCAGCGCGAAGAGGATCGACGGGTGCGTCCAGCGGTAGCGCGTGCGGATCCTGGTTACCAGCCGGGTCTGTCCCGGAGCGGTCTCGGTGAGGCTCCAGAGCCAGGTGCTGCGCCCCGCCCCGTCCCACCACAAGAGCCATTCGCAGGGCACGAAATCTTTGACGCGAAGACCCGCGCCGCCCGGCCCCATCGGGACAACGTCGCCGACCGCGACGCCCTGCAGCGAAGGGACGATTGCGTCGGCGCTGCGGCGGCCGAAATTGTCCAACAGGTCGTAGGTGTACCAGCCTGCGCGACCGTAGCCCATCTGCACGATCCAGGGCCAGATCGCGTCGGGGGTGGCGTTCACGGTGACCGCTCGGGTCGCATCGAAGGTCGGGTCGATAACGACATCGTCGCCGGGGAGGCTCCTACTGACCTCTTCATCGGTCGAGCCCCATCGCAGGTGCCAAGGCCGGTACACGAGGAAACCCACCAGGCAGACCCCACCGAGGCATGAGGCAATCCCGATCCGCGCCGATGCTCCGCGCATGGCTGCTACCGCCCTGCCGTGAAACCACTCGCTTGGCGTAGCCCCACAAGCGGCGTGGAGTCGGCGACGTCTGGCGGTGTCTCGTGCCGTCGTGCCACCACAAGACCGGCATGCCAACCCGGGGCGCGTCCATTGGCTGGCAGGCTTGCGGCCTCGACGTTGAGACCGCTGCTCGCGAGCAGCCAGGAGATCAGTGAGTTCGAGTTCCACATTTCGCCCGCCTGGAGCTCGTCACGTCCCCAGACCGGCGTCGGCACAACCGACACGAGCTCGAGGACGCGCTGCGCGAGAAGTGGATCGTCTGTCAACCGCTGTGGGCTGTCGACCGCCTCGTCGATGTCAGGGATCACGCCACCGGGCCAGCGTCGGATCTCGTACCGCAACACGCGCAGCGATCGAGTCCAGCTGCTACCGACCGCGCCTTCTACGACGACGCCGCGCAGCGCCCCATCTCCAGCAGGGATAGGCCACGCCATCTCGATCACAAACTCCACTTCCGGCACCCTGACCACGAGCGCGGAGTGGTAAAGGTCATTGGCTGATCGCTTCTCGAGCCGGGACACCACCGCCTCGAAGAGGCGCCCGTTCAAGCGCACCGAGCGACCGCCCGCCCCTAACGGAAGCCAATACAGATCAACGCTCTCGTCCACCCCTTCAAGATCGCGACCACAACCGGCTCACGCATCAGTGAAAACCCGCGGCGCGCTCGCGCGATAACCCCACTCTGCAACACACCTCGGCAGCAGCCCGGAACCCTCGATCAGCTCACTCTGCGTCCCTCACATATCCGAACCGTGCCGCAGCCGCCTGAGCGAGTGTTCGGGAAAACCGCTCAGCAGCCCGTCACGGAGTCCCGTCGTCAGCCGCTCCATGCACCCGAAAACGCTGGACAGGCCGTAGGCGGGAGTGGAGAATCTCTCCGTGAACGAAGCGCCCGGTTACGCCTTTCCTCATTCGGCGGAGGACGAGTCGCGCCGCCTCGATCTGTTCCAACAGCGCCTTGACCCGCTGACGGTGAGGCGGGTTGAACGTCTCGGAGTCGGAGCTGGCAGCAGATGCCTGGAGATCGGCGGTGGCCGCGGGTCGATAACGCACTGGCTCTCCAAGCGCGTTGGGCCGAACGGGCACGTGACTGCGACCGATCTTCAAGTTGATTTCCTCAACTCGATCGCGGCTCCCAACATCGAAGTACTCCGCCACGACATCCGTACCGACACGTTTCCAGACGGCTCGTTCGACCTCGTCCACGCGCGCGCTGTTCTCATGCACATCCCCGACGACCCCGAAATCCTTCGGCGAATGGTCTCGTGGCTCCGTCCGGGTGGATGGCTGCTGCTCGAAGAGCCCGATTTCGGCATGTGGCTCGCAGACTCAGATCCCGTCTGGTCGACACACCCCGACGCCTGGCACCAGACCTTCCCGAACGGCTCGCTCTCCAGAGGACGGACGCTACTCAGACAGATCCACCAGCTCGGACTCGTCGATGTCGGCGCAGATGCCGAACTCGACATCATCGAGACAGGATCACCCCTCGCCGAGTTCTACAGCTTGAGCATGGCCGCAATCGGACCGCCAGCGATAGACGCCGGCGCTCTCACTCGCAAGCAAGCAAGCGATCTTGTCGACCGAACCACCGATCCGGACTTCCTAGCGTGCGGCTTCGCCCACATCGGCGTCTGGGGCCGATTGCCTGAATCTCAAGAAGGAGCTAAACAAGCCAGGCGGTAGGCGACGCGACTTTTCTTCTATCGCTGCTCGGGGAGGCCCTGCACTTGGATTAACTTGCAGAGCTTGGACTCTCGCCAGCTTGCTGCGCCAGTGATGCGAATGTCGCCCGAGGATCGCGTCCGGATTTAGGGACACGGTCAACGCGCATTGTCTCGAGCCTCGCCGGTGGATGCCGGTGCTCTCCCGGCCTACCCCTCGCCTGCGCCGGTGTATTCGGGGATGTCACCCGATGGATTCGGCCGTAAGCTAGGACGCGCCGACAGTCGAGCGGACCTCGAAGACCGTTGTAGGCAGATGAAAGCTCTCGATGACGGCGTCGAGCAAACCGCGTTCCTGCCAGCCTGCGTGATCTTCCGCCCGGAGGCCGATCAACGGGCTACACCGACCCCACGCGACGCGTTCACGTCCACTCGGTTCCAGCTCCGCGGTATCGTCGCGGATCGCCGCGCGCCTGTCACGCCGGAGTCGCGTTCGAGTCCCCCGTCGCCCCCGTCTCACGACGCCCGCTCGCGTCTGCAATTGCCGCGTCGGCGGTCGCCAGCGCCGACGCGGCGCAAGCCAGGGGCCGACGCGCTTTTGCCTCCCCGTCAACTCGCGCAGGAATGGCCGCAGGGCGTCTGCGAACGCGGAGGGGTATTCGTGATACCCGTCGTGTCGACCGGGTGTCGTGGCGACGTCGATGCCGAGACGTTGGCCGAGGCGGTCGGCTATCTCGACGTAGAAGGGAAGGCCATCTTCGCTTACGACCAGCCACACCGGCGAGGCAATGGACGCCAACGTCTGCTCGTCCGGCAGGAGAGCTCGTAAGTCCCGAGCTCGACCTCGAAGAGCGTGCTGGCCGTGGCCCGAAGGCGCTCACGAAGCGCGGGTGCCAGCCGGTTCCAGCCGTCCTCGTCCTCGACGACGTAGCACCAGAGGCGCTCGACCGCAGCGGACGGCCCACCGGCCTGCTTCGCGTCCTCGACCAGAGCACGTATTGGCGCTCGAACCGAGTCGAAGTTATCGACGAGAGCGTACAACGCTGGTTCGTGCAGGATCAGGCCGCGCACCACTTCGGGATGTCGGACGAGCAAACACAGCGCGAAGACGCCGCCGCTGCTGGTGGCGAAGACCGCGGCGGGACCGGTCCCGAGCGCTTCCAAGAGCGCCGCCGCGTCGTCGGCCTGCTCCTCCGGCGAGGTCGTCTGCCAGCCGGTCGGGACGGGACTGCGCCCGTTGCCGCGCCGGTCGTAGCTGACGACCGTGAACTCGTCGGCCAGGAGGTCGGCCAGCGCGTCAAAGTGGCCGCCATCGCCGTCGCCCCCATGATCAGCAGGACCCGGCGGCCCGCTGCCCCGGACTTCGTAGTACAGCTCGGCTCCGTCGACGACGACCCTCGGCATCGCGAGTCTCCCAGTGGTCGGCCTCCGTTAGAGATTCTCGCCCATTCACCGCGACCGCGCAACGGCGGGTTGCCCGCTGTAACCGGGGGAAGCGGCCACGCACCGAGCCTCGACTCCGTTCACCCCTCCTACTCGACGGCGTCCTGGCGCACGCGCGTCTCCCAGATGTCCCCGGCGTCCAGTCCATTGCCAGCGGAACTCCAGCCGCCGGTTGCACCTTATCGTGACGCACGGCACTCGGCCGTGCATGCACGGACTGGAGGAACGAATGTTCAAGCCCACGACGAGGCGTTCGCGGCGACCGCGACTTCGAGCTCGGGTTCTGGCGGCGGTGGTGGTCGTCTTCGCAGTGGCTCCGATGGCTGCTACTGCAGGCGTCTACGCGGTATCCGGCGACCAGGTGGCGATCGACGAGTCATCGTCCACCATGACGGGCGGTCTCAAAGGCACCTGGACGTCGTTTGTCGCCGACTATCGATTCGACGAGGCAACGGGACGGATCGTGGCCTGGGGAACGGAGACGTTCGCCGGTTGCCTGGACCGGCGTCTGAACGGGTGCGACGCATCGGACGTACAGGGGACGCTCTCGTTCAGTTCGTCGCCCGGCAGAAGCTGGATCCACAAAACGGGTACGCCTTCGCTCCGGCGCATGCATCCATCCGGTCACCGGTGGAACTGGCGGGTTGAGCGGCGCCCGTGGTGTGATCACGATGAAGGACACGCTGCAGGCCGATGGCAACGTCTCCACGATGTACCGAGGGCTTCTGACAATCCCGTCGCCTGGTGTGTGGACGACCTCGACGAGCAGGGCGGCAGCAGGTCGCTGCAGTCGGCGAAAGATCTCTTCAGTCGGTGAGCCCTCGCATCACGCGCGGAGGCTGAGAGTGCCGAGAGCATCACGTCCGGACGGGCTTGTCGTCCGTCCGGACGGGCTGCTTCCACAATGCTCGCGCATGGGTGAGAATCGGCCGATGGGCTCCGGCGTACAACCGACCGGCACGCGCATCGCCGGGTACGAGATCGAGGAGCTGATCGGCCGAGGTGGCATGGGCGAGGTGTATCGAGCGCTCGACCCGAGCCTCGAACGCCCGGTAGCACTGAAGTTGCTCCTGCCGAATCTTGCCGAGGACGCCGGCTTCCGCGAGCGGATGCTCCGGGAGTCGCGCCTCGCGGCGAGCCTCGATCACCCGAACGTCGTCCCGATTGACCAGGCGGGAGACGCGGATGGACGGCCGTTCATCGCGACGCGGACGTCGACGGCACAGACCTCAAGACGCTTCTGCGCCGGGACGGCGTGCTCGAGCCGGCCCGTGCCGTCGCAGTCGCGGCCCAGGTCGCAGATGCACTCGACGCAGCCCATGCATCGGGGCTCGTGCACCGGGATGTCAAGCCCTCGAACGTCCTGCTTGACCAGCAGGGAGGGCGCGAGCACGCATACCTTGCCGATTTCGGATTTGACGCAGAGTGCGTCGGATCGTCAGCCAACCGACGGAAGCCTGATGGGGTCGGTCGACTACGTGGCGCCCGAGCAGATCCGCCTGGGGACGAGATCGACGGGCGTGCCGATGTCTACGCGCTCGGGGTGCCTGTTGTTCGAGGCGCTGACCGGCTCCCTCCCCTTCTCCGACCCATCCGAGGCAGCCGTCCTTGGACCCGCATCTCCAAGACGACCCTCCCGTCGCCAGCGAGCGTCGACCGCCGCTGCCGCAGAGTCTCGACGGGGTGCTTGCGCGTGCGATGGCGAAGGACCCGGATTCCCGGCAGCCGACGGCGACGGCTCTAGTCGCCGAGGTTGCGTCGGCGCTCGGTCTCGAGCCGAGGTCGCACTCGCGCAGGTGGCTCGTCGTCCTCGCCTTGTGCCTGGCCGCAGCCGCGATCGCCGCGATTCGCTGGGCCCTCCTGTCGGCGAGAGGTGATGGTGGCGCGGCCGCGTCGGGCGGGCGGATCCTGGGCATAGACCCCGCGACCAACCGGGGTGATCTCGACCTACTCGGTCTCCGCGCACCCGAGTGCGATCACGACGAGCGCCGACCGCGTCTGGGCGGGCGATTCCCGTCTCGGATCCCTCTGGCGCCTCGATCCCGCAACGGGGGATTCTTGGCCGCGGTTCACGCCAACCGGCGAGCCACGCGACATCTCGGCGATGGGCGGCAAGGTCTTTGGGGGCAAGCGACGGCGAGATCTCGCGCTCGACGGGGTCGTGTCGCGCTATGACGCCGTCACGGGATCGCGGGAGGACGGGTGCGACGCTCCTCTCGTGCTCCGTCACCGCTGGGAGCGGTGTCCTGTGGTTGCGGGTTGCCCGTACCTCGACCGCATTTCGACAGGAGCAGGGCGGATGCATGTCGTGCGCGCGGTGCTCGTGCCGTTCCAGACGCCGCGCACGGCTGCGAACACGAGGTTCGCGCTGCGGGACATGGCAATCGGCGAGGGTGCGCTGTGGGTGGTCGGCGATGCTGCAGACCGTCGGGTCTTCAAGGTCGATCGGCGGACGGGCAGAATGCTCCATATCACTTCCCTGCCGTTCGTGCCGCGTTCGATCGCTGCCGGCGAGGGCGGGGATCTGGGTGACTGGGCCGATCGGTGACGTCGTCGCCCACTCGATCCCACCACGGGAGCGATCACCGCGATGACCCACGTGCCCCCCGGTGCAGCCGGTGTCGCGGCGGGGGCCGGCGGAATCTGGGTTGCGAGCGCGCTCGCCGGCTCGGTGAGTCGAATCGATCCGAGATCGGCCCAGGTCGTTGAGACGATCTCCGTCCCCGGGGCGGAGCCACGCGGAGCTGACCGTCGGAGCCGGTGGCGTGTGGGTGGCAAGCGATGAGCGGTAGGGCGCTCGGCGCAGCGACCCTGGTCGTCGCCGCGAGTCTCGCCGCGGCGGGATGCGGCGGGGGCGAGAAGCCGATGCGTCTGGGTGTGCTGACGGACTGCCAGGGGCCTTTCCGCGGGTTGGGCGAAGGGGAGCTCTCGGGTGCCGAGATGCCCCTTCTCGCCGCCGGCGTCTGCCTGCGAGGCACTGGCCCGAGCGGCGGTGTCACCGATGCGACGGTGGCCGGGCGCAAAGTGCAACTCGTGATCGGGGTGCGCTGAGTCCTGTGTATAATGCCGTCCATTGGGAGGCGCGGCGGCTCGTCGAGAAGGAGCACGTGGACGCGATCGTCGGTGGAGACGGCGTCGTGATTCGCGACGTTGCGCGCCTGTATCCCGAGATCCCGTTCGTCGCGACGTTCTGGGACGAGCAAGAGATCACGCTCAGGCAAGCCGTCGAAAACGCGTACCGCTTCACGATCGACGCCGCCCAGGAGACCGCGGGCCTCGGCGCATACGCCTATCGCGACCTGGGCTGGCGCCGCGCGAGCATCGTCGCAGGAGACAACGACCAGGGCTGGGCGCAATGCAGCCGCATTCACGGCCCCGAGTTCTGCGCACTCGGCGGGACGATCGTCGACAGGGTCTATCGTTCCGCGCTTTTGCCGAAGCGGCACGGCGCCGCGGAATCTCTTGTCGGGCGACCGGACGGCGTCGCATTGCTCCCTCACACCCTTGGACGACCCCGGCGAGCCGACTCGCGAGCTCGTCACTCGTGCTGTCCCCACCCGTCGCGCCGGCTGTTGCTTGCCGCTCCATTGATCGAGGATCCCACGCTCCGTGAAGTCGCTCGGCAGCCCCGGATCTCGACGGGGTTGTCTCGACCTCCTGGGCCCTGCAACAGCGCCAGACGCGACGTCTTCCGGCATACCGCAAGCGGTATGCATCGTCGTTCCCCGGGATTCCGGCCCCATTCGCCGACTTGTCGTTCGTGGCGGGCTACAACGACTCCGTGCAAGCAGTGCTGCAACGCGTTCGAGCGGGCGGGCGGATCGACCTGTCGAACGGCCGGAGCCGGCTCCGCGCCGA
>CAWCOI010000001.1:0-13582 GCA_963797125.1 uncultured Thermoleophilia bacterium | reverse complement strand
GAGGCGGCTTCTTCGCCGGGGTGTGCCGTGCGCTTCCCGCGTTGACGGAGCACGCCTACCAGCTGGTCGCGCGGAACCGGTCGCGCCTCGCAGTGATCGTTCGTGTCTAGCGGGCTGCGGCGAGGGTGGCTGCAACGCGATCGGCCAGGAGGTCATGTCGCGTAGCCGCGTCACCGAGCATCAATGGCTCGCGCGCGTCTGGCGGGCCGAGCTGCTCGCCGCCGCGGAACTGGTCGCGCGTCGATCGACGCTGAGCCCCGACGCGAGACGGTTCCAGGCGTGACTCTCGAGCCGCTGCCCGTCCCGCACCACATCGGCGACGAGGATCTCACCACCGAGGTACGAGCGAACCAGCGTGGCCGTCGCGTCGCACTGACCACGTGAGGGGTTCTCGGCCGTCCACTCGTCCGGGTCGGCGGACGTATCGCGGCCCCAGGCCGCCGGATCGCCGCCTCGAGATCGGCGAGCGTGAGAGCGGCGACATCGCCCGGTGCCGCCGTCACGGCGGAACCGACCGGACGAGTGAGCCGTCGTCGGCGGCTGCGAACCCGAGCCGCTCGAAGAACCCCACCTCGCCGTTCTCGCAGAGCACAACGAACCGCTCCACGGGCGCCCCGGCCACGAGGGCCTCGACAAGGGCGCGGCCGATGCCCTGTAACGTGCTCCTCGAGCACAAAGAGGTTCTTCAGCTCGAGCTCGCGCCCGTTGCCGCCCTCGACGCCGAGACAGCCGACAAGCTCCCCGTCGACGGTCCAGCCGAGCAGGAGCCGCGGTGGTGGGGCATCCGCGCTGGTCTCGGCCTGCCGCGGGAGCTGCGCCACGAGCGCGGTGACGGCCGCGTCGTCGGTCCGGCCGCGAAGATCGACGAGTCCCATGTTCTCGTTCTACCAGCGCCTACGAACACCCGCCTTCGTGATACTCGGGGGACGTGGTCAGCCATCCGCCTGCCCGACACCTGCTGCGCGGAAAGACCTCATGGACGCGCGCTATCGCGACCCACTCGACGTGCCCGACCTCGCGCGCATCGCGCATCTCTCTCCCGCGCACTTCAGCCGCGAGTTCCGCAAGGCATTCGGGGAGACCCCTCACCAGTACCTGCTCACACGCCGGCTGGAGCGGGCGGCGGCGCTGCTGCGAAACACCGACTACACGGTCTCGGAGATCTGCTTCACCGTCGGCCTGCAGAGCGTCGGCTCGTTCACCTCGAGCTTCGGACGTGCCTACGGCTGCTCGCCGACTGCCTACCGCGCGGCGTATCCCCCGGCAGCAGACCGCGTCCGAATCCCGACCTGCATGCTGCTCGCCTACGGTCGGCCGAGTCGAGCAGTTTTGAAGAAGACAGCCGTCTGAGCCATCACTAGCGTGGCGTCAGACGACACGCAGACGAGCCAAGGAGGCTGACTCGATGAAGATGCAACTCACCACTGTCAACCAGTGGGTGCACGACCAGGACGAGGCGCTCGAGTTCTACACGGAGACACTCGGGATGGAGCTTCGGATGGACGTGACCATGCCCGAGATGGGCGACTTTCGGTGGCTCACGGTCGGCCCGGTCGGCCAGCCGGACATCGCCGTCGTTCTGATGACGGTTCCCGGACCACCCGTGTTCGAGCCCGAGACGACGGCGCAGCTCCAGGACATCGTGGCGAAGGGCGCAGCGGGCGGACTGTTCTTCGAGACCGACGACATCCAGGCGACCTACGAGGAGCTCAAGGGCAAGGGCGTCGAGTTCACGCAGGACCGCTGCAACAGCCGTACGGAATCGACGCCGGTTTCCGCGACCCATCGGGTAACCACATCCGCCTCATGCAGGCGGCTTAGACCGTCCCATCCCCGGGAGGGCTCCGCAGAGGGCGGGGCTCTCCCGGCGCGTCAGTCGACCGAGAGCAGGTCGACGACGAACACGAGCGGCTCGTGCGGCGCGATCACGCCACCGGCGCCACGAGCGCCGTACGCCATGGCGGAGGGGATCGTCAGTTGGCGCCGGCCGCCGACCTTCATGCCCTGCACGCCGGCGTCCCACCCCGGGATCACCTGGCCCTTGCCGAGCTTGAACGCGAATGGCTGTCCGCGATTCCACGAGGCGTCGAACTCTTCGCCCGTCGTGAACGCGACCCCGCGTAGTGCACCGTCACCTTGTGGCCGCTCGTCGCCTCGTCGCCGTCCCCGACGACGATGTCGTCGATCACGAGCTCGAACGGGATGTCGCCTTCCGGCTTGTCGATCTGCGGGCGCTCGTGTTGCCATGTATAGTGGGCGTCCGTCGGCTGTTGGTGGACGATCCGCAGCACCGGTCGCCGGTCCGGCTTCAGTATCGCGCAGCGCGCGGCACAGATGCTCAGGCATCAGCCTACGTCGTTCTCAGCTCCCTCGCGCCGAGGAACATTTGAAGCCGGAGGCGTGTGCTCTCGTCCGACGGCTGCGAGAGGCGGCTGTTCAGCGCCCGGCAGAGCCAGCCGAGGCGGCGAGCGGTCCGCGCGACGATCACGAGGTCGCCCGTGGAATGGGCGCTGAACGGCTCCAGGTAGGCGTCGCGAAACGGCTCCGTCGGTTCCGATTGCTCGATGTCGTCGATCCCCCACGCGATCACCCCGTCGAGCGTGACGGCAAGGCTGAAGAAGGGATGCGAGATGCAGGCGTCGCCCCAGTCGAGCAGCAGGTAGCGGCCGTCGTGGACGAAGACCTGGGAGTCGTGCAGATCGTCGTGCTGGATCGTCTCCGGGATCCCGCGGCAGCGAGCTCGTCGCAGGCAGCCCGTACCCCGGGCAGCGCGCTTCGAGCCGCCGGCGCTCCTCGGCGGGCTGCTCCACGATCTCGTCGATCAACGCCTCGACCTTGGCCGGCAGTGACGCAAGCCTGAAGTCGGGGACGCCGAGCGCCAGCATCTCGGCCACGTCGTCCACGAGGTCGATCTGGACGCTCGCGTAGAGCGGCAGGACATCGCGCCAGCGGCTGAGATCGCGGTCGGCTTCGACAAGCCCGCTGAGCTTCTGCCCGCCGTCCTCCATCAGCATCCACCCCCGGTCGCGGTCGACCGCGAGCGGCGGGGGGACGCAGTCGGGTCGGCGCGAACCGAGGAGCTCGGTAAGCGCGGCCTCGTGACGGAGCGGTGGAGAGACAGCCTTGAAGAAGACGTTTCCGTCGGCCGTGGGAACCCGGATCACCGTCGACCAGGGGCGGTCGTGGATCTGTTCAAGAGCTCCGTGGGGGCCCGGCCGAGCCGTTGCAGCTGCTCGCCTATCCAGGCGTCGGCTCCCGCTCGCCACACGGGGTCAGTCCAGTCGGACAGGTGTAACCGTCCTCAGGCCAGCTTCTCGCGCACGATCTGGCTGACGGCAGAGCCGTCGGCCTTGCCCGAGACGCGCGGCATCACATCGGCCATGACGCGGCCGATATCCCGCAACGACGTGGCGCCGACCTCGGCGATCACGTCGTCGACGATCTCGTCGAGCTCGTCATCGGAGAGCGGCTCCGGCATGAACTCCTCCAGCACCTCCAGCTCGAAGTCCTCCTTGTCGGCCTGCTCCTCGCGGCCGGCAGCCTCGAAGGCCTCGAACGCCTCGACGCGCTTCTTGCGCTCGCGCTGGAGGACCTGCAGCTCCTCGTCCTCGGAGAGCGGCCGCTGGAGCTCCTTCTCGGCCGAGCGCAGGCTCGAGAGGATCAGTGTCAGCGCATCGCGACGGTCGTCCTCACGCGCGAGTCGCGCCTGCTTGAGCTCGCTTTCGATTGTCGCGATGAGTTCCACGGGCACAGTTTGCCGCAATTCGGGCGCAGCGGCTCCAACGGCTTCAGTGGAACCCCGGTAAGGCGCTTCCGGCAAGGACATGCCAGTGGAGATGGAAGACGGTCTGCCCAGCGCCCGGACCGACGTTGACGATCACGCGGTAGTCCTCGAGCCCCTCGGCCGCGGCGACCTCGGCCACGAACCGGAGCATCCGTCCTGCCTCTTCGTCGGTGAAGGCATCGATGTCGCGGAACGTGTCGACGTGCCGCTCGGGCAGGACGAGCAGATGCGTCTCCGCCATAGGGGCGATGTCACGAATCGCGACGAAGCCCTGCGTGGCGTGGACGTGGTCTCCGTCCGCGACGAGACGGCAGAAGAGGCAGTCAGGCTGCGACAACGGCCAGCACCCCCTCGTTTCCTGCGCCCACTGCGCGCGCGCGGACCATCTCTCCGATCGGCGCGTCGACGAGCCACGGCGTGTAGTCGTCGGCATAGCCGAGTCCCCGCCGGTCGACGAGGACGACGTCCTCGCTTCCGACGCGACTCGACCACCGCTCGCGGCACGCCGCGTCCGAGGCGGCCCGCAGGCGTGCGCTGCGGTGCTTCTTCACGCTCTGGGGAACGGGATCGTCACCCGCCGTCCGCGTACCGGGCCGCGGCGAGTACGGGAAGACGTGCACCTTCGTGAGCCCTGCTGCCTCCACGGCACTCATCGTATTCCCGAATGCCCGCTCGTCCTCGGTCGGAAAGCCGACGATGACGTCGGTCGTGAGGTTGAAGTCCTCGAGCCGTTCGAGCTTCGCCCGGTACTGCCCTACGGTGTACCTGCGCCCCATCGCACGGAGGACGTCATCGTCGCCCGACTGCAGCGGGACGTGGAGATGGCGCGAGGCGATCGGAGTCTCGCGGATCGCCCCGATCAGGTCTGCGGTGACGTGGTTGATCTCGATCGACGAGAGGCGGAGGCGTTCGAGGCCCTCGATTGCGCCCGCGGCGCGGACGAGCCCCGGCAAGGACATTCCTGGCGGCGCGATCGCGGAAGCAGCCGAGGTTGACGCCGGTGAGCACGACCTCGTGGTGGCCCTGGCCCGCTCGCCGCCGGATCTCGTCGAGCACGGCGTTGGCCGACCGGCTCCGCGTCGCGCCGCGGACGAGCGGAATCACGCAGAACGAGCACGAGAACGAGCAGCCGTCCTGGATCCTGACGAACGCGCGCACGCGGTCGAGCCGGTGATCGGCCTGGACGCAGCCGATCGCGCCGACGTCGTCGCGACGGCGTCGGCGAGCTCCTCGCTGCGCCGGGCGATGACGCGAACGTTGTCGGGCAGGCCGGCGAAGGCCTCGGAGAGGTTGGCGGCGCACCCCGTCACGAGACTGCGCGTCGTCCGCGCGGCTTGGGCGGCGGCCTGGCGGGACTTTGCGACGGCCTCGTTGGTGACACAGCACGTGTTGATCACGGCGACGTCTCCGACGCCTGACGTCTCGCTATGCCCGTCTGCGAGCAGGCGCTCGCGGATCGCCTGCTCGTCGGCGAACGACACCTTGCACCCGAGGAACCGCGTCGTGAACGTGGCCACGATGGGGGATCGTAACGCTCGCGGTCGCCGTGGGCGAACGGCAGAGCGGCGCCGGAGTTTACGTTGCCTCGATGATCGGTTCCGAGCCCGGGTTCGCCCGTTGCCTCGCCGTTGCGCTCGACCTCGAGCTCGGCGACCTTCCGACGCCGGACGGTGATCCGGATGTCTTCTGGCGCCAGTGGCTCGCGGGCCGTAATCTCGGGCTCGTACCGATTGACGATCCGGCATCGTTCTCGTGGCCGGGATACCGGGTCGCCGCTGCCGAGCGGCGTCAGAAGGCAGCGCGACGCCGTCCTCATGTTCGGCGTTCCCTCCGGCCCGTTGCTGGATCCCGCCGATCTGCTCGATCGCGGAGGCGGCCTGATCGAGGGTGTTCGTGATCGCGCCGTTCCAGCTCGGTCTCGACCGTTTCGATGCCCTACGGCGAGGCTGCCGAGGCGGGCGGTCTCGTCGCCGGGCTCCTGGTCGCTGCGGCGGCCGAAGGCCCGCTCGGACGTGTCTGAGTAGCTCGGGCGGTCGCGGGACACCGGCTCGAGGGAGACGGCTACTCAGCGGCCAGGGCACGTTCTCGGGGACAGGCCGCGGCTACGAGCTGACGCTGATCGAGGCGGAGGCGCTCGAAGCGCTCGAGGCCGACGGGATCGAGGTCTCGTGGGAAGAGGCGCGCCGCAACGTCGTCACCCGCGGCGTCGGGTTGAATGCACTCGTCGGCCGCCGCTTCCTGATCGGAGACGTCGAGTGCGCCGGCCGCCGCCTGGCCGAGCCGTGCTCCCACCTCCAACGACTCGCGCCCCCCGGGATCCTCCGCGGGCTCGTGCATCGGGGCGGGTTGCGGGCGGACATTCTCGGGAGCGGCATGGTTCGGGTTGGCGATCCTGTGGTGCCGATTCCGGACGCGTAGACGAGACGGCGAGCCAGGAAGCGGTACGACAGATAGATCCTCTTGCCGGGACGCCCGGCTGCAGCCGGTCGTCGGCCTCCGACCGTCGGCGACCTACGCGCTCCGCTCGAACCGATCAGCGGCCCAGCCGTCGAGCTCGACGCGCTCGAGATGCCGCCACCCTGGCGCCGCCGGCTGTCGCCGGTCAGGTAGCCGGACGTGATCGCGAAGCGCGTGTCGAGCCGCACGAGGATCTTCTCCACCGGCTTGAGCAACACGTTCGCGACGGCCACGTCTGCGCTCGGAAGCGCGTCGGACTCGCCGTCGAGCACTGTCGCCTCCAGCACGACCCCGTTGACGGCGGCGTTCGCGATCGTCGTCTCGACCGCGATCGGATCGTTGTCGACGGCCTGATCGGACCGAATCCGAGCCGGGCGGCCGCGACCGACAGCACGCCCGAGCCACACCCGACGTCGAGCAGCGAGCCGCGCTCGGAGCCGGCGAGCAGCTCGATACAGAGCCGCGTCGTCGGATGCGCGCCGGTGCCGAAGGCACGGCCCGGGTCGATCACGACGGCGGGCTCGCCGGCGTCGGGCCGCTCCCACGGCGGCCCGATCCAGAGCCCTCCCACCCGTGCCGGTCGGTGGAACGCCCGCCAGGCGTCCTCCCAGCCGGGCTCGACCGGCGTGACCTCGACGTCGGCGAACGCGGCGACGAATGCGCCTCGACCGCGCTCTCCTCGACGTAGAGCCCGAGCACGTCAGCGTCTCCTCGGTCTCCGATTCCTCGAAGCCGCCGGGCGCCAGCTCGATCGCGGCCGCGCGCAGCCTCCTCCGCCAGCGCGAGGGGACGCCGGCGGAGACACGGACGAACGTCCCGTCATCCGAGCTCGAAGCTGTCGGACTCG
This sequence comes from uncultured Thermoleophilia bacterium, assembly GCA_963797125.1. GTDB lineage: Bacteria > Actinomycetota > Thermoleophilia > Gaiellales > Gaiellaceae > Gaiella. Next base: position 6,494 of record CAWCOI010000001.1, on the reverse strand, counting down.
TCGCCAGGTGCCGTCGGGGAGCTCCTCGAAGAGGCCGACGCGGTCGACGGTGAAGGCGAACGGGAGGCTGGCCTCGAGCTCTCCTGCGCCTGCTCGGCGGCGCTCCGCGCTTTCGCCCGGGCCGATCTCGGCGATCGTCAGGTGCGGCACCGGCTCGCGATCGCGTCCCCGTAAGGCGGGAACCCGGGGAACCGGGCGTGCGTTCCCGCGAGCAGCGTGACGAACCGCTCGTGAGGCCCGGGTGCGAGCCAGACGTGCGCGTCGAACCGCCCGACCCGCGTCGAGCTCGGCAGCGAACGCCGCGAAGGCGTGAAATGCTCTCTCGACCTGCCGACGGAGATCGCGCGTCGATCGCCGCCGCGGCGGCGAACGGGAAGAGCACGGTGATGTGAGCCGGCAGGCCCCGTGCCACCGAGGCGAGCGAGGTGGCGCCGCCGGAAGTCGTCGACCGGCTCGCGACGGGCACCTCGACGAGCAGCGCCGTTCGCCGCTCGCGCGGCACCTCGACCATCGTCAGCGGAAGGCGTTCTTGATGCGCCCGAAGAGCCCGCCGTCGCCCTCGCCGTCGTCGCCGGTACGGCTCCTCGCCGAGTTCCTGCTCGAGCTGCTCGACGAGCGCGCGCTGCGCGTCGTCGAGTTCGGCGCGGGACGTGGACGCGGGAGTGCACGTGGAAGTTGCCGCGCCGCCGGCCCTCGAGCGACGGCATCCCCTGGCCGCGCAGCACATGGACCTCGCCCGGCTGGGTTCCGGCCGGGATCTCGACCTCGATCTCGCCCGCCGGGCCGGGACCGACAGCGTGGTGCCGAGCGCCGATTGCGTCATCGTCAGGTCGACGAGCGGTGTGGAGGTCGTCGCCGTCGCGCTCGATGCCCGGCTGCGGCGACGACGCCGATCTGCACGAAGAGGTCTCCGGCGGGCCTGCGAGCTCGCCTGCATGACCCTCGCCGCGAACCCTGATGCGCTGGCCGTCGGCGATACCGGCGGGAATATCGATGTCGATCGAGCGGTCGTGCAACGCGCGGCCGATGCCGTCGCAGGTCGCGCACGGCGACTCGACCACGCGTCCGAGGCCGTCGCAGCGCGGGCACGAGCCCGTGCGCACGAACTGCCCGAAGACGCTCTGCGAGACCTGCTGCACCCGCCCTGCACCTCCGCACACGTCACAGGTGACGGGCGTTGTGCCCGGAGCGGCACCGTCGCCGCCACACGTCTCGCAGGTCTGAGCAACCCGGGTGGGCACGCTGACCGAGATCCCGGTGTATGCCTCCGCCAGGCCGATCTCGGCGCTCGCGACGACATCGCCGCCACGCGTCGGTCCGCCGCGACGGGCCTGCTGGCCGAAGAGCGACTCGCCGAAAAAGGCGCCGAAGATATCGGAGAGGTTGCCGAGGTCGAAGTCGGCCGGCGCGAAGCCACCCCCGCGCAGGCCCTCGCGGCCGAAGCGGTCGTACGTTGCACGACGCTCGGGGTCGGACAGCACCTCGTACGCCTCCGCCGCCTCGCGGAAGCGCTCCTCGGCATCGGGCTCCTGCGAGACGTCGGGATGGAGCTCGCGGGCGAGCTTGCGGAAGGCCCGCTTGATGGCTCCGTCGTCGGCGCCGCGGTCGACCCCGAGAATCTCGTAGTAGTCGCGTTCGGCCGTCGCCATCAGGTAGTCGAGGGTACCGGCACCGGCGGTCGCGACTGCGCGGCTCAGTCTTCTTCGTACACGTCTTCGACGAGCCGCGAGAGCTCGAACGCGGCGGCGCGAACTGCGCGAATCGCCTTGTCGTAGTCCATGCGCAGCGGGCCGAGAAGCGCCACCGACCCGAGCGATCGGCTCGCGATCCCGTAGGTGGCACCGACGTAGGAGACGTCGTGCAGCTGCCCACCGTCCACCTCCGGCCCCACTCGGACGACGGTCCGACGTGGATCGAGCGCGTCCGAGAGGAGCTCCAGCACAGCTGCGCGGCGCTCGAGCACGTCGAGCAGGTGCTGGCAGGCTTCGAGCTCGGCGCCACGGGCATCGCCGAGCAGTCCGGCGGCACCGCCGACGAAGAGCTGTGGCCCGTCGTCTGCGACGGCGTCGACGAATGCCGTCCGCAGGCGTCCGAGAAATGCGCGCTCGCTCGGCGGCAGCAGCGGGTCCTCGAGGCGCCGGCGGAGCGTCGCCGATCCGAGCCGCTGGCCGACGGCCTGCTCCTCGAGGTAGGTGCGCGCCCAGTCGACGAGACCTGGATCGACCGGCTGCTCGAGCTCGAGCACGCGCTTCGTCACTCCCCCGGTCGAGGTGATCACGACGACGATCACGGCCCGCGGTTGCAGCTGGAGGACGTCGACGTGGCGTACGGACGCGGCCCCGAGCGCCGGCGCCGAGACGAGAGCGAGGAGGCGGGTCGCCTGAGACAGCGCTTCCGTCGTCGAGCGGAGCGACTGCTCGAGCTCGCTCCGCACCGTGGCGACGTCGAAGGCGACCGGGTCGGGCCGGCCGTCGATCGCGTCGACGAGTTGCTCGGCGTAGACGCGATAGCCGTGCTCGGTCGGCACGCGCCCGGCGGACGTGTGTGGATGCGTCAGCAGTCCGAGCGTCTCGAGCTCTGCCAGCTCGCTCCGCACGGTCGACGAGGACACGTCCATGCCCGCCCGCTCGACGAGCGACTTCGATCCGACGGGCTGGCCGGTCGCGACGTGCTCTTCGACCACCCGCCGCAGGATCTCTCGCCTGCGGGAGGACAGCTGTTCCATGGTCTACCGATCGTACCGGGGAGCGGTCACGCCGACCGTCGGCGCCGCCGCGCTGACGGCGAGCGTCAGTCGCGAGGGCGGACGCGACTTGTCTCGAATGGCCAATCCGTTTCGAGCCAGGCGCTGACCGACTGCCAGAGAGGGGCATCCAGTCCGCGCGGTCAGCCCGTACCCAGGAGAGGACGGATGCCGCACCGGCATGCTTCGCCCGCCGTTGTTGGCCGAGCGCAGAGGGTAGATGTACAGGCAGCCGATCTCGTCACCGCCAGCCGGTCGAGGACGGTGTACGTGAACCCTGCGCGCGACGGAAGTCGCGCTCGTGCATCTCAAGATCCGCGCTATCCTCGGCGAGCGTCATCTCGTGCGGCCACGGCCCCACGGAAGCCGGGCGCCGCCTGGGTGTGGGCGATCGACGACGTCCAGCCGCGTAGTCCGTCTCGTTGTGGCGCGGGCCGAGTGGCTCGAGCACGAACGCGTCGGCCACGAGGCCGGTTGGCGGCACGACTGCCAGGACGAACGGTGGCGAAGGATCCATCATCGAGCGTACACAGCCGCCGCGTAGAGTCCCACCCGCGTCCCCGGTCAGCGAGCAGCTCCGCCGTGACCGCATCGCCGAGGAACCGCCCGCGTGCGGTCAGCGTCAGTGTCTCCCCACCGGCGGCATCTACCCCGGCGATCGCGAGACCGCCTGCTGTCATCCGGTCGAGCGCTGCCCGGTCGAGAACGTCCTCGAGACCGGCGAGCGGCAGCGGCTCGTCGAGCCGCAGTCCGAGCATCACCCGTTCCTGGGCCTTTGTCCGCGCCTCGAGTGGCTCGATCTCGCGCGGAGGATCCACCACGCCGACGATCGTCCCGTCGCCACCGGCAGACTGCGTCAGCGCCTCGATGTACCGCCCGATCGAAGCGGCATTCCGGCGACGCTGCCTGCCCAGGGTCGAGACCGCCCCGATCCCGACGCCGAGGTAGTCGCGCCCGTGCCAGGTGCCTAGATTGTGTCGAGAGCGAAGGTCTCGGCCGCCGGCCCGCTCGCCGACGAGACAGAAGTTGGCCGTCTCGTACCAGCGGTAGCCGGCCCCGGTCAGCGTCTCGACGACGCGCTCGAAGTACCCCTCCATCGCCTCCGACTGGCGTTCGAGCTCGACACCCCAGGCGTGGGTGAAGCGGGTGCCGGGCTTCGCCTCGAGCTCGTACAGGGAGAGGTGATCGGGCGCGAGCGCCAGAGCCTCCGCAAGATCACGGTCGAGATCGGCGGGCTCCTGGCCCGGGATCCCGTAGATGAGATCGAGAGATACGTTGTCGAACGAGACATCACGTAGAGTGTGAAAGGCGCGCCGGACGTCGTCCGGTGTGGCAACGCGCTCGAGCACGTCGAGCAGGCGATGGGTGAACGACTGCGCCCCGAGCGAGACGCGCGTCACGCCCCCCTCGCGCAAGATCGACGCCAGCTCGCGCGTCACCGTTTCCGGGTTCGCCTCGACGGTGATCTCCGCCGCGCGGCCGGTAGCGCTGCGAGCATCCGCCGCAAAGCGTCGGCATCGGTGAACGACGGCGTCCCGCCGCCGATGAAGACGGTGTCGACGTCATCCGCGAGCACCCCGCGCTCGACGATCGAGCTCGACGAGCAGCGCGTCGACGTAGGCGCCGTGCTGCTCCCCACGGCCGACGACCGTGACGAAGTCGCAATAGCCGCAGCGGTGGGAGCAGAACGGCAGGTGGACGTACAGGTGCTGGACGTTCTTCCGTGCCGTCCGTGATCCGACGAGCGGCTCCACGCCGGCCGCCAAGAGCTACTTCTTCTTGTCCGCGTCGAGGTTCAGCACCGCCAGGAACGCCTCCTGCGGTACCTCCACCCCTCCGACCTGCTTCATCCGCTTCTTGCCCTTCTTCTGCTTCTCGAGCAGCTTGCGCTTCCGCGAGATGTCGCCGCCGTAGCACTTCGCGAGCACGTCCTTGCGGCGGGCCTTGACCGTCTCGCGGGCGATCACACGCGATCCGATCGCCGCCTGGATCGGGACGTCGAACATCTGCCGCGGAATCTCCTCGCGCAGCTTCTCGACGAGCAGTCTGCCGCGGTCGTACGCGAACTCACGATGGATGATGAGCGAGAGTGCGTCGACGGGCTCGCCGCCGACCAGCACGTCGACCCGCACCAGCTTGCCGGGCTGAAAGCCCGAGAGGTCGTAGTCGAAGCTCGCGTAGCCGCGCGTGCGTGACTTGAGCTGGTCGTAGTAGTCGAGCACGATCTCGGCCAGCGGCAGGTCATATGTCAGGTGGACGCGCTCCGGCGAGAGGTACTCCAGCTGGTCGAAGCTCCCGCGGCGCTCGTTGTTCAGCTCCATCACCGAGCCGACGTACTCCTTGGGGACGATGATCGACGCCCGGATGTAGGGCTCCTCGACCTCCTCCAGCTCGGCGGGCATCTCGGACGGGTTGTGCACCTCCCGCCACTCGCCGTTGCGCTCGAGCACGCGATACGCCACGTTCGGGGCGGTGACGATCAGATCGAGATCGAACTCGCGCTCGAGCCGCTCGCGCACGATCTCCATGTGGAGCAGACCGAGGAACCCGCAGCGAAAGCCGAAGCCGAGCGCGCGCGATGTCTCGGGCTCGTAGAACAACGCTGCGTCGTTGAGCTTCAGCCGCTCGAGCGCGTCCCGCAGCTCGGGGTACTCGTCGGAGTCGCTCGGGAACAGGCCGGCGAACACCATCGGCTTGACGTCCTTGTACCCCGGCAGCGGCTCGCCGGCAGCCTCCCCCTTGCGGGTCGTGAGCGTGTCGCCGACGCGTAGCGCCGAGACGTCCTTGAGGCCCGTGATCACGTAGCCCACCTCACCGGCCGACCAGCTCCTTCACCGGCACGCGGGACGGCGACATGAACCCGAGCTCCTCGGCATCGAACTGGGTGCCGAGCGCCATCGCGCGCAGCGCCGTCCCGTCTCGAAGCGTCCGTCGACGACGCGGATGAACGCGATCACGCCGCGGTACTGGTCGTAGGACGAATCGAAGATGAGGGCACGCGCCGGCGCGCCGGGATCGCCCTCGGGCGGCGCGATCCGCTCGACGATCGCGTCGAGCACCTGGTCGACGTTGATGCCGGTCTTCGCCGAGATCCGCACCACATCAGCCGGATCGCCGCCGAGGAGCTGCGTCACCTCGCGCGCAGCGCCGTCGGGATCGGCCGACGGAAGGTCGATCTTGTTCACGACCGGCACGATCTCGAGCTCGTTCTCGATCGCGAGGTAGGCATTCGCGAGCGTCTGCGCCTCGATCCCCTGCGCCGCATCGACGACGAGAACAGCCCCTTCGCACGCCTGCAGCGAGCGCGAGACCTCGTAGGTGAAGTCGACGTGACCGGGTGTTCGATCAGGTTCAACTGATGGCCCTTCCAGGCGACGCGCACCGCCTGGGCTTTGATCGTGATCCCACGCTCGCGCTCGAGGTCCATCGAGTCGAGCAGCTGCGCGCGCATTCGCGGTCGGCGACGGTGTCCGTCAGCTGCGAGGATCCGGTCGGCGAGCGTCGACTTGCCATGGTCGATGTGGGCGATGATCGAAAAGTTGCGGATGCGGCTCTGGTCCATGGGAATCAGGCCCGGATGCTAGCGGTCATGCCGTTTTGCCTGGATTCTGCGGAGGCTGACAGGCAGTCCGCCGTGTCGACGACGGAGTCACGACATGGGGGTGGCTGGACGGGAAGAACCCGGAATTGCGCGCTGCGCGCAGCTCGGACTCCTCCGATCCCGAGCCATCACGGGCCTCCGGATCGGCTC